>JACXVD010000037.1 GCA_014763545.1 Sphingomonadales bacterium
CGCGCTGCTGCGGTCCACGCGGGCGCCCTGCGCTTCCAGTGCGGCGAGCGCCGCCTCGATCGGGCCGCGCACCGCCTGGTCCACTTCGCTGGAGGGATGGTCGAGCACGGCGAGGAAGCGGCACTGCGCCAGCTTCGGATCATGCCGGGGGAGCGGCAGATCGGCGGTGACTTCGAGCAGCGCGGCAAGATCGCGCGCCGAACGTGCCAGCGGGCCGACCACCGACAGAACGCCGCCCCAGCCATCGCGCCCGCGCGCCATCGGGTGGCCGTGGCCATGCTTGGTGACGAGGCCATAGCTGGTCTTGTGCCCGAACACGCCGCAGAAATGCGCGGGATTGCGGATCGAGCTGCCGATGTCGCTGCCATATTCGCACGGCACCATGCCCGCCGCGACCGCCGCAGCCCCGCCGCCCGACGATCCGCCGGACACGCGGCTGAGGTCGTGCGGATTGCTGGTCCGGCCATAGACCGGATTGTCGCTCTGCAAATCGGCAAGATGCGGCGGGATATTGGTCTTGCCCAGGATCACCGCCCCGGCGCGCTTCAGCCGGGTGACGATCCGGGCGTCGCGCTGTGCGACCTGCCCGGCGAATTCGGGCAGGCCCCAGCAGGATGGCAGCCCGGCAATGTCGAAGCTTTCCTTCACCGTCATCGGCACGCCGAACAGCGGCTGGCCGGGGGCGGCATGTTGCCGGTCCATCGCCCGGGCGGTTTCGCGCGCGCGATCGAAATCGCGCACCACCACGGCGTTGATCGGCCCGTCCAGCGCCTCGATCCGGGCTATCGCCGCCTCGACCGCTTCGAGCGGCGAGAGCGCGCCGTTGCGGATCAGTGCGGCGAGCCCCAGCGCACCGGGTTCCTCGGTCAGTCTCGGGTAGGCCATCACTCTCTCCTCGCCGCGCAACCTGCCATGCCGCCGCCTGTGGGCAAGGGCAAACTTCGTGGCAGCAATGTCAGTCGGTGGCGAAGAGCTGGCCGAGATCGGCAAACGCCTTCATCTCGATGGCATTGCCGCTGGGATCGCGGAAGAACATCGTCGCCTGCTCGCCGGGCTGTCCGGCGAAGCGGATATGCGGTGCGATGGCGAATTCCACCCCGGCGGCGGTCAGGCGGTCGGCCAGCGCCTGCCAGTCGTCCATCGCCAGCACGATGCCGAAATGCGGCACGGGCACGTCATGCCCGTCGACCGAGTTGCTGGCGGCATCGCCGCTGCCGGGGGCCAGATGGGCGACGATCTGGTGGCCGTAGAAATCGAAATCGACCCAGTCCGCCGCGCTGCGCCCTTCGGCACAGCCCATCACCCGGCCCCAGAAGTCACGCGCTTCGGCAATGTCGCGGACGGGGAAGGCGAGATGGAAGGGGCGCAGGCTCATGGGCTGTTCCTGTTGGCAAGACCGAAGGCCAGCCCATAGCCCAGGATCGGCGCCGCGCCATAGCCGATCAGCAGGCTGGGATAATTCGAGATGACCGACATCAGCGCAAAGCCGAACCAGCTGCCCGCCAGCGCGAAGCGAACCGCGCGCGGGGCGGGCAGGGTGTAGAGCGTCAGCAGGTAACCCGCGACCAGCGCCGCAGCCAGCAGCAGCGCGATGGCCCCATGATGCAACGCGAGGTCGAACAGGATGCGTTCGACGAAGGGTGCCGGTTCAAGTTCGCCGTTCAGCGCCATCACGATGCTGGCGATGAAGCCGACGATGGCGACCGTGCCGACTTTCCAGTCGCGCGTGATGTGATGCAACCCGATCGCGGCGAAGGTCAGCGCGAAGCCGCTCGCCGCATCGGGCTGGAGGAAGGCGCCCAGCAGGCCGACCAGCAGCAGCGGCGGGGCATAATCGGGATCGCGCGCGGCGAGCAGGGCGAGCGCGGGGATCGCGAGCATCCCGGCATGCAGGGTCACCGGGCCGAGCGGCAACCAGCGGGTGACCCCATGGAGTTCCGGCCCGGCGGCAAGCGGCACGAACAGCAGCACCGCCAGCGCGGCGGCGAGGACGCGCTGGGCCCTGATGCTTCGCGGTCCGCGCCCGAATACGATCCAGAGCGAAGCGAGCGCCAGGGCGGCGGCGTTGGTCGCCGGATAGGCGGGCGGGGCGCCCAGCAGCGCGAGATAGGCGATCCCCGCGAGCGACGGGACGCCCAGTGCCGCCAGTGCGCCGAGGCGATCGCGCAGCGTCAGCGTGCCAGGGTGATCGATGCGGTTCCCGTGCCCCATACGGGCAGATAGAGCCCCTGTCCGGCGGCTTGCAACCGGCCTGTGCGTACATCGTCGATCTTGGCGTGGATCAGCAGGTCGCCTTCGCGTTTGGACGCGATTGCGCGGTCGATCTTGCCCATCAATTCATCGTAATCGCCTTCGAAATTCTGGGCGAGGGCGCTGGCGATGGTTTGCGAATATCCGGGCGTATTGGCCAGCGCCAGCAACAGATCGGCCCCGGTCGCATCGGTATCGCCGCTGATCTCGAGCCCGGAAAAGGTCACCCGGCGCGAATCGGGATCGTTGGACGGGGTGCCGGTGAGCCAGATCTGGCCCCGCGCGGAACTTGCATCGCTGCCCGGCAGCCGCGCGCTGAAGGTCACGCCCACGGCGACCCGCCCGCCGGTCGTCCCATAAACGACCACATCGTGGAACTGCGCGGTCACCGGCCCGATGCCCGGCAGGTCGAACGGGGTGGCCGATCGCTTGACCAGCGCCTTCTTCACCACCGGTTCGAGCTGCGCGTAATCGGCGATGACGGGAACGAAGAACACCATCCGCCCGGCCTTCGCGTCGAGCGGCTGGCGTGGCGGCAGGGGAGTGCGTTCGGGATTGGGCGGGCGGTCGCCGACGAAGGTTTCGGTGGTCGCCCGGATACCTAGCTTCAAGTTCAGCCGCCGCCCCGACAGCGAATAGCCGCCATATTGCAGTTCCTGGGGCGTCACGCGCATCCACACCGGCGGGTTCGATTCGTTGAGCTGCAGCGAGGTGAATGCCTGCCCCCACAGCTCCTCGACCTGCCCGCGCAGGTTGAGCTTGGCCAGCTCGCGCGGCAGCGTGCGTTCGAGCCGGGCGATCACGCGCGCCAGCTGGGCATCGGCCTTGTCGGTGAATTCGATCCGCTGGCCGAGGAAATCGACATGTGGCGCGTCGGTCCAGTCATACTGGATGTCGACCTTCCCGGTCAGGTTCCAGTCCTCGGCAAGGTTCAGCCGCGCCACCGCGCGCAGCCGCGCATCGGCGGTGGCGGTTTCCTGTTTCAGGATGCCGCCAATGTCCCTTGCATGGACCACCACATGGATCGGCATGGTCACGATCACATCCTGCCCGCGCCCGGTGATGACCATGCGCCCGCGGGTGACGGTGCCGACGATGTCGCACTTCATCTCGGGCGACTTGAGCTTGAACAGTTCGAGGTCGATCTTCTTCGACGCGACGCAGGTCTGATCCTTGCGGTCGATGCGCTTCAGCACGCGCGGCACTTCGCGTTCGAGCTCGACGGCCAGCCCCGACAGGTCGGCGGACACCGGCACGGCGATCACCGAACTTTGCGGATCGAGCTTGAACTGCGTTGCCACACGTTCGGGCGGGGCGAATTTGTCGTGCAGCTTGCAACCGGACAGCGCCAGCAGGGTGAGCGAGGGCAGCAGAACGGCTGCGAAAATTCCGGTCAGGCCGCGCATGTGTCTTGCCCCGTTTCCCCTCTGCCCATGGGCAGGAAACGGCGCATGTGCGGCAGGGTTCCCTGCGCATCGCGCGTGCAGCGCCTGCGCAGGGAACCCGGGTAAGGCTTACATGTGGATCGGCTTGCCCGTCACCGCCATCGCCGCTTCCTTGATCGCTTCGGAATGCGTCGGGTGGGCATGGCAGGTGTAGGCGATGTCTTCGCTGGTGGCGCCGAATTCCATCGCTTGCGCAGCCTGCGCGATCATAGTGCCGGCAACGCTGGCGATGCACCACACGCCCAGCACGCGGTCGGTTTCCGCATCGGCGATGACTTTCACGAAACCGTCGGGCTCGTGATTGGTCTTGGCACGGCTGTTGGCCATCATCGGGAACTTGCCGACCTTGATCGCGCCGCGCTCTTTCGCCGCTTCCTCGGTCAGGCCGACCCCGGCGATTTCGGGCCAGGTGTAGACCACGCCCGGGATCACGTCGTGATTGACGATGCCGGTCTGCCCGGCGATCCATTCGGCCACCGCGATGCCTTCGTCTTCCGCCTTGTGCGCCAGCATCGGGCCGGGCACGACATCGCCGATGGCGCGCACGCCCGCCACGGCGGTGCGGAATTCATGGTCGATCTCGATCTGGCCGCGCTGGTTGGTCGCCAGCCCGATCTTGTCGAGCCCCAGCCCTTCGGTGTTGGGGCGGCGGCCGATCGACACCAGCACGCAATCGGCCTCGAGCGTTTCGGCATCGCCACCCGCAGCCGGTTCCAGCGTCAGCGTGGCCTTCTTGCCCTTGACGGTGCAGCCGGTGACCTTGGTCGAAAGCTTGAGCTCCATACCCTGCTTCTTGAAGATCTTGGCCGCTTCCTTGCGGATATCCAGGTCCATGCCCGGCAGCAGCTGGTCGAGAAATTCGACCACGATCACTTCGGCGCCAAGCCGCCGCCAGACCGAACCGAGCTCCAGCCCGATCACGCCGCCGCCGATCACCACCATCTTCTTCGGCACGGATTTGAGTTCGAGCGCTCCGGTAGAATCGACCACGATCCCCTTGTCATTGTCGATTTCGACGCCGGGCAGGGGCGTGACGCTGGAGCCGGTGGCGATCACCACTTCCTTGGCGGTGATGGTTTCGTCGCCGACCTTGACGGTGTGCGCGTCAACGAAGCTGGCGTAGCCCTTCTTCCAGTCGACCTTGTTCTTCTTGAACAGGAATTCGATGCCCTTGGTCAGCCCGCCGACCGCGTCGATGCGCTGCGCGTGCATCTTGTCGAGATTGAGCTTGGGGGTCACGTCGATCCCCATCTCCGCCATCGCGCCGTTCTTCGCCGCGTCGAAATATTCGCTGGCGTGGAGCATCGCCTTGGACGGGATGCAGCCGACATTGAGGCAGGTGCCGCCGAGCGTCGCGCGCCCTTCGACGCAAGCGGTCTTCAGCCCCAGCTGCGCCGCGCGGATCGCCGCGACATAGCCGCCGGGTCCAGCACCGATAATCAGGACGTCGTAGTCAAAGTCCGACATGTTCATCTCCGTGTCGTTGCGCTCCTGCGAAGGCAGGAGCCCAGGCCTTCAGTGCTCGATCCTGTCGGACAAATCCCGCCACTGCGGATTTTCCTTCTCGATCAGTCCGAGCTTCCATGCCCGCTTCCATTTCTTCATTCGCAATTCGCGTAGCCGCGCATCGTGAATGTCGTCGTGTCTTTCGAACCAGACCAGGGTCCGGCAACCATGTTCTTTCGCGAAGCCGGGCACGCAACCCTCGAGATGCTGGTGGATCCTGTGCGCAAGTAGGCTCGTAACACCCAGATAGATGGTGCCGTTCCGCCTGTTTGCGAGGATGTAGACCCAGCCCGGTTTCGTCTCACCACTCCGCTCCGGGCTCCTGCCTTCGCAGGAGCGCGGTTTGAATTACCTCACAAATCGATCAGCAACCGCGTCGGATCCTCGATCGCGTCCTTGATGATCTTGAGCGCGGTCACCGCCTCGCGCCCGTCGATCAGGCGGTGGTCATAGCTGAGCGCAATATACATCATCGGGCGGATGACGATTTCGCCATTCACCACCACCGGGCGGTCCTCGATCCGGTGCAGGCCCAGCACGGCGCTCTGCGGCGGGTTGATGATCGGGGTCGACATCAGCGAACCGAACACGCCGCCGTTCGAAATGGTGAAGGTGCCGCCGGCCATGTCGTCCATGGTCAGCGTGCCTTCCTTGGCCGCCTTGCCGTAATTGGCGATATCCTGCTCGATCCGGGCAAAGCCCTTCTTGTCGCAGTCGCGCACCACCGGCACGACGAGGCCGTTGGGCGCGCTGACCGCGACCGAGATATCGACGTAATCGTGATAGACGATTTCATCACCGTCGATCTGGGCATTGACCGCGGGCACATCCTTGAGTGCCAGCACCGAAGCCTTGGCGAAGAAGGACATGAAGCCCAGGCGGATGCCGTGCTTCTTGGCGAAGAGGTCCTTGTACTTCTCGCGCGCCTCGATCACCGCCGACATGTCGACATCGTTGAAGGTGGTCAGCAGCGCGGCATTGTCCTGCGCACTCTTCAGCCGCTTGGCGATGGTCTGGCGCAGGCGGGTCATCTTGACCCGTTCGGTCTTGCGCTCACCCGTGGCAGCAGCGGGGGCAGCCGGTGCGGCGGCGGGACTTGCGGCCGGGGCGGCGGAGCCATCCTTGGACTTCGCGGCGGCCAGCACGTCTTCCTTGGTTAGGCGACCGTCCTTGCCGGTCCCCTTGATGGTCGAGGGATCGACCCCGTGTTCCAGCACGGCGCGGCGCACGGCAGGCGAAAGCGCGGTGGCATCGCCCGAGGGTGCGTCCTTGGCGGCAGCCGCAGGCGCGGCGGCGGGAGCGGCGGCAGGCGCAGCAGCCGGGGCGGCGGAGGCCTTGCCGCCTTCCTCGATCAGCGCCAGCAGCGCGCCGACTTCGACCGTGTCGCCCACGGCGACTTTCTGTTCGCTCATCACGCCATCGACGGGCGAGGGCACTTCGATCGCGACCTTGTCGGTTTCGAGGCTGGCGATCGGCTCGTCGGCCTTGACCGCTTCGCCCGGCTGCTTGAGCCATTCGCCGAGGGTCGCTTCGGCGACGGATTCGCCAAGGGTGGGGACTTTGACTTCGGTTGCCATGTTCTGTGTTTCCCTGGAGATCAGGATCTAGCGGAGATCAGGATTTGCTCTTGCCGCGCGGGCGCGCGGTGCGGCTGGTCTTTTCCAGCGTCTTGCCGTCGTCGCCCAGGCCGAGCGCCCGGTGGACCAGCGCCTTCTGCTGTTCCTCGTGGCGCTTGGCGAGGCCGGTGGCGGGCGATGCGGCGGCGTCGCGCCCGGCATAGGTCGGGCGCATGCCCGGCTTGCCGGCCGCTTCGGCTGCCATTTCGATCAGCCGGTCGACGAAGAACCAGCTGCCCTGGTTACGCGGCTCTTCCTGGCACCAGACGATTTCTTCGAGATTGGCCATGCGCCCGATGCGCAGCGCCAGCGGTTCGCCGGGGAAGGGATAGAGCTGTTCGAGCCGCACGATCGAGACATCGTCCAGCCCCGCCTCGTCGCGCTTCTGCAGCAGGTCGTAGGCGACCTTGCCGCTGCACAGCACCAGCCGCTTCACCGCCGAATCGGCGATCTCGGTGGTGTCGGACACGATCCGGCGGAAATGGCTTTCGCCCAGGAATTCCTCGGCATTGGACTTGGCCAGCGGATGCCGCAGCAGGCTCTTGGGGGTCATGATGACCAGCGGCTTGCGGAACGGGCGGTGCATCTGGCGGCGCAGCACGTGGAAGTAATTGGCCGGCGTGGTGATGTTGCACACCTGCATATTGTCTTCCGCGCACAGCTGCAGATAGCGTTCGAGGCGGGCGGAGGAATGCTCCGGCCCCTGGCCTTCGTAGCCATGCGGCAGCAGCAGCACGATGCCGTTCGCGCGCAGCCACTTGGCCTCCGACGCGGCGACATACTGGTCGATCATGATCTGCGCGCCATTGGCGAAATCGCCGAACTGCGCTTCCCACAGCACCAGCGTCTTCGGATCGGCGCTGGCATAACCATATTCGAAGCCGAGCACGCCATATTCCGACAGCGGGCTGTCGTGCACCTCGAAATGGCCGTGCGGCACGGTCTGCAGCGGCACGTATTTGTGCTCGTCGGTCTGGTCGACCCACACCGCATGGCGCTGGCTGAAGGTGCCGCGGCCCGAATCCTGGCCCGACAGGCGTACGCTGTAGCCTTCGGAGACGAGGCTGCCATAGGCCAGTGCCTCGCCCGTCGCCCAGTCGAAGCCTTCGCCGGTCTTGAACATCTCGCGCTTGGCATCGAGCACGCGGCCGAGCGTCTTGTGGATCGTCAGCCCTTCGGGAACCGTGGTCAGCGTACGGCCCAGGCTGTCGAACAGCTTCTGTTCGATGCCGGTGGGCAGGTTGCGCCGCGCGGTTTCGGGGTCGGCCGGGGCATGCAGCCCGGTCCAGCGCCCGCCGAACCAGTCGGCATGGTTGGACTTGTAGCTCTTGGCGCCGGTGAATTCGTCTTCCAGATGGTTGTTGAAAGCGTCGATCACGCCGGGCAGGAAACCATCGTCGATCACGCCTTCGCCGCGCAGGCGCTGGGCATAGATTTCGCTGACCGGCGGATGCTTGCGGATCACGCCGTACATCAGCGGCTGGGTGAAGCCCGGCTCGTCACCTTCGTTATGGCCGAAGCGGCGATAGCACCACATGTCCACCACCACGTCGCGCCCGAAGGTCTGGCGATAGTCGATCGCCAGCTTGCAGGCGAACGTGACCGCTTCGGGATCGTCGCCGTTCACATGGATGATCGGCGCCTGCACGCCCTTGGCGACGTCGCTGGGGTAGGGCGAGCCGCGGCTGAACTGCGGGCTGGTGGTGAAGCCGATCTGGTTGTTGATCACGAAATGGATGCAACCGCCGGTGTTGTAGCCCTTCACCCCGGAAAAGCCGAAGCATTCCCACACGATGCCCTGTCCCGCGAAGGCCGCGTCGCCATGGATCAGCACGGGCAGAACGGTCTTGTGCTTGCCGGGGCCGATATCGTCGCGGAACGACTGGTAGGCGCGCACCTTGCCCAGCACCACCGGGTCCACCGTTTCGAGGTGGCTGGGGTTGGGCATCAGGCTCATATGCACCTGCACGCCGTCGAATTCGCGGTCGGTGCTGGTGCCGAGGTGATATTTGACGTCGCCCGAACCGCCCACGTCTTCCGGATTGGCGGTGCCGCCGGAAAATTCGTGGAAGATCACCTTGTAGGGTTTGGCCATCACATTCGCGAGGACGTTGAGCCGCCCGCGGTGCGCCATGCCATAGACGATTTCGCGCACGCCCAGCTGGCCGCCATATTTGATCACCGCTTCGAGCGCGGGAATCATCGATTCGCCGCCGTCGAGGCCGAACCGCTTGGTGCCGACGTATTTCTTGCCGAGGAATTTCTCGTATTGCTCGCCGCGGACCACGGCGGTCAGGATCGCCTTCTTGCCCAGCTCGGTAAAGTCGATCGACTTGTCGCCGCCTTCGATCCGGTCCTGGATGAAGCGCCGTTCCTCGACATCGGCGATGTGCATGTATTCGAAGCCGATGTCGCCGCAGTAATTCTTGCGCAGGATCGCCACGAGTTCGCGCACCGTGCACCATTCGAGGCCGAGCACGCCGCCGAGATAGATCGGGCGGTCCAGCGCATCGCTGGTGAAACCGTGATATTCGGGCGTCAGGTCGGCGGGCTGTTCGCGGTGCGCCAGGCCCAGCGGGTCGAGATTGGCGGCCAGGTGGCCGCGCACGCGATAGGTGCGCACCAGCATCATCGCGCGGATCGAATCCGCCGCCGCCTGCTCCACCGCCTTGGGATCGAGTGTCTTGCCGCCCTTGGCCGCGGCTTCCTTGACCGCCAGCTGCATGGCGGTGGGGTCCATCGAGCGGGTCAGCTCGTCTTCCGCATCGCCGCCGACCAGCGGCCAGCGCGGGTTTTGCCACGACGGGCCCGGCTGCGGGTCCTCGGGAAGGAAATCGTGCATCTCGTTACCCATCGGGGCTACCTTTCGCGCCGGCTGCTGCGCCGGTTTACGGTCTCAATGCCTGTGCGGCGCGGAAGGGTCCCGGGGAGGACGATCCTTCCACGTCGCGAAATCAGGCGATTTCCTTCAGCAGCGCGTCGAGCGTGACGCCCAGCTCGCTCGGCGAAGGCGAAACGCGGATGCCCGCCTCTTCCATCGCTGCGATCTTGTCTTCCGCGCCGCCCTGGCCGCCCGAAACGATGGCCCCGGCATGGCCCATGCGGCGGCCCGGAGGGGCGGTGCGCCCGGCGATGAAGCCGACCATCGGCTTCGACCGGCCGCGCTTGGCCTCGTCCTTGATGAACTGGGCGGCTTCTTCTTCCGCGCTGCCGCCGATTTCGCCGATCATGATGATCGACTTGGTGGCATCGTCGGCCAGGAACAGTTCCAGCACGTCGATGAAATTGGTGCCGTTGACCGGGTCGCCGCCGATGCCGACCGCGGTGGTCTGGCCAAGGCCGATCTGGCTGGTCTGGAACACCGCTTCATAGGTCAGCGTGCCCGAACGGCTGACGACGCCGACACTGCCTTCCTTGAAGATGCTGCCGGGCATGATGCCGATCTTGCACTGGTTCGGGGTCAGCACGCCGGGGCAGTTGGGGCCGATCAGGCGGCTCTTCGAACCCGACAGCGCGCGCTTCACGCGGACCATGTCGAGCACCGGGATACCTTCGGTGATGGCGACGATCAGCTCGATTTCGGCGTCGATCGCCTCGAGGATCGAATCCGCGGCGAACGGCGGCGGAACATAGATGCACGATGCGGTCGCGCCGGTCGCGGCCTTGGCTTCGGCAACGGTGTTGTAGTTGGGCAGGCCGATGTGGGTCGTGCCACCCTTGCCCGGGGTCACGCCGGCAACCATCTGCGTGCCGTAGGCCAGCGCCTGTTCGGTGTGGAACGTGCCGGTCGCGCCGGTCATCCCCTGGGTGATGACCTTGGTGTTCTTGTCTACGAGAATGCTCATTGGGTTTCGTCCTCTCGGGCGGAAATGGTGAATTCTGCGGTGGGGCTTTCACGGTCGCCCTTGGGCGTCATTACGACGGTCGCCGCGCCGCTGGTCCAGCTATAGGTGAAATTGTCCTGGCTCGGCTGGCTGCCGAGGTCGGTTGCGATCTGCGCCGCCATCGGGTGATAGGATGAAGTAGCGTCGAGACGCGCAATGACCATGCAGCGTTTTTCGCGCAACTCGTCGCGCCCGGCGACAATATAGGCTTCGCTGTCCTTCTTCTTGTAGACGCCGCGAATCTGCATCAGCCCCTGGCGCCCGGTCTTGGTGGCGATCTGCCAGCCGTCCTGCTTGAGCTTGGCGAGGTCGATCCACTTGGGCGAGGTGATCGCGATGCATTCGCGCACCGCTTCGCTCGCCTGGGCGGCGCTGGCCGCTTCCATTCGGGTTGCCGCCACGCCCGGCTGGGCGAGCGTGGCGGAACCGAGCAGGATGATCGCAAGCTTACGCAAGGTCGCTATCCAGCCCCTTGCAGGCGACCAGCAGTTCTTCGACCGCGTCGACCGAAACCTTGAGGTTCTTGGCCTCTTCGTCGGACAGTTCGATCTCGACCACATCCTCGATGCCGCCGGCGCCAACCACGCAGGGCACGCCGACATAGAGGCCATTCACATTGTACTTGCCATCGACATAGGCGGCGCAGGGCAGGATGCGCTTCTGGTCGCCGAGATAGGCTTCGGCCATGGCGATCGCGCTGGTGGCGGGCGCGTAATAGGCCGAGCCAGTCTTGAGCAGGCCGACGATTTCGCCGCCACCCGAACGGGTGCGGGCGACGATCTCGTCGAGGCGCGATGCGTCGACACCCTTGATCTTGGCAAGGTCGTGCACCGGGATGCCGCTGATGGTGGAATAGGACAGGACCGGCACCATGGTATCGCCGTGGCCGCCCAGCACGAAGGCGTTGACGTCCTTCACCGAGCATTCGAATTCCCAGGCGAGGAAGGTCGCGAAGCGCGCGCTGTCGAGCACGCCAGCCATGCCGACCACCTTGTTGGCGGGCAGGCCGGAGAATTCGCGCAACGCCCAGACCATCGCGTCGAGCGGGTTGGTGATGCAGATCACGAACGCGTCGGGCGCGTGGGCCTTGATGCCTTCGCCGACCGACTTCATCACTTTGAGGTTGATGCCGAGCAGGTCGTCGCGGCTCATGCCGGGCTTGCGCGGCACGCCGGCGGTGACGATCACCACGTCGGCGCCGGCGATGTCGGCATAGTCATTGGTGCCCTTGATGCTGGCGTCGAAGCCTTCGATCGGGCCGCACTGCGACAGGTCGAGCGCCTTGCCCTGCGGCATGCCTTCGGCGATGTCGAACAGGACGATGTCGCCCATTTCCTTCTTCGCCGCGAGGTGGGCGAGCGTGCCGCCAATCATGCCGGCGCCGATAAGGGCGATCTTCTTGCGGGCCATATCGAGTATTACCTTTCCCTGCTGCGGGAACGCCAGCCGATACGAATCACGCACGCCCCCACGTCCCGCGGCGGGGCGGCGGTTGGTTCGAGGGGCGGACTAGGCGGGTGCCGGGGGGAATGCAACCAGCAAAAAGTCGCAAGTGAGCACTATCTTTGCAAATGGTTCGCAATTGCAAGAGTGGGTGCGAAAAGCCGTTTCACTTGTGACGATAATTGGTTTCGCAGGTGCGGCGAAGCGATCGTTTGACCCGGCTGGCGTTCGTTGGCCAGCAGCAGGGGAGGGATCAGCCGACCTGGCGCAGCCCGTGTTCGCTTTCGCGTTCCTGCGCCAGCAGCATGGCGGCGAGGTAGTCGGGCACGGCGCGGCTGAAGTAATAGCCCTGGCCCAGCGTACAGCCCAGTTCGCGCACCGAACGGACCTGCTCGATCGTCTCGATCCCTTCGGCGACGATATCCATTCCCAGCCGCGCGCCCATTTCGGCCACGGCATGGATGATCGCTTCGCTCTTCCCGCCGGCATGGTCGCCCGACACGAAGCTGCGATCGACCTTGATCTTCTTGAACGGGAATTTGTTGATGTAGCCGAGCGAGGAATAGCCGGTGCCGAAATCGTCCAGCGCGAAGCGCACGCCCTGCGAGGCGAGTTCCTCGATAAAATTGGTGGTCGTCTCGCTGTCGTCGAGGAACAGGCTCTCGGTCACTTCGAGTTCGAGCCGCGAGGGATCGAGCCGCGCCTCGCGCAGCGCGCTCAGGATACCCAGTGCAGCGCCGGGGGCCTTGATCTGCGCGGGCGAGAGGTTGACCGCGATGGTCACGTCTTCGGGCCACTGCGCGCAGGCCTTGGCCGCCTGGGCGGTGATCCAGTTGCCCAGCGTGATGATCACGCCGGTTTCCTCGGCCACGGGGATGAATTCGTCGGGGCGCAATTCGCCCTTTTCGGGGTGGAACCAGCGTACCAGCGCCTCGAAGGTGCGGATGCGCCCGGTTTCGAGGTCCACGATCGGCTGGAAGAAGATCGACAATTCGTCCTTCTGGATCGCCGCGCGCAGTTCGGCCTCGATTTCCTTGCGGCGCACCAGCTCGCGGGTCATCGACGGGGTGAAGAAATTGGCCTGGTTCCGCCCGTTGATCTTCGCGTGGTAGAGCGCGAGGTCCGCAGCCTGCATCAGCCCGTGAAGATCCTTCGAATCTTCGGGCATCAGGGCAATGCCCATCGAGCTGCCGACCTGCACGCGATCTTCCGCCAGTGCATAGCTGCGCGAGAGTTCCTGCTGCAGTACGCCTGCCAGCATCTCGCAATCGGCGCGATGCTTGACCTCGGCCACCACCACGAATTCGTCGCCGCCGAAGCGCGAGATGATCGACCCGTCGGGGGCATAGGCGGTCAGCCGTTCGGACACCTGGCGCAGCAGGTCGTCGCCGGTGGTGTGGCCCAGGATATCGTTCACTTCCTTGAAGTGGTCGAGATCGAGCCAGAACATGGCGAACATCTGGTCGGGTTCCATACCCGCGACCAGTTCTTCGAGCTGGTGGTTGAGACCGGCGCGGTTGGCGAGGCCGGTGACCACGTCGGTGCGCGCCAGGATCTGCATTTCTTCCGCCAGCTTGGCGCTCTTTTCGGCCTGCGCGAAAGACTGGCGCAACACGGTGAAGACGTTGATCGTGATCGAAGCCATCGCCGGGACCAGCAGCACCATGTTGGCGCCGAACAGCAGCATCGCCACCGATCCTTCGATAAAGGCGGCGCTCATCACCGGCAGCGAGGTCAGGAACAACTGCCCCAGCGCAATCGTCGGGCGGCCTGCGTTACGCGCGCAAATGCCGATGCCGTAACCCATCGCATTGGCGACCATCAGCACCTGCACCGGCGCCGATGCCTCGATCAGGATGGTGATTCCGGCCAGTGCGCCGAGCAGGAAGGCGTAAGAGAAGGCGCCCGTTTCGTACACGAGTTCAAGCTGGCGCGTGCTGCGGCCGCTATCGTCGGGCGAAAGGCCGAATGCGGCGGTGACCCGCGCCACCGCGACCAGCGACAGGGCGACACATCCGACCCACAGCAGCGGCGAATTGGTCAGCCAGGCGGCGACCGCGCTGGACACGATCCCGTTGATCGCCCCGATCGCGAGACTGGTCGGCTGGGTATAGAGAGTCCGGACGAGCAGGCGTTGCACCTGCGCGCTCAGGGCGTCGCCCCGATGCGTCTTCCGCCAGAACTTGCGCACGTTCGGGATTGTGCCACTCCTCACTAACACCAAGGCGATAGCGCGAGATGGTCACTGTTCGGTTAACGCCCGGTCAGGTAGGGTGCCTGAGCCCCCGGGATTGGCGGGCTTCGGCGCTATTGCCGGTCGAGCGTCAGGCGGGGAAGGATTGTTCTTCCGTCTCGCGTTCCAGCCCGTTCGCCAGCCGCCGGTCGAGCGTGCGGCAGATCGAAAGCCACCAGTCGTAGGCCTGGCGATCCCCGGCGAAGAAGGCGGCCTGGGCCTGCTTGCGCGCCTGATGCGCGGCGCCCAGCCCATGTTCGGCGAAGTGGCGCAGCGCGGCATGCAGCAGCCGGTCGTCATCGCCGGCGCCGTCATTGTCGTTGGCCACCTTGCCGCAGGACTTGCGGGCGAGCGCCTTCGCGATGGGCGAACACACAGGCGAACGCGCGGCGGCAAAATGGACCGTCATGCGGCTGGAATCCTCGTCGAGAGTGCGTGAAGGCGCCCCTTTATCTGCAGGCTTCCTAAGGGATGGTTCCGGGTCACGGTTGAGAGGCGATTAACCCTGATTTCCATGCCCCATTTCGCGGCCACGGCGCGCCTACTGCGCGGGGGCGGCAGGGGCCTGGCCGGGCTGCCCGATCCAGCGGCCCGAATTGGCGTATTCGGCCTTCACCGTGCTGGCCGAAGGCAGGTTTTCCGCACGATAGAGCGCCTCCCCGCCGCGCGCTTCGACCGATGCGCTATAGGCTGGCGGCGGCCCTGCCGTGTGGCTGCGCGCTTCGCCTTCGGCCTTGCGCCGACCTTCCTCGAAGGCGCGGGCGAGCGCGACCGGATCGGTTGCCGCAGCGCTTTCGACCACCGCGCTGCGCGGATGCGGCGCGGCTGCAGGCTCGCCACCGCGATAGGCTTCGCTGAAGGCGTTCGACTTGCCCGCCGCGCCGCGCCAGCGATAGAAGATGTGCAGCCCGATCCGCCCGACGTTGTCGAGGCTGTCCGCCCAATAGGGGTGGACATAGGCGGCGTGGTAATGCGTCGCCAGGCCGATCGGCCGGAACACTTCGCCCGCCAGCGCATCGCGCGCCACCATCCGGGCCCGGGCCATGCCGTCTGCCGAGGGTTTGCGGCTGAGCGAGCCGTCGCAGGTGAAGCTGAACTGGCAGCCGGTCACCCGTTCGCTGCCCTGGAACACCACGCCGCACACGCTGTCGGGATAGCTCGGGTGCGCGACGCGGTTGAGCACCACCTGCGCCACCGCGCGCTGCCCCTCGAGGCTTTCGCTCGCGGCTTCGTAATAGACCGCCAGCGACAGGCATTGTTCGGCGCGCATGCGGTCGGTGCCGTTGCCGCTGAAGAAGAAGCTGCGCGCGGCCGGGCCGGAAACATGCGCCTGCACCAGCGCGGCATCGTCCGCATCCTTGCCGCCGAAGGGATTGAGCGCATCGAACACGCCAGGCAGCGACGGTTCGGGTGCGATCTTGGGCGCATCCTCGAGATAGTAGAAGGCGCTGCCGGGAAAGCTCTGCCCCGCGCGCTCGAATGGCATCGGCACTGCCGGCTGGTCGCTGTCGCCCGACGCCAGCAGCGACGGGGCGAGGCCATGCCAGTCGGCCGGCGCCGCCATCGCGGGCACCGCCACCGCTGCCGCCAGCGCGACCAGCCGCCGCCCATAGTGGCGCGGCATGCGCAGCTGCACCTTGCCCCGGCTGCGGCGCAATGTGCGCGGCGCGCGCACCAGCCGTGCGTGGAATTCCGCCGGGCGTTCGTCGCCCTCGGCAAGAATCACAGGCAGGATGGCGGCAGTGTCCAATCGGGTTTCCCTATGCTGTCCCGGTCCTGGCTCGATGCCGGCCCGGTGCGCGCCTTGGCGCGTATCACCGGCACCGATTACCGGCGAGCGCATCCTCGCCGCTGTCCCTTGGCAGGACAGGTCGCAAGCAAGGGTTAAGCCGGGTGGTGAAGATTTCCCTAGCGCGGCGGCTCTTGCCCTGCGCAGCCACTGTCGCTAGGCGGCGCAGCACGTCATGGGTTGCCCAAGCGCCGTCACCGGCAGGCGGGCCTAAGAGGGAACGGGGTGCTATTCCCCGGCTGCCCCCGCAACTGTGACCGGGGAGCGATCCCGCCATATGCCACTGCGCCGCAAGGTGCGGGAAGGCGGCGGGAAAGCGACGATCCGGGAGCCAGGAGACCTGCCCGAGACGGTCGTTCCGCGCCGGGCGGGGTGTACCGGAATGCAGCGTGGACTGCGCGCAGATGCAAAGCGCGCGGGCCTCTCGCCATGAACGGCATGTCGTTCAATGGTTGGAGGTATTATGTCCAAATTCCCTATTTTTGCCGGGCTCTGTGTGCTTGCAGTGCCCTCCGCCGCGTGGGCGCAGGATCAGGCGCCTGGCGACGATTGCGCCGACTGCGACAAGATCGTGATTGCCGACCTGCGGGTGGCGCCGATCACCGTCACCGCCAATGGGCTGGATACGGCGGTCACCAATACCGGCCAGTCGGTGTCGATCATCGACACGCGCGAGATCGACAGCGTGCAGGGCGCGGATATCGCCCGCGTGCTGGCACGCGCGCCCGGCGTGACCCTGTCGCGCAGTGGCGGGCCGGGCAGCGTCACCAGCGTCAGCGTGCGCGGCGCCGGTTCGGAACAGCTGCTGGTGCTGGTCGATGGGGTGCCGGTGGCCGACCCGGCCTCGCCCGCGGGCGGGTTCGACTTCGGCAATCTGTTCACCGGCATGGTGGGCAAGATCGACCTGACGCGCGGATCGAACTCGGTCGTCTGGGGATCGGATGCGATCGGCGGGGTGATGGATGTGGCAACCCGCCGCGACGACGGGTTTGCCGCCAGCGCCGAGTATGGTTCGCGCAACACCGCCTTCCTGCGCGGCAATGGCGGCGTCGCGGGCGACGGCTATTTCGTCGGCCTCGCGGGTAGCTGGTATCGCACCGACGGCTTTTCCGCCGCCGCCGGCGGCACCGAGCCGGACGGGTACGACCAGCTCGCGCTCGGCGGTTCGGCCTTCGTCGACGTCACGCCCGAACTGGAGGCGTTCGTGCGCGGCGAATGGAGCCGGGGCAAGCTCGACATCGACGGCTATCCCGCGCCCGCCTACACGCTGGCCGATACCGCCGAAACGCAGCGGACCGAGCGCTGGTCGGGCGCGGCGGGGCTGAATTACTACGGCAACGACCTGACCCTGCGCGCCGCCTATTCGATCGCCGATACCTCGCGCGACTATTTCGATCCGACCTTCGGCACTGCGCCGACCTATTCGGGCGACGGGCGTTCGCAGCAGGTGCTGCTGCGCGGCGAATACCGGCTGATCGGCGGGCTGGCGCTGGCCTTTGGCGGGGAGCATGCGTGGAGCGATTACGCGACCACCTATGATGCGGCGGCCCGCACCCACAGCACCGGCGGTTACCTCCAGCTCGGCTGGGCGATGGGCGGGCTGGCCGCGCATCTCGGCGGGCGGGTGGACGACCACCAGCGGTTCGGCACCCATGCCACCTTCGGCGCGGACATCAGCTATGGCCTGGGCAACGACTGGCGGCTGCGCGCCAGCCTGGGCGAAGGGTTCAAGGCGCCGACGCTGTTCCAGCTCTACAGTTCCTACGGCAATCCCGACTTGCAGCCCGAACAATCGACCAGCGTCGATATCGCGGTGGAGAAGGGCGAGCGCGGGCGGGGTCTGCATTACGCGCTCACCGCCTTCCGCCGCGAGAGCGAGCAGCTGATCGGCTTCGCTTACGATGCGGCGCATCCCTATGGCGTGTATCTCAACACCGGGCGTGCACGCGCGCAGGGGCTGGAGATCGAGGCGAATTATGCGTTGTCGGACGCGCTCTCGCTGGGCGGTGCCTACAGCTTCGTCGCCACCCGCGACAAGGCGACCGGCCGGGATCTCGCCCGCCGTCCGCGCCACAGCGCGACCTTCTATGCCGATTGGGACAGCGGGCTGGGTTCTGCCTGGGATCGCGGCGGGCTGGTGCTTGGCGCCGACCTGCGGCTGGCGGGCCGCAGTTTCGACGATGCCGCCAACAATATCCGGCTGGGCGGCTATGCCGTGCTCGACCTGCGCGCCTCCTTCCCGGTGACCGAGGCGGTCGAAGTGTTCGGGCGGGTCGAGAATGTGTTCGACCGGGAATACCAGACGGTGGCGGGGTATAATTCCGTGCCGCGCGGCGTGTTCGCCGGGGTGAGGGCGCGGATGTGACGCGGCTGGCGATCCTGCTCGCGCTGGTGCTGGGGGGCTGCACGGCAGCCGCTGCCCCCGCGCCGGTGGAGCGGGATCGCCCCACCATCGTCAGCCTCAATCCCTGCACCGATGCGGTGCTGGCCGAAGTGGCGGGGCCGGGCCAATTGCTGGCGATCAGCCACTACAGCCAGGATGCGCGGTCCACCTCGATGGACCCGGCAACCGCGCGCCGCCTGCCCGCGACCGGCGGCACGGTGGAGGAGGTACTGGCGCTCAAGCCCAATGTGGTGGTGGCGGGCAGTTTCCTGCCGCCTGCCACCCGCAGCGCCTTCACGCGGCTGGGGATCAGGGTGGAGACCTTCGGCATCGTCGGCGATGTGGCCGCGAGCGAGGCACAGGTGCGCGCGCTGGCGACGCTGGCGGGCCATCCGGAGCGGGGCGAGGAATTGGTCGCGCGGATCGAGGCGGCGCTGGCAGCCAATGCGTGGCGCGGGCCGCCGGTCTCCGCGATCCTGTGGCAGCCCGACGGGATCGTGCCCGGCCGCGACCAGCTGGTGAGCGAGTTGATGGCGCGCACCGGCTTCGCCAGCCAGAGCGCCGCACGCGGCATGGGGCAGGCGGATTACCTTTCGCTCGAAAGCCTGCTCGCCGACCCGCCGCGTGTGCTGCTGGTCGCCGGGCAGGAACGGATGCAGCACCATCCCGCGCTGCGTGCCGTGCCGCAGATGCAGCGCGCGGAATTTGCGCCCAATCTGCTCTATTGCGGCGGCCCGACGATCATCCGCGCGGCGCAGCGGCTGGGCGAGGTGAGGCGGGGGGTGGCGCGATGACCCGCCCCGTCCCGATGCTGCTGCTGCTGCTCGCCATCGCCTTCCCGCTGTCGCTGCTCGCCGGGCGGGTGTGGCTCGATTTCGGGGCGACGCCCAATGCGATGGTGATCCTTGCGGAGCTGCGCCTGCCGCGCAGCCTGCTGGCGCTGGTGATCGGCGCGGGGCTGGGGGCGAGCGGGGCGGCGATGCAGGGTTACCTGCGCAACCCGCTGGCCGATCCCGGGCTGTTCGGCATTGCCCCGGGCGCGGCGCTGGGCGCGGTGGCGAGTTTCTGGTTCGGCTATGCCGCCAGTCCCATCCTGCTGCCGCTGTTCGCTCTGGCCGGGGCGGCGGGAGCGATGGCGCTGCTGGCGCTGATCGCCGGGCGCACCGCCAGCGGCACGCAGGGCATTGCGCTGTTCACGCTGGCCGGGATGATGATCGCCAGCCTGGCGGGGGCGCTGACCAGCCTGATGATTTCGCTTGCCCCCAATGCCTTCGCGATGAGCGAGATCGTCAGCTGGCTGATGGGTGCGCTGACCGATCGCGGGTGGGGCGACGTATGGCTCGCCGCGCCGCTCACCCTGACCGGGATCGCCTGCCTGATGGTCGCGGGGCGGGGGCTCGACGCGCTGATCCTGGGCGATGCGGCGGCCCGTTCGCTGGGCATGCGGCCCGCGATGCTGCAGGCATGGCTGATCGCCGGGGTCGGGCTGGCGGTGGGCAGCGGCGTCGCGGTGGCGGGGATCGTCGGCTTCGTCGGGCTGATCGTGCCGCATCTCGTGCGCCCGCTGACCGACCGGCGCCCTTCGCAGCTGATCGTGCCCAGCGCGCTGGCAGGCGCACTGCTGGTGCTGGTGGCGGACTGCATCTGCCGCATCCTGCCCACCGTCACCGAATTGCGGCTGGGCATCGCGCTCAGCCTGGTCGGCGCGCCGTTCTTCCTGTGGCTGCTGCTGCGCATGCGGCGCGGCAGCGGGGGGCGGCTGGCATGATGCTGGCAGCGCGCGACCTCGCGCTTGCCGGGCGGCTGGCGGAGATCTCCGCCGAATTTGCGCCCGGCACGATCACCGCGATCTGCGGCCCGAACGGGGCGGGCAAGTCGAGCCTGCTCGCCTGCCTTGCGGGTCTGGTCACGCCCGATGCGGGGGAGGTCGCGCTGGACGGGGCGCCGCTCGCCGCGCTCCATCCGCGCGAGCGGGCGCAGGCGATCGGCTACCTGCCGCAGGATGGCGAAATCGCATGGGATGTCGCGGTGCGCAGCCTCGTCGCGCTCGGCCGCCTGCCGCATGGCGATGCGGGCGACGCGCAGGTGGAGGCGGCGCTGGCTGCGCTCGACCTCGAAGCCTTGGCGCAGCGCCCCGTTTCGACTCTTTCGGGCGGCGAGAAGGCACGCGCCCTGCTGGCCCGCGTGCTGGCCGGGAGCCCGCGCTGGATCCTCGCCGACGAACCGCTCGCCGCGCTCGACCTCGCGCACCAGCTCGCGCTGCTCGGCCATCTGCGCCGCGCGGCGGATGCGGGGGCAGGGGTGGTGCTGGTGCTACACGACCTCGCGCTGGCGATGAACCATGCGGACCGCGTGCTGGTGCTCGATGGCGGACGCATCGCTGCCGAGGGTGAGGGTGAGGATGCGCTGTCGCCCGCAATCATCGCCCGCGTCTGGGGCGTGGATGCGCATTGGCTGGGCGAACCGGGCGCGCGGGCGCTCAGTCCTTCTCGTGCAATATCCCCGAGAAGGTCAGCACCGTGATCGACAGCATCACCAGCCCGGCCAGCCGGTAAAGCGCCTCCGCCAGCCCGAGCGCCAGCGTACGCCCGGGGAAATCGGCGATCTGCGCGGGGTCGATCCGCCAGGCGCTGTCATGCCCCAGGTCGAGAAACGGCACCGCCATGTCGATCGCATAAAGCAGCGGCGAGAAAATCCGCTCCGCCCCGTCACCCGACGGCACGATCGCGCCGATATGGTGCAGCCACCATGCCGCCAGCGTCCCCAGCGCGACCAGCACCGCGCTCGACAGGCTCGCCCGGCCTGGCGAATAGCCGTAATGGCTGGTCAGCCCGAGCAGGCCGGAGACCTGCCGCTCGATCCAGCCGAGCCCGCTGTGCCGGCGCTGCAGCTGCCGCTTGCGCACCAGCACCTGCCGCCGCGCGCGCTCGTCGCCCAGCGAGGCATAATGGCTGGCGAGCTGTTCGTAGGGTTGCGGCGTGAAGCACCCCGCATCCGGCTCACCGCCCGGATATTGCATCGCCAGCCAGTCGAGCCGCCGCTGCACCACGCCCGCCGGATGCGCGGTCGTCCCACCCGCCTCCGCGCCCGCATCGGTATCGTCGTCGAGATCGGCAAAACTCAAGCCGTCGAGCCTGATCTGACCCGGTTCGAGCCCGGCCTCGGCCCAGTTCCTGCCGCCCTTGTCAAGCATGGCTGCGGCGGTGAAGTTCTTGAGATCGGCCATGCCGCTCAGTTTCGCCCCATGGATCGACAGTCCGCGTTCGACCGTGGCCCCAAGCAGCGACAGCGCGACGCCCCATTTGCCGCGCGAGCAATCGTCCCCGTCACTATCCGCGAATGACCGGGCAGTTCCCTTCTGCCGTGCGCTAGCCGATAGGCTCGCGTAGAGGCGTAACGACTTTATCGTCGCGCGGTCGAGCGCCAGGCATCCTTCGAACGCTGCAACGCGCCCATTCGCGGTTTCTTCGCCGAAATAGACATCACCCAGCCGCGCGCCGGTTGCCGAAAATCCTCCGGCCCACGATTCCACGGCATGGAGTGCAGGCTGCGACTGCACGAGCCCCTGCAGCCACAGCGTGTTGCCTACTTCGCCATCCGCCAGAACCAGCGATCCGATCAGCTGGAGCAAGGACTTGCCTTCGCCAGGATCGTTGCCAATGGTGCAGGATCTGCCAATCCGCGCGCCCATCAGATTGGCGGCGATATATTCCGACGGTCCCGATGTCGGCGCGCAGCAGACACTCGATTTCAGGCGCATGTCTGCCGTTTGAAGATCGCTTGCATCGAGGCCCGAGGGGAGCATGCAGCGGTCGATCTCGATCAATGCCGCCTTCAGGTCCCAGGCGTTGAGCGAGTTCTCCAAACCTTCCTTGCCGAGCCAGCATTGGCGAACGACCATGTGCCCGCCGCAGTGCATGCTAACCACACTGAGCCCGCCATCGATCGCGCATCCACTCTGCGCCGAAGAACCGTTGATCACCAGATCGCGGTCGATCACCGCGCCATAAAGGGTGAGCCCGGGAAAGCGGACGACAACATCGTCGCCGAGCACCATCCTGCCCCGCCGGCCACGCATATCGATCGTGCAATCGTAGATATCCGCGCGGCCCAGCTTGGCGTGATCGAGCTTGGTCTGTCCGCCGATGAAGCAGTTCTGGAAATCGAGGCTGGCGACGGTGCAGCGCGTGAGATCGAGGCCGATCAGATTGCTGCCGGGCAGCCGGCAGCTGATATGCTGCAATCGCAGATGTTCTCCGCTGTCGAGATCGTAGGCTCGAATCCCGCCATTTATCCGGCACGATTGGATCATCACAGAAATGGCGACGGTCGCGGATGACACAGTCAGAGCCCACGGGTCCGGTGCAGCCGATCCGATCCGGGACCGGTTGATGAAGATTTGTCCGCCGATTTTGCAGCCCGCCAAGGTGGCGCCCTTTTCGAGGCGGCAATGGGTGATGTGCAAACTGTGGGCGACACTGGCAAAATTCGCGGCGAGCCTGCCGAATGGGCCGGATAGGCTGGTGTGTGACAGGGTCACAGCACCTGCGCTTAGCTGGATTACGACGAGGCCGCCCTCCAGGACGCAGTGCGATATTTCGACTTTCCCGGCCACAATCGCATCGTACAGGCTGATCGCATTGGCAGAGTTGGCGATTCTCGCCGTGCGGAAAGTGGCATTGCCCCTTATTTCGGCGCCCTCTGCCCAGATCCCGGCTTCTACCGTAGTGTCGTAAATCCCCAAATCGTCGTCGATCACGGCATTGCGCAGGACCAGAGTGCCGCCCAGCTTGCAGCCCGACATGCCGAACTGCCCGATGATTTCCGCCGAACCGGCCGACACGCATGCGCGCCCCTGTTGAGGGGAATCGAAAACGCAGTCATAGAAAGCGACCGTTTCCACCTTGGCATTGTCGATGCCGAACCGGCCTGTGAAGCGGCAGTCGATCGCGACAAAACCGATCAGTGGCGTGCGCATCCTTGCATCGACACGCGCTCCGCCGAGTTCGACTGCGCCTCCGACATGCAAGCCCTTGATGTTGATCCCGAAGGGATGCACCCGCACCGAATGCATCCCCAGCCACAGATCCGCGAGGAATTTCGCCGCGACCACCGGGCGGCCATCGACCTTGCGGGAGCGGGACCATTTCTTGCCGGTGAAATCGGCCACTTCGCCGATCGCGACGCAGCGCAGGATTTCGCGTTCGACCGCGCTCAGCCGCTGGATTTCCGGGCTGTTCGCACTCGCCTCCGCCATGCCCGGGGTGTGACCCAATTCGCCCGCAGCGACAAGATGCAAAGAGGGGCGACCCTTGCGGGCCGCCCCTCCTCGATTTCGCAATGGCGCGGGCTTACTTGCCGCTGTCGCCGCCGGTCAGGCCGTGCGCTTCGAGCAGCGGCTCGACATCGGGCGCGTGGCCGCTGAAGGCTTCGAACATCTTGAAGTAATCCTGCGTCCCGCCCTGGCTGAGCACGGTGGCGCGGAAGTGGTCGCCATTCTCGCGGGTCAGCCCGCCATGGTCGCGGAACCACTTGCGGCTGTCGCGGTCGAGCATCGCGGTCCACAGGTAGGAGTAATAGCCCGCCGAATAGCCGACCGGATCGGAGAAGATGTGGTTGAAATAGCTGCTGCGATAGCGCGGCGGCACCAGCCCGATTTCCAGCCCCAGCTCGCCCAGCGCCTTCTTCTCGAAGGCATCGACATCGGCCGGGGTCTTGATCGCGGCGGCCTGCGCCGGGGTCAGCGCGTGCCACTTCATGTCGAGCAGCGCGGCTTCGACCACTTCGCCGAAATCGTAACCCTGGTTGAACTTCGATGCGCGGTCGATCTTCTGGATCAGCTCCATCGGGATCGGCTCGCCCGTCTCGTAGTGCCTGGCGTAATGGGCCAGAACCTTGGGGTCGCTCGCCCACATCTCGTTCACCTGGCTGGGATATTCGACGAAGTCGCGCGCGACCGCCGTGCCCGAAAGCGAGGTGTATTTCTGGTTGGCGAACAGGCCGTGCAGCGCATGGCCGAATTCGTGGAACATCGTTTCCACCCAGTCATAGCTGACCAGTTGCGGTTCGCCCGCGGGTGCCTTGGGGATGTTGAGCACGTTGTAGACCACCGGCTTGGTGCCATAGAGGTGGCTCTGGTCGACGAAGTTCGACATCCACGCGCCGCCGCGCTTGTTGGGGCGCTGGTAGGGGTCGAAATAGAACAGGCCCAGCTCGCTGCCGTCCTTGTCGTAGACCGTGTAGACGCTGACGTCTTCCTGGTAGACCGGCAGGTCGGTGCGCTTCTTGAAGGTCAGGCCATAGAGCTGGTTGGCGGCGTAGAACACGCCGTCTTCCAGCACGCGGTCGATCTGGAAATAGGGCTTCACCGCGTTTTCGTCGAGGTCGTACTTCGCCTTGCGGACCTGTTCGGCATAGCGATACCAGTCCCACGGCTGGACGCTGAAATCCTCGCCATCGGCCTTGATCTGTTCGTCCAGCATGGCGGCATCGCGGCGCTGGGTGGCGGCGAGGGCGGGGACCATGTCTTCCATGAATTTCAGCGCGGTGGCCGGGTTCTTGGCCATGCGGTCATACATGACATAGCTGGCCCAGTCGGGCTGGCCGAACAGCGCGGCCTTGCGCGCACGCAAATTGGCGATGGTGGCGATCAGTGCACGGCTGTCGTCCTTGTCGCCCTTCACCGCACGGTCGTATCCGGCCATGAACAGCGCCTTGCGCGTCTCGCGGTTTTCGAGCGACGGCAGCAGCGGCTGCTGCGTGGTGTTCTGCAGCGCGATGGCATATTTGCCCGGCATGCCCTTGTCGGCGGCCAGCTTGGCGGCGGCGGCGATTTCGGTGTCCGACAGGCCCGCCAGCGCTTCCTTGCTGTCGACGATCAGCGCGCCGTCGACCGTGGCGTTGCGCACGCGCTGGCCGAATTCGGTGGTGGCGGTGGACAGGTCCTGGTTGATCTGGACCACTTCGGTCTTCTGTTCGGGCGTCAGCAGCGCGCCGGCATGGACCATGTTGTCGTAGGTTTCTTCGAGCAGCTTGTTGTCTTCGGCATCGAGGCCCAGCGTGTCGCGCTGGTCGTACACCGCCTTCACCCGCGCAAACAGCTTGGGGTTGAGCGCGATGCTGTCGAAATGGGCCGACAGCTTGGGGCCCATCTCCGCGTCGATCGCATCGAGCGTGTCGTTGGTGTTCGATCCGGTCAGCGCATAGAACACCGCCGAGACGCGGCCGAGCATGCGGCCCGACTTTTCGAGCGCGAGGATCGTGTTGTCGAAAGTGGGCGCGGCGGGGTTGTCGGCAATCCGGTCGACTTCCGCAGCATGGATCGCCATCGCCTGTTCGAAGGCGGGCTTGTAATCCTCGTCCTTGATCTGGGTGAAGTCGGGCGCCTGGAAGGGCAGGGTGCTTTCCTGCGCGAAATAGCCGGTCGCCTGCGGCAGCGGCGCCGGTTCGGCGGTGGACGCACTGGCGGTCTGGGTGGCGGTATCCATCGTGGCGCATCCTGCGAGCATGGTGGCGGAAATCATTGCGCTGGCGGCGAGCAGCCTTGCCTTGGTCATAGCTTCAGTCCCCTGGGGCAGTTTCGAGTATCGGGCGACGCCGCACCGTGCGTGCGGCGGGCACTTATGGTCTTGTTCTAGCGAGCCGAGCTTGAACCCGAGATTGATTGCAATTGCAACCGCAGCACTCGACCAAGGGCGCATTCGCCTCGACTGGCGTCGGACAAGATTTCCACAGATACCGTTAGGGATTTCACCAGCTTGCCGGGCCATCCGTATTGCTGTCGGGTAAATCCCGTTTAAGTGGTTGCGAGCGTGGCTTTTCACGCCGGGGATCGGGTGCAACGGCGCCCGTGGGAGAGGGACGGGAACATGGCATCTGTTCGATTGGCGCTGGCTGCATCGGCTTGCGCGCTTGCACTTACGCTGTCGGCCTGTGGCGGCGGCGGCAGCTCGCCCCCGCCAAGCTCGGGCACGCCGACTCC
>JACXVD010000100.1 GCA_014763545.1 Sphingomonadales bacterium
CACCCCGGCCAGGTCTGCCCGGCCAAGTGGGAAGAAGGCGACGAAACCCTCGCCCCTTCGCTCGACCTCGTCGGCAAGCTCTAAGGCTTGACGCGATCCTGGGCCCCGCAATGGGCGGGGCCGCCCAGATCGGCCCGGGGATGCAATTCCCCCTCCCCCGTGTCCCCGGGCCGCATCGCCGGAACCCCGCCTCGCCTGAGCGCAGCCTCCAGACTTACCTCCCAGACCGCCTCCCCGCACCCTGCGGAAGCCAGATCAGGAACCCGCCATGCTCGATGCCAATCTCACCGGCCAGCTGAAGCAATATCTCGCCATGCTGCGCGAACCGATCGCGCTCGTCGCGTCGCTGGGTGACGATCCCAAGAGCGTGCAGACGCGCGAACTGGTCGAGGAAATCGCGGCGCTTTCGGACAAGGTCAGCGCGCGGTTCGACGGCACCGATGCCCGCAAGCCGAGCTTTGCGATCCAGCGCGAATCCGATCCGGCGCGCATGGTGCGTTTCGCCGGCCTGCCGATGGGGCATGAATTCACCTCGCTGGTGCTGGCCATGCTGTGGGCCGGCGGCCACCCGCCCAAGGTGGAGCAGGACGTGCTCGACCAGATCGCCGCGCTCGATGGCGATTATGATTTCGAAATGTATTTCTCGCTCAGCTGCCACAACTGCCCCGATGTGGTGCAGGCGCTGACGCTGATGGCGCTGACCAATCCGCGCATCCACGCGACGCTGATCGAAGGCGGCGCCTTTGCCGAAGAGGTCGAGAAGCGCAACGTGCTGGCCGTGCCCGCGACCTTCCTCAACGGCGAGATGTTCGCCAGCGGCAAGATGGGCGTCGAGGAAATCATCGCCAAGCTCGACAGCGGCGCTACCGCCAAGGCCGCAGCGAAGATCGCCGACAAGGCCCCGTTCGAAGTGCTGGTGATCGGCGGCGGCCCCGCCGGGGCGGCGGCCAGCGTCTATACCGCGCGCAAGGGCTTCTCCACCGGCATCGCGGCCGAGCGGTTCGGCGGCCAGGTGCTCGACACGATGGGGATCGAGAACTTCATTTCGGTACCCTATACCGAAGGCCCCAAGCTTGCCGCCCAGCTCGAGGCGCATGTCGCCGAATACGACATCGACGTGATGAACTTGCAGAAGGCGACCCGGCTGGTGCCCGCGACGCAAGCGGGCGGCTATCACACGGTCGAGCTGGAGAACGGCGCATCGCTGAAGGCGCGCAGCGTGATCCTGTCGACCGGCGCGCGCTGGCGCAACCTCGGCGTGCCGGGCGAATTCGAATATCGCAACCGCGGCGTTGCCTATTGCCCGCATTGCGACGGCCCGCTGTTCAAGGGCAAGCGGGTGGCGGTGATCGGCGGCGGCAATTCCGGGGTCGAAGCCGCGATCGACCTTGCCGGGATCGTCGGCCATGTGACGTTGATCGAATTCGACAGCAAGCTGCGCGCCGACGAAGTGCTGCAGGCCAAGCTGCGCTCGATGACCAATGTCGACATCATCGTCTCGGCCCGCACCACCGAGATCACCGGCGATGGCGAGCGGGTCAACGGGCTGGTCTACCAGCAGCGCGACAGCGGTGAGGAAGTGCGCGTCGATCTCGAAGGCGTGTTCGTCCAGATCGGCCTCGTCCCCAACACCGAATGGCTCAAGGACAGCGGGCTGGAGCTGAGCAAGTTCGGCGAGATCGTGATCGACAGCCACGCTGCGACCAATCTGCCCGGCATTTTCGCCGCGGGCGACTGCACCACCGTGCCGTTCAAGCAGATCATCATCGCCATGGGCGAAGGCTCGAAGGCGGCGCTTAGTGCTTTCGATTACCTGATCCGCAACGCGCCGGTTGAGAGCGAGAAGGTCGGCGCCTGAACTGCATACGTATTCGCCAGGGCAGGATCGCGGCTGACAGCTGGTATTCAGTTGCCGCTCCTATAGGGCGCCACCTCCGCGGGCCCACGGCCTGCACCGACTAAAACCCGGCGGGCACGAGCCCTCGGGTCGCAGGGTTCCGGTCGTCTCCATTTGCGCTGGCGGCCGGAACTCCCGCCTTCCGCCGACCGACGCAGCGGGCAACCTAGTCTAGCGCCGCCGCTTGAGGATCAGGTAGAGCGCCCCGTCGGCACCATGCCTGCGATGCGCGGCGCGCACGGCGGCGATGTCGCTCCCATGCGGGCCGGCGGCCAGCCAGTCGAGGATATTCGCGCGGATTGCGCCACGCCGTTCGCCCCGGTCGGCATGTTCCGATGGGCGCGGCTTGCCGGTGATCACCAGCACCACCCGCGCGCCCATCGCCTTGGCCTGCATCAGTCCGTCATCGAGCCGCCTATGCGCGGTATCCAGCGTGTGGCCGTGCAAATCGAGCGTCAGCTCGGGCTCCACGACCCCCGATTTGAAGCGGCGGCCCCAATGCGAATCGAGCCCGACATCGCCGCCCGGTAGCGGCGCGGGCGCGAGCGAGGCGGCAATCGCAACCGGGGTCGCGCTGGCCCGGGCCACGCGCGCGGGCTTGGCCACAGGTACCGCCTGCGGCGGGCGCACCAGCTTTCCGCCGGGAGGTCTTGCCGGAGCAGCTGGTGGAGGGGGCGGCGCGGCCTTCGGCTTTTCGGGCGGACGCGCAGGATGCAACGGCTTCACCGTCGCGGCGACACGATCCCACACGGCCGCTTCGGCCGCAGTCAGGCCGCGCGGGTGGCTCACCGCCGGTTGCGCAGTCGCTCGACCGTCCCCTTGGGCAGCAGCAACAGCGCCTGCCCGCGTGCGCTCATTCCGCCCGCAATCGTGCGCGCATCCTCACCCGCACCCCAGAATGTGTCGAAGCGATTGGCGCCCTTGATCGCCCCGCCGGTATCCTGCGCGATCCACAGCCCGCCCGCCTCGGGGCGGTCCATCGCCAGCCACACCGGCGCGCCCAGCGGCACGAAATTCGGGTCCGCCGCAACCGAGCTTTGCCGCCGCACCGGCACGCCCAGCGCGCCGAGCGGCCCATCGCCCTTCAATTCGCTGAAGAACACCCAGCTCTGGTTCATCCGCATCAGCGCGTCGCCATCCGCAGGGTGCTCGCGCAGATAGGCCATGATGCCCTGCATCGAACCGGGATATTGGCCCGGCCCGGTGCCCAGCAAGCCGCGTTCGCGCATCACCGATCCGATGCCGACATATTCGCGGCCGTTCTGCCCGGCATAGCCGATGCGCATCACGCTGCCATCGGGAGCGCGGAGGCGGCCGGAACCCTGGATCTGGAGGAAGAAGAATTCCACCGGATCGGCGACCCAGGCAATTTCCAGCCCGCGATTGGCAATCGCCCCATCCTCGATCTCGCCGCGCGTGTAATATGGCACGAACTTGCCCGCGGCATCATACCGCCCGAGCGGCTGCCTGCCGGTGCGTTCGGCCTGCGGCATGTCGTCGGGCCAGCCGCGCACCAGTTCGGGCGGCATCTTGTACACCGGATAATCGAAACCCGGCTGGCGCGTGCGCACCCCGGCGATCTCCGGTTCGAAATAGCCGGTGGCAAAGGCTCCGCCGTCGCCCACCTGCGCGGTTTCGAAATGCTTGTCGAAGAATGCCCGCGCCTTGCCATAGGGCCAGCTGCGCGCATCGTCGCACGCCTCGCGCCAGCTTTCCGGCGTGGTCAGCCCGCTGCTGTCGGTGCGGGTCAGCAAGCGGGGGCAGCTCTCGACGAAAGACGACAAGGCCGCGCCTGCGTCATCCGCCCCCATGCCCAGCGACGCGACCGTGGGCCCGAGCCGCACCCCGGCGAACAGCGCGGTGGAAACACCGGGTGCCTTGTCCACCGGAGCTGCGGGCTTGCTGCCTTCGGGGACGAGCCGCACGCAACCGGCGAGCAGCACCAGCCCGGCAAGGATACCGGCCAGCCGCACGCCATGTCGCATGGAATTCCCCTCGGAAAAGGCCTCAGGCCTGGTCGGTCTCGTCGAGTACCCAGTCCGGCCCGAATGAGGTGACATCGCGCGAGAAGGTCCAGATGTCGCGGCTTTCGATCGCATCGTCGAGCGAGCCGGCGATCATCGTACCGTCACGGTCATAAGTGACGGCAGCGATGTCCGAGGCGAAATAGACCGCAATGCGCGCGATCCGCCCGTCGAGCGTTGCCGAATGGATCCGCGTTTCCTCGATCCGCACGAGGCGGTTGTTCAATTTCTCACCCGCTTCTTCGCGTGCGGCAATCGCCGCATCGAATCCGGCATAGACATCCGCGTCGCACATTTCGCGCAGCGTTTCGCGGTCGCCCGACCAGAAAGCTTCGAGCACCATCGCATAGGCACCCTTGGCCCCTTCGAGGAAGGAGGTCAGGTCGAAACGGCGATCGGCGGCGGCGATATCGCGCACCCCCATCTCGACGGCAGGCAGCGCGCCCTGCAACTGCACCGGGCGGGCGGGCGCCAACGCTGCCGGGCGGACCGGGGCGGCAG
>JACXVD010000038.1 GCA_014763545.1 Sphingomonadales bacterium
AAATATGTGCACGTCGACACCTATGCAGCGGTGGCGTTTCACCCCGACATGGGCGACTTCTGGTTCGTCGGCGCAATCGCCCAACCTGGGCGCGCGCAGCAGGAAGTCCTGCGGCGATGCAACGCTGCAATGGGCGGCGGGTGCAATTCACCGGGCGAGTTTTCCGATGCCGCGATCGGATTCGCCCGTGACGAGCAAGGTTTCCTGTGGAGCGCCCTGGCTGGCGATCCGTTGGCAGCACGCAACAAGGCCATCGCCGCCTGCTCGAAATATCAGAGACTGGCATGCCAATGGTGGACTTCGCGAAGCTCCTTTGATCACGACTATTCGCCCGATCTGACAAAGCGCCGTTATCGCTATGCTATCGCCGTCTGGGAGAAGCCCAAGGTGGGGCATCCTGCCACCGTCTGCCTGGCCACCGGGCGCGCCAGCGAAGCGGAAGCCGAAGCGGCGGCAATGGCGAAGTGCCGCGAACGCGAAAGCTCCCACCCCGATGTGAGTTGCACCGTTGCCAACTGGGTCGCCAATGGCTTCATCCGGACGGGCGTGGACGAAACCGGCTCGGCATATGCGATAACCGAGGTTACCCCGGAGCGAGCGCGTGAGGCGACGCTCGGCTATTGCCAGCGCAAGGGCGTGGCAAAGTGCCAGCTACAAGATGTCTACGACAAGCCGGATCGTGGCGGACATAGCCCATGATTTTGGAGCGCGTCGCCACTGACGGCAGCGTGCCCGGCATGGACTAGACCTAGCCCGGGCCACAGGATCAGAGGATATATTTGCTGAGATCGCTATCGCCAGCCAGCTCGCCCAGCCGGTCGCGGACATAGGCGCCGTCGACGGTGACCGTCTCGCCCTTGTGATCTTCGGCTTCGAAGCTGACCTGTTCGAGCAGGCGCTCCATCACCGTCTGCAGGCGGCGGGCGCCGATGTTCTCGACGCTTTCGTTCACCTGCGCCGCGATGCGGGCGATTTCGCGCACCGCATCTTCGCCGATGTCGAGCGTCACCTCTTCCGTGCTGAGAAGCGCCTTGTATTGCGCGACCAGATTGGCGCGGGTTTCCGACAGGATGCGGACGAAATCCTCCTCCGTCAGCGCGCGCAGTTCGACGCGGATCGGCAGGCGGCCCTGTAATTCGGGCAGCATGTCCGAAGGCTTGGCGACGTGGAACGCGCCGCTGGCGATGAACAGCACGTGGTCGGTTTTCATCGGCCCGTATTTGGTCGCAACGGTCGTGCCCTCGATCAGCGGCAGCAGGTCGCGCTGCACGCCTTCGCGGCTGACCGAACCACCGCGCACATCGCTGACCGCGATCTTGTCGATCTCGTCGAGGAAGACGATGCCGTTGGTTTCCGCATTGGCGAGCGCGACCCGGGCGACATCGTCCTGGTCCATGCGCTTGTCCGCTTCTTCCTCGACCAGCTTGTCCCACGCCTCCGGAACCTTCAGCTTGCGGCGCTTGGTCGGCGCCTTGCCGAAGGCTTTGCCCATCATTTCGCCAAGGTCGATCATCCCGACATTGCCACCCAGGCCGGGAATATCCATCCCCATGCTGGGTGCTTCGGTGACCTCCACCTCGACTTCGACATCGTTCATCGCATCCTGGACGATGCGCTGGCGGAAGCTCTCGCGCGTCGCCTCGCTGGCATGATCGCCGACCAGCGCGGTCAGCAGTCGGTCCATCGCGGCCTTGCTGGCAGCTTCGCGTACCGCTTCGCGGCGGCGGTCCTTCTCCAGCCGGATCGCCTCTTCCACCAGGTCGCGGGCGATCTGTTCGACATCGCGACCGACATAGCCGACCTCGGTGAACTTGGTGGCCTCGACCTTGACGAACGGCGCTTCGGCCAGCTTAGCCAGCCGGCGGCTGATCTCGGTCTTGCCGCAGCCGGTGGGGCCGATCATCAGGATGTTCTTGGGCGTCACCTCATCGCGCAAATCGTCGGGCAGGTGTTGGCGGCGCCAGCGGTTGCGCAGGGCGACCGCCACGGCGCGCTTGGCATCCTGCTGGCCGATGATGTGTTCGTCGAGCGCGGCGACGATCGCCTTGGGGGTCAGATTGTCCATCGCGCTCAGATCTCTTCGAGGGTTACGTTGCCATTGGTGAAGACGCAGATGTCGGCTGCAACTGCCATCGCCTTGCGCGCGATCTGTTCCGCATCGTCTTCATAGGCCTCGATCGCGCGGGCCGCAGCCAGCGCGTAATTGCCGCCCGAACCGATCGCAGTAATCCCGCCTTCCGGTTCCAGCACATCTCCATTGCCGGTCAGCACCAGCAGGTTTTCCGCATCGGCGACGATCATCAGCGCTTCGAGATTGCGCAGATATTTGTCGGTCCGCCAGTCCTTGGCGAGTTCAACCGCGGCGCGCAGCAGCTGGCCGGAATATTGCTCCAGCTTCTTTTCCAGCCGTTCGAACAGGGTGAAGGCGTCGGCGGTGGCGCCCGCGAAACCGACGATCACCTTGCCATTGCCGATACGGCGGACCTTGCGGGCGTTCGGCTTCATCACCGTGTTGCCCATGGAGACCTGGCCGTCGCCCGCGATCACGGTCCTGCCGTTCTTGCGAACCCCGATGATGGTGGTGCCGTGCCATTGCACGGTGCCGTGCGCTTCGCTGCCTCTATCCATAGTCAGCGCGATATGGGGTGGCATCAGGCGCGGTCAAGCCGCGCCCGCAGGCATAGGTCAGCTGCCGGTGTTGCTGCCGTTACCGCCCGGACCGGCCCCACCGGCGCCGACCGCGCCGATGTTGCCGAACAGATCCTGGAAGAAGCTCCGTTCGCGGCCCAGCGTCGGGGTCGAATCGCCATCGGGCGAGAGGTAAACGACCTTGTCGATTCCCGACCGGTCGGCAGAGACGACATTGCCCGCCGCATCGAAGCGCACTGCCAGAACATCGTGGCTCTTGATCTTCGGACGCCTGAACGGCTTACGCTCCGACAGGTTGGACACGTAATACCAGGTGGGCTGGCCGAACTGGCTGGTGAAGGTGGGGCGTCCGAGCGTCGATTCGACCGATTGCTGGTTGTCGATCCCCGGCTGGATCGCATCGACCAGCGACTGGTCGACGATGTAGCCGCGGTTTTCCTTGATCGTGGTGCAACCGGCGGTCGACACCGCCGCTGCGAGGATGGCCATGGCCACGATCGGTTTGCCTGCCAGCATAGATACTCACACTCCGCACTTGCCGCATCGCGCCTTTGCATCGCGCGAATTGGCCCTATATCGGCGCCGAGCCTTACGGCGATGCGCGCCGCCTTGCAACTTGCCTTCTGAAACAGGCGTGCAAGACCCAGCGCCGCCGGTGGCAAGCGCGGCTTGAATTGCCGCTGAACGAAAGGCCCTGTGGACCCACGCGATGTCATTTCTTTCCCGCCTGTTCGGCACCGAAGCCGATCCCAAGGACGCGCTGCGCCCATTGTGGCGCCGCGTGGTGGAGATTGCCCGCGAACCCCAATGGTTCCGCGATTGCGGGCTGGAAGACACGATCGAGGGGCGCTTCGATGCGATCACCGCGGTGCTGGCGCTGTTCCTGCTGCGGATGGAACGCGAGGAAGCGCTGATCGCCCCCTCGGTCCACCTCACCGAATTGTTCGTCGAGGATATGGACGGCCAGATGCGCCAGATCGGCGTGGGCGATCTGGTCGTGGGCAAGAAGATGGGCAAGCTGGTCAGCAGCATGGGCGGCCGCTTGGGCGCCTTCCGCGATGCCTTTGCCGACGGGGATGAGGCGATGCTGGTGAGTGCGGTCGAACGCAACATGACACTGCGCCAGGGGCATGATGCGCACGCCCTCGCTGCGCGCCTGGCGGGGCTGCGCGACCGACTCGAACGTACCACTGGCGAACAGATCCTCGCTGCGGAGGTCGCGGCATGAGCGGCCCGGTGGAATTCAGCCGCATGATCGCAGCCCGCCACCTGCCCGCGAAGCCGGTCGAGCTGGTGGCGGACGAGAAGGAACGCGCCGCCCTCGCGACCCGGTTCGGGATCAGCTCGGTGGACCATTTGCGCGCCGAAATCTCGCTCGAGGCGCATGGCGCTGCGATCGGCGCCAAGGGCAAATTATGGGCTGACATCACCCAGCCCTGCGCCATTTCCGGCGACGATTTTGCCACCAGTATCGAGGAGGCACTCGACTTCCGCTTCGTCCACCCCGCCAATCATGCGACGCCCGATGAAGAAATCGAACTCGACGCCGGCGATTGCGACGAGATCGAATTCGAAGGCGAACAGTTCGACCTTGGCGAAGCCGTGGCGCAGAGCCTCGGGCTCGCCATCGATCCCTATGCCACGGGACCCGGCGCCGACCAGGCGCGCAGGGATGCCGGACTGCTCGACGAAGGCGCCGCCGGGCCGTTTGCCGCGCTGGCCGCGCTGAAGAAGGACAAATGATGCGTTCGATCGACGATATCGCCGAAGAATACGAGTTCCTCGAAGGGGACGAGCGGTATCGCCTGCTGATCGAACTCGGCCGCGACCTGGAACCGATGCCCGATGCGCTGAAGACCGACGCCACGCTGGTGCGCGGCTGCTCCGCCAGCGTCTGGGTCTATCCCACCGGCGGCGCCGACAGCCTGCACTTCCTGGCCGACAGCAATGCCGCGATCACCAAGGGGATCGTCGCGTTGGTGATCGCTGCAGTGCAGGACCAGCCAGCGCACGCGGTTGCCGCGCTCGACATCGCCGCCGCGCTGGAACCCTTCGACCTCAGGAACCAGCTCTCTTCCAACCGCACCCAGGGCGTGCCCAACATGATCGCGCTGGTGAAGGAGCACGCCGCGCGAATCGCGGCTGGGTGAGGTGAAGCGGCAGCTGTACCTTGCCGGGGGGCTGACCTGCATCGCGCTGGGCGCGATCGGTGCGGTGCTACCGATCATGCCGACCGTGCCCTTCCTGCTGCTGGCCGCCTTCTTCTTCGCGCGCAGCAACCCCGAATGGGAACGGCGCCTGCTCGATCATCCGCGCTATGGCCCGCCGCTGCGCAACTGGCGCGAGCGGCGGGCTATCGGTCGCCCGGCCAAAGTGGCTGCGGTCACCGCAATGACGGCAGGCGCGGTGGTGACCTGGGTTACGCTGGGCCACCCGTGGGTGTGGGTATCGCTCGGCATCCTCGTTATCTGCGGCGGGTGGATCCTGACACGGAACGAATGACCTATTGAGCCACGCGCGCCCGCCCTGATACGCATGGGTCCAACTGGCAGTGCGGGGGTCATGATGCGCGAGCACGAATTGCGGCGACAGGTAGTGGGCGAGATGCATTTGCGCCGCTGGCCGCCGGTGCCCGTCCCGGGGCTGATCCTGCAATGGGTGACCGAAGTCGATGCGGGCGAGCGCGCCGAGGAAATCGCGCAGCTCGACCGTTACAGCCACGTAACCGGCGAGGATGCGCATCCGCGCCACCGCGAAGGGACATTGGCGGACGGCATCAGCTTTGCATGGGAAAAGCACAGCGAGGGCAGCAGCCTGGCGGTATTCGTGCCGACCGCCAACCGCGACATGCTGCTCGCTCCGCGTGAACAGGGCGAACTTGCGGACGTGCTCCAATGGGTCGACAGCATGCCGGGGCAAATCATCCGGGCGACCGCGATCTACCTGGTGGAGAGCGACGCGCAGGCCGAGGATATCGTGCCGCGCCTGCTGCTGTCGCGCAGCGAGCTGGTGTCCTGCCACCTGCAGGGCAAGGCCCGCATGTGGTCGGACTTCAGGGTGCGCGACGATGGCTTCGGGCGGATGCTCGTCGCCGCCAACGGCACCGAGCAGCGCGACTTCACCCGCCTGCTGCAGCGGCTGCAGGAACTGGGCAATTATCGCAACAAGGCGCTGCTCGGCCTCCCGGTGGCGCAAAGCGTGTGGCCCCGCCTCGACGCGGCGGAGGAACGGCTGGCGGTGCTGTCGCGGCGGGTGGCGGATGCGGCGGAAACCGACGATGCGCTGCTGGCCGAACTGTCCGACCTCTCGCTCGAACTGATGGCGGTGGCAGCGTCGACCAATTACCGGCTGAGTGCGACCGCAGCCTATGCCCGGCTGGTGGAGGATCGGCTGGAGCAGCTGGAGATTTCGCCGATCGACGGCTTCTCCTCGCTGGGGGATTTCACCGAGCGGCGCTTCCTCCCGGCCATGCGAACCTGCACCGCGGTGGCGGAGCGCGAGCGCCAGCTTTCGCTGCGGGCCAGCCAGCTCTCATCGCTGCTGCGCGCCCGGATCGACACGCGAATCGAAAACCAGAACGCCCGCCTGCTGCGCTCGATGGACCATTCCAGCAAGATGCAGCTGCGCCTGCAGCACCTGGTCGAAGGCCTCTCGGTCGTGGCGGTGAGCTATTATCTGATCGGGCTGGTTTCCTATGCGCTCAAGGGGATGGCGCACGAAGTCTCGTGGATCGACTACGAGCTGGCGGTCGGCCTGCTGGTGGTGCCGGTGGTGCTCGCGGTGTGGCTGGGGCTGAGGATCGCGAAGCGCCGCGTGCTTGGCCCCGATCACTGACCCGGGTGGGCCAAACCCGGCGTCAGTCCTTCAGTTTCCAGCCCGACTTGAGCACGCGATAGACGAGAAAGGCCAGCACGAGGTTGAAGGCCAGCAGCCCCAGCGCCCCGTGCAGCACGACCAGGTTGGTATCGCCAATGTCGCTGCGGCCCAGGAAACCGAAGCGGAAGCCCGAGATCACATAGAAGAACGGGTTGGCCCGGCTGATCGACTGGAACAGCGGCGCGAGATTGTCGATCACGTAGAAGGTGCCCGACAGCAGCGACAGCGGCGCGATCACGAAATTGGTCACTGCCGCGTTGTGGTCGAATTTTTCCGCCCAGATCGAGGTCAGCAGGCCAAGCAGCGCCAGCAGCGCCGCGCCCATCAGGCCGAACCAGATCACCGCCCATGGATGCGCGACACTCAGGCTGACGCCGGGATAGAACGCCATCGCCAGCGCCACTGCGCAACCGACCATCACCGCCCGCGTGATCGCCGCGCCGATGATTCCGGCCATCAACTCGCCCACCGAAAGCGGCGGCATCAGCAGGTCGATAATCGTCCCCTGGATCTTGCCCGACAGCAGCGAGAAACTGGAATTGGCAAAGGCATTCTGCATCATGCCCATCACGATCAGCCCCGGTGCGACGAAGGTGGCGAAGGGCACGCCCAGCACTTCGCGCCCCGACCGACCCAGCGCGACGGTGAAAATAACCAGGAACAGGAGCGTGGTAACCGCCGGGGCCCACACGGTCTGCGTCTGCACTTTCAGGAAGCGGCGCACCTCTTTCTTGTAGAGGCTCCACAGGCCGATCGTGTTGATCCCGTGGATCAACGGCTCGCCGCGCGGTGCAAAGGCACTTCTCTTGGCGGAATTGCTCCCCATATGGGGCGTCTCGGCGCTGGCTCGGGCTTGATCGACCATGCGCTGGCGACTAGGGCGATGCGCTTGCACTGGCAAGTGTGCTGAAAGGCACCGAACCGATACAGACGGCGCCCTAACGCCTGCTGGCACTTTTTGAACACGGGAATTTGCATGAGCTGGACCGACGAACGGATCGCGACGCTGAAGAAGATGTGGGAAAGCGGCGCGACCGCGAGCCAGATCGCCGACGAGCTTGGCGGCGTCAGCCGCAACGCGGTGATCGGCAAGGCGCACCGCCTCGGCCTCAAGTCGCGCCCGTCCCCGGTCAAGCCGAACGAGCCGAAGGCGGCGAAGAAGAAAGTCGCTGCGCCCAAGCCCGCGCCGAAGAAACCTGCCGAGGCGAAGCCGGTTGCTCCCAAGGCAGAGCGCGCCGCGCCCGCGCCGTCCGCCGCCGATGCAAGCCCGGCACCACGCCCGGCTGTGCAGTCTGGCGCCACGCCGTCGCAGCCGCTGCCCAACCCGACCCCCGACATGCCCAAGATCGTTTCGGTCGGACCCGGCGGCTTCCTGCGCCAGGGTCCCGGCGACCAACAGGCCCCGATTCCGCCTGCGCCGCCGCGCCGGTTGGTACCGGCCAAGCCGAGCCCCGAAATTGCCGACAAGACCAGCTTGCTCGACCTGAACGACAAGGTCTGCCGCTGGCCGATGGGCCATCCCGGCGAACCCGACTTCCATTTCTGCGGTGAGCAGGTGAACCCCGGCTTCCCCTATTGCGTCGAACATTGCGGGCGCGCCTATCAGGCGCAGCTGCCGCGTGGCGCGCGCCGCCCACCTCCGCCGCTGCCCTTCGGCGGCCCGCGGGTACGCTGAGCGCGCTCGGCTGTATCGGCACGAGCGGCACGGCCCGCATGGATTCCCGAGGGGCGAGCGTGTAGGCACCGGCCATGCTCGCTCGCCTGCTCGCCGCATTCCTGCCCATCCTGCTGGTCGCGGCCTGCGCGCCCTCCGCACAGCACGGCCCGGTCGTGCTGGCTGCATCGAGCATGCAGGAAGCGGTGGACGATATCGCCGATGCATGGGCCGCGGCGGGCCATCCCCGCCCGGTCGTCTCCTTTGCCGGCACACCCGCGCTCGCGCGGCAGGTCGAAGCCGGGGCGCCCGCCGACATCTTCATCTCCGCCGACGAACAATGGATGGATGTGCTGGCCCAAAAGCAGCTGATCCGGCCCGCCACCCGCCGCGACATCGCGGGTAACGAGCTGGTCTTCATTGTCCCGGCGAGCAGCGCGGATGTGCCGCAGTCCGGCCCGCTGGCAATGGCCGATCCCGATTCGGTGCCTGCCGGCCGCTATGGCAAGGCCGCGCTGGAGCAGCTGGGCCGCTGGGATGCGCTCAAGCCCCGAATCGTCCCCACCGAGAATGTTCGCGCCGCGCTGGCGCTGGTCGAGCGCGGCGAGGCGCCGCAGGGGCTGGTCTATGCCAGCGACGCGGCGGCTTCCAAGGCCGTCAAAGTGGCCGAGGTGATTCCCGCCGACAGCCACCCGCCGATCCGCTACCCGATGGCCGTCCTTGCCGCGTCGCGTCATCCCGATGCGCAGGGGCTTGCCGATTTCATCGCCTCGCCCGCCGGGCAGGCAATCCTGCAGCGCCACGGCTTCCGGCCCGCCCGATGAACCCGCTCAGTGCCGAGGAATGGGGCATCGTCGCCCTGTCGCTGAAGGTCAGCCTGGTGGCCATGGCGCTGACGCTCCCCGTGGCCTACGCGGTCGCCTGGCTGCTGGCGCGGCGGCGGTTCCCCGGGCGGATGCTGCTCGATGCGCTGGTCCATTTGCCGCTCGTCCTGCCCCCGGTGGTGACCGGCTGGCTGCTGCTGCTGCTGTTCGGGCGCAGCGGCCCGGTCGGCCAATGGCTCGACAGCTGGTTCGGCATTACCCTCCCCTTCCGCTGGACCGGTGCAGCGCTGGCCGCCGCCGTCATGGCATTGCCGCTGATGGTGCGCGCCATGCGCCTGTCGATCGAGGCGGTGGACCGGAAACTGGTCGGCGCGGCGCGCAGCCTCGGCGCCGGGCGATGGCGGGCCTTTGCCACGATCACCCTGCCGCTGTCGCTGCCCGGCGTGTTTGCCGGCGGCGTGCTCGGCTTCGCCCGCTCGATCGGCGAATTCGGCGCCACGATCACCTTCGCCTCCAACATCCCCGGCGAAACCCGCACCCTGCCGCTGGCGATCTACAGCGGGTTGCAGGTCCCCGGGCTGGAGGGCGAGGTCGCGCGGCTGGCGGTGATTTCGATAGTCCTGTCGCTGCTGGCACTGCTGGCGAGCGAATATTTCATGCGCCGTGCTGCCGGGGGGCGGATGCATGCATTTTGACATCGATATCGCCGTGCAGCGCGGCGAACGCGAGATTGCCTGCCGCATCGCCGCCGACACCAACCTGGTTGCGCTGGTGGGCAGTTCTGGCGCGGGCAAGAGCAGCGTGCTCGATGCCATCGCCGGGCTGCTGCGACCGATGCGGGGGCGCATCGCCATCGCCGGGGAAACGCTGTTCGACAGCGATGCAGGCATCGACCTGCCCCCCGAGGCGAGGCGCGCGGGCTACGTCTTCCAGGATCTGCGGCTGTTCCCCCATCGCCGGGTGCGGGCGAACCTCACCTATGGCGAGAAGCCGGGCGGATGGATCGGTTTCGACGAGGTCGTCGCCCTGCTCGACATCGCTCCGCTGCTCGACCGCTGGCCCGCCACGCTCTCGGGCGGCGAGGCGAAGCGGGTCGCCATCGGCCGGGCGCTGCTCTCCGCCCCGCACTTCCTGCTGCTCGACGAACCGCTTGCTTCGCTCGACCCGGCGCGCGGCGAGGAAATCCTCGCGACGATCGAAAGCATCCGCGACGAGCTGGGCCTGCCGATCCTCCATGTCAGCCACGACGCGAGCGAGGTCGCGCGGCTGACCGATATTGTGGTGCGGATCGACTAGATCGAATCCCCGTCCCCCATCTGGAAGTCCGCCGCAGGGGTCGCTTCGAGCACGGCGCGGCTGCGCGCTTCCATCTGTTCGCGGAAGATGCCGTGGGTGACGATGTAGGTCCGGTCGGCGAGGATCCCGTGGGCGCACATGTGGCCGACCGTTTCCGGCTCCATCCACCAGTCGCCGACCTCGCGCCGCGCCAGTTGCGCCTCGCTGTCGCCGAAGCCGCTGGCAGCGCGCAGATGTTCCGGGCGATTCTGTCCGGTTTCGTGGATGTTGGACTTGATCGGCCCCGGCAGCAGGATCGAGACGCCGATATTCTCCTTGGCCAGATCGGGCTTCACCGCCTCGCAATAATGGCACACGGCAGCCTTGCTGGCAGCATAGATCGCCATCCAGCCGGGCATGACGACTTCGGCGGCGAGGCTGGCGGTGGTCAGGATATGCCCGCCGCGCCCATGCGCCACCATCTGCGGCAGGAACGAGACGAAGCCATTGATCACCCCGCCCAAATTTACCCCGAAGCCGAAATCGTAATCGGCATAGGTTGCCCCCAGCACCGGCCCTTCCAGCCCCACCCCGGCATTGTTGACCAGAATGTCGACCCCGCCGAAATCGGCCTGCATCTTCGCCGCCGCCTCGGCATAGGCATCGCGGCTCGTCACATCGAGGAGCATGGTCGCGACCTGGTTCGACTGCCCCGCCCCGGCAAAATCCGCCAGCGCATCCTCGATATGGTCGGGCCGCAGATCCGCGATCATCACCTGCGCCCCGCGCGCCGCCAGCACCTTGGCAATGCCCAGCCCGATGCCGCTCGCCCCGCCGGTGACAAAGGCGGTCTTGCCCGCAAATGTGGTGATGCCCATGGTCAGTCCTCTCGCGATATTTGTATGCAATACTGACTAAATTTGCCGATACTGTCCATCGCGTTTGCGCCGGCGCCGTGCCGCTGCGCGGGCGGCGAAATCAGGGGTCGACAGCGGCGCGCCCGATTCCCTAAGTGCAGCGGCCAGCGTACCCGGCGATGGGCGGGTCGCGGACCATCCCATGCCCCAAAAGGGAGACACAGCATTTCGACAGTCTGCCTGCGCGCTGCCTCGATCCTTGGCAGCTTTGCCTTGTTCGGCCACGCATGGCCTGCGGGCGCTGCCCTGCCCGAGCCGGTGCGGGCGATGATCGATGCGGCAATCGCCACCGGCGATGCAGGCAAGGTTGCGACGATTGCGGAACTGGCCCGCACCACCAACCCCGACGACACAGCCGAAGTGGATGCCATGGTCGCAGGCTTCACCGCGCAGCAGCAGCACATCGCAGCCGAACAGGCAGCGGCGCGCGAGGCGGAAATTCGCGCCGCGCCGCTATTCGCCATGTGGAAGGGCGAAGGGCAGCTCGGCGGCTTCCGCTCCACCGGCAACACCAGCAGCGCCGGGCTGAGCGCGGGGCTGAAGCTCAATCGCGTGGGGATCGACTGGCGCCACAAATTGCTCGGCCGGATCGACTACCAGCGCACCAACGGCGCCACGACACGCGAACAATATTCCTTCGCCTACGAACCCAATTACCATTTCAACCCGCGCCTCTATGCCTATGGGCTGGGCCAATTCGAGCATGACCGCATCCAGGGCTTCACTTCGCGCATTTCCGCGTCCGGGGGGCTGGGATACAAGGTGATTGCCCGCGATCGGATGAAGCTGTCGACCAAGGCCGGCCCGGCCCTGCGCGCGACCGATTATACCGATACCAGCGACGAAACCTCGCTCGCCGGGCTGCTCGGCGTGGATTTCGACTGGCATCTGGCGGAAAAGGTCAAGCTGACACAGGATGCCAACGCCTATTTCCAGGCAAGCAACAGCAGCTTCGATTCGACCACCGGGCTGGAAGCGCAAATCAACGGCAGCCTCACAGCCCGTGTGGCCTATGTGGTCGAACACGACACCAACCCGCCCGCAGGCGCGGTGAGGACCGACACGCTGACCCGGCTGACGCTGATCTACGGATTCTGACGCGGTCCGGTCAGGAACACGACCGTGCCGCGATAGTCGGGATCGCACGCCAGCTCCGCCGGTTCGCGCCAGCCGCCGTCATCCACCACGCCGATGCGATAGGGCATGTCGAGCCGCGCGAGGCTGGCCATGTAGCGTTCGTAACCCGGGATGGTGTGGCGGCCCTGATAGGTCTGGATCACCACCTCATCCACCGTCCCTGCGAGTGCACCCAGCGCCTGCGGATCGCCATGCGCGCTCCAGTCCATCAACCCGGTAACCGACAGGCGATAGCGCGCGGGCAGGCGGCTGCGGATTTCGCGCAGGAATGCGGCGTAGCGATCGAGCCCCTGCGTCGCGGCATCGAAATCCACCTGCAGGCCCACCAGATTGCTGCCCGCGTCCCACGTCGCGATCTCGCGCTCGAGCCGCGGCCAGACTTGCGGCCCCCAATCGAGCGTTTCGACCCGCACCACCAGCCAGATGTCCGGCCCCTGCACCCGGGGCGGCTGCGGGCGCAGGACATCCAGCCTGTCAGGGCTGCCCGCGCGCACTTCGCCGGAGAGGAGGTAGACCGCCTGCGCCTGCGCGAGATCGGGCGGCGGGCGTACCCCGGCCCAGAGGAAATAGGCCTCTGCCCGCTGTGGCGCACCCGGCGCTTCCTCCCGGCAACCGGCGAGCGCCAGGGCGGCGCAGGCTACCAGTAATATTTGAGCTTCTTTGCCCATTCGCTGCCGGGATATTGCCGCTTGAGCTGGTCGTGCCAGGCCTTGCGCTGGCTTTCGGGTACTTCCGCCCCGCCGCAACTGTTGTTGCCGCTGGGGGCGTAGCACAACACCGAGCGATAGAGCGCATAGGCCTTTTCAGTCGCGGGCGCGCGGGGATCGGCGATGATCGAACTGTAGATGGCAGAGCGCGCCGTCAGCGCACCGGGGAACTGATCCTTGCTGGTACCCAGCCCCTTGCTGTCCGGGCCATGCGTGAAGTTGCCCTCAAAGTCGTCGAAGCCATTGAGGCGGTAAAAATCGCCAAGGCAGAGCCGCGCCTTGTAGTCCGCCGGATTGGCGGCGAGTGCCTGCGCCGTCGCCCCGATCGCCGGGCAGGCATAGCCATCCGACCACCTGCCCTGGCGGAAATCGTCGAGCGGGCTCGGTTCGTAGCCATTGGTTTCGGAGTCGGGCGCGGTACGGTCGGGAAATTGCTCCAGCCATGCCCGATCGCGCGAGAAATCGGCATAGCGACCGCGCGACAGATCCTTCCACAACAGGGTTCGCAGCGCCAGCCGCCGTTCGTCCTGCGGGCGGGTCGTATCGGCCACGCTGGCGCGCAGGATCGCGGGCGGCGCGACCTCTTCGAGCAGGATCTGGCGCAGGGTCGTATCGGTGATCGGCGAATCCTTGGCGAAGACCTGGTCCAGCTTGCCATTGCGCTCGTAATTGAGCGCCAGCCCCAGTTCGACCAGCGGTCGCTGGTACGTCGCACCGGCCCCGCCGAGCATCTCAAGCCAGAAACCGGCCTCGTTACGATCGCCGCGCTGGGCCAGTGCCATGCCGCGCAGCATCTGGCGGCTGAACTGCAGCGGGGTGAAATGTTCCTGCCGCGCCGCATCGGGGATCAGCTGCATCACCCGCTGGTAGTCCTTGCCGATGTAATAGGCATGGGTCGCCTGCAGGAAGGCGAACAGATCCTCGTGCCCCTTGAACAGCGGGGCCTGCGCGTCGAGCTGTTCGGCGCTGATCGTCGCGGGCTGTTCGTCCTCCCACCGGCTGGCGCGCATCTGCTGCAAGTCCCAGGTCGCGATCAGCAGCGGGTCGACCAGATCGCCCGGGCCGGTAGCCAGCGACAGCGCCTTGTTGTCGACCTCGTTGAGCAGGTCGATCATTGCCGTATCGCGAATGTCGGCCTTCGCGAGCATCGCGGCATAGGCTTTCGCCAGTGCGGGCCGGTCGCCCGCCAGCCACAGCGCCCGGCGCTGCAGCCCGCGCGCCGATTCGGAATAGAGCCCCTTGGGATAGGCCGCGAGATAATCCGCCAGCGCCTTGCCCGCCTGCCGCGCCAGCGCATGGTCGGTCTTTGCCGGGCCGTCGAAATATCCCCATTCGTCGAAAGCACCGGCCTGCGCGGCGTTCAGGTCGACCCGCGCGCGCATGTACCCGGCCGTCTCCCGCACCCACGGATCTTTCGAATCGGCAAGCGCGGCGTAACCCGCGCGGGCAGCATCCCAGTTGCCGGCATAGAAATTGTTCGAGGCGCGAGCATATTCGAAGAAGTCGCGCACGATGCCGGTGCCGAAGGCAGCGGGAAATTGCGGCGGCTGGGCCGGATCGGTCGCCGCCTCGCCAAAGGTCGCCGGTTCGACCTGCTCGCAATTCGCCTTCAGGATGCCCCGGCTCGCAATCAGCCGTTCGCGCTCATCCCCGGAAAGGGGGCCTGCGCGGTCGAGTGCGGCGGCAAACACTTCGTCACCGCGTTCCAGGCTGCTGCAGCGCGAACCGTAATAGGCCGAATAGTCGCCGTCGCTCTCCTCCGGCTTCCAATAGGCGCGCTGGAAAGTGTCCCAGTCGTAGAACGTATGGCCGAAGCCGCCTTCCCACCAGTCGATCTCGGGATAGGCGCTGGGGCCTGCCGTAACGCCGCGGGCATCCTGCAGCAGATAGGCGAGGTTGATCCTTGTATCGTTGCCCGGCGCCATCGCTGCGCTGGCCCAGCAATAGAGTTGCTGGTTGTCGAGCGTCCAGTCCGGGTAGCAGCCGTAGTCGCCGCTCGCCCCGGCAGGGCTCGCCAATCCACCGAACGCAGCCATGCCTGCGCAGGCCGCCAGAAATTTCACCATCCTGCGCTGCATGAATCGTCCCCTACCAACCGGTTGGCAATCTCCCAGCCTTGCGGGCCTTGCGCAACCCCATGGCGCATCGGAATAGCCGTGCATGCGGATTGCCGGAAGCGGCGACCGGCAACCGGTACACACCCGTGGGGGCATGTCGGCGTGACCGATGGCGCGGATAATCGCCCTTCCAAAACGAACCGGGGCCGCGGGTTCGTGCCCGCAGCCCCTCCTCTCCAACGCGTGGAGACGACCCCGCCCGCAGGGACGGGGTGCTCTTTCTTGCAGCCTTAGTCGTCCTTGAGGAACGCCGGCATATGGTCCGAACCGCCGTCGCGATCGTCACGGTCGCGGCGCGGGCCACGGCCGCCACGGTCGCCGCCACGGCCACCGCGATCACCGCGGGGGCCACGACGATCGCCGCGATCGCCACGGTCGCCGCGCGGTTCACGCGGTTCGCGGGGCGGACGGGTGTCTTCCAGCTCTTCGCCGGTTTCCTGGTCCACGACGCGCATCGACAGGCGGACCTTGCCGCGATTGTCGATCTCGAGCACCTTGACCTTCACTTCCTGGCCTTCGGAGACGACATCGGTCGGCTTTTCGACGCGCTCGTTCTTCATTTCGGAGACGTGGACGAGGCCGTCCTTGCCACCCATGAAGTTCACGAAGGCACCGAAGTCGACGATGTTGACGACCTTGCCGTTGTAGATCTTGCCGACTTCGGCTTCCTCGACGATGCCTTCGATCCACTTCTTGGCGGCTTCGATCTGGCTGAGGTCGGAGGACGAGATCTTGATCACGCCTTCGTCGTCGATGTCCACCTTGGCGCCGGTTTCGGCGACGATCTCGCGGATCACCTTGCCGCCGGTGCCGATGACGTCGCGGATCTTCGACTTGTCGATCTGCATGGTCTCGATGCGCGGGGCATGGGCCGACAGTTCGGTACGCGATGCGCCGAGTGCCTTCTGCATCTCGCCCAGGATGTGGGCGCGGCCGCCCTTCGCCTGTTCGAGCGCCTTGGCCATGATTTCCTTGGTGATGCCGGCGATCTTGATGTCCATCTGCAGGCTGGTGATGCCCGCTTCGGTGCCTGCAACCTTGAAGTCCATGTCGCCCAGGTGGTCTTCGTCACCCAGGATGTCGGACAGCACGGCGAAATCTTCGCCTTCGAGGATCAGGCCCATCGCGATACCCGAAACCGGGCGTTCGATCGGCACGCCGGCATCCATCATCGCCAGGCAGCCGCCGCACACGGTCGCCATCGAGGACGAGCCGTTGGACTCGGTGATGTCGGACAGGACGCGGATCGTGTAGGGGAAATCCTCATGCGCGGGCAGCACCGGGTGCAGCGCACGCCACGCCAGCTTGCCGTGGCCGACTTCGCGGCGGCCCGGCGCGCCGAAGCGGCCCACTTCGCCGACCGAATAGGGCGGGAAGTTGTAGTGCAGCATGAAGCGTTCGTAGGTCAGGCCGTTGAGGCCGTCGATCATCTGCTCCGATTCCTTGGTGCCCAGCGTGGTGGTGCAGATCGCCTGCGTTTCACCGCGGGTGAACAGCGCCGAACCATGGGTGCGCGGCAGGAAGCCGACCATCGCCTCGATCGGGCGAACCTGGTCGAGCTTGCGGCCGTCGATGCGCTGGCCGTCCTTGAGGATAGCGGTGCGCACGATTTCCGCTTCGAGCTTCTTCATGGTCTTGATGGCGACCATCTGCGTCTGTGCGGTTTCCTCGGCGAAGGCTTCCTTCGCCTTGGCGCGCGCTTCGTTCAGCGCGTTCGAACGGGCCGACTTGTCGGTCAGCTTGTAAGCGGCAGCAACGTCGCCGCCGACGATGTCCTTGAGCTTCGCCTTGATGTCGGCGGTGTTGTCCGACAGGTCGATTTCCCAGGGATCCTTGGCGGCCTTTTCGGCCAGGTCGACGATCGCCTTGATGACCTTGCGCGATTCGTCATGCGCGAACATGACCGCACCGAGCATTTCGTCTTCGGTCAGTTCCTTGGCTTCGGATTCGACCATCATCACCGCGTCGTTGGTGGCGGCGACGACGAGGTCGAGGCGACCTTCGGCAACTTCGCCCATCGACGGGTTGAGCTGGTATTCGCCATCCTTGAAGCCGACGCGCGCAGCGCCGATCGGGCCCATGAAGGGCACGCCCGAAATGGTCAGCGCGGCCGAAGCGGCGATCATCGCGACGATGTCGGCTTCGGTTTCGCCATCATACGACATCACCTGCGCGATGACGTTGATCTCGTTGTAGAACCCTTCGGGGAACAGCGGGCGGATCGGACGGTCGATCAGGCGGCTGGTCAGCGTTTCCTTTTCGGTCGCGCCGCGTTCGCGCTTGAAGAAGCCGCCCGGGATACGGCCGGCAGAGGAGAATTTTTCCTGGTAGTGGACGGTGAGCGGGAAGAAGTCCTGCCCGTCCTTGACGGACTTGGCGGCGGTCACGGCGCACAGCACCACGGTTTCGCCATAGGTGGCCAGCACCGCGCCATCAGCCTGGCGGGCAATGCGGCCGGTTTCCAGAGTGAGGGTCTTTCCGCCCCACTCCAGCGATACGGTTTTCGTGTCGAACATGTATTTTCCTTTTCGAACCCGCGCCGCCACATTGCGTGCACGGGGCCTACAGTTCCGGGTAAGCCGTCCCGGTCCGGTGTGGGGCTACTCGCGCCCCCTTTTGACCGCCCCCGCACCGGATTGCGCGGGAGCCGGATAAACGAAGCGGCCCGAGTTGGGCCGCTCCGAGAAACTCTTACTTACGAAGACCCAGCTTCGCGATCAGGGCGTTGTAGCGCTCGACATCCTTCTTCTTGAGATAGGCGAGCAGGCTGCGACGCTTGTTGACCATCATCAGCAGGCCACGACGCGAATGGTTATCCTTGTGGTGGTCCTTGAAGTGTTCGGTCAGGTTGCGGATCCGTTCGGTCAGGATCGCGACCTGGACTTCCGGGCTGCCCGTGTCGTTCGACTGGCGGGCATTGTCCTTGATGATTTCGGTCTTCTTTTCGGCGGTTACCGACATTTGGTTTCCTTACTCAGCGACATCGGGGAGGTTGAACCCCCGGACGACTTTCGCCGTCCCGCCGGTGAGTTCCATCAGCGCCACGGGGATATTCCCGTTGGTCGCGCAATAGAGCCCGTCGGCATGGGGCAGCCCGGAAATGACCCGACCCTGGCGGGCCGCCTGCACACTATCCGGATCGAGGGGAAGGGCCGGGATGTCGTCCAGCCCCGCCTCCAGCGGCAGGAGGAGGTCTTCAAGCCGCGCGCCCTTACCGATTTCGTTGAGTTTGTCCAGCGAAATCGCCTGTTCCTCGCGGAACGGCCCGGCCTTGATCCGCCTCAGATAGGTAACGTGGCCGACGCTGCCAAGCGCATGCGCGATATCCCGTGCCAGGCTGCGGATATAGGTCCCCTTGGAGACATGCGCGGTCAGCGTGGCCAGGCCATCGTCCCAACCGGACAGGTCGAGCGCATAGATCGTCACCGCGCGGCCCGCCAGTTCCACCGCTTCCCCTGCCCGCGCCCGGTCATAGGCACGCCGCCCGTCGACCTTGAGCGCGGAATAGGCTGGCGGGACTTGCTCGATCGCACCGGTGAAGCGCGCCAGCACCGCTTCCACCTGCTCGCGCGTCGGCCGGCAAGCGCTGGTCGCGACCACTGGCCCTTCCGCGTCGAGCGTGTCGGTTTCCTCGCCGAAGCGGATGGTGAAGCGATAGATCTTGCTGGCGTCGAGCAGCCGCCCGGTCAGCTTGGTCGCCTCGCCCAGCGCGATCGGCAGCACGCCTTCGGCCAGCGGGTCGAGCGTTCCGCCATGGCCGACCTTGAGCCCGCCCTTCAGCTTCATGTTGAACCCGGCCTCGCGCAGGTTTCGCTTCACCGCGGCGACCGCTTGCGTCGAGCCCAGCTCAACCGGCTTGTCGAGGATGATCCAACCGGAAACGGGCGGGGGTGCTGCCCCCAGCGTCACGCGCCGGCGACCAGATTGGCAAGTTGCTGATAGATCCCCAGCATCCATTCGACCGGCGGGCCGACCAGCCGCCCGATCAGGTCGAACTGCGGGAAGGCCCAGCTTGCGGCGACCAACAGCACGAAGAACAGCAGGCCGACCTGCCGCAACTTGGCGAAATGCACGGCCATGCTGCGCGGCAGCGCCCCTTCGAGGATATGCGAACCGTCGAACGGCGGGATCGGCAGCAGGTTGAAGAAGGCGAGGAAGCAATTGATCAGGATGAAGAATGACAACCCCAAGATCGCGATGGCGCTAACATTTTGAGGCAATGGGGCCGCGCTGAACAAGATTTCCGTAAGTGGCGGAGCGCCCGGGAAAAAAACTGCCAGAGCCAGGGCGCCGACCGCCGCCAGCAGCAGGTTCATCCCCGGCCCGGCCGCCGCCACCAGCATCATGTCGCGCCGCGGATTGTTCAGCCGCCGCGCATTGACCGGCACCGGCTTGGCCCAGCCGAACACCGGCCCGCCCACCAGCGCGAGGAAACCGGGCACCAGCAGCGTGCCGACCGGATCGACATGGCGCAGCGGGTTGAGGCTGAGGCGGCGCTGTTCCTGCGCCGTGGGATCGCCCAGCGCGCGTGCGGCCAGCCCGTGGGCAACCTCGTGGAAGACGATGGCGATTACCAGCGCGGGAACCAGCAGCAGGATCGTGACAAGCGTATCGGTCATGCCGGCCTATGTAGTGTGCGCAAGCGCCTCGCAGAAGTGCCTGCGACACAAAGCGACATAGCGGTCATCCCCGCCGATTTCGGTCTGGGCACCCTGGCTCACGGCCTTGCCGCTTTCGTCCACCCGCAGGTTCATCGTCGCCTTGCGGCCGCAGTGACACACCGCCTTGAGCTCAACGAGGCTGTCGGCAATGCCGAGCAGCGCGGCGGAGCCGGGAAACAGCTCGCCCTGGAAATCGGTCCGCAGGCCGTAGCAGAGCACGGGAATCCCCGCCTCGTCCGCCAGCCGCGCCAGCTGCCACACCTGCTGCGTGGTGAGGAACTGCGCCTCGTCCACCAGCACGCAATGGATCGGTGCCTCGGCATGTTCTTCGGTCACGCGGGCATGGATATCGGTCTGGCTTTCGAACCGGTGCGCATCGCTGAACAGGCCGATGCGGCTGCTGATCGCGCCGAACCCGGGGCGATCGTCGATCACTGCGGTCCACAGCGACACCCGCATGTCGCGCTCGCCATAGTTGAACGCGGCCTGCAGCAGGGTCGAACTCTTCCCCGCATTCATGCTGGCGTAGTAGAAATAGAGCTTGGCCATCAGCCCTGCGAATCCGCGTCGTCGTCCGACAGGTCGCGGGCGACCTTGGGGTCGGCCAGCAGCCGCTCGATCCGGTCGGCCTCGTCGAAGCTTTCGTCGGGCTTGAACTTGAGCCGCGGTGCGAATTTGAGGCCGAGGCGCTGGGCGACTTCGCGCTGGAAAAACGCCGTGTTCGTCCGCAGCGCCTTGATGACGACCGTCTCGTCCTCGCCCAGCAGCGGCTTCACATAGGCGGTGGCGTTGCGCAGGTCCGGGGTCATGCGCACTTCGGTCACCGAAATCGCATGCGCGGTCAGGACATTGTCATGCGCCTCGCCGCGGGCGAGCAGCTCCGACAAAATATGTCGCACGCGCTCGCCCACTTTGAGCACGCGGACGGACTGCTGTTCTGGGGAAGTGCTGTTGCGGGCCATGGGCTAAATCCTGTCGGGCCTGGGATGGGAAATGTTACCGAACCGATACGGAACAGGCCTCAAATCGCAACCGTTCTCCGATTATTGGACGCATAAACAGAAAGGTCGAAAGATGAAGCGTTTTGTAATCACTGCCGCCGCCGCAACCCTTGCCCTGGGCATGACCTCTGTCGCCACGGCAAATCCCCAGCCGGACAATCACGGCAAGGCTGTGTCCGAAGTCGCGCACAGCAAGTCCAAGGTCCACAAGTGGTCGAAGGGCGAAAAGTTCAGCCGGGCGAAGGCGCCGAACTATTCCCGGGTCGACTATCGCCGCTACCGCAAGCTCAGCGCGCCGCCCCGGGGCTATGTCTGGGTGCGCAGCGGCGAGGATGCCCTGCTGGTGAGGCTGTCCGACAACGTCATCCGTTCCGTCGTCGGTTCGGTGTTCTGAATTGCAGGACGAGCGGCCTGTCGGTCGCCCCTCTTCCCATCCCGCAGCGCGGCCCGTCAGCCGAGCTGTTCGATGATTCGCCCGATCGAGCGCACATTGCGTGCGGTCCCCTTCCCGCCCAGCCGCTTCTCGAGGAAGCCGCCGGTCAGCTTTGAACCCGCCACACCGTCGACGAAGTCGATGTGCAAGGCGCGCGTTCCAAGGGCAAGCCTTTCCGAACCCCGTCCGGCATGGTCGGCGACCAGCCGATCAAACGCATCCTTGTCCGGCTGGTGGGCAAGGAAATGGACATGGACCAGCTTGTCCTCGCCCTGGTCGGCAAACGGGCTTTCGGCCAGCGCCTGTTCCAGTTCGGCCCGGCTGCGCACGACGGCGAAACTGGCGATGCCGAACTCTTCCTGCACGATCTTGGCAATCTCATCCTGCAGCGCAGGCTCTGCCGCGCGCGGATGGTCGAACAGGACATTGCCGCTGGCGACCACGGTGGCGACGCCGGAGAAGCCATGCTTCTCCAACGCTGCCACCAGATCGGCCATTTTCAGGCGATTGCCGCCGACATTGATCGAACCGAGCAGGGCGACGTAGCGCGCCATGCGCGGTTAGAGCACCCGCTCGCGTTCCTCGATGTCGAAGACTTCCAGCTGGTCGCCCGGCTTGATGTCGTTGGTATCGGCCAGCACCACGCCGCATTCGAGACCGGCGCGGACTTCGTCCACATCGTCCTTGAAGCGCCGCAGCGACTGGATCGTGGTCGCCGAAACGATGACGTCCGCACGGGTGAGACGGGCGTGGAGACCCTTGCGGATCGCGCCTTCCACCACCAGCAGGCCGGCCGCCTTGTCCTTCTTGCCCGCGGGGAAGACTTCCTTGACCTCGGCGCGGCCGACGACGTGTTCGATCCGTTCGGGGCCGAGTTCGCCGGCCAGTTCCTTCGCGATCTCTTCGGTCAGGTGATAGATGACGTCGTAATACATCATCCGCACCTTGTCTTTCTCGATCAGCTGGCGCGCCTTGGGATTGGGACGCACGTTGAAGCCGATGATCGGGGCCTTCGAAGCCGCCGCCAGCGTCACGTCGCTCTCGGTAATCGCACCGACACCCGAATGCAGCACGCGCACCTTGATCTCGTCGTTGGAGAGGCGGTGCAGCGCGTTGACGATCGCTTCGGACGAGCCCTGCACATCGGCCTTCACCACCACCGGATATTCGATGATGTTGCTCTTGAGATTGGAGAACATCGTATCGAAGCTGGTCGGCGCCAGCGCGGTGCGCTTCTCGGTCGCCTTTTCCTGGCGATAGGCTGCGACTTCGCGGGCGCGCTGTTCGTTTTCGACCACGGTCAGCTGGTCGCCCGCCATCGGCACGCCGCCAAGGCCCAGCACCTCGACCGGGGTCGACGGGCCGGCTTCCTTGATCTGCTTGCCCTTGTCGTCGATCAGCGCGCGCACGCGGCCGCTCTCGATCCCGACGACGAACGTATCGCCGCGCTTGAGCGTGCCGCGGGTGACCAGCACGGTCGCCACCGGGCCACGGCCCTTGTCGAGCTGCGCCTCGACCACGGTCGCTTCCGCGTCGCGATCGGGGTTGGCCTTGAGCTCCATCAGTTCGGCCTGCAGCAGGATCTTGTCGACCAGATCGTCGATCCCCTTGCCGCTCTTCGCGGAGACTTCGACGTCCTGCACATCGCCGCTCATCGCCTCGACGATGACTTCGTGTTCGAGCAGGCGTTCGCGGATACGCTGCGGGTTGGCGCCCTCCTTGTCGCATTTGTTGATCGCCACGATCATCGGGACGCCTGCGGCCTTGGTGTGATTGATGGCCTCGATCGTCTGCGGCATGATCCCGTCGTCGGCCGCCACCACCAGCACCACGATGTCCGTGATGTTCGCACCGCGCGCACGCATTTCGGTGAAGGCCTCGTGGCCCGGCGTGTCGAGGAAGGTGATCTTGTCGCCGCCCTTCGTCTTGATCTGGTAGGCGCCGATATGCTGGGTGATCCCGCCGGCTTCGCCCTTCACCACATCGGTACCGCGCAGCGCGTCGAGCAGGCTGGTCTTGCCGTGATCGACGTGGCCCATGATCGTCACCACCGGCGGACGCGGCTTCAGCGTGTCTTCCGGATCGGTATCCTCGGTCGAGACGATATCGACATCGCTTTCGGACACGCGGGTGATGTTGTGGCCGAATTCCTCGACCAGCAGCTCCGCCGTATCCTGGTCTATCGTCTGGTTGACGGTGACCATCATGCCCATGTTGAACAGCGCCTTCACCAGGTCGGCGCCCTTTTCGGCCATGCGGTTGGCGAGTTCCTGCACGGTGATCGCCTCGGGCACCACCACGTCGCGCACCTGCTTCTCACGCGGCTTGGACTGGCCGGCGAAATGCGCCCGGCGTTCCTTTTCGCGGGCACGCTTGAGCGCGGCGAGACTGCGCGCGCGGGCGCCCTCGTCATCGTTGAGCGCACGGTTGACGGTCAGCTTGCCGCGGCGCTTGTCCGCACCGGCGGCAGCGCCACCGCTGCCCGGCCGTTCGCGGGTTTCGCGGCCCTTCTTCTCTTCTTTCTTCTTTTCCGGCTTCTTGGGCTCGGGGCGCGCAACCGGGGTGAAGCGGCGCGGCGCAGGGGC
>JACXVD010000039.1 GCA_014763545.1 Sphingomonadales bacterium
GGTGTGGGCAGCGGGTCGTGGCGCGCCGCGCCCAGCGCGCGGATCCGGGTGACCAGCTCGCGCCGGTATTCCGGCGTAAAGCCCCCCGTCTGCGGCTTGAGCAGCGTATCGGCGGCACCCATCGACAGCGCGGCCAGCGTGGCTTCGGCACCGATGCTGGTGAGCGAGGAGACGACCAGCACCTGCGCGCCCGCGGCTGCATCGAGGATTAGCGGCAGGGCCTCGAGGCCGCCCATGCCGGGCATTTCGAGATCGAGCAGGATCACGTCGACGGCGACCCGGCGCAGCTGGTCGAGCGCCTGCTCGCCGGTGCTGGCGGTGGTCAGGATTTCGAGATCGGGTTCTTCCTCGATCGCGCGCCGCAGCGCCGACCGGACGACGAGCGAATCGTCGACGATCATGACCCGGGTTATCGATGAATTGCGCCGCGAGCTGTCGCCGCTCGCCGGTGCTGGCTCGATGGCCGCCCGCATCGCGGCCTCCTCAGGCGACGCCGACCAGCTGCAGCTTGATCTGGAGCGTTTCGTGATCGAACGGCTTCATCACATATTCGTCAGCCCCGGCGCTGATCGCCTCGCGGATGTGGGCCACATCGTTCTCGGTCGTGCAGAACACGACTTTCGGCCGCTGTCCGCCCGCGCGCTGGCGCAGGTGGGTGATGAATTCGATGCCGGTCATCACCGGCATGTTCCAGTCGAGCAGGATCACGTCGGGCATGGCGGCATCGCAACGCTCCAGCCCCTGCTGGCCGTTTTCCGCTTCATCGACGGTGAAACCCATCGTCTCGAGAATATGCCGCGACACTTTGCGAATCACGCGCGAGTCGTCGACGACCAGACAGTTCTTCATCACAATTTCCCTCTGTGCCCGGTGGGACATTATGCCGTCTTGGTAACCAACAGCTTAAGCGGCCTCGGCCAGCGGGCCGATAATGATCGCCGCCGCATCGAGCAGCAGCACAGGGCCGATCGCGGTTTCGACCATCCCCTGCGCTGCGCGCTTCCAGCCTGCGCCCGCTTCGCCGCTGACTTCGGTGACATCGCTGTGCGCCTCGGCCACATCTTCCACCTCGTCGACCAGCAGGGCGTAGGAATGGCCCTCGTGTTCGACGACGATCGCCTGCGCGACCTGTTCGGCAGGCCGGGTCGGCTGGCCGAGTTCGAGCGCGAGCGCACAATCGACGACGGTCAGCGCACTGCTGCGCAGCGGTGTGAGGCCGAGGATATAGCTCGGCGCACGCGGGATCGGGGTGAGCTTGTCGAGCTCGATCACCGAATTCACCTGCGTCGCGCGCAATCCGATGCGGCGCCCGCCGATGCGGGCGATCAGGAGCAGCTCGTTCATGCAATCCTCCGGGCGCGGGCGGCCGACAGGGCCGCCATCAGTGCCGAACGGTCATAGCGATAGATGTCGCCGGTGGCGGAGGCCGCTGCCGGGTCGCCGACCATGCGGATCAGCGTGGCCGCCCCGGTCGGCGCTTCGCTGCCTTCGGACACGATCACGACGTCGGGCTCGCCCTTGTCGCTGTCACCCAGGATACGATAGCCTGCGCTTTCCACCAGCGGGCGCAGGATCGAGCGGGTCCAGGGATCGTCATCGGGCAGGCGGCAGGTCGCCGGGGCGAGCTGGCGCGGGGCATGGGCTTCGCTGGCGAAAATCCAGTGGCAGTCGATCACTTCCACGGCCTTGCCGTCGATCAGCGTGACGCCTTCGATCTCGCCAGCCGCATCGGCGGGCATGATCCCCGAGGTCATCGAGGCCGTGTCGAGGATCTCACGCACGGCATAGGCCATTTCGCCGCGCCCGTCGGCCAGCCGCAACAGGGTTACCCGCCCGTCGGGCAGGCTGCCGCCGGTTACACCGGCCAGCGACAGCAGCGCTTCGTCGATCACCACCCGCGCGCCGTGACCAGCCAGCGAGATGGCCTCGCGCGCGACCTTGTCGATCCGCCGCACCACATCCATGCGCACCGCGCGGCGCTGCCCGTCGAGCGCGGTGAACAGCAGCATCGGCACCGCTTCGGCTTCCTCGCGCGCGTCGTCGTTCTGCTGCGCGGTGCGGCGCACGCGGCGCTGCACGTCGCTCAGCAGTTTCTGGCTGCGGGCGATCCCCGCCATGTCGAGCATCAGCACCGGGCTGCCGTCATCGAGCAGGGTGGTGCCGGCATAGATGCCGGTCGCCATGACGCGCGGCGCCAGCGGCTTGATCACCAGTTCCTCGTGGTCGAGCACGCGGTCCACCGCCATCGCGAACAGATCGCCCCCGGCCAGCCGGATCAAGACCAGCGCGGCCCGTTCCATGGCGGTCGAACCATCGACCGCCAGCACGTCGGCCAGCGCGATGCAGCGCAGCCGTTCGCCGCGGATCGTCGCCAGCCAGGCATCGCCGACCTGCACCAGTTCGGTAGTGCCCGCACGCGCGTGGACGATTTCTTCGACATAGGAACGCGGAATTGCATAGCGTTCGCCGCCGCATTCCACCGTCAGCGACGGGATGATGCTGAGCGTCAGCGGCAGCGAGAGGAGGATGCGCGTACCCTGCCCGGCAGTGCAGGACACCGAAATCGTGCCGCCGACGCGTTCGATATTGGCGCGCACCACATCCATGCCCACGCCGCGGCCCGAAATCGCAGTGACTTCCCGGGCGGTGGACAGGCCGGGTTCGAAGACCAGCGCGTAGCGTTCGTCCTCGCTCATCCCGGCGCATTCTTCTGCCGTGGCGATCCCGCTCGCGATGGCCTTTTCGACCAGCCGCTGGCCGTCGATCCCGCGTCCGTCGTCGCTCACCGCAATGATGATGTGATTGCCGGCCTGGCGCGCGGCGATGTTCAGCAGCCCGATTTCGCGCTTGCCTGCGGCGATGCGCTGTGCCGGGCTTTCGATCCCGTGGTCCAGCGCATTGCGGATGATATGGGTCAGCGGATCGCGGATCACCTCGATCATCTCGCGGTCGATTTCGACCTCGCCGCCTTCCATGTCGATCAGCACCTGCTTGCCCAGCTCGGCGGAGAGGTCGCGCACCAGCCGGGGGAAGGCGTTGAAGAGATGTTCGATGCGCTGCATGCGCATGCGGGTAATGCCGTCGCGCACATCGTCGAGCACGGCGGAAAGGCGTTCGAACGGCCCGTCGATGGTGGGTTCGACCCCGTATTCGCGCATCCGGCGCGCCAGCTCGTTGCGCGCCAGCACCATGTCGGAGACGCCGGACATCACGCGGTCGAGCAATTCGACCGGCAGGCGGATCGAACGCGGCCCGTCGGACTTGCTGCCGGTCTTGCGCTCGCTCGCGGCCTGGGCGTGCAAGGCAGCGCTTTCGCCGCCATCGTCCTGCCCCGGTTCGAGCGCGTTCATCAGCAATTCGTCGCCGCCTTCGGGGAAATCCTCGCCCGCTTCGATGGCATCGACCATCGCGACGATGCGGTCGATCACCGCCAGCACCGCAGTCACCAGCCGACTGTCGGCGCTGCGCCGTCCAGCGCGCACCTCGGCCAGTGCGGATTCGGCAGCATGGCTCAGCTTCGCCAGGCGGGGAAGGTCGAAGAAGCCGCAATTGCCCTTCACCGTATGGACGAAGCGGAAGATCGCATCGAGCCGCGCGCGATCGCCCGGCTCCTGTTCCCAGGAGACGATCTCGGCTTGGGAAGCCTCCAGCATTTCGCGCGTTTCGGCGATAAATTCCGCCAGCAGCTCGTCCATCTGCGCATGCCCCCGGGTTGGTCGGGGCAACATATGACGAGGGATGGTTAACACTTGGTCACTGCACGCCGATCCTTGCGGGGGCGAAGGCACAGCGGCATAGCGGCGGGCGATGGACGCTGGCTGGCATTTCTGGATCGATCGCGGCGGCACGTTTACCGATGTCGTCGCGCGCGATCCGGCGGGAGCCATGCACACCGCCAAGCTGCTGTCGGAAAATCCCGCCCAATATGACGACGCCGCGCTGGAGGCGATCCGCCGCCTGTCGGGCGCCGATGCGGGCGAACTGCCACCGGCGGATATTCGCATCGGCACGACCATCGCCACCAACGCGCTGCTCGAACGCAAGGGGGAGCCGGTGCTACTGGCGATCACCCGCGGCTTTCGCGATACGCTGGCGATCGGCACGCAGGAACGGCCCGATATTTTCGCGCTCGACATCCGCAAGCCCGCGCCCTTGCCTGCGGCGGTACTCGAAGTGGACGAGCGGATCGGTGCCGATGGCACCGTGTACCGCGCGCTCGACCGCGCAGCGGCGCTAGCCGGGCTGAGGGAAGCCTACGCACAGGGCTTTCGCGCCGTCGCCATCGCGCTGATGCACGGCTATCGCTTCACCGCGCACGAGGCTGCGCTGGCCGAACTGGCGCGCGAGGCAGGGTTTGCCGAAGTGGCGGTCAGCCACCGCGTCTCGCCGCTGGCGCGGCTGGTCGGGCGCGCCGACACGACCTGCGTCGACGCCTATCTCTCCCCCGTGCTCGAGGCCTACACCGCCCGGCTCGCGGCGGGGCTGGGGGCGGGTAACGAGCCGCTGTTCATGCAATCGAACGGCGGCCTTGCCGCCCGCAGCGCCTTTCGCGGCAAGGATGCGATTCTTTCCGGCCCGGCGGGCGGCATCGTCGGCATGGCGGAAACCAGCCGTCAGGCGGGGTTCGAACGGGTGATCGGCTTCGACATGGGCGGCACTTCGACCGATGTCTCGCTGTTCGCCGGGCAATATGAGCGCGACAGCGAAAACCGGGTCGCGGGCGTGCGCATCCGCGCACCGATGATGCGCATCCACACGGTTGCGGCGGGCGGCGGCTCGATCTGCCGGTTCGATGGCGCGCGCTTCCTCGTCGGGCCGGAAAGCGCGGGCGCCCAGCCGGGGCCTGCCTGCTATCGCGCGGGCGGCCCGCTGACGGTGACCGATTGCAACTTGCTGCTCGGCAAGTTGCAACCCGATCATTTCCCGCATGTCTTCGGGCCTGATGGCGACCAGCCGCTCGACAGCGCCGCAGCGCAGGCGCGGATGGATGAATTGCGCGCGGAGGTGGCAGCGGCCACCGGGCGGGCGATGGGCACCGAGGAAGTGGCCGAGGGGCTGGTCGCGATTGCCGTGGCCGACATGGCCAATGCCATCCGCGCCGTTTCGGTTGCCAAGGGGCACGACACGGCGCAATTCGCGCTCGCCTGTTTCGGCGGGGCCGGGGGGCAGCATGCCTGCCTGGTTGCCGATGCGCTGGGGATCGGGACCGTGCTGGTCCATCCGCTGTCGGGCGTACTGTCCGCCTATGGCATGGGCCTCGCCGACTGGCGCGAATTGCGCGAGATGACGCTGGGCGTTCCGCTCGAGACATGTCGCCAGCCGCTGGACGACGCGATGGACCGGGTCGGCGGCGATGCCATCATCGCGCTGGTCGATCAGGGTATCCATCCCGCCGCGATCCGGCTGGAAGCGCAGGTGCATATCCGCAGCAAGGCCGGGGAAAGCACCATCGCGGTGCCGCTGGGCGAGGTTGGCGCGATGCGCGCGGCCTATGCCGCCGAATTCCGCCGCCAGTTCGGCTACGATGCCGATGCCGCGCTGGTTGCCGAAAGCCTGCGGGTCGAGGCGGTGGCGGAAAGCGGGTTCGAACAGGCGCTGCCCTTCGCCGGGGCGGCGCAGGCAGGGGAACCTGCCCGGATCGCGCGTGCCTGGCTGGCCGGGGCCTGGCACGATGCCCTGGTGTGGCCGCGCGACACGCTCGCGCAAGGGCAGCAGGTCGCCGGCCCGGCGCTGATCATCGACCCGGTGGCGAGCGTGGTGGTCGAACCCGGCTGGCAGGCGCGGATCGACGGGCAGGGCATGCTGGTCCTCACCCGCAGCACGGCGCTGGCGCGCGCGGCCATCGGCACTGGCATGGACCCGGTGCGGCTGGAAATCTTCGGCGGCCTGTTCATGGCCATTGCCGAGGAAATGGGCGCGGCGCTGCAGCATTCGGCGGCCAGCGTGAACATTCGCGAACGGCTCGATTTCTCCTGCGCGATCTTCGATGCGGGCGGCAATCTGGTGGCCAACGCCCCGCATATGCCGGTGCATCTGGGGTCGATGGGCGACAGCGTGCGTGCGGTCGTTTCCGCGCATGGCGATGCGATGCGCGCGGGCGATGCCTATGCGCTCAACGCCCCCTATCGCGGGGGCACGCATTTGCCCGACATTACCGTGGTCGGCCCGGTCTATCTGCCGGGCGGCGACAAGCCCGCCTATTTCACCGCCGCCCGCGGGCACCACGCCGATATCGGCGGGATCGCGCCCGGTTCGATGCCGTCGAACAGCCGCAGCATCGAGGAAGAAGGCGTGGTGCTCGACGCGCTGCTGGTGCGGCGCGAGGGGCAATTGCTCGAAGCGCCCTTGCGCAATGCACTGGCGGGCGGGCGCTGGCCGGCGCGCAATATCGACCAGAATATCGCCGATCTCGCCGCCCAGATCGCCGCGTGCAAACGGGGCGAGACGCGGCTGCTGGGGCTGGTGGCAGACTACGGGGCCGATGTCGTCTCCGCCTATATGGAGCATTTGCAGGACTATTCGGCGCAGGCGGTGGCGCGGCTGCTGGCACAGGGGCGCGACGGGCAGCACCGGATCGAAAGCGACAATGGCGCGGCAATCGCCGTCGCGGTCCGGTTCGATCGCGAGCGCGGGCGGGCGGTAATCGACTTCGCCGGGACCAGCGCGCAATTGCCCGACAATTTCAACGCGCCCGAACCGGTGGTGCGCGCGGCCTGCCTCTATGTCATCCGCACGCTGATCGACACCGACGTGCCGATGAACGACGGTTTCCTGCGCCCGGTGGAGATCCGCATCCCGCCCGGATGCATGCTGTCGCCGCGCTATCCTGCGGCGGTGGTCGCGGGCAATGTCGAAACCAGCCAGTTGATCACCGATGCGCTGTTCGGCGCTTTCGGCGCGCTCGCCGCCAGCCAGGGGACGATGAACAATTTCACCTTCGGCGATGCGATCCGCCAATATTACGAGACGATCGCGGGCGGGGCCGGGGCGGGTGACGGTTTTGCCGGGGCCAGCGCAGTACAGACCCACATGACCAATTCGCGCCTGACCGATCCCGAGATCCTCGAGGCGCGCTATCCGGTGCTGCTGGAGGAATTTTCCATCCGCCACGGATCGGGCGGGGCAGGGCGCTGGCGCGGCGGCGATGGCGCGGTGCGGCGGCTGCGCTTCCTCGAACCGATGCGGGCCAATATCCTCGCCAACCGCCGTGCCACCGCGCCCTTCGGCCTGGCGGGCGGGGGAGCGGGCGCGCGCGGTGCGAGCTGTGTCGAGCGTGCCGACGGGCGGGTCGAACGTCTGGGCGCAACCGCATCGGTCGAAATGCAGCCGGGCGATGTCTTCGTGATCGAAACGCCCGGTGGCGGGGGTTTCGGCGAGCCTTAGTTCTGGCCGGCCTTAGTTCTGGCCGGCCTTGGTTCTGGCTTGCCTCAGGTCTGGTTAGGGGGCGTTTGTGTGCGCGTCAGCACCCGCCAGACGATCAATCCCGCCGCACCGCCGCCGATCAGATTGGCCGCCAACTCCGCTGCATAAATCGCATCGGCGCCCCAGGCAGGGCGCATCAGCCAGGCGAAGGGCAGCATCACCAGGAACACGCGCGCCGCGCTCTGCAGCAGCGAGACATGCGCCCGGTCCACCGCGTTGAGTGCGCCGTTGGCGGTGATCAACAGGCCGAAACCCGCATAACCCCAGGCGGAGATGTGGAGATAGCGTTCGACCTGGTGAACCACTGCCGGATCGTCGCTGAAGAAACTGCCGAACCAGCCGCCCGCTGCGGCAAAAATCGCGGCGAGCACCAGCCCGTAGACCACCGAGAACAGCCCCGCCTCGAACATCGCCAGCCGCGCGCGGTCATACTGGCGCGCACCCCAGTTCTGCCCCACGATGGCCCCGATCGAACCCGACAGCCCCAGCAGCGGGACGACCGCGAAACTCTGCAACCGTCCGCCCGCGCCGAAGCCCGCCACTGCAGCTTCGCCCTGCGCAGCCACCAGCGCGGTCAACACCGACAGGCCGATGGGGTTGATCGCGTTGGAAAAGGCGGCTGGCCCGGCAACCTTGACGATCGGACCAACCGTGTCGCGCACATTGCAGCGCGCGACCACAGAGGGGTGGAACGGCAGGCTGGTGGTGCGCAGCAACCACAACCCCAACAGCGCGGCGATGGCCCAGCCGGCGACCGTGGCATAGGCCGCCCCGGCGATGCCATAGCCCTTGAACCCGAATGCGCCGGTGATCAGCAGCGGATCGAGCACCCAGTTGGCAGCGGCATAGGTGATCGACATGATCGAGGTGCGCCGCGCCTCGCCCTGGCCGCGCAGCACGCCGTTGACGCCCATGATCGCCAGGCTGATCGGGAAGCCGAGCGCATAGGGCGTCATGTAATCGCGGATTACCGGCAACACCGCCGGGCGCGCCTGCATCAGCGTGAACAGCGGGCCCTGCAGCACCAGCAGCAGCGCCGCCATCGCGATGCCCAGCAGCACCGCGAAGACGATGCCGAAATTTGCCTTGCGCAGCGCGCGGTCGTGGTCGCCTTCGCCCAATGCGCGGGCGACGACCGAATTGATCCCGACCATCACCCCGACGCCGAGGCTGGTGATCGCCACCGTCACCGGAAAGATGAACGCCATCGCCGCCAGCTCGGTGCTGCCCAGCCGCCCGACGAAATAGGCATCCACCAGCCCGATCGACATCATCGCGGCGACGCCGATCACCATCGGCAGCGTCTGCGAGACGAGGTGCCCGCGGATCGAACCACGCGTGAGTTTTGCGACCTCGCTCATGTCCCGGCCCTAGCCGCAGCGGAGGCGGCGGGGAAGGGGCAGAGCGCATGTCAGGGCGCATGTCAGGGCGCGATCAGCACCTTGCACTGGCTGTTGCGTTGCTTGAGCGTTTCGAACACGCGCGGCACATCCTCCAGCGCGATCGTGTCGGTCACCATCGCGCGCGGTTCGAGCGCGCCGCTTTCCAGCGCGGCGAGGGCTGCCTCATATTCCTGCACGGTGAAGAAGGCACTGGTGACGAGCCGCACCTGCTTGCTCAGCATGGCGAAGCTGTTGAAGGTGTCGGGCCGGGTGCACAGGCCGAGCAGCAGGATCGTGCCATCGTTGCGCGCCTGCTCTACGCCCTGCGCGATCAGGCCGGGGATACCGACGCATTCGAACACCACATCCGCCTTGCCGCCCAGCGCGCGCTCGGCGCTGCCCACCGGGTCGCCCGGATCGACCACGAAGTCGTCCGCGCCCATGGCCAGCGCCCGTTCGCGCTGGAAGTCGGTGATGTCCTGCACCACCACCTGCGCGGCGCCCATCCGCCTGGCCCAGAAAGCGACTGCCAGCCCGATCGGCCCGGCGCCGAGCACCAGAACCTTGTCGCCTGCCTTCATTCCCGAGAGGTTGACCCCGTGCAGCGCGACGGCGAGCGGTTCGATAATCGCACCGTCCGCCAGCGAAACGTCGCTCGGCAGGCGCATGCACTGGTTCGGGCGGGTCACGGCATATTCGGCATAGCCGCCACCCTGCAGGCCGAAATTTTCGCACCACTGCACCGTGCCCTTGCGGCAGGCAGCGCATTGCCCGCAACTCATCAGCGGGAGGACCGAGACGAGGTCGCCAGTCCTCAAGCCGCTGACACCGCTGCCGATTGCCACCACCTCGCCGGCGAATTCATGGCCCAGCACATCGCCGTGCCGGCAGCCATAGGTTGCGTCCTCGGTCATGTGCAGGTCGCTGCCGCAAATGCCGCAGCGCCCGATCTTGACCACCAGTTCGCCGGTGCCCGGCACAGGATCGGGAATGTCCCCGAAGGCGAGGGGGGTGTGCAGGCCCTGGAAGGTGACGGCGCGCATGGCAGGCTATTCCTCGAACACCAGCGGTTTCACCGGGCCCAGTTGCATGCCCCCGTCGATCATCACATGGCTGCCGGTCATGTAGCTGCCGGCATCGCTGGCGAGCAGCAGCGCCAGCGGCTTGATCTGGTATGTCTCCGCCATCCGCCCGACCGGGACCAGCGCGTCCCACGCCTGTTTCGCCGCCGGGTTCTTCTTGACCCAGCCGTCGCCGATGTTGGTGACGAAGGGACCGGGGGCAATCGCGTTCACGCGGATGCCGAAGGCGGCCAGTTCATAGGCGGCGTGGCGCATGAAATGCTTCACCCCCGCCTTGGCCGCCATATAGGGTACGCCGACGATCGCCTCGTTCACTTCCGCCGCGTTGGAACTGGTGATCACGATGCTGCCGCCGCGGCGCTGGCCGTTGGCCTCGTTCGCCTTCATCACCCGCGCCGCTTCGCGCACCGTGTGGAATACGCCGGTCAGGTTGATCGCGATGCTGCGGTCCCAGCGTTCCGGGTCGTAGGCGTCGATCTGGCCTGCCGGGTTGCGCTTGTCGCCGGGGGTCCAGAAGCCATTGCCGACATCGAGCCCGGCATTGGCGAAGGCAATGTCGCAGCCGCCCCATGCCGCGACATGCCCGTCGAACGCGGCGGCGACTGCGGCCAGATCGCGCACATCGACCCGCGCACTGCGCGCGTCATGGCCCGCATCGCGCAGGCGCGCCGCGGCACGCTCGGCACCCTCGCCGTCGATGTCGGTCAGCGTGACCTTCGCCCCCGCTTCGGCCAGCACTTCGGCATAGGCCAGCCCGATGCCCGACGCCGCCCCCGTAACGAGCCCGCTACGGCGCGAAAGGTCGAATTGCGCGAGGGTGGAGGGCGGTGCCGGGAGCGGTGACGCGGGCTGCGCCGTCACAGATAGAGCTTCTCGTTGATCGGAATGCCTTGTTCGCGGCAGTAGCTCTCGTAGTGGTTGATGAACCACCAGACGTCCGCGGTTTCGACGAAATTGGCGTTCTCGTCGTAGAACTCGATCGGGCCCTGCATCCAGCCGAACAGCTTCACCCCTTCGGGATGTTCGGTCACCAGCGTGTGGCTCTCGCCGGGCACTTCGAGGATCAGCCCGCCGGGCGATGCCACCCAGTCATATTCGAGATAGCGCACGCTGCCTTCGAGGCAGACCATCACGATCGTGCCGCGATGCAGGTGGGTGCCGACGACGCCGGGCTTCTTGATCCACAATATGTTCGAAAAAGTGCCCGACCGCACATCGAAGGCGAGATGCTTGATCGCGGCATCCTCGCCGAACGGTACCCATGGGCTGTCGACGTCGGTTTGCGCATCGATATAGCGGCCGCCGGGGCTGAGCCGGGCAACCAGTTCGCGATGTGCGAAGGGCACATCGACGATCTCGGCCTTGGTCGAAGGGGGAGCGTCCATCACGCTTGCCATATCGGTTCCTTTCCCTGCCGCTGTCCGCCCCTTGTCGGCGGCGCGGCGATTTTCTTGTGTTGTGGCGACTCGCTGCTCTGCGGCAGATTGTAAGTCTTGCATACCAATACAGCGGCACGGGATGGCTGTCACCTGCCGCGATGCGTGCTTGTCCTTGCGCGGCGGCCTGTGCGATAGGGCGGCACGACAAGAAGCAGGAGAGTGGTGATGGCGACGCAGATGAAAGTGGCGGAAAGCTGCAGCGAAGCGGAATGGAAAGCGCGGCAGGAACTGGCCGCCTGCTACCGCATCTTCGACATGCTGGGCTGGAGCGAGTCGATCTACAACCACATCTCGCTGCGCGTGCCGGACGAGGAAAACGCCTTCCTCATCAACCCCTTCGGCCTGTTGTGGTCGGAAGTGACGGCCAGCAATCTGGTCAAGATCGACATTGACGGGAACACGCTGGATGGCAGCCCCTATCCGGTGAACAAGGCCGGCTTCACCCAGCATTCCTATTTCCACCGGCACCTCGATTGGGCGCATGCCATCGTCCACACGCACACGCCTGACACGATGGCCGTGTGTTCGAGCGAGGAGGGGCTGACGCCGACCAATTTCTACAGCTGCTTCTTCGAAGGGCAGATCGGCTATCACGATTTCGAAGGCATCACCGTGCGCGCCGAAGAGGGCGAGCGGCTGCTGCAGCATCTCGGCAACCACCGCATCCTGATGCTGCGCAATCATGGCCCGGTGGTGATGGGCCGCACGCTGTATGAGATGTTCCTGATGTATTACATGCTGCAGCGTGCGTGCGAGATCCAGGTGAAGACCAGTTCGATCGGTACCCCGATCACCGTGCCGCCCGAAGTGATCGCCGTCCACCAGCGCGACCAGAGCGCGGTCGCGCTGCCGGGCGGGCCGGGCTATGCCGATTTCATGGCCTATGTGCGCAAGCTCGATTCGATCGACCAGAGCTACAAGCAGTAAGGGGTTAGTTCCGCACCCATGTCGAAGCTGACGGTCAACGGCCGCCCGGTCCAGTTCGACATGGACCCGCAGACCCCGCTGCTGTGGGCGCTGCGCGACGCGGCCAACCTTACCGGCACGAAATACGGCTGCGGGGTGGGCGATTGCCACGCCTGCGCGGTGATCGTCGATGGCGAGGCGCTGCGCAGCTGCCTGATCACCATTGCCGAGGCGGAGGGGCGCTTCGTCACCACGATCGAAGGGCTCAGCCGCGACCGCAGCCATCCAGTGCAGCAGGCGCTGGTGGCAGAACAGGCGATCCAGTGCGGTTTCTGCACCCCGGGTATTGCCATCTCCGCCGCGGCGCTGTTGCAGCGCAACCCCAACCCGAGCGAGCAGGAGGTAAAGGACGCGGTGCCCAACATCTGCCGCTGCGGGGTCTATCCCCGGCTGGTGGCGGCGGTGCAGCGCGCCGGGCGCGTGATGCAGCGGCGCGAGCGGATCGGGGCCGCACCCGCCCCCGGCATCAGCGCCGAAGATGCGGCGCGCGCCGTCCCGGCGATGGCGCTGCCGCAGGACAATCGAGAGGAACCGGACCAATGAAGGCCACCATCTGGCACAATCCCAATTGCGGCACGTCGCGCAACACGCTGGCGATCCTGCAGGACCGTGACGGGGTGGAGGTCGAGGTGATCGAATACCTCAAGCATCCGCCCAGCCGCGACAAGCTGGCGCAGCTCTATCGCGATGCCGGGATCGCCCCGCGCGAAGGGCTGCGGCTGCGCGGCACCGATGCGGAGGAGCGCGGGCTCACGAATGCCGACGACGCCACCGTGCTCGACGCGATGGCGCAGGACCCGAAGCTGATCGAGCGCCCGCTGGTCGAAACCGACAAGGGCGTGCGGCTGTGCCGCCCGAAGGAAAAGGTCGAGGAAATCCTCTGACCTAGCGCGGCCCGGTCAGCGCCTCGTCACGCTGGAGATTGCGCCAGCCATAGGCGAGTACGCCGAGGCATGAGGCGATGATCGCGGCAAAGCCCAGCCAGTCCGAATGGCCATAGAGCCACACGCCGATCGCCGGGCTGACGACATAGGCGCTGCCGTTGACCGAGGCGACGATGCCGCCGATCTCGCCCTGTTCCTCGCGGCTGACGGCAAGCGAGGCACCGGCGGTGAAGCCCGGTCGGAACAGCCCGAAACCGAGCGAGGCGAGGGCGAAGCCCAGCGCGATCGTGTGCAGATTCGTCGCCGCACCGAATAAGGCGGTGCCCATCCCGGCCAGTGCCGCGCCACCGAGCGTTGCCGCGCGCGGGCCCAGCTTGAGCATCGGGATCAGCCCCCATTGCGCCAACAGCGTGGCGAAGGCGCCGCACATCATCACCAGCCCCACCGGGCTGGCGCCGGCCATCGGGTGGTCGCGCAGCGCCAGCCGGTCGAGCACCAGGAAGCCGACGACACCCAGCACCATCGCCTGCGCCTGCCCGCCCAGCACCCCGGTGACGATCCACGGGCGCAGCCGCGCATCACGCCAGCCGAGCCGTGAACGGCCGTGTTCCTCATCCCCGCCATCGCGCAGATGGGCCACGGCATTGGCCGAATAGGGCGCATCGAATGTCTCGCCGCGCGCGGCATAGCGCGGCTCGTCGTCGGGCAGGCGCAGGCGCAGCAGGACCAGCACGACGGTGGCCATCAGGGCGAAGCCCACGAACGGCCCGGTCAGCCCCAGCACCGGCACCACCATCAGCGGCGCCAGCGCCGGGCCGAGGATCGTGCCGAGGCCGAAGCTCGATGAAATCACCGACAGCGCACCGGTCCGCTCGCTGCGCGCGGTGCGGCTGGCGACATAGGCCTGGACCGCGGGCGGTGCCGCCGAACCGAGCAGGCCGTAAAGGCTGCGCGCGGCGGCGAACAGCACCAGCGTCAGCCCCGCGCCCATCGCGCCGCCGAGGCCGAACCAGAACACGATCCCGCACAGCGCCATCGACGAAGCGAAGCCGACGAGGCCCAGCGCCATCATCGCCTTGCGTCCGCGCCGGTCGCTGCGGCGGGCCCACATCGGCGCGCAGACCACCCACAGCAATGCCGACCAGCTGAAGGCGATGCTGATCCACACGTCATGCGCGCCCAGCGCCGTGCCGATGGAGGGCAGCACCGATTGCATCGCGGTGTTCCCCGCCGCCACCACCAGCATCACCATGAACAGCAGGGTCATGCGCCCGCGCGAAATCGCCTGGGTTTCCTGCGGGGGACGGGGTTCGGGATCGGCGCGGTTCATGCTGCCGATTGCGCTAAGACTGTGTCGGCAAGGTTGCAATCACGTTGCAAATTTGCGAGGCGCTGCAACGAAGCCTGCCACCGCCTCGGCGGGGCGTAACCGGGATCGCCAGTTCCTTGTCCAATTCCAACCCGATAGCCATGCGCCGCCCGATGGGGCTGGGTGCCCGAATGCGCCGCCTGTTCGGCCAGTGGGGCGTGTTTTTCGAAGGGTTCCTGCAACACCCCAAGATGGTCGGTTCGATCATCCCGTCGTCGCGCTTCACCATCCGCAAGATGCTGGCGCCGGTCGATTGGGGCAATTGCAAGCTGTTCGTGGAATACGGTCCGGGCGTGGGGACTTTCTGTTTCCCGGTGCTGGAGAAGCTGCGCGGCGATGCCACGTTGCTGGTGATCGACACCAACCCGCTCTACATCGACTATCTGCGCAAGACGATCCGCGACAGCCGCTTCATCGCGGTCCACGGTTCGGCTGCCGATGTCGAGGATATCGTCAGGGCGCATGGTTTTGCCGAGGCGGATTACGTCCTCTCTGGCCTGCCGTTCTCCACCCTGCCCGATGGCGTGGGCGAGGCGATCGCAGCGGCCACCCACCGGGTGATCCGGCCGGGCGGTGCCTTCCTGGTATATCAGTTCACCGCCGCCTGCCGCGACTTCATGGCCCCGCATTTCAAGCGGATCGATGCCGGATATGAATTCTGGAATATCCTGCCGTGCAAGCTGTTCTGGGGCTGGAAGGACGAATCCTGAACGAATTGGGCCGGAAAAGCAGGGCCTGAACCCGCTGGTCCAGGCCCAGATTCCGCCGCGCTATTCGAAGGTCGCGACCGTGGTCGGGACTTCGCCCGACAGCTGGCGATAGATCGCCACCCAGACGCCCACCGCCACCACCACCCAGGCGGTGTTGAGGATGCTGCCGACAAAGCCGTTGCCGATCATCGCCGCTTCCGCGCCCATCAGTGCGAAAGCCAGCGAGAACACCATGGTGATCATCATCGACACCACGATGAAGGCAATCGCCAGCAGCGCATAGAAGGCGAACAGCAGCAGGCTGTTGCCCTTGGTCAATTGCCACGAACGCACCAGCGCGGTGATCGGATTGAGCTGCTTCTCCATCGCCATCACCGGCGCGATGAGCGAGAATTTAATCGTCAGGTAGATCACAACTACCATCGCCAGCACGCCCAGCAGCGCGCCGATCGCGACCGACTTCGCCGCCGCACCGATCATCACCGGCACCAGGATCACCAGGAACATGGCGAGCGACATCAGCAGCGCCGCGCCCAGATAGGGCAGCAGGCAGATCGCGCCGAACTTCAACGCTTCGGCCACCGTCGGGCGGTCGCGGTCGGTCAGCAAGGACACCAGGCCGAGCATCCCGACATATTGCAGCAGCAACAGCAGCACGAACGCCCACCAGTTATTTACGTAGAACTGGCCCAGCATATCCATCAGCTGTTCGGGCTTCACATTGGCGTCGCCCGCCATGTCGGCCATCGGGTTGGTCACGAGCAGCGCGAAGGCGAGATTGGGGAGGAAGAAGAACACCCCGGCGACCACGGCCACGACATCCCGATTCGCCAGAACCAGCGCCATCGCGTCGTTCCACGCCTTGCCCATGTCGAGTTTCATCGTACTTCCTGCCTCCTCGCGATATTAGCCCCTTGATAAGCTGCAACGATGCCGCCACGCAAACCCCATGAGTGCTTTCCTGCCGCCTGAAATCGAATTGCGCCGCGAAACCGGCCAGGTGCCCTATCGCGCCGCGCTGGATGAGATGGAGGCCCGCAACCGCGCGATCGCGGCGGGCGAAGCGCGCGAGATGGTGTGGCTGCTCGAACATCCGCCGGTCTATACCGCCGGAACCAGCGCGGCGGCCGCCGAATTGCTCGACCCCAGGTTCGAAGTTGTCGAGGCGGGGCGGGGCGGGCGCTATACCTATCACGGCCCGGGCCAGCGCGTCGGCTATATCCTGCTCGACCTGTCGCGGCGCGGGCGCGATGTGCGCAAATTCGTCCACGGGCTGGAAGGCTGGGTGATCGCCACGCTGGCCGATTTCGGGGTCGAAAGCTGGCGCGCCGAAGGGCGCATCGGCATCTGGACACGCGATGTGGATGGGCGCGAGGCGAAGATCGGCGCCATCGGCGTGCGGGTGCGGCGGTGGGTGACCATGCACGGGTTTTCGGTCAACCTCGCCCCCGATCTGAGCCATTTCGCCGGGATCGTGCCCTGCGGGATCGAGGAATTCGGGGTCACCAGCCTCGCCCGGCTGGGCGTGGAGGTTGCGCCTGCGGCATGGGATGAGGCAATGCTGGCGCATGCCGCCGGTTTCCTCGCCGAAATCGCCAGCCCTTGTGGAGGAAGTGACGCATGATTTCCCGACTGCCCTCGCGTCTCGCGCCCCCCGCCGCAGCGGTCGCCGCGCTCGCCCTGCTGCTCGCCTCCTGCGGCGACAAGGCCCCGGCCCCGCAGGCCGACAGCGCAAAGGGCGCGGAAGGCGAAGTGCTGGGCGGCACGATCAGCGACGAGATGATCCCGCTCGATGAAATCCGCTCGCAATCCGCGCCGGTCAAGCCGAGCGATTTGCCGCCGTCGCAGGGTGGCCCGACTGCAGCCGCCAGCGGCGATGCGGCGGACAAGGCGGGCGATGCGGCCGGACAGCCAGCCACCGCGCCAGCGGCTGCCGATGCGCCGGTGGCGCAGGAAGCCGCCGAATAAGACTACTCGCTGCGCGCGCCGAAGGCACGGTTGATCGCGGTCACCTGGCGTGGGTGGATCGCCACCATGCCGGTGAAGCCGTCGGCCCGCGCCGCATGGGCTGCGCGGGCCATGCTTTCGGCATCCTTCGCGTCGTAATGCGCGGTCTCGATCGCCATCAGCCCCTTGCTGCGCGCCGTCAGCAGGGTTGCGGCGCGGACCAGCCGCAGCGGGTCGGACCATTCCCCCCGCGGATTGTAGAGCCGCGTTGCGCCCAGCGATTCGGCCAGGCCCATGGCACTCCACGCCAGCCCGGCCAGCCGGGGATGGGTTTCCTGGGCGAAGCGCTGCAGGTCGATCGCCGCCGCCGGGCTTTCCCCCACCTGCGGGATGATCGCGACCGATCCGTGTTCCAGCCGGTTGGCCTGTTCCAGCTCGTAAATGTCCGATGCCAGCAACTGGACCTGCTGCGGTCCGAGCGCCCGCGTCAGGATGATCCCGGTCGGCGCGCCGGGCATGACCGCCACCAGATCGTCGCGCCAGTGGGGCGTCTCCAGCCCGCTGATGCGCACCCAGCGGGCAGGAGAATTGCTGCTGACGACCTGCTGGCGCCGACTGGCCAGCCATTCCACCGCCTGCGCACGCGCCGTGCGGCGGGTATCCTCGTCCATCCCGTGCGCGAGATCGAGCACCACCGCGTCCGCCGGCACGCTGGCAAGACTGGCCAGCTTTTTCGCATTGTCGGCGGGGACGCTCAGCCAGGATCGGATCATCGTATTCGTGCTACCTCTCGTTGCGTCAGCCCGCCGGAACGGCGCCCTGTTCGGCAAGCGTGGGGTAGTCGATATAGCCCTCGGGCACCGGCGTATACCAGCTTTCGGGGACATTGACGTTGGGCGCCAGGTCGGCGCCCGCGCGGAGCCGTTCGACAAGGTCGGGGTTGGAGATGAACGGGCGACCGAAGCTGATCGCATCGGCGCGCCCGCTGGCGACATCGGCCTCGGCCTGCGCGCCGGTATAGTCGCTGTTGAGCACCAGCGGGCCGGTGAAGATCGAACGGATCAGCGCATCCTGCTGCGGCACGTCGGTGCTGCCGAAGGTCCCGTTCGGCCCGGGCTGGCGCAGTTCGAGGAAGGCGAGGCCGTATTTCTCGAGCCGCCGCGCTGCTTCGCCGAAGGTTTCTGCCGGATCGGGATCGTCCGCACCTTGCGAATCGCCATTGGGCGACAGGCGCACCGCCACGCGGTCCGCGCCCCAGACATCGACCAGCCGCGCGGTCGCCTCGTCGAGCAGGCGGGCGCGGTTTTCCGCCGAGCCACCATATGCGTCCTCGCGCTGGTTGGTCGAACGGCGCAGGAACTGGTCGATCAGGTACCCGTTCGCGCCGTGCAACTGCACCCCGTCGAACCCGGCGCGCTTGGCATTCTCCGCCGCCTGCGAATAATCGTCGAGCACGCGGGGAATTTCGGACAGTTCCAGCGCGCGCGCCTGCTGGTGGTCTTGCCGCCCGTCGAACGTATGCGCATGGCCCGGTGCGGTGGTGGCGCTGGCCGAAACGCCGGGCTTGCCGTCGTTGAAGCTGGGATGGACGATCCGCCCCATGTGCCAAAGCTGCGCCACGATACGCCCGCCGGCCTGGTGCACCGCATCGGTCACCGGCTTCCACCCTTCGACCTGCGCATCGGTCCACAGACCGGGCGCATAGGGCCAGCCGAGCCCTTCACGGCTGATGCCGGTCGCTTCGGAAATGATCAGCCCGGCGCCGGCGCGCTGCGCATAATAGGTCGCCATGATTTCGGTCGGCACCGCGTCGCGCCCGGCGCGGGCGCGGGTCAGCGGGGCCATCAGGATGCGGTTGGGTGCCTGGATCGCGCCCAGCGCGATCGGGTCGAACAGCGAGTGCGGCAATTTCGATCTCCATTTTATTCTGCAACGGTCTAAGGCCAGATGGTATGGACACGACCGAATCCAAGCCGCCGCAAGCGATATATCTGCTTGCCCTGCTCGCAGGAAATGTTGCGCTGGCGCTGGGCCCTTGGTTCGTGCGGCTGGCCGATACCGGGCCGATCTCCGCCGGGTTCTGGCGGCTGTTCCTGGCGATGCCGGTGTTCTTCGTCCTTGCCCTGTGGCAGCGCCAGCCGCTGGTGCTGGGATCGCCGCGGGTGCTGCTGGCGGTGATGGGCGCGGGGGTGATCTTCGCCTTCGACATTTCCAGCTGGCATATCGGGATCGAGCTGACGCGGCTGGGCAACGCTACGCTGTTCGGCAATGCGGGTAGCCTGGTGCTGATGGTGTGGGCCTTCGTCCTGCTGCGGCGCCTGCCGCGCGGGCGCGAATGGCTGGCGATCCTGTGCGCGCTGGCAGGCTCGGCAATCCTGCTCGGGCGCTCGTTCGAAATCTCCGTGTCGACGCTGGTGGGCGATTTGTTCTGCCTGTTCGCCGGACTTTGCTACGCCGGTTATTTGCTGATCCTGCAGGGCGCGCGCCGTTCGCTCGGCAGCTGGAGCCTGCTTGCCTGGTCGAGCGCCGCCTGCGCGCCGGTGCTGCTGCTGCTGGCGCTGGCGCATGGCGAGCCGGTGATCGCGCACAATTGGTGGCCGGTGATCGGGCTTGCGATTTCCAGCCAGATCGTCGGGCAGGGGCTGCTGGTCTTCTCGCTGCGCCACTTCCAGCCGCTGGTGATCGGCCTGGCGCTGCTGACCCAGCCCGCGGTGGCGAGCCTGGCCGGCTGGCTGGCGTTCGGCGAAGTGCTGGGCGTGCCCGATATTTTCGGCATGGCGTTGCTCGCCTCGGCACTGGTGCTGGCGCGGCTGGTCGAACGCCGCGAGCCATCGACCGAGGCGGCTGCCGCTGCTAGCTAGGCGCCATTCCATTCGGGAGGGTCCCCCCATGAAACGCCAGTTCGCCGCCACGCTCACCGCCCTGTCGCTCGCCTCCTGTGCGGCGCAGCCGGGCATGCAATCCGCCAATCGCGCCGCTCCCGAAGTCGCGCAGCTCTCGCCCGACCAGGCCTTCGCGGATCTTGGCGCGCGCTATCTCGATGCGATGGCCCAGCTCAGCCCGGTCTATGCGACCCAGCTGGGCGATCACCGGTTCGACGGCCAATTGCCCGACATCACCGCTGCCGGTCGCGACCACGCGCACAAGGTGACGCAGAGCTTCCTCGCCGCGCTCAAGACGATCGATCCGGCGCAGCTCACGCCCGACAACCAGGTCGATTACGCGCTGCTCAAGAACCAGCTCGAATATTCGCTGTGGCAGGACGATGTGCTGCAGGAATGGGCGTGGAACCCGCAATATTACAACGATACCGCGTCCTACGCGCTCTATGGTCTCGTCGCGCGCGACTTCGCGCCCTGGCCGCAGCGGTTCGTAAGCATCGTCGAGCGGATGGAGAAGCTGCCCGCCTTCCTTGCCGAATCGCGCCGCCAGATCGACGTGGCGCGGGTGCCGAAGATCTACGCCGAGACCGTGTCGCGCCAGAATGCGGGGATCATGGAAATCGTCGAGGCCGCGCTGCTGCCCGAGGTGGAAGGCAGCGGCGTCGACCGCACCCGGTTCGATCGTGCGCTCGCCGGGCTCAAGGCGGCGGTGGCCGAGCACCAGAAATGGATCGACGAGGTGCTGGTGCCTGGCGCGAAGGGCGATTTCCGCCTGGGTGCCGAGAAATACGACACCAAGATGCGCTTTGCGCTGATGAGCACGATGGACCGCGCGACGCTGAAATCGCGCGCCGAAAAAGCCTTTGTCGATACGCGCATGGAGATGGAAAGCATCGCGCGGACGCTGCCGGGCTGCGACCTGCCCGACCAGCAGGCGGCGATCGAATGCGGCCTGCAACTGACCTATGCCAAGCGCGCCAGCCGCTCGACGCTCGAACAGACGGCGCGCGAGACGCTGGCCGATGCCACCGCCTTTGCCGAAGCCAAGCAGTTCGTGCGCATGCCCGACGGCAAGGTGCAGGTGATCACCATGCCCAAGTTCTGGCAGGGCAATGCCGTGGCCTACGACGACCCCCCGGGGCCGCTCGAGCGCAACCTGCCGAATTTCTATGCGGTCAGCCCGATCCCCGACGACTGGAGCGACGAGCAGGCCGACAGCTTCCTGCGCGAATACAACATCTACATGCTGCATGATCTTTCGATCCACGAGGGGATGCCGGGCCACTACCTCCAGCTCGACCATGCGAACCAGAGCAAGAGCGTGCTGCGCGCCGTGCTGTCGAGCGGGCCGTTCGTGGAAGGCTGGGCCGTCTATGCCGAAGGCATGATGGCCGACGAAGGCTATCTCGGCGGGATGGCGACGATGGACGGCAAACTGTTCCGCCTGACCATGCTCAAGATGCGGCTGCGCTCGGTCACCAATACGCTGCTCGACATCGGCATCCACACCGAAGGCATGAGCCGCGAGGATGCGATGAAGCTGATGATGGACGGCGCGTTCCAGCAGGAACGCGAGGCAGCGGGCAAATGGGTGCGCGCCAACCTCTCCTCGGTCCAGCTACTGAGCTATTTCACCGGTTACGCCGAACACATGGCGCTGCGCGAAGAGGCGAAGCGCCGCTGGGGCGAGGGCTTCACCCTGCGCCGCTACAATGATGCGGTGCTGTCGCACGGCAGCCCGCCGGTAAAATACGCCCGCGCGCTGATGTTCGAAGAACCGATCCCGGCAGACTAGGCTGCGGCGACGCCCGTGGCCGCCCCCCGACGAATTGTAACAATGGCAAATTAGAAGAGGTGAATATTCAGGGGTTCGGCTGATCGGGGGGCACTATGGCTGCGGGCGAGGGAACGATGGCGCTGTCGCCGTGGGGCATGTTCCTGGCAGCCGATCCGATTGTCCAGATCGTCATGGCATCGCTGGTCTTTGCCTCGCTGGTCACCTGGACGATCCTGGGCAGCAAGACGATCGCGATGAACCGGGCCACGGCCCGCTTGCGCGAATCGATCGTCCTGCTCCGGCAGGCCCCCGCGCTTTCGGCAGTCGCACGGCCGTTGCCGGCGCCCGAGGCGGAAGCGCTGCTCGAAGAGGCGGCAGGCGAACTGGCTGCGTCGCGCAAGGCCGGGATTCTCGAACATGCGGCGGATCGTGCGGCGGTGGGGCTCGACCGGGTGGTCGCGGGCGAAACGCGCGGCGCGGGCTTCGGCGTCGGGACCATCGCGACGATCGGGTCCACTGCCCCCTTCGTCGGCCTGTTCGGCACGGTCTGGGGGATCATGAACAGTTTCGTCGGGATCGCGAAGACGCAGACGACCAACCTCGCGGTCGTGGCCCCGGGGATCGCGGAGGCACTGCTGGCGACCGCCTGCGGGCTGGTGGCGGCGATCCCGGCAGTGATCATCTACAACCACCTGACGCGCGGCCTCGGCGGATTTCGCAATCTGGTGGGCGATGCCAGCGCGATGGTCACCCGCCTGTTGTCACGCGAGCTGGAGATGCTCGAACGCGAAGGCCGGCCCGCCACGTCCGTGCACGCGCCCCAGCACACCGCCTCCGAAGGCGGGACGTTGATGGCCGAGCTGGGCTAGGAGACAATTCATGGCGATGAGCCTCGGCAGCAAGGCTTCGGGCGACGACGAATTCGGCGAGATGCACGAAATCAACGTGACGCCGTTCATCGACGTCATGCTGGTGCTGCTGATCATCTTCATGGTGGCCGCGCCGCTGTCAACGGTGGACATCAACGTCGACCTGCCGACCGCCGCCGCACCGCCCAAGAACCGGCCCGACAAGCCCGTTTACGTCACGCTGGACGAAAATCTCCTCGTCAGCGTGGGCGAAACCGCGACGACGCCGGATACGTTGGGCACCGTGCTCTACAACGCCACCGGCGGGGACACCGATACCCGCATCTTCGTGCGCGGGGATCGCAAGGTTGCCTATGGCGACCTGATGACCTTGCTCGACGTGCTGCGCACTGCCGGCTTCCGCAAGGTTGCGCTGGTGTCGCTCGAGCGGGTGGGCGATCCGCCCCGGATGCCATAGGCGGCAGGCGGGGGACGTATCGTGGCATCGCCTCTGGCAAGCTTGCTGCACTGGACCGGGGGTGCTCGGCAATCGCCGCGCGACTGGGGCGAAGGTGCGCTGATCGCGTTGGTGCTGCACATTGCGCTGGCCGCGCTGGTACTGCTGGCGGTGCGGGCCACGATTGCCGAGGGCGAAGGCCAGGGCGATATCGTGGTCGATCTCGACATGACCGGCGAAGAACCGCCGCCCTTGCCGCAACCCAATCGCGACGCGGGTGGGGGCGGGGCCGGCGGGGCGATCAAGTCGCCGGTGCCGCTGCCCCCCGACACTCCCCGGCTCGGCCCGGTCGTACCGCCCGACAAGATCGAGCCGGTGAAGGGCGCCCCGGTCGCGCGCACCTCCGGCTCGCCACCGGTCGGCTATGGCCCCGGCTTTGGCGGCGGGCAGGGC
>JACXVD010000040.1 GCA_014763545.1 Sphingomonadales bacterium
GATGTCCATCGAAGATACATCCACAGCCACCAGCTCCTCGAGCCGCCTTCAACGTTACGCCGACTGGGCCGTCTATGCCGTCTTCATCGTGATCATTCTCGGTGCGCCGATGGTTATCGACGACGTGTTCTGGCTCAACCGGATCTCCAAGTACCTGGTCTTCGGTATGCTCGGGATCGCGATCGCGCTCTCCTGGGGCTATGCCGGGATCCTCAACCTGGGGCAGGGGCTCTTCTTCGGCCTCGGCGCCTACATGACGGCGATGTCGCTCAAGCTGATGAGCGCCACCAGCCTTCAGCAAGGCTCGGACAAGCCGGTGCCGGATTTCATGCTCTGGAATGCGGAGCCGGGCGCGGTCACCGATCTGTGCTGCATCAACAAGGGCTCGTTCCTCTGGATTCCGTTCCAGTCGCAATGGTTCGGCATGGCGATGTCGATCGTGATCCCGCTGCTCGTCGCCTTCGTGCTGTCCTCGTCGATCTTCCGGCTACGCGTCTCGGGCGTCTATGTCGCGATCATCACGCTGGCGATCATCACGCGGGCGATCATCGCGCTGGCGATCATCGCGGCGCGAGGAGCGGCGCGGCCGTTCATCGGTATCCGCAGCGGCTTCGGGTTCCGCCTTCGGCTCGGGCGCCTTGAGTTCGACGCGCACGTCCTTCTTGCCGAATACGGGCACTTCGGCACCGGTCAGCTTTTCGACGTTCTGGATCGCTTCGGCATCTTCATCGGCGACGAAGGTGAAGGCGCGGCCCTTGGCCCCGGCGCGCCCGGTGCGGCCGATGCGGTGGACGTAATCGTCCGGGTGCCACGGCGTGTCGAAGTTGAACACATGGCTCACGCCCTTGATGTCCAGCCCGCGCGCGGCCACGTCGCTGGCGACGAGGATGTTGATGTCGCCCTTCTTGAACCGGTCGAGTTCCTTCAGGCGGCTGCCCTGGTCCATGTCGCCGTGGATCTCGCCACTGGCGAAACCGTGGCGCTGCAGGCTCTGGTTGAGCTCGCGCACCGTGGTCTTGCGGTTGGCGAAGATGATCGCGTTATCGACCAAATCGTTGCGCAGCAGCCAGCGCAGCGTCTCGCGCTTCTGGCGGCTCTTCACCGGCACCTTGAAGGCGGTGATGTTTTCGTTGGTGCTGGCTGCGCGGCTGACCTCGATCCGCTTGGGATTGTTGAGGAAGGTCTTGGCCAGCTTGGCGATCGGCGGCGGCATGGTCGCCGAAAACAGCATCGTCTGGCGCGTTTCGGGCAGCTTGGAGCAGATGAATTCGATATCGGGGATGAAGCCCATGTCGAGCATCCGGTCCGCCTCGTCGATCACCAGCAACTCGCACCCGCTGAGCAGGATCTTTCCGCGTTCGAACAGGTCCATCAGCCGGCCCGGCGTGGCGATCAGCACGTCGACGCCTTCGCTCAGCGCCTTGAGCTGGTCGCCCATCTGCACGCCGCCGATCAGCAGCGCCATCTTGAGATCGTGGTTCTTGCCGTATTTCTCGAAATTCTCGGCCACCTGGGCGGCGAGTTCGCGGGTCGGCTCAAGGATCAGGCTGCGCGGCATCAGCGCGCGGCGGCGGCCATGGTGAAGCACGTCGATCATCGGCAGCACGAAGCTGGCCGTCTTGCCGGTGCCGGTCTGCGCAATGCCGATAATGTCCTTCATCATCAGCACGGCAGGGATTGCTTGCGCCTGGATCGGCGTGGGCGTGTCGTATCCTGCGGCGGTAACCGCCTGCAGCAATTCGTCGGAAAGGCCGAGATCGGCGAAGCTCATAGCGTCCTTATTGTTACGGAAGGGGGAGGAATACCCCCTGGATCAGGTCGCGCATCGCGCGCGCGAAACGCCGCGCCCCTTCGCGGAATTGTCCCGCAGAGTCAAGGAAACGATGGCGGAACGGCGCGTGCTGCCGGGTCAGTCGCTCACGGCGACCAGTTGCCGCATGCGGCTGACCTGGCAATTGGCCCCGGCGCGCGATTGCAGCTTGTCCCGCCCGACGCACAGCATCCCGTCCGCCGTGCGGTCGACAAGGAAGCCGGAGTAGTAGTCGCGCCCCCGGCACGCTTTCTCCAGCGTGGCCGAAACGATCCGCCGGTCGCGCATGAACAGGATCAGCTGGCTGCCCTCGCCCGCCTGCACCCCGACGATATTGGCGACTGGCACGCAATTGCCCATCTTGCGCTCTTCGAAATGGGTCGAGATTTCGCGCGGCGGCAGTTCCGCCATCAGGCTCTGCCGCGCCTCGGGCGCCCGCGGGGTGATACGGATGGTCACACGTTGTTCGATCCGCACCTGATGGGCGATTTCCGAATTGCGCATCGCGTCATACGCGATCCAGCCGGGCTGCTGCTCGACCGCGATCTCGGGCGCTTCGGGAGCGCCCGTTTCCGCCAGCCGCGCGTCATCGCCGGCAGCGCCGGGCAACAGCAGCGCCAGCGGCGCAAGGAGATGGGACAGACTGCTCATTACTGGCCAGGTATGCTCCAGGCCCCCTCATGTTTGACGCATATTCGACGTTACATGCCGGTTACCTAGCCGAATTGCTTGAATGGAGCCTTAATCCGGCAGAAGCGGATGACAAGGGCCCGCGCAGTGCCTAGTTCTCGCGGATGGCCGACCATTCCGCTTTTCTTGCCGAAGCCGAATCGCTGCTGGGTGCGCGCGGACTGACTCGCGACCCCGAACTGATGGCGCCCTGGCTGACCGACTGGCGCGGGCGCTATTCCGGGTGCGCGATGGCGCTCGCATCCCCGGCGGATACGCAACAGGTCTCCGCGCTGGTGAGACTATGCGCTGCGCATGGCGTGGCGATCGTGCCGCAGGGCGGCAACAGCGGCATGTCGGGCGGTGCCACGCCGGATGAAACGGGCGATGCAATCATCCTCTCGCTGCGCCGGATGGACCGGATCCGCGAGCTCGATGTCGAAGGGCGCAAGGTGACCTGCGATGCCGGGCTGATCCTGCAAAGCCTGCACGAAGCCGCCGAGGAGAAGCGACTGCGTTTCCCGCTGACGCTGGGCGGCAAGGGTTCCGCCACCATCGGCGGCCTGATCTCGACCAATGCCGGCGGCACGCAGGTGCTGCGCCACGGGACGATGCGCGCGCAGGTGCTGGGGATCGAGGCAGTGCTGGCCGATGGCAGCATCTTCGACGCGCTGACCCCGCTGAAGAAGGACAACCGCGGGTTCGACCTCAAGCAGATGCTGATCGGGTCGGAAGGTACGCTGGGCATTGTCACGGCTGCGACCCTCCGGCTGCTGCCCGAAATCGGCGGGCGCGTGGTGGCGTGGTGCGGGCTCGATTCGATCGTTACTGCGCGCAAGCTCCTGCTCCATTGCGAGGCGGGCGCGGGCGACCTGCTCGAGGGGTTCGAAGTGATGCCGCGCCACAGCCTCGCGGCGGTGCTGGCGCATTTGCCCGATGCGCGCAGCCCGCTTGCAGGCGACCATGCATGGCACGCGCTGCTGGAATTCGACGCGGATGCCGCCGGGATCGAAACCTTGCCCGACAAGGTGGAGACGCTGCTTGGCTCCGCGATGGAACTCGGCCTGGTCGAAGATGCGGTGATCGCGGCCAACGAGAGCCAGGCCGAAGCATTCTGGCTGATCCGGGATTCGATCGCCCCGGCCGAGCGCGCCATCGGCCCGGCGATGCAGCACGATATTTCCGTGCCGGTCGATCGCATGGCGGATTTCGTGACCTTCGCCGTCCCTGCCGTCGAGCAGAGCTTCCCGCAGACTTCGGCTGTCGCCTTCGGCCATCTCGGCGACGGGAATGTGCATTTCCATGTCCTTGCCCCCGCAGGTGCGGTGCGCGGGGAATGGGAGGCGCAGGAGGGCAAGGCGATCAGCGCCTATGTCCACGACCTCGTCACCCAATGGCAGGGCTCGATCAGTGCCGAACACGGGATCGGCCAGATGAAGCGCGACGAGCTGGGGCGGCTGGGCGATCCGGTGGCGCTGGCGATGATGCGCAGCGTCAAGCAGGCGCTCGACCCGCAGGGCCTGCTCAACCCCGGCAAGCTGGTGCCGCTTGCACCCGACGCCGCCAACCCCTAAAGCGCCCGCTTCGTAGGCTGGCCCGCCAGCTGACACCCAAATTCAGTCTGATCCGGAGAGTTTCCATGGCCAGCGCGCCGCAGTCCAATTTGCCCCTGTTCTACAACGACCTGATGCCGCTCAACAGCCGCGACCACGCCAGCTGGAAGGCGCGTAGCGTCGAAGCGGCTCCTTGGCTGTCGAACCAGCATGCGATCCCTGTGACCGCCGACGAATTCCTCGACGCCCAGCGTCATTATCCGATCGTCTTCTCTTCGGGCGACAACACCGTGCCGCTGGTGCTGATGGGCCTCAACGAAGGGGTGAACACCTTCGTCGATGCCGAAGGCAAGATCAGCGAGCCGGTCTATGTACCTGCCTATGTCCGTCGCTATCCGTTCCTGCTTGCCAAGCTGCGGCCCGACAGCGACGAGCTGTCGCTGTGCTTCGACCCGAGTTGCGAACTCATCGGCGATTTCGAAGACGGCGCAGCCCTGTTTGAAGCCGATGGCCAGCCTGCCGAAGCGGTCCAGGGCATGCTCGAATTCTGCCAGCGTTTCGAAGAGGCTGGCATGCGCACCCAGTCGTTCATCGACGAACTGAAAAAGCATGACCTGTTGATGGATGGCGAAGTCGCAATCTCGCAGAACGTCAATGGCGACAAGCCCTACATTTATCGCGGCTTCCAGATGATCAACGAGGAAAAGCTGCGCGACGTGCGGGGTGACGTACTGCGCAGCTGGAACCAGAATGGCATGCTCGCGCTGATCTATGCCCACCTGTTCTCGCTGAGCCAGATGCGCGTGATCTTTGGTCGCCAGGCCGAACAGGGCAAGGTCCCGGAACAACTGGCCTGACCTACTACGAGCGGCTACGTCGAGGTTCCCTTTTCGGGGGTTGAATCGAACCGCTGCCCAGCTTATCTTCCAGAGGTTCGGATGCGCTTCCCTCATGGCCATCCGGATTGGTGCACTTCGGTGCACCTCCTCCCTGAACCTTGGCCACCTCGTGCGTTTGCACGAGGTGGTTTTTTATGAGCCGGGCAAATCTCGCCCGCTCATTCCGCGGCCAGCGGCATTCCGCCATCGCGCCCGAGCACCGCGACTTCGCCTGCCAGCTCGCGCACCATGCCTGCCAGCACTTGCGCGACATCGGCGAGCCCTGCGCCCGGCTCCGCCAGTTGCCGGTCGAGATAGGTGGCACGGCACACTTCGACCTGCATCGCGTGGATTCCCCGCGCGGGCAGGGCCTGCCGGTCGAGCACATAACCACCCGCATAGGGACGGTTATGTGCCGCTGGCCGGCCATGTGCGGCCAGATGGCGGAACGATCGCGCGACCAGCATCCCTTCGCAACTTGCACCGAACCGGTCGCCGATGACGAATTCCGCAGGCCGCTCGCCTGGATGGTTGCTCTTGAGCGGAGGCATCGAGTGCAGGTCTATCAGTAGCGCCGCCCCCCAGCGATCGCGCAATTCCTCCAGCGCGTGGCCCATTGCCTGATGATAGGGGCGATGGATGCCCTCGATCCGCGCGTCGAGTTCCTCGCGCGAAATTGGCCCTTTCCAGATTTCGCCCAGCCCCGCCAGCCTGCGCGGAACCAGCCCCAGCCCGCTGCGCGCGCGGCGGTTGGCCAGTGAATGGCGCGTATCCTGCGGCGCTCCGCCCGCCACCATGTGCCAGTCGACATCGTCGCACGCCCGGTTGAGGTCGAGCATGGCGCGCGGTGCATGGGCCACCAGCAGGATCGCCCCTGTCTGCCTGGCCACCTCGCCCGCCAGCAGGTCGACATATCGGTCTTCCAGCCGCAACATGGAATATCCCGGCTTGCGCATTCGCTGGATCAGCGATTCGGGATAGTCGCGCCCGCCATGCGGTGCCGCGATGATGACCGGGATCGGCAGGCCGCGCGGGCGGTGCAGGCTGAAGGCAGGCAGGTCGCTACCGGGGATGCATCCCCCCTGCCGGACCTGCGAATCGCTGGAAATTGCCCTCTCGCGCGCCATTGACGCAGTGCTGGACCGGATAGGTGCCTGTGTCAAAGTCGGTCATCCCGTTCGCGGCGAAAGATTTCTTAAGCGATCTGGGTTAGGGGGGCGAGATGAACGAAAACATGTACACCCGCCGTATCCTGCTGGCCGAAGACGAAGACGCCATGCGCGCCTATCTCGCCCGTGCGCTGGAAAACGCCGGCTACGAAGTGGCCGCGGTGGATCGCGGGACGGCGGCGCTGCCGCTGCTGGAGGGGTCGCATTTCGACCTCCTGCTGTCGGACATCGTCATGCCCGAAATGGACGGGATCGAGCTTGCCCAGCGCTGTGCCGAACTGAGCCCCCGCACGAAGGTGATGTTCATCACGGGCTTCGCGGCGGTCACGCTCAAGGCCAGCCGCGAACAGCCGCAGGCCAAGGTGCTGTCCAAGCCCTTCCACCTCAAGGATCTGGTGCTGGAAGTCGAACGCGTGTTCGAAGAACAGGCGATCGCTACCCGCTGAGCGGCACGAAAGCGAAACTGACCACTTGCGCGCCCGACAGCCTCTCGCTAAAGGGCGCGCCTGCCGCTTCGGCGGCACCCGAATGGTGCGGGCGTATAGCTCAGTGGTAGAGCACTATGTTGACATCGTAGGGGTCGCAAGTTCAATCCTTGCTACGCCCACCATTCGAAGCAAAGGCGCCTGCGGGCGCCTTTTTCTTTCGCCAAGTCGCTGCCTTGCGCACACCGCAGCACCTGCTAAAGCCCGGCTCGAAAGACTCCCCCAGCAGGCAACAGGACAGACATGGCGAAGATTCAGGTGAAGAACCCGGTCGTCGAAATCGACGGCGACGAGATGACGCGGATTATCTGGCAGTGGATTCGCGAGCGGCTGGTCCTGCCCTATCTCGATATCGACCTGAAATATTACGATCTCTCGATCGAAAAGCGCGACGAAACCGACGACCAGATCACCGTCGATGCCGCCAATGCGATCAAGGAACACGGCGTCGGCGTGAAATGCGCCACCATCACGCCGGACGAGGCGCGGGTTGAGGAATTCAACCTCAAGAAGATGTGGAAGTCGCCCAACGGCACGATTCGCAACATCCTGGGCGGCGTCGTCTTCCGCGAACCGATCGTGATCGAAAACGTGCCGCGGCTGGTGCCGGGCTGGACCGACCCGATCGTGGTCGGTCGCCACGCTTTCGGCGACCAGTATCGCGCCACCGACACGTTGATCCCGGGCCCGGGCAAGCTGCGGCTGGTGTTCGACGGCGAGGACGGGACCAAGATCGACCTCAACGTGTTCGATTTCCCGTCGGCCGGCGTCGCCATGGCGATGTACAATCTCGACGATTCGATCCGCGACTTCGCGCGCGCCAGCTTCAACTATGGCCTCGGCCTTGGCTGGCCGGTCTATCTGTCGACCAAGAACACGATCCTGAAAGCCTACGATGGGCGCTTCAAGGATCTGTTCCAGGAAGTGTTCGACAACGAAGGTTTCGCCGAGAAGTTCAAGGCGGCCGGTATCGTTTACGAACACCGCCTGATCGACGACATGGTCGCCTCCGCCCTCAAGTGGAGCGGCAAGTTCGTCTGGGCCTGCAAGAACTACGACGGCGACGTGCAGTCCGACACCGTGGCACAGGGCTTCGGCTCGCTCGGGCTGATGACGTCGGTTCTGATGACGCCCGATGGCCGCACGGTCGAGGCGGAAGCCGCGCACGGCACGGTAACCCGCCACTATCGCCAGCACCAGCAGGGCAAGGCGACCAGCACCAATCCGATCGCCAGCATCTTCGCCTGGACGCGCGGCCTGATGTATCGCGGCAAGTTCGACGAAACCCCCGATGTGGTGCGTTTCGCCGAAACGCTGGAGAAGGTCTGCATCTCGACCGTGGAAAGCGGCAAGATGACGAAGGATCTGGCGCTGCTGATCGGCCCCAACCAGGCGTGGATGACCACCGAACAATTCTTCGAGGCGATCGTCGAGAACCTCGAGAAGGAAATGGCCGGCTGGGCCTGAGGTGATGAAGCGGGCAGCCATCGCGGGGGCACTGCTCATCGCGATGTTTGCGGTGAGCACCTACGCCGCACCGCAGCTGCTCGCCTTCCCCTATGAAGTCCGCATGGGTGACGACCGGGTTTATTCGGTCGCGCCTGTGCAACCGGCGGAAATTGCGCCGATCCTGCAACGGGCCGACGGCTTGCTCGCCGAAAGCCCGATCGCGGCGAGGCACGAGGGGCGCCGCATCTTCCTGACCGATGGTGGCTGGCGCTGGTACTGGCTTGCCAACCGTTCGGCGGGCGGTTTCGCCCTGACCCGCCCCGTCACCGAATATGTGCTGGTCAACCGCAGCGATGTGGCGGACGACAAAGTGTTCGACGGCGAAACGCTGGGCGGCACCCGCAGCCTTTCGGGCGTGATCGCGCATGAAAAATGCCACGGCGCCATCCGGCGCCATTTCGGCGTGATGCGCTCGCTCGCCTTCCCGCAAATGCTGGTGGAAGGCTACTGCGATTATGTCGCGCAGGAATCGAGCCTGTCCGATGCGGATGTGGCCCGCCTGCGGGCGGCTGGGCACGACCATCCGGCCCTGCCCTATTATTTCGGCCGCCGCCGGGTCGCGGCCGAATTGGCCCGTGACGGCGGATCGGTCGACCGTTTGTTTGCGCAGTGGCGCTGATCGCGGGGTGACATAGCGACGGCGATTGAGGATAGAACAACCCGATGGCCGCTGAACTGACCCATTCGAATACCCTGTCCGACGCGCTGGTGATTCTCGGCGCGGCGGGGATCGTCATTCCCGTCTTCACCCGCTTTCGCATCACCCCGGTCATCGGTTTCATCCTGATCGGCCTTGCGGTCGGCCCTTATGGCCTGGGCAAGCTGGTCTATGATTATCCCTGGCTGGCGCATGTCACGATCACCGATCCCGAGGGGCTGGAGCCATTCGCGGAATTCGGCATCATCCTGCTGCTGTTCACCATCGGGCTGGAACTGTCGTTCAAGCGATTATGGCAGATGCGGCGGCTGGTGTTCGGGCTGGGTGCGCTCGAACTGGTCGTGATCGGCAGCCTGCTGGCGATGTTCCTGGCGATGCTGGGGCAATATTGGACCGGTGCGATCGGCCTGGGGCTGGCGCTGGCGCTGTCCTCCACGGCCATCGTGCTGCCTATCTCGGGTACCAGCAGCCCGGTGGGGCGCGCGGCGCTGTCGATGCTGCTGTTCGAAGACATTGCGATCGTCCCGATCATCTTCATGCTCGGCGCGATGGCCCCCTATGCCGCGAGCGAAGGTTGGGAGGGGCTGATCGGGACCCTTTGGAGCGGCGCACTGGTGGTGCTCGCGCTGCTGGTTCTGGGCCGTTACCTGCTACCCTATCTGTTTGCGCAGGCCGCCCGCACCAAGAGCCCGGAGCTGTTTCTGGCCGCGAGCATGCTGGTCGTTATCGGCGCCAGCCTCGCCACCGCTGCGACCGGACTTTCGCCCATCGTCGGCGCGCTGATCGCCGGGTTGCTGATCGCCGAGACCGAATATCATACCGAGGTCGAGACGATCATGGAGCCGTTCAAGGGGCTCGCGCTCGGGATCTTCCTGATCACCGTCGGCATGAGCATCGACCTGGCCACCGTATGGGACAATCTGGGCAAGCTGCTGGTCGCCGTGCTGGGCGTCCTGACGCTCAAGGCGCTGATCACCGGGGTGCTGTTGCGGGTGATGGGCGCGCGGCGCAGCACGGCGGCTGAAACCGGGATTTTGATGGCCAGCCCTTCGGAGACCACGCTGATCGTGCTATCCGCCGCCAGCGCCGCGCTGCTGATCCAGCCCGGCACGGCGCAGTTCTGGCAGATCGTGACTGCCATCGGGCTGACCGTGACCCCGCTGCTCGCCCGCCTTGGGCGGATCATCGCGCGCCGCGTCGAGCCTTTGCCCGAGGTGCCCGAGGCGGCGCCGGGGGAAGCGCGGGTGGTCATCATCGGCGCAGGCCGCGTCGGGCGGCTGGTGGCGCAAATGCTCACACGGCACGGCAAGTCGCATGTCATGGTCGATTCCGACAGCGAGGTGGTCGAAGAGGCCAAGCGGCAGGGCTTCCTGGCGATCTTCGCCAATGCCACGCGGGGAGATGCACTGCAGCGGATCGGCCTTGCCGATGCACCGGCGGCGATTTTGACGATGGACGAACCCGTGCTGGCAGCACAATTGGTGCGCAAACTGCGCGCGCTCCATCCTTCGCTGCTGATCATCGCCCGCGCGCGCGATGTCAGCCACGCGGCGGAACTTTACCGCGCGGGCGCCACCCATGCGGTGCCGGAAACGCTGGAAAGCTCGCTGCAATTGTCCGAAGCGGTGCTGGTCGACCTGGGCGTACCGATGGGGCCGGTCATCGCCAGCATCCACGAAAAGCGCGACGAGTTCCGCGCCCGGATCCAGGAGGAGGGCGCGCTGGACTATCGCCCGAAACTGCGGACTACCTCGGTCGAGATCGCCGAATGATCAGGCGCTGAGCACGCCGCGAACCGCGGCAAGCGCTGCATCCGCCTTGTCGCCATCCGGCCCGCCGCCCTGCGCCATGTCGGGGCGCCCGCCACCGCCCTTACCGCCGAGCGCCTCGACGCCCACGCGCACCAGTTCGACGGCGCTGAACCGGTCGGTCAAATCGTCGGTCACCGCCACGGCGAAGGCGCCCTTGCCTTCGTTCACCGCACAGATCGCAGCCACGCCCGATCCCATGCGCTTCTTCGCTTCGTCGAGCAGGCCGCGCAAATCCTTGGGATTGAGGCCTTCGATCACCTGGCCGGAGAACTTGACCCCGCCGATTTCCTCGACCGCAGGGCCAGAAGCAGCTCCACCGCCGCCGCCCAAGGCCAGCTGCTTCTTCGCATCCGCCAGTTCGCGCTCGAGCTTGCGCCGTTCCTCGACCAGGGCGGCAACCCGCGCCTCGACCTCGTCGGGCGAGGTCTTGAGTGTGCCGGCCACGGCCTTCAGCGCATCTTCGCGGGCGACCAGCCACTGACGCGCAGCCTCGCCGGTCAATGCCTCGATCCGGCGCACGCCCGATGATACCGCGCTTTCCGAGACGATACGGAAGATACCGATATCGCCGGTGGCGCGCACATGGGTGCCGCCGCACAGTTCGACCGAATAATTGCGGCCCGAACCATTCCAGTCCCCCCGCCCCATCGAAAGCACGCGCACCTCGTCGCCATATTTCTCGCCGAAGAGAGCCATCGCGCCCGCCTCGATCGCATCGTCGGGGCTCATCAGCCGGGTCGAGACGGGTTCGTTGAAGCGGATTTCCCCGTTCACCTCGGCTTCGATCGCAGCGATGTCGTCGTCGCTCAGCGCCTTGGGATGCGAAAAATCGAACCGCAGGCGATCTTCGGCCACCAACGAACCCTTCTGGGTCACATGATCCCCCAGTCGGTTGCGCAGCGCCGCATGCAACAGGTGGGTCGCGGAATGGTTCGCACGGATCGCATCGCGCCGGGCGACATCGACCGCGAGATGGACGGTATCGTCCACCGCGATGCTGCCCGCTTCGACCTGCCCGATATGGGCGTGCAGGCGGCCGAGCGGCTTGGATGTGTCGGTGATCGCGATACGCAGACCTTCGGGTGTGGTGATCGCCCCGGCATCGCCGGTCTGCCCACCGCTCTCGCCATAGAACGGCGTCTGGTTGGTCAGCACGATCACGTCGTCACCTGCCGTGGCGGATCGGACTTCCGCCCCATCCTTGACCAGTGCAACCACGCGGCCTTCGCCGCTGGTCGAACTGTAGCCGGTGAACTCGGTCCCGCCTTCGCGTTCGGCGATGTCGAACCACACTTCGCTGTCGGCTGCAGCGCCTGAGCCCTTCCATGCCGCCCGTGCCGCCGCCTTTTGCCGGGCCATCGCTTCGTCGAAGCCGCTCCGGTCGACGCTCATGCCGCGCGCGCGCAAGGCATCTTCGGTCAGATCATAGGGGAAGCCATAGGTGTCGTAGAGCTTGAAAGCCGTCTCGCCATCCAGCGCGCCGCCCTCGCCCATGCCCACGGTCGCTTCGTCAAGCAGCTTGAGCCCTTTGTCGAGCGTTTTGCGGAACTGGGTTTCCTCGCGTTCGAGCACTTCCTCGATCAGCGCCTGGCCGCGCGTCAGCTCGGGATAGGCCTGGCCCATTTCTGCCACTAGCGCGGGAACGAGCCGGTGCATCAGCGGATCGTGGGCACCCAGCAAATGCGCGTGGCGCATCGCGCGGCGCATGATGCGCCGCAGGACATAGCCGCGGCCCTCGTTGGACGGCAGCACCCCGTCCGCGAGGAGGAAGCTGGTCGAGCGAAGATGGTCGGCAATGACCCGGTGGCTGGCGCGCTGCTCACCCTCGGCAGCGACACCGGTCAGCCCCACGCTGGCGGCGATCAGCGCCTTGAACGTGTCGGTATCGTAATTGTCGTGCACGCCCTGCATCACGGCAGCAATGCGCTCCAGGCCCATGCCGGTGTCGATGCTGGGGCGCGGCAGTTCGCCGACGATTTCGTCGGCAGCCTGCTCGTACTGCATGAACACCAGGTTCCAGATTTCGACGAAGCGGTCGCCGTCTTCCTCGGGAGAACCCGGAGGACCGCCCCAGATGTGGTCGCCGTGATCGTAGAAGATTTCCGAACAGGGCCCGCAGGGGCCGTCCGAACCCATCGCCCAGAAATTATCCTTCGTGGGGATGCGGATGATCCTGTCGTCGGGGAAGCCGGTCAGCTTCTTCCACAGATCGAAGGCTTCGTCGTCGGTGTGATAGACGGTTACGGTCAGCCGCGCCGGATCAAGGCCCCATTCCTTGGTCAGGAGGGTCCACGCATGGTGGATCGCGCGTTCCTTGAAATAGTCGCCGAAGGAGAAATTCCCCAGCATTTCGAAGAACGTGTGATGGCGCGCAGTATAACCGACATTGTCGAGATCATTGTGCTTGCCACCGGCGCGCACGCATTTTTGCGAGCTGGTCGCGCGCGGGGTTGCCCGGGTCTCGAGCCCGGTAAAGACGTTCTTGAACGGGACCATGCCCGCATTGACGAACATCAGCGTCGGGTCGTTATACGGCACCAGCGGGGCGCTGGGCACGATCTCGTGCGCGTTGGCCGCGAAGTAATCGAGGAAACTGCGGCGAATATCGTTGGTCGACTGCATGGCAGGCAGTTAGGCATTCACGCGGCACCGGGCAAGCCGGATAAAGCGCCCCACGCATGCGACATGTGGGTGATGGGGCCGATCAGTGGGCCCGGGCCGTGAATATCCACGCCGCTCCGCGCATCATGACCATGTCGCTGTGGCGGTGGTTCTCGATGAAGCGGCGAAGCTTGGCAATGAAAGCGGCCTTGTCGCTATCGGGAAGGTCCCTCGCCGCCGCGGCAGCCGGGCCGATCGCGAGGAAATAGGAAAGCGCATCGGCCACCGGGTCTTCCCCGGTGCCGGCGACATAGGCGAAATCCACCGCTTCATGCGCGATCGAGGCCCAGCCCGCGGCAGTCAGGATGTCGGTGACATAATCGACATCGGCAAATGCGAACGGCCCCGGCGCATGCGGTTCGGTGGGCGCAATGGCATTGGCCGGGAGGAGGCTGGCGATCTTGTCGGCCCAGATATTCTCCTCGCGCGAGCGGAAGCAGGAGAACACCAGCCGGCCCTCCCGAGCTGCGATAGCCCGCAGATGCGCGAAAGCGTCCACCGGATCGTCGTAGAACATCACCCCGTGTCGGGACACGATCAGGTCGGGCGCCCATGCCTCGCGCAGCCAGCAGGACGAATCGGCCAGTTCGAACGATACGTTGAACAGATGCGAGCCACGCTCGCGCGCGACATCGAGCAGCGGCTTTGAGATGTCGATCCCGACTACTTCGGCCCCCGCGTGCCCTCGCCCCATTGCGAGCGAGAGTTCGCCAGCGCCGCAGCCGACATCGAGCACGCGATGGACCCGCCCCGCACTCGCGACGCCGAGCAGGCGATCGGTCAGGCCGGAAAAGCTCCGGTCGGTGCGGCGCCATTCTTCGGCCCATTTGCGGCCGACTTCACCCTGCCAATCGCGTGAATTTGTCATGGGCTGTGGATTTATCACGAAGATGCGACACGGCAAGAAGTGGACCGCTGACAGTCCACCACTGTGCGCGACGCGCGCACTTCTCTTGCATGACGCCGCACAAAGAAAAACCGGCGCGGGCCACGGGGGACGCTCGCGCCGGTCTTCCGTTTTCCCGGGCGCCGCGGGGGCACCCGCTTGAGGATCAGTCGTCGTCGCCCGCGTCCGGACCCGTCATCATTTCCTCGGCGACAGCTTCAGTGCGACTGCGGATCGCAGCTTCAAGCTTGTCGCAAATTTCGGTGTTTTCCTTGAGGTACTGCTTGGCATTCTCACGACCCTGGCCGATGCGAATGCTGTCGTAGCTGAACCAGCTGCCCGATTTCTCGACGATGCCGGCCTTGACGCCGAGATCGAGGATTTCGCCGATCTTCGAGATCCCTTCGCCATACATGATGTCGAATTCGACCTGCTTGAACGGCGGGGCGACCTTGTTCTTGACGACCTTCACCCGCGTGGTGTTGCCGATGATATCGTCGCGGTCCTTGATCTGGCCGGTGCGACGAATGTCGAGCCGGACCGAGGCGTAGAATTTCAGCGCATTGCCGCCGGTGGTGGTTTCCGGATTACCGTACATCACGCCGATCTTCATGCGGACCTGGTTGATGAAGATCACCATGGTCTTCGAACGGCTGATCGAACCGGTCAGCTTGCGCAGCGCCTGGCTCATCAGGCGGGCCTGCAGGCCGACGTGGCTGTCACCCATCTCGCCTTCGATTTCGGCGCGGGGAACCAGTGCGGCAACCGAGTCGATCACCAGCACGTCGATCGCGTTCGAGCGGACCAGCGTGTCGACAATTTCGAGCGCCTGTTCGCCCGTATCGGGCTGCGATACGACCAGCTCGTCGATATCCACGCCCAGCTTCTTCGCATAGATCGGGTCAAGCGCGTGCTCGGCATCGACGAAAGCGGCGGTGCCGCCGGTTTTCTGCGCCTCGGCGATGGCATGCAGCGCCAGCGTCGTCTTGCCCGAGCTTTCCGGCCCGTAAATCTCGATGATGCGGCCACGCGGCAGGCCGCCGATGCCAAGTGCAATATCCAGTCCGAGCGAGCCGGTCGAAATCGATTCGATCTGCAGCGCTTCCTTCTGGCCGAGCTTCATCGCGCTACCCTTGCCGAAAGCGCGATCGATCTGGGCGAGCGCTGCTTCGAGCGCCTTCTGACGGTCCACGTTACCTTCCTTACCAACCAGTTTCAGTTCCGCAGCCATCGCATGGCCTCCCTCGATTGCCTAGGGCGACTGCCCCGTTATCTACGGAACACCATGTATCGGTTTTGTTCTCATGGAACAAGGGGGGAACGAAAATATTTCCGGCGCGCCGTCAATCGTCGGTCGCGATCTCCCGCAGCTGCCAGCTAAAGCGGCGTTCCCCGCCGGCGGGAACGACCACATCGGCAATATACTGCCCGTCCTTCACGCGTGTCCCGCCCAACCCCTTGATCTCATACCGGCCCGGCTCTCCCAGCGTCAGCCGCACGGTTGCCTTGTTCCGGTTGGCGTTCGTGAGCAGCACCGAGATTTTCGACCACCTGCGCTCGTCGTTCCCGATCTCTGGCGAGGATTCTTCCCATGCACAGGTGCCCATGACCTGATGGCTTTGCCCCAGCACCAGTTCCACATCCTGTCCCACCGCGTAATCGCGCAGGACCTGTTCACCGACCAGCAGGTCGCCATGCGCAGAGGGTTCGAACAGGGTGAAGCCCCCGCTCGGCAGCGCCGCGCCCAATCCGTGGGCCTCGTCATTCTTCGTCGCAAAGAGGATTTGCGAAGGCCCGGTCTCGCCGTTGAAAGCGCCATAATAATCGCAGCCGATGCGGTAGAGGAATTCGCCGGTGACCTCGGGCTTGTCGAGGAACGCCACCTGCTTCAATCCCTTGGCGTTTACCGTCACCGGTTCGGGCACCCGATAAAGCTTGAGATCGCCCAGCTGTTCTTCCGTCGCCATCAGGGCGGGCGCACTGTCGGCGAAGCCCCTTGCCCTCGCCGAACCGGTCACGATGATCGCTTCCGCCATCATCGGTGCCGGCGGCGGTGGAGGGAGAGGCGGCGCATACGCATCGTAATAGGGGATCGGCGAGCCAGCCGCCGTGCTGCCCAGCGGATAACAGGTCAGCCGCAGCGGCGCAGCCACCGGCGGATCGGCCAGATCGCCGTAGTCGCTCTCGACATTGAGCTTGCCCGCCACTGCCAGCAGCTGTGCATCGGGGAAGCTCTGGCCGTTGTCGTTCAGCAGGGTCAGCCAGCTCATCAGCCGCAACCCAACCTTGCCGCGCTTCGCCGCATCGCTGAGCGTCGCGACATAATGCGCCTGCCAGTCGAAGCCCCAGGCAAGGTAGGTCAGCGTCACCCGATATGTCCCGCCCGATGCATCGCGCGTGTCGATGCTGAACACCGGCTGCGGCGAAAGCCCTGCCGGAATGCGGTCGAAGGTAAGTTTCTCGGGGATGCCCGAACAGCGTACCGCCTCGAACCCCTCGCGCGTCTGCAGCACCAGCCCGCCATCGGCGCGGGTGCGGATCACGGCGCTTTCGCTGGTCGCTGCGCCGGTGGCGGGATTGGTCCGCGTCACGGTCACCCGATTGCCCAATGTCCCGTCAACCAGCGCGGCGGGGCTGAGCAATTCGGCGTTGCGGTTCTTCTCGATCGTCCCGCCCGGCAGGCCGGTGACGATCGCGGTGACCGCCACCATCCCTTCGGCCACGCCGGTGAAGCGGATCGTCGATTCGCCGGGTGGCAACGTCACGGTGCGCGTCTCGCTGATCATCGCGAAACCGCGTGGCCAGTCGGCATCCATCTTCTCTTCCGCCCCGCGCTCGGGGTCGCGGTAGAAGGTGACCGACAGCGACTGCGGAGCGGAGGCGTCGACCGCCTCGCGCGCCAGCACCTGCGTGGGCGCGCAAAGCGTGAGCGCCGTCAGCAATGCCGAGGGAACACTCAGGATGCCGGCCAGGCGCCGCATCGCCGCGCCCCTCAGTAACGGGTTTCGAAAGTGACGCGGACTTCGCGCTTGCCCTCCGCGGGCACGGTGACGACCCATTTGCGCCGGTCGATGCTGAGCTGCTGGCCGGGCACATCCTCGCTGACGATGCGATAATCCGTGCTCCACCACCCGCGGTCGAGACCCGACTGGGTAAGTTCGACATCCACCGGCACGCGCTTGGCGTTGGTCAGCGTGTAGCGCATCGTCGTGCGGTAGAACGTCTTGGGCACTTCGACATCGACCTGGCGGACGGTCTTGCCCTCTTCGATCACGCGATAGCGGGCGCTCTTTGCCCATTCATCGCTGGTGATCTTCTCACGCTTCTCGACCTCGGCCTGCACGAAGATGTCGAACGCATCGCCGGTGCGCAGGCTGAGTTCGCTGCCCATCGGGGTGTGGTCGATCTCGTTCTCGCCGATGAACTGCGGTGTGCCTTTGCTGTCGCGCTGGTAGAAACGCACCGTGCCAGCGGGCAGCGCGTCACCCAACCCGCCTTCTCGGCTGGAGGAAAAGGCGATCTCGCTCGATACGTTCTGCGGGCTGCCGTCGCTCTGCATCCAGTAGATTTCGCGGCCATAGACCTTGCGCGCCTTGACCCCCTGGACGTCGAGGAAGCTGACCTGCTTGGTCTGGTTGTTGGCAATCGTAGTGCGCCCGGAGATTGGGTAGAGGTAGAAGTCCCCCAGTTGCTCCCGGTCCGCAGCCTGCGTGCCGGCACGCACCGGCCCGCTGCGATAGCTACGACCGCCACCTTCCCCGGGCGCGCCCGCAACCAGCAGGGTGTCGGCATTGGTGAAGGTCGTGCCGGTGCTGTTGGTCAGCGTGACCCAGCCCTGCATGTCGATGCTGCCCTTGCCCTCGTCATACAGCGCGACATAGTCGGCGCTCCAGCCGAGACCGGGCGTGAGATAGCGCAGCTGTGCCGGACGGCGCCCGGCGCGGGCGGAATCGACATTGACCGAGAGCGTCGGGCGAGCCCGCAAATTCGGCGGCACCCGGTCGAACACCACCCGCACCGGCAAGCCATCGTCGCGCAGCACCTCGATCCGGTCGCCGATCTTGACGACCACCCCGCCCGCCGTGGACAGGACCGTGGCCCGCTCGCGCAGTTCCTGCCCGGTGGCTGGATTGGTACGCACCAGCGTAACGGTCTGGCCGACCGCCTTTTCCATCAGCTTGGCAGGGGTCAGCAGGTCGAAATCGAAATTCTGTTCGACGATTGCCGTATCGGCGGCGGCGAAGCTCAGCGTTTCGGGCCGGATGCGAGCCGACACATCGGGGAATTCGATCTTGCTGCGCCCCTTGGCGATGTCGATCTGGCGCACATCCTGCACCAGCGCCTGGTCGTTGTTGTAGATGGTGACCGAGACATCGCCCTGGGCGCTCTCGTCGGTCGCGCTTTGCGCATAGGCGGCAGTGGCGAGCGCGGCGGCTCCGGCAGCAAGATAGGCAAGTCGCATCGACCATCCCCCGATGATTGTCCCGAACCGGACCTTGGAGCTTCAATGTTACAATGTCACGCCCCTGTATCAAGCGTGAACCGGAAAAAGGGCGGCATAAAATAGCGCCCGTTCAAGCCTTTGCTGCGCCCAGCACCTCGCCGACCTTCGCACCGATCTGCTGGACGCTGAAGGGTTTGGGGATGAAGTACATCGCTTCGATGTCGATTTCGCTGCGCAATTGTTCCTCGGCATAGCCCGACATGAACAGCACCGGCAGGTCCGGTTTCGCCCGGCGGATCGCGCGGGCCATGGCGGGCCCGTCCATCCCCGGCATGACCACATCGGATACTACCAGGTCGAACTCACCGCCGTTCGCGACCGCCGCCAGCCCCTCTTCGCCATCGGCGCAGCAGGTGACGGTGTAGCCCGCGCGGGTCAGCGCCCGTTCGGCGACGGCGCGAACCATGTCCTCGTCCTCCACCAGCAGGATCCGCCCGCCGCCCGACCATTGGCTGGCTGGCGCGTCGCCCTCGCCCGCCCGGCTGCCCGCCGCCGGGATCGCCCCGTGGTGGACCGGGAGATAGACCGTGAAGCGCGCGCCTTCGGGCTGGCCGGCAGGGCCGGGAACATTGTCGGCAAAGATGAACCCGCCCGACTGCTTGACGATGCCATAGACGGTCGAAAGGCCGAGGCCCGTGCCGCCCATCGACCCGCCGCGCCCCGGTTCCTTGGTGGTGAAGAACGGCTCGAAGATCTTGCTCAGGACGTCGGGCGGGATGCCGCCGCCCGTATCCTGCACCACCAGCACCGTGTAGTCGCCGATCGGGATGATGTCGGAGCCCATCCGCCGCACATCGCGCGAGGTGACCTTGCGAGTGGCGAGGGTCAGCGTGCCCATCGCGCTGTCGCCGCCGCGCCGGGGGGCGTTGGAATGCATCGCGTCGCGCGCGTTGACGGCGAGGTTGACGATCACCTGTTCGAGCTGCTGCGGGTCCGCCCGGACCGGCCCCAGGTCGCGATCGTGCCGCACCTTGAGCGCGATCTTCTCACCCAGCAGGCGCTTGAGCAGCTGGCTCACCTCGCTCACCACATCGGGCAATTGCAGCACTTCGGGCCGCAGCGTCTGCTGGCGGCTGAAGGCGAGCAACTGCCGCGTCAGGCTGGCCGCGCGGTTCGAATTGGCGCGGATCTGCTGGATATCGTCATAGTCGCTGTCGCCCGGCGTATGGCGCAGCAGCATCAGGTCGCAGTAACCGATGATCGCGGTCAGCACATTGTTGAAATCATGCGCCACGCCGCCGGCCAGCTGCCCGACCGCCTGCATCTTGGTGGCCTGCGCGACCTGGCGCTTGAGCCGGGTTTCCTCGGTGGAATCGGCCAGGCTCAGCAGCACTGCGGCATCGCCCAGCCCGCGCACCCCGGCAAGGCCGAGCGACACCGGATCGTCCGGCGTTTCGCGCAGCCGCACCGCCATGTCGCCGTGGCTCGCCGGGCCGCGCCCGAAGCGGCGCACCGCATCGGCGAGAGCGCCCTTGTCTTCCTTCACCACCAGGTCGGAAGGGAACGGCGGCAGGCCCTTGTCCTCGCTGCCGACCGCCCGCAGGAAGGCCGGATTGGCCAGCAGGAACCGCCCGTCGCGATCAGTCATCGCCAGCCCCAGCGGCAGGGCGCCCACCAGCGCCTCGAGATCGGCGGTCGCGGCCTGGTCGCTCACATCGCCGCCCGCCCCGATGCCCAGCCCCGAATCGAGCAGCAACATCAGCGACGGTGCCTCGTCGGCATTCGGCGCACGCTGCGCATCGGGATCGCCCAGCGGGACATGCACCAGCACCTGCGGCACCCCGCGCCGCCCTTCACGCGCGAAATAGATCCGGTCGCGCTCGTCGCTGCGCAGGAGCGAGACATAGTCCTGCCCGGCCAGCGTTGCCGCCGCATCACCCGACGCGCGCAGGGCAAAGCCGGGGTTCGCCGCGCGGATCATGCCGTCGGTCCCGACCAGCGCCGCCTCGATTCCCGCGCGCGACAGCAGCTTGCCGAACGGCCCGGCGAGCAGCGCGGCGATCTCCACCCCCGTATCCGCCTCGGCAATCCGGGTGAAGCGCCACACCAGGTAATCCTCGCCCCGCCCGGCGCGCTCGGCGCTGCCGCTCCAGCGATGCTGGCCTGCGCCGCTGACCAGTTCGGATGCCACCGCACTGCCGTCGCGCCACGCCTCGCGCGCGGTGCGGGCGAGCACTTCGAGCGAAGCCCGGTCCACCGGCAGGTTGGGCGGCGCATGCCCGGCGCCGAACCACTGGACGAAGGACGAGTTCGCGCAGGTCAAGCGGTTGGCGCGGTCGGTGATGGCAATCGCCTCCCCCTCGCGCTCGATCGCTGCGACGGTCACGGCCCAGTCGGGCGCCGCAAAACCTTCGGCTTCGCGCGCCGGGCGTTGGCGGGCAAGCATCGCCGCTCCCGCGCCCAGGGCGACCAGCCCGCCGGCATAGGCCGCCGTGGCGAGCGCGCTGGCGGACGCGAACCAGACCAGCGCGATGCTGACCACCAGCGCCGCGGCAAGCACCAGCAGCATGGGAAAGGGCCGCTGCGCCGAAAGGGACATCGCCTTGCCGTTCATGCGGCGCGCATCGCGTGGCGCGCGCGGCGGCGGGCCCGGCGCCGCGCGATGATCAGGCGCCACACCACGCCCGACACAAGATAGCCGACCGCCGCGCCGACGATGGCGAGCACCACGAAACCGAAAGCGGTCACCCCCGCCAGCTTGCCGATCTCGAAGAACCACGACCAGCGCCCGCTTTCGATTTCGGCCCGCGCCGCGCCGCCTGCGGCCACGGCGTCGATCTTGAGCACCACGCGGCCGACCTTGTTCGCCACCACCAGCCAGAACGGCAGGGTGAAGGGATTGGTGACGAAGGTCACCAGTGCCGCCAGCGGGACATTGGCGCGCGCAGGCAGTGCGAGGAAAGCGGCAAGGAAGATCTGCCCGACCGGGATGATGAAACCCGCGAAAATCCCCAGCGCGACCCCGCGCGGCACCGAACGGCGCGTGAAGCGCCACAATTCGGGGCTGAGGAAGCGGTGGGCGATCGGCGCGAGATACTTGTTCTGCGCCATCGCTTCGCGCGTGGGCATGTGGCGCTTGATCAGATCGGCCAGGAAGGTCTTGGATCGCGTATCGGTCATCGTCTCGCCCAACTGGCCGCCGCATTGCGCCTCCACCCGCCCGAGCGCAAGGGCGCAGCAGCGGAAATGAGGCGAAAATTCGGCAGAAAGTTCATTTGCGCCGATGTGGGTAGCGCGGCGGGAATATCCAGCGGCTGAACGGCAGCGCGATCAGCCTTTTTCGCGCATCAGCCGGGCCTTGTCGCGCTTCCAGTCGCGATCCTTGATCGTCGCGCGCTTGTCATGCGCCTGCTTGCCCTTGGCCAGCGCCAGTTCCACCTTAGCGCGGCCCGTCTTGTTGAAATAGATGCTGAGCGGGACCAGCGTCATCCCCTTGCGCTCCACCGCGCCGTGCAGCTTGTCGATCTCGCGTTCGTGCAGCAGCAGCTTGCGCGGGCGGCGCGGCTGGTGGTTCAGCCGGTTGCCGTGGCTGTATTCGGGGATATTGGCGTTCACCAGCCACACTTCGCCATCGCGCAGCTCGGCGTAGGAATCGCCGATCGTCCCCTCGCCCGCGCGCAGCGACTTCACCTCGGTGCCCTGCAGCTGGATCCCGGCCTCGAACTTGTCCTCGATATGATAGTCGAACCGCGCGCGGCGATTTTCCGCGACGGTCTTCTGCTTGTCGAAGGTTTCGGGTTTCGGGCGTGCCATAGGGAAGCGGCATGTAGGGATTGCGCGGGCGGTAGGAAAGCCCCGTTCATTCCGCTTGCTTTCGCCGGAGAATTGCCCGCCACTGGCGAACCTGGCGCGGAGGGTTGCGATGGCAGCAGGCGAGTCGTTCGAAATCGGCGGGATTGCGGTGGCCCCGGGCAGCGCGCAGACGGTGGCGATCCCGGTCAGCTATCTCGCCACCGGCGTGCCCGCCACCCTGTCGCTGCGGGTGCTGCATGGCGAGCGGCCCGGCCCGGCGGTGTTCGTTTCCGCCGCGATCCATGGCGACGAGATCATCGGCACCGCGATCATCCAGCGGCTGCTGCGCGACATCCTGCCGCCGCAGCTGGCGGGCACGCTGATCCTGGCGCCGGCGGTCAACATCTTCGGCTTCCTCCAGCACAGCCGCTACCTGCCCGACCGGCGCGACCTCAACCGCAGCTTCCCCGGCAGCGCCAAGGGCTCGCTCGCCGGGCAGATCGCGCATTGTTTCCTGACCGAGGTGATCGCGCGCTGCACGCTGGGGATCGACATCCACACCGCCGCGATCCACCGCTACAATCTGCCCCAGATCCGCATCGCGGCGGGCAATCCCAAGCTGGTCGAGCTGGCAATGGCCTTCGGTGCGCCGGTGATCGTCGAAAGCCCGCTGCGCGACGGGTCGATGCGCCAGCTGGCGCAGGAACGCGGGGTGGAGATGCTGCTGATGGAAACCGGCGAGGCGCTGCGCTTCGACCGGCTGTCGGTCGAAACCGGGGTCGAAGGGGTCAAGCGCGTGCTCGCCCACCTCGGCATGATCGAGGCGGACGACGGGCTGGCCCATGTCGGCATCCCGGCGCGCGCCAACAAGTCGAGCTGGGTCCGCAGCCCCCGCGGCGGGGTGACCCACCGGGTGCGCAAATCGGGCGACGCGGTGCGCAAGGGCGACCTGCTCGCCACCGTCGGCGGGCTGTTCGGCGAGGAACCGGAGGAGATGGTCAGCCCGGTCGACGGGATCATCATCGGCCATGCCACCCTGCCCGTGGTCAACCAGGGCGACGCGATCTTCCACATCGCCCAGGTCGCCAATCTCGACCATGCGGGCGAAGCGGTCGGTTCGATCACCCAGGCGATCCTCGCCAGCGAACCCGACGGCCCCGCCCAGCCGATGCTGGACGAGGACGAGGTGATCTGAACCGGTCGGATCGCGGC
>JACXVD010000101.1 GCA_014763545.1 Sphingomonadales bacterium
CCCCGGCGGCGGTGCGCGATGCGGCGCTCGCCAACCCCGGCTTCGGCACGCTTTTTTCCGATCACATGGTATCGATCGACTATACCGAGGAGCGCGGGTGGCACGATGCGGTGGTCGGCCCGCGCCAGCCGATCCCGCTCGATCCGGCAGCGGCGGTGCTGCATTACGCGCAGGAAATTTTCGAAGGGCTCAAGGCCTATCGCCACGCCGATGGCAGCCTGGCGCTGTTCCGGCCCGATGCCAATGCGCGGCGTTTCAACGCCTCGGCAGAGCGGCTGGCCATGCCGCAGCTGCCCGAGGAGACATTCCTCGACAGCATCCGCCAGCTGGTGGCAGCGGATCGCGACTGGTTCCCCAGCGTCGAAGGCGGCAGCCTCTACCTGCGGCCCTTCATGATCGCGACCGAGGCGTTCCTCGGCGTGCGCCCGGCCAAGCAGTATAAATACCTGCTGATCGCATCGCCCGCGGGCAATTACTTCAAGTCCGGCGCCCCGGCGGTGAGCATCTGGGTCAGCGACTATACCCGTGCGGCGCCCGGCGGTACCGGCGCGGCGAAATGCGGCGGCAATTACGCCGCCAGCCTCGTGCCGACGCGCGAAGCCTTTGCGCGCGGGCACGACCAGGTGCTGTTCCTCGACGCTGCCGAGCACAAGTGGATCGAGGAACTGGGCGGCATGAACCTGTTCTTCGTGTTCGAAGACGGCACGATCCGCACCCCGCCGCTGACCGGCACGATCCTGCCCGGCATCACCCGCGACAGCCTGCTCGACCTCGCGCGCGAGGAAGGGCTTACCGTGCAGGAAGAACCCTACAGCCTCGATGCGTGGAAGGCGGATGCCGAAAGCGGGCGGCTGCTCGAAACCTTCGCCTGCGGCACCGCGGCGGTGGTGACCCCGGTGGGCAAGGTCGAGGGGCGCGAGACCGGCTTCACCATCGGTTCGGGCGGCCCCGGCCAGCTGACCCAGAAACTGCGCGAGAAGCTGACCGGCATCCAGCGCGGCACGATTGCCGACACGCATGGCTGGGTGGTGAAGCTTTAGGGAATTATTGCCGAACAAGCGCCGATTCGGTAGAATTGACTGATGAAAATCAATCACAAAACGCCGATTTGGCGGCTTCACGCATACTACAAGAATGCCGGTCAGAAGATGCACCGGATCGAAAGTTTCCATCAAGGTTGGACCCTTGTCTGGGCGATCTGGAAAGAGCTGCGCAAACATGATTCAGCCCGCTTCGTCACCGTGAAGAGAGTGTGGGTTTAACCATGAGTGTCCAGTTTTGACCGGTCGCCCCGTCACCGTCGCCGCGCTCTACAAGTTCACGCCGTTTGCCGATCCCGCCGCGCTGCGCGACCCGCTGCTGGCGGCGTGCGAGGAGCTGGGCATTTTCGGCACGCTGCTGCTGGCGCGCGAGGGGATCAACGGGACGATCGCCGGCGGCGAAAATGCGATTGCGGCGATCCTTGGCCAGATCCGCGCCCTGCCCGGCTGCGCGGCGCTGGAGGTCAAGTTCAGCCATGCCGACGCCATGCCGTTCCACCGCATGAAAGTGCGGATGAAGCGCGAGATCGTGACCATGGGCGAGCCGGACATCGACCCGACCGCCAGCGTCGGCACCTATGTCGAACCGCAAGACTGGAATGCGCTGATCGCCGATCCCGACACGGTGGTGATCGACACCCGCAACGATTACGAGGTCGCCATCGGCACGTTTCGCGGCGCGGTCGATCCGCACACCGCCAGTTTCCGCGACTTCCCGGCTTGGTTCCGCACCCACCGCGACGAGCTGCTCGAAGGCAGGAAGCGCGTGGCGATGTTCTGCACCGGCGGGATCCGCTGCGAGAAATCGACCGCCTTCCTCAAGGCGGAGGGCGTCGAGGAGGTCTATCACCTCAAGGGCGGTATCCTGAAATATCTCGAGCAAACGCCTGCGGCCCAGAGCAGCTGGGAGGGCGAATGTTTCGTGTTCGACGAACGCGTGGCGGTCGGCCACGGGCTGGCGCAGGGCAGCTATGGATTGTGCCGCGCCTGCCGTTACCCGCTGAGCGAGGCCGACCGCGCCGTGCCCGCTTTCGTCGAGGGGGTCAGTTGCCCGCATTGCATCGAGCAGCGCGACGAGGCCCAGCGCGCCCGCTATGCCGAGCGGCAGAAGCAGGAAGACCTCGCCCGCCGGCGCGGCGTCGCGCATGTCGGGGCGCGCATGCTCGATCAATGATGGCGGAGCTGCCGGTCCTCTACAGCTTCCGGCGATGCCCCTATGCGATGCGTGCGCGCATGGCGCTTCATGCCAGCGGGACGATCTGCGCACTGCGCGAGGTGAAGCTCGCCGCCAAGCCTGCCGAATTGCTGGCAGCTTCGCCCAAGGGGACCGTCCCGGTGCTGGTGCCGCAAACGGGCCGGGCGATCGACGAGAGCATCGACATCATGCGCTGGGCGCTCGCCCGCAACGATCCCGAGGGCTGGCTGGCCGCCGACGATCCGGAGCTGATCGCGCAGATCGACGGGCCGTTCAAACATCATCTCGACCGCTACAAATATCCCAGCCGCTTTGCCGCTTGCGATCCGCTGGAACACCGCGCCGCTGCGTTTGCGATCCTGCAAGGGCTCGACGCGAGGCTCGATGCGCAGGCGAATTTGTGCGGGGAGACGCGCAGCCTGGCGGATATCGCCAGCTTTCCCTTCATCCGCCAGTTCGCCAACCACGACCGGGGCTGGTTCGATGCCCAGCCGCTCCCGTGCCTGCAGAGATGGCTCCAACGCCATCTGGCGTCGGCGCTGTTCGCTGCGATCATGGACAAATACAAGCCATGGCAGGCGGGCGATGCGCCGGTGATCTTCCCCGGCTGACCCGGCGCTAGATTGCCCGCACCGAAGGCTCGACCGCTTCGCAGGCCGCCAGCCGGTCGCGCAGGGCATCGACCATCCAGCTCGCCGCCGGGCCGAGCAGCACGTCGCGCCGCCACAGCGCGGTGAGCGTATACTGATCGCCCGGGTCTTCGGGCAGGACCAGTTCGACCAGCCGCCCTTCGGCAATGTCCTGCGCCACCATGTGGCGGGGCATGTTGCCCCAGCCCAGCCCCTCGCGCAGCAGCGCGTGTTTCGCGCCCAGATCCGCCAGCCGCCAGCTATGCGGCGAAAGCACCGCGAATTCGCGGCCCTGGGTGAGCGGCGAACGGTCGGTCAGCACCAGCTGCAAATGTTCGCGACTGTCGCCGGGTGCGTTCACCCCCTGCGCCAGCGGGTGGTCGGGCGCGGCGACCGGCACCAGCTCGACCGAACCGATGACCTGCCGTTCCAGCGCCGGATCTTCGCCCAGCGTCGGCCCGGCGACCGCCAGTTGCGCATCGCCGTCGAGCACGCAGGCCGCGACCGCGCCCAGTGCCTCGATATGCAGGCGCAGCGCGACGGTGGGGAACATCGCCGCGAAATCGCGCAGCACATGGGCAATCGCCTCGCCCGGCAGCATGACGTCGAGCGCGAGCGAGAGTTCCGCCTCCAGCCCCTGGTGCAGGCTGCGCGCCTTGGCCAAGAGCCGGTCGGTACGGTCGGCCACGCCCTGCGCTTCGGCCAGCAGCGCGCGGCCCGCCTCGGTCAGTTCGGGGCGGCGCGAGCCTTCGCGGTCGAACAGGGTCAGGCCAAGCTGCGCTTCGAGCTGCGATATGCCGTAGGAAATGGCCGAAATCGCCCGCCCCATGCGCTTGGCCGCGGCGTTGAAGCTGCCTTCCTCGACCACTGCGAGAAAGATGCGGACATGGTCGAGGCTGGGCTGGCCTACGATCATCGTTCGGATTCCTTGAACATCTTGGCCCAATTTATCGCAATTTTGCGAGGAACGTTCAAGCGCTACCTCCGCTTCACACCGCAACCCCGGATACAAGGCCGGATACAAGGAACAAGGAGCTTCCCCATGATCGAACTCCGCCCATTCGACGGCATCGGCGCCGCCAATCACGGCTGGCTGGATGCGCATCACCATTTCAGCTTCGGCACCTATCACGATCCGGCGCGCACCAACTGGGGCCGCCTGCGCGTGTGGAACGACGACACGATCGCGCCGAAGAGCGGTTTCCCCCCGCATCCGCACAACGACATGGAAATCGTCACCTATGTCCGCACCGGCGCGATCACCCATCGCGACAGCCTGGGCAACGAAGGCCGCACCGAAGCGGGCGACGTGCAGGTGATGAGCGCGGCCGGCTGGGGCGCCCGCCCCTTCCCCAGAGGCGACCGCGCGGGGAAATTCGTCACCCTCGCCAGCGGCATGGCGGGCGATGAAGACGCACTGCCGATCAACACCAGCGGCCGCGTGCTGGGCGCGACGGTGAAGGCGGGCGACAGCGTGACCTATGCGACCACCCCCGACCGCCACCTCTACCTCGTCGCCGCCGAAGGGCGGATCAAGGTGGATGCCGGCGCCAGTGCGGTGGAGGCCGACCCGCGCGACGGGGTGGCCATCACCGGCGAGAACAGCGTGACCGTGACCGCGCTCATCACCTGCACGTCGCCCGCTTCGGTGCGGCCTTCGTTGCCCAGGCTGTCGCGATGGGTGATCGCGCCGGTGCGGACATAGGTGACGATTT
>JACXVD010000041.1 GCA_014763545.1 Sphingomonadales bacterium
AGCTGGACCATGGTTCACGCGATCAGCCGGCAGGAAAGCCAGTTCGCCCAGAACGCCGTCAGCCACGCGGGTGCGCGCGGGCTCATGCAGCTGATGCCCGGCACCGCGAAGGAACAGGCGGGCAAGCAGGGCGTGCAATATATGAGCAGCGACCTGATCGATTCCCCCAGCTACAACATGCAGCTGGGCGATGGGTATTTCAGCCGGATGATGGATTATTACGGCGGCAGCTACCCGCTCGCCGTTGCCGCCTATAATGCCGGGCCGGGCAATGTGAACAAGTGGCTGCGCGCCAATGGCGATCCGCGCAACGGCGGGGTCGACTGGGCGACCTGGATCGAGCGCATCCCGCTTTACGAGACCAAGAACTATGTCCAGCGCGTGCTGGAAAACGCCGTGGTCTACGAACAGCTCTATCCGGGCAAGGCCGAGCTCGGCCGCCCGCGCACCATCGACCAGTTCCTGCGCTGAGCCGCCCCGCCATGGCGAGCAAGCCGCCCGAAAACCCGATCACGCCTGCCGGCTATGCCGCGCTCAGGGCGCGTTACGACCACTTGCTGGGCGAGGAGCGACCGAAGATCGTGGAGATCGTCAGCTGGGCGGCGGGCAATGGCGATCGCAGCGAGAATGGCGATTACCTCTATGGCCGCAAGCGGATGCGCGAGATCGACCGCGAACTGGCGCACCTCGCCCGGCGGATGAAGGCCGCGCGGGTGATCGACCCGGCGCAGCAGCCCGACAAGGGGCGCGCCTTCTTCGGCGCGACGGTGACGCTGGCGGACGAGGACGATGCGGAAAAGAGGCTGACGCTGGTCGGCGACGACGAGCAGGATGCCTCTGCCGGGCGGATCGGCTGGTCGAGCCCGATGGCCCGCGCGATCCGCGGCGCGGCGGTGGGCGACCTGCGGCTGGTGCGCCTGCCCGGCGGGGCGAAGGAATGGGAAGTGGTCGCGATCGAATATCCCGTGGGGAATGGCTGATGGGCGAGGTCGTGAACCTGCGCCTCGCCCGCAAGGCGAAGAAGCGTTCCGACAAGGCCCGCGAGGCGGAGGCCAACCGCGCGAAATTCGGGCAGAGCAGGGCGGAGAAGGACGCCCGCCAAGACGAGCTGGCCCGCACGGACCGCATCCTCGATGGTGCAAAGCGCGAGAGCGACTGATGCGCACCACCTACCAGGACGCGACCGTGCGCCTCTATTTCCTCGACGTGGAGAGCGAAGGCGGCGGCGCGGAAACGCTGTTCTATGGCCCGCTGTCCGAAGCGATGGAGCTTGCCGCGCGCCAGCCGGAAGAGGTGCAGGCCGGGCTGTTCCTCGCCACCGACAACGATGTGGTGGCCTGGCTCGACCTCGTCGGCGAATAAAAATTACCCTGCCGCCGTGACAAACCCCGCTGCGGGTTGACTACCACTCCTGCAAGACAGGAGGATTGAGCAGTGACCGGGGGCCCCGCAAGCCAGGACGAAGACTATGCCGAGGCGGCCCGCCGCTTCGGCCCCGCGATTGCGCGCCTGGCGCGCGGTTACGAAGCCGACGAGGCGCTGGCGCAGGACCTGGTGCAGGAAATCCACGCCGCATTGTGGCGCAGCTTCGCCTATTTCGAACAGCAATGTTCGCTGCGCAGCTGGATCTACCGCATCGCGCATAATGTCGCGGTGACGCACATCCAGCGCAGCCGCCGCAACCGGGGCGCGCGGTTCGAAACGCTCGACGCGATCGAGACGCTCGCCAGCGGCGACAACCCGGAGACCGAAACCGGCGAGGCGCGGCTGGTCGCGCGGCTGCTGGCGACGATCCACCGCCTCGCGCCGACCGACCGGCAGGTGATGCTGCTCTATCTCGAGGATCTGACCGCCGCCGAAATCGCCGAGGTGACCGGCTTGTCGCCCAGCGCGGTGGGCAGCCGCATCAGTCGCCTCAAGGCCTTGCTGGCCGAGCCTTACAGGGAACAGGAGATCGAAGAATGACCGACGACGAATTTGCCCGGGAAAGCTGGCAGGCGAGCGATGCCGCCAGTGCCCTCCCCTCGCTCGAAGAATTGCGGGGCCGGTCGGACCGGTTCCGCCGCAAGATCGCACGGCGCAACCTGATCGAATATCTCGCGGCCATCCCGGTCGTGCTCGGCTTCGGCGCTTACCTGCTGTTCCTGCCGGGCTGGCCGATCAAGCTCGGTTCGGCGCTGGTAATCGTGGCGACCATCTTCGTGCTCGCCCGGCTGCGGCGCGACGGATCGAGTCGGGCGCTGCCGGAGCAGGCCGGTGCGACCAGCGTGATCGCCTTCCAGCGTGCGGAGCTCGAACGGCAGCGGGTGCTGCTCGACGGGATCTTCGCCTGGTACATCGCGCCTTTCCTGCCCGGGATGGCGCTGGTCATGGCCGGTCCCACGCTGCTGGCATCCCACGCGGAATGGGCCGAAGTGCTGGCCGCCAGCGCGCGCCCCTTCGCCCTCGCCGTGGCGGTGCTGGTTGGCGTGTGGTGGCTGAACAAGCGCGCCGCGCGCCGCCTGGCGGGCGAAATCGCGGAGCTGGATGCACTGACGGCCTGACCGCCCAGTTGCAAAAACGAGCGTGCAAAAGGGCGCGCAAAAAAGGGCGGGCGCGAAGGGATATTCGCGCCCGCCCGGCTTTTTCGGGGATCGGGATCAGCCCTTGGCGGGCTTTTCCATCACCTCGCCATCGCCCTGGTCGGGCTTGGCATTGTCTGCCACCGGCGCGGCGACCTGTTCCAGCGCCGGCCCGGCGGCCAGCCCGGCGAGCGAGCTGCCATCGAGGCCGAGTTCCTTCATCAGCCCGTCGAGCACCGGGGCCTGCGCGCGATAGGCCAGCGCTGCGCTGACCGCATCCTGCGCCAGATTGCCCGAGCCGCCAGCCGCAGCCGCGCCCCCCGAACCGCCTTTACCCTGGGTCAGCCCGTCGACCTGCACGATCTTGATGGAGTCGATCGCTTCCATCGGCTTCGCGCTTTCGCGGATCACCTCGGGCAGGACCTTGAGCAGCGCCATCTTCATCTGCAGGCTGACCTGGTCGGACGAGAGGATGTTGGCCGCCTCGTTGATCGCCCGCTGGCCCGCGGCTTCCACTTCGAAGCGCACGCGGGCAGCTTCCGCCCGCAACTTCTCGGCTTCGGCCTCGCCTTCGGCTTCGAGCTTCGCGGCAAGGGCACGGTTGGTCGCCGCATCCTTTTCCGCCTCGGCATCGACGCGCACCTTGATCGCGTCACGTTCGGCCTGCTTGGCCGCTTCGATCAGTTCGATCTTCTTGTTACGCTCGGCCACCTCGCTTTCGCGGCTGGTGACGACCTGTTCCTCGGCAGCGACCGCCTTGGCGCGGGCCGCATCGGCCTCTGCCTTGGCCTGGCTTTCCTCGCGGCTCTTGTTCTGGACCGCGATCTGCTGTTCCTGCCGGGCGATGTCGAGCGCGCGCTTCTGGTCGATGCGCGCCTCTTCCACCAGCCGGTCGGCCTCGATCTGCTGCGCATCGACCTGCTTCTTGGCCTCGATCCGCGCGGCTTCGGCTTCCTGGTTGCGGGCAGCCTGTTCGCGGGCAATCTCGGCCATCTGCGCGGCACGGCGCACCTCGACTTCGCGTTCCTGCTCCAGCCGCGCATATTCATTGTCGCGCGCGATCTGGAACGAACGCTGGTCAGCCTCGAGGTTCTTCGATTCCATCTGGACCCGCGTGTCCTGCTCGATGTCGTTGCGCAGTTTCTTGCGCGCTTCGATCTGCTCGGTCAGCTTGGTCAGGCCCTCGGCGTCGAACGCGTTGTTGGCGTTGAAGTGTTCGATGCTGGTCTGGTCGAGCCCGGTCAGCGAGACCGATTCGAGTTCCAGCCCGTTCATCGCCAGATCGTTGGACGAGGCCTGCTGCACCTTCTGGACGAAGTCGGACCGCTGTTCGTGCAGCTCGTTCATCGTCATGCCCGCCGCGACGGAGCGCAGCGCGTCGACGAACTTGCCTTCGACCAGGTCCTTCAGCGCCTCGGGATGCATCGTGCGCTGGCCGAGCGTCTGCGCGGCCATCGCGATGGCCCCGGCATCGGGCCGGACGCGAACGTAGAATTCGGCCTTCACGTCGATCCGCAGGCGGTCGAGCGTGATCAGCGCCTCGTTGTCGCGGCGCACCACGGGCAGCACGACGGTGTTCATGTTCACCGGCATGGTTTCGTGGAACACCGGCAGCACCAAGGCACCGCCGTTCATCACCACGCGTTCGCCCCCCACCCCCGTTCGCACGAAGGCGACCTCTTTCGAGGCGCGGCGGTACAGCTTGGTCAGCGTGATCGCAAAGATCAGCAGGACGAGAAAGATCGTTCCCGCCATCACGGCGACGTCGATCAGATTACCAGACATGTTCAATACTCCTCAGGATGTTGCTTCACTCTGCAGGCGCCAGGCGGCGATCCTGCACCTCCACCGCGAAGAAGGTTTCCCCTTCGCGGCGAACGAGCAGAATCTCGTCGCCCTCGCGCAGCTGGGCTGCACCATCATGCGGTTCGACCATGACATTATGCGTCACGCCGAACCGGTCCTTCACCTGTGCCCGGGCGGCGTATCCTTTGCGCGCCGTGCCCGTGGCGATCTGTCCGCGGCGGCCGACGAGTTCGTCGGTGCGCACCGCACTTGTTTCATCCTTCGGCATCACCGCCGCGATCGGGCGGGCGACGAGGCCGGTGACCGGCAGCGAGAGCAAGCCTGCCCCCGCCGCGCCGAGCAGCACATCGAGCGGCGCGCCGAAAAAGGCGATCGCCAGCTGCTGCACACCGACACCGACGCCAGCAAACAGCGCGAGCGCGAGCGCCAGCCACATCATGAAGGGCAGGCGGCCGAAACCGATCAGCGAGAACAGCCCGTCGACCACGCCAAGGTGGCCCACCTCCGCCCCATCAACATCGGCATCGATGTCGAAATCGCCATCGGCGTCGAGCTCGAAATCCCCGAGCCCCACCAGCTGAAGCACGGCCAGGGCCAGCATCAGCAAAAGCGCTGCCGCGAACGGCAGATTATAATCGGCGAGGAGGTTCACAGCCCCTCTCCCCCACCGGAAAACATCGTATTTCTCCTGTCGAACCCGCCATTTGGCCGATTCTCCTTGCCCGATCCTTAGAGCCGATTTTCGCGCTATGTTCCAGCAAAACCGGAAGGGTCATGTCCGATTTTCGCCCCGGCGATGCTGCGCAATGCTTGCGGCGCGGGTGCGCTATATAATAAGCCTCGCCCCCGCATGATCCGCCCCGCCTTACCCCCCCTGTCGCCGGTCCTTTTCGCCGCTGCGCTGGCCGCGCTACTCGCCGCGCCGCTCGCTGCGAAAGACAGCCTGGGGATGTTCGATAACTGGGGTGCGTTCCGCGACGCCAATGTCCCGCGCTGCTATGCCATCGCCAAGCCCCGGGAGACGCGCCGGGCGAAAGATTACGACGCCTATGTCGATATCGCGACCTGGCCGGCGCGCGGTGTGCGCGGGCAGGTGCATTTCCGCCTGTCGCGCAAGATGGCCAAGGGGTCGCAGATCCGGCTGGCGGTGGGCGGCGAACGTTTCGTCCTGACCGGCGGCGGGGGTGACGGCTGGGCGCAGGACAAGCGAATGGATGCGGGGATCGTTGCTGCCATGCGTTCCGCCGGATCGATGAGCGTCAGCGCGCGCGACGCCGCCGGACGCGGCTTCGTGGACGAATACGATTTGGCGGGCGCGGCAACCGCGATGGACGCCGCCACCGTCGGCTGCGCGAAGCTGGGCCGCTAGCGCGCATAAGAGAAGGGCGAGGCCGCGTGGCCCCGCCCTTCCCGTGTCAGACCGGATTGGCGCTCAGAAGCGCACGCCAGCGGTCATGACGACCTGATGGCGGTCGGTGTCGAGGTTGAAGCGGCTCGAATCCGGCGTATCGCCGTTGAAGTCGATTTCGCCCTTCGAATAGTTCGAATAGCGGTATTCCGCGCCGATATAGGCGTTGGGGCTGACCGCATATTCAACACCCGCGCCAAGGCGATAACCGTCGGTATCGAGGCGCTGGCTCAGGCTGGTGGTGCCGTCGGTGCCCTGGATGCCGAAACGCTGGTTGGTGTAACCGGCCTTGGCGTAGATCATCGTCTTGGGCGTCACGACATAGCCGATACGGCCACCGACATAGATATCGCGCGAGGCGCTGACGCGGCCGAGATTGAACGTGTTCGGCACGCCGTTGTTATTGTCCCAGCTGGCCGAGCTGCCGGCGTAGGAGGCTTCGGCGCCGATGCGGACGTTTTCGCTCACCGGCAGGTCGTAACCCACGACCGCGCCATATTCGACACCGTCGATCGACTGTTTGAGATCGCGGCTGGTGTCCACGTCTTCGCTGCTGCCCGAGCGCAGGTGGTCGTAGCCGACTTCGCCGCCGACCCGCACGCCCGAGAAGGGCACGTCATTGGCCGTCTGGGCGAAAGCGGGGGTGGCGATAACGGCGAGCGAAGCGCCGGCGATCAGTGCGACTGTCTTGTTCATGGTATTCTTACTCCGATTGTCGGGGCGCCCGGCGTTGGGGGGAATGGGCACCTCGGACAGCCTCAACGGCGCTCGGAGCGGGAAAGTTTCATGAACCTAAGACAACGAAAGAATTGATGTTTTTTTGCCACACCGCAGGCGATGAAGCGTTGCCATCGCCCGACGAGCGGTGGAAACCGGAGGGCAAGGCCGGACGTTCGCGTGCGCTCGCCAGCGCCCGCGCGGCAGTTCAGAAGCGCAGGCCGATCCCGACGACATCCCGGCGACATCCCGGCGACATATTGCGGCCGCTTACAGCGCGGCGACCGACCGACGGGCGGTGGTCCGGACCCGCTGGTTTGGGGGGAGTGGCATTTTGCCGCAAAACGCCTATATGCGCGCGCCATGGCCGACACCGCCCTCATGCCCATCCCCGGACAGATCGATCCGGTTCCCGTCGCGCGCGACATCACGCCGCGCGAGGATGGGCGCCTCGACCTGCTCGGCCTGCCCAAGAAGCGGATCGCCGAGCTGTTCGCCGAAGCGGGGCTGGATGCCAAGCAGGCGAAGCTGCGCGCCAAGCAGGTCTATCACTGGCTCTACCATCGCGGCGTGACCGAGTTCGAGGCGATGACCGACATCGCCAAGACCATGCGCCCGTGGCTGGCGGAGCGGTTCGTGATCGGGCGGCCCGAAGTGGTCGAGGCGCAGCATTCGACCGACGGCACGCGCAAATGGCTGCTGCGCACCGCCGATGGCCACGATTTCGAAATGGTCTTCATCCCCGATGCGGATCGCGGGACGCTGTGCGTGTCCAGCCAGGTCGGCTGCACGCTCAACTGCCGCTTCTGCCACACGGGCACGATGCGGCTGGTGCGCAACCTCACCCCCGGCGAAATCGTCGGCCAGGTGATGCTGGCGCGCGATGCGCTGGGCGAATGGCCGAAAGGCAAGATGGATTTCGCCGACGAGGAATCGGAGGCCGAATATACCGCCGACGGGCGCCTGCTGACCAACATCGTGATGATGGGCATGGGCGAGCCGCTGTATAATTTCGACAATGTCCGCGATGCGCTGACGCTGGTGATGGATGGCGACGGGCTGGCCCTGTCGAAGCGCCGCATCACCCTGTCGACCAGCGGCGTGGTGCCGATGATGGACCGCTGCGGCGAAGAGATCGGCGTCAACCTCGCCGTCTCGCTCCACGCGGTGACCAAGGATGTGCGCGACGAGATCGTCCCGCTCAACCGCAAATACGGGATCGAGCAATTGCTCGAAGCCTGCGCCGCCTATCCCGGCGCATCCAACGCGCGGCGGATCACCTTCGAATACGTCATGCTGAAGGACAAGAACGACAGCGACGACGATGCGCGCGAGCTGGTCCGGCTGATCAAGCAGTACAAGCTGCCGGCCAAGGTGAATTTGATCCCGTTCAACCCCTGGCCGGGCGCGCCCTATGAATGTTCGACACCGGACCGCGTGCGCGCCTTTTCCAACATCGTGTTCGAAGCGGGCATTTCCGCCCCGGTGCGCACCCCGCGCGGGCGCGACATCGACGCGGCTTGCGGCCAGCTGAAGACTGCCGCCGAAAAGAAGAGCCGCGCCGAGCTCGACCGGCTCTATGCCGAGAAGGAAGCCGCGCTGGCCGCGCAGGAAATTTCCGGCGACGCTTAGGCCCTAGCCTAGCCCAGCGCAGGCAGGCTCGCGCCGCGCGCGATCGTGTCGCAGCGTCCGCCAATCCACACCGTCCCGTCGGCATCGATGCTGCAGTGGATGCGCCCGTCGGCGCCGATGCTCTGCCCCTGCCCGGCCAGATAGCTGCCGCGATTGAGGCCGCTGGCGAACAGGTGCATCGCGACCCCGGCGTTGAAGCTGCCGGTCACCGGATCTTCCACCAACGTGCCGTGCTGGTTGGCGAAGAAGGCGCGCAGTTCCCAATCCACCTCTCCGCCATCGCCATGCGGCCCCGCCAGCCCGATATCGGTGCCGACCGGCGCCTGGGTGACGGGGCGAGCGGCCAGCACATCTTCCGCCGAGCGCAGCCGCAGCAGTTTCCAGCCCGGCCCGTTCGCGACATGGACCGCTTCGACCACGGCCTCAGTCGGCACACCCGCGATCCGCGCGGCTTCGCGCATTTCCTGCTCGACCAGCTGGCCATAGCGGGTGAAGGGCGGCGCGGCGAAGCTCAGCAAGTCGCCGTCGCGCCGGATCGGCACCAGCCCGACCCCGCATTCCTGCACGATTACATCCTGCCCGCGCGGCTGACCGCCCGCCTCCAGCCAGGCATGGCAGGTGCCCAGCGTGGGATGCCCGGCAAAGGGCAGCTCGCCCGCGGGGTAGAAGATGCGCGCCCGGTAATCCGCCGCGGGGTTGCTTGGCGGCAGGATGAAGGTCGTCTCGGAGAAGTTGAGCCACCGGGTCAGCTCGATCATCTGCGCGTCGCTGAGGTCCTCCGCCGCGTGAACCACGCCGAGCGGGTTGCCGCGAAATGCCGTGCTGCCGAACACATCGACCAGGTCGAGTTGCATCATTGTCTCCTGTCTATCCTCGTGTGCGCCATGGCACGCGCGCGCGGCGAATGCATGCATTCTGTCGCACTGCCCGCACCATTCATCCATGACCTGCAATTCCAACGAACTGTTCATCGCAGGTTGTGGACCCATAGGCGCAGATGGTCGTTATCGGGATTAGACGCAGATATGCGAAAGGAATTTGCGATGAAGAAACTGACCCTCTCCGTCGCCGCCGCCGCGATGGCGCTGACCGGCACTATCGTCGCGACCCCGGCGATGGCCGACCCGCCCTATTGGGCCCCCGCCCATGGCAAGCGCGCCAAGGAACATCGCTACGATCGCCGCGAGGATCGCCGTTACGACCGCCGGGTTTATGACGCGCGTGGCCGCTACGTCACGCCCCGCCGCATTACCCGCAGCAGCTATGTCTGGCGCGGCAATGATGGGCATTATTACTGCCGCCGCGACAACGGCACCACCGGCCTGGTGATCGGCGCGGGCGTGGGTGCACTGGCCGGGCACGAACTGGCCGGACGCGGCGACAAGACGCTGGGCGTAGTTCTCGGCGCTGCGCTGGGCGGCCTGCTCGGCCGCGAAATCGACCGCGGCGGGATGCAGTGCCGCTGACGTGCTGAACGAAATTGCGAGGCCCATTGGGCGAAATGGGGGGCGTATCATGCAAATGGTGCGCCCCTTCGTTTGCGCAGCTCGCCGGTTGACGCGGCCCATCTTGCCAGCAATTCAGGCGCGGTGACCATCTCGACCACCATCGGCCCGGTAATGACCGGCAAGATCCGCCCCTTCCGGGGCGATGAAGGCAGCGCCATCGACAAGCGCCCGGTCAGTGGCCGCGTGCGGATCGGCCCGCTCGGCATCGAAGGGGACGAACAGGCCGACCCGGTCCACCACGGCGGGCCGGACAAGGCGATCCACCACTACCCGTTCGACAATTATCCCTTCTGGGTCGACGAGATCGGCGATCACCCGCTGCTCGCCGCACCGGGTGGCTTCGGCGAAAACATTTCGACCACCCGGCTGGGCGAAGACGAGATGCTGATCGGCGACAAGCTGCGGCTGGGCACCGCGCTGGTCGAGATCAGCCAGGGCCGCCAGCCGTGCTGGAAGATCGAGCACCGCTTCGGCCACAAGGGGATGATGGCCTGGATCATCGAGACGGGGCGCTGCGGCTGGTATTACCGCGTGCTCGAACCCGGCACGGTGGAGGAAGGCGACCCGATCACCCTGGTCGAACGCGGGCACGAAGGCTGGACGGTGGCCTGGGCGCTGCGCCTCGCCATGCTGGGCGACGCCAAGCACGACCGCAACTGGCTGGAGGCGATGGTGGATTTGCCTGCCCTGGCCGAACCCTGGAAAGCGCGCGCCCGCAAACGGCTCGGCAGGTAGCTTAGCCGGGGCACGCTGCCGGGGCTTGGCGGCTGGGTGCGAATATGCTCCATGCAGCCGATGTCCCGCAGCGGCTCCCCCCATGGATGACATCCCGATCAAACCCGCCATGCTGGTCACCGGCGGGGCCAAGCGCGTCGGCGCGGCGATCGCGCGCTGTTTCGGTGCGGCGGGCTGGCATGTGGTGGTGCATTACGGAAGCTCCGCGCAGGCAGCGATGGAGCTGGCGGCCACGCTGCCGTCGGCCGAAACGGTACATTGCGACCTTGCCGATGGCGATGCCGCCGTTGCCATGATCGAGGCGCTCGCCGCGCGCCTGCCCGATTGGCGCGCGCTGGTGAATTGCGCGGCAATTTTCGATGCCGACGATGTAACCGAACTCGATCCGGCAACGAACAAGCGCGTAATGCAGATCAACGCCGAAACCCCCACGCGCATGGCGCAGGCCTACCTCTCGCATGCCCGCGCGCGCGGCGGACGGCGGGTGATCGACGTGACCGACCAGAAGCTGGCCAACCCGAACCCCGATTTCTTCAGCTACACGATGAGCAAGCACGCGCTGGCGAGCACGATCCCGATGCTCGCGCAATTGCGTGAGGATGGGGGTGCTGCGCAGCCGGAAGACCGGATCTACGGCCTCGCGCCCGGCGCGATCCTGCCCAGCCACGACCAGAGCGAAGAGGAAGCCGAAATCTCGCACCGGCTCAACCTGCTCAAGCGGCGTACATCGGCCGACGAGGTCGCCTCCGCCGCGCTGATGCTGGCGCAAGGGTGGCTGGCCAGCGGGCAGACGCTGTTCGTCGACAGCGGGCAGCATCTGCTCAGCCAGCCGCGCGACATCATCTACCTCGCCCGCGCGGGAGCGAAGCCGTGAGCGGCCGGGCAAGGAAACACGCGCTCAGCACGCGGCTGTGGCACTGGCTCAATCTCGCCTGCGTCACCATCCTGTTCATGAGCGGGCTGAACATCTCCAACGCGCATCCCCGGCTCTATTGGGGCCAGTGGGGCTTCGCCGCCGAAGATGCCTGGCTGCATGTGCCGCGCTTCCCCGGCTGGATGACGATCCCGGATTATTACAGCCTCGCCATTGCCCGCGACTGGCATGTGCTGATGGCCTGGCCCTTCGCGCTCGGCCTGCTGTTCATGTGGGTGGCGATGCTGGCCAACGGCCATTTCCGGCGCGATCTGCGCACCACGCGGGCCGAATGGCGCCCGGCGGCGATCCGGCAGGATGTGATCGACCACCTCAAGCTGAAATTCGAGCATGAGGGCGCGAAGTTCAATTTCCTCCAGAAGCTTGCCTATGGCTCGGTGCTGGGTGTCCTGCTGCCCGGCATGGTCCTGTCGGGCATGGCGATCAGCCCCGGCATGGACGCCGCGTGGCCGATCCTGCTCGACATCTTCGGCGGACGGCAGAGCGCGCGCTCGATCCACTTCCTGTTCGCCTGGGGCATCTTCGGCTTCTTCGCGATCCACATCGCACTGGTGTTGCTGAGCGGGCCGGTAAGGCAGGTGCGCGACATGATCACGGGAGGCCGGGCATGAGCGGGCAGGACCTGAGCGGGCAGGGCATGAACCGCCGCAGCATCCTCGCCGGGCTGGCGGCAAGCGCGGGCGCGCTGGTGCTGTCCGCCTGTGCGAAAGTCGCCGAAAGCAAGGTTGGCGCGAAGCTGATCGCATCGGCGGACGACTGGCACCGCCATGCCCAGCGGCTGGTCGGCGGGCGCGCCGCGCTGGCCCCGGAATTCGCGAAGTCCGACGTCTCGCCCTATTTCCGCGGCAACGGATCGCTCACCGTCGCGGGCGACGCCTATCAGGCCGCATTGGCGAGCGGTTTTCCCGATTGGAAGCTGGCGGTCACCGGCCTCGTCGAAAACCCGCTGGAGCTGTCGCTGGCCGATCTCAAGGCACTCCCGCAGCGCACCCAGATCACCCGCCACGATTGCGTGGAAGGGTGGAGCGCGATCGGCGAATGGACCGGGCCGCAGCTTGCCCGCGTGCTCGAAATGGCGAAAGTCAGGCCCCAGGCCAATTTCGTGGTCTTCCACTGTGCCGATACGCTGTCGGATGCGCGCTATTACGAGAGCGTGGACATGGTCGATGCCTTCCACCCGCAGACGATCGTCGCCCACAGCCTCAACGGCGCCCCCCTGCCCGAACGCAATGGCGCGCCGCTGCGCGTGCGGATCGAGCGCCAGCTCGGCTACAAGCAGGCAAAATACCTCACCGCCATCGAACTGGTCGCCAGCCTCGATGCGATCGGCGGCGGCAAGGGCGGCTATTGGGAAGATCGCAGCGGCTACCAGTGGTATGCCGGCATTTAGCCCGCACGACCGTTGACAGCGGGCGAAGCAATCGCGCACACCCTCCCCTGGGGCCATTACCGGGGGACAATGTCGAATGTGGTTGCTGGACAAGTTTCTGGGCAAGGCGATCAGGCACGGCAAGCTGATCGTCACCGACCATGACGGCAAGGTTTACGAATACGGCCCCGGCGTCGACGGGATGGACCCGCGCGGCGCGCTGCACATCACCCTGACCGATCGCCGGGCGGCGGCGCACATCGCCCGCTATCCGCAGCTTGGCGCGGGCGAGGCGTTCATGTGGGGCTGGCTGGTGATCGAAGCGCCGCACGATGTGCGCGACCTGATCCTGTTCGTCACCGCCAACACCAAATCGATCGGCGACAAGGCGATCCAGGCACAGGGGCCGCTGCGCAAGGTGGCGCAGAAGCTGATCGCCGGGATCGACGGCGTCAATCTGCGCAGCAAGGCGCGCAAGAACGCCGAACACACCTACAACCTCACCCGCCGCCTCTACGAGCTGTTCCTCGACGAGGACCGGCAATACACCATGGCCTATTACCGCGAGGATGATCCGACCGGGACCAGCCTGGAACAGGCGCAGCTCGACAAGAAAGCGCATATCGCGGCCAAGATGTACCTGAAGCCGGGGATGAAGGTGCTCGACATCGGCTGCGGCTGGGGCGGGCTGGCGATGTATCTCCACAAGCATTACGGCTGCGAGGTGCTGGGGGTCGCCCTCGCGCCCGACCAGATCGCCTTCTGCAAGGAACGCGCCGCGGCCGAGGGCGTGGCGGACAAGGTCAAGTTCAAGCTGATGGACTATCGCGATGTCGAGGGTCAGTTCGACCGGATCAGCTCGGTCGGCCTGCTCGAACATGTCGGCACGGTCCATTATCCGCAGTTCTTCCAGCATACCGCCCGGCTGCTCAAGCCCGACGGGGTGATGTTCAGCCATTGCTGCGGCCGCGCGGGCCCTCCCGGCCATACCGATGCGTGGACGCGCAAATACATCTTCCCCGGCGGCTATATCCCCGCACTGTCCGAACTGGTGACGCAGAGCGAGAAAGCCGGCTGGCAGGTGATGGATGTGGAGGCGATGCGCTTCCATTACAGCCACACGCTGGAAGAATGGTACAACCGCACCGTCCTCCACAAGGACGAGATCGTCGAGCTGTATGACGAGACATTCTACCGCATGTGGCTGTTCTACCTCGCCGGTGCCGAACAGAGTTTCCGCCACGGCGGCATGGTCAACTGGCAGCTGGTCTATGTGAAGGACCGTGCCGCCATCCCGATGACGCGCGACTTCATGCACGAGGAAAGCGCCCGCCTGCGCGCCAGCGACACGCCGCCCGCCTGGAGCCTCGACCCGGCGCTGAAGGAAGCGGCGGAGTAAGCCCGAACCCCCGGTCGCATCGCCAGCCAGTGCAGGCACACGGCGCGGGCGCACGGTCGGGCCATCCGGACCGGCAGCATGCGGTAACCTGTTGGTTGGCCGCCGCGAACCCGGCTCTGCCGTCCGGCGCTTCATTGCCGAGCCGCACCGGCCTTGCTACCCTTCGCGCCGGAGATCGACCGCTTATGACCAACCCGCTAATCGACAAATTCCTCGGCCGGGCGATCCGCAAGGGCCGCCTGGCGATCACGATGCCCTCGGGACAGGTGCATACGCTCGGCACGCCCGCAGACGGATTCCCCGAGGTCGCCATCCGCCTCACCGACGACAAGGTGGTGCGCGACATCCTGCTCGATCCGCGGCTGGGTGCGGGCGAGGCCTATATGGACGGGCGCATCGTCATCGAACGCGGTGATGTGATGCAGCTGGTGCAGCTGCTGCGGATGAACAATCCGTGGGAGCGCGGCGGCGATATCAAGGCCCCCACGGCGCTGCGGCGGGTCGGCAATGCGGGCAAGTTCCTCGCCACATCGTTCAACAAAGCCGCCTCCTCGCGCCGCAACGTCGCGCATCACTACGACATCGGCAACGATCTCTATCGCCTGATGCTCGATGCCGATCACATGCAATACAGCTGCGCCTACTGGCCGCGCGAGGGCATGACGCTGGCCGAAGCGCAGGCGGCGAAGCTGGCGCATATCGCGGCCAAGCTGGCGCTGAAGGACGGGCAATTCGTGCTCGACATCGGGTGCGGCTGGGGCGGCATGGCGATCTATCTCGCACGCCATTTCGACGTGCATGTCACCGGCATTACGCTGAGCGAGGAACAGCTCGCCCTCGCCCGCATCCGGGCGGAAGAGGCGGGGGTGGCCGGCCGCGTCCGCTTCGCGCTGGTCGACTATCGCGATCTCGCGGCACAAGGTGCCCGGTTCGACCGGATCGTTTCGGTCGGCATGTTCGAACATGTCGGGCGGCCGCAGTTCGAAACCTTCTTCCGCGCCTGCGCCAACTTGCTGGAAGACGACGGGGTGATGCTGCTGCACACCATCGGGCGGTTCGGCTCGCCGGGCAGCACCGATGCCTTCACCAGCAAGTATATCTTCCCCGGCGGCTATATCCCCGCCCTCTCGGAAATGCTGCAGGCAAGCGAGACCATGCGGCTGATCCACACCGATATCGAAACGCTGCGGTTGCATTACGCCATGACCCTGCGCGCCTGGTACGCCAATTGCGAAGCCCACCGCGCGGAGATCGAGGCGCTGATGGGCGAGCGGTTCTATCGCATGTGGACCTTCTACCTCGCCGGGGCGACCGCCGCGTTCGAAAGCGGCGGGATGGGCAATTACCAGATCCAGTTCGCCCGCAACCGCCACGCGCTGCCGATAACCCGCGACTATATCGGGGAGGCGGAGCAGCGGCTGGCCCACAGCCCTGCCTGATCTGCAAAGGATCACTCAGCACCCGTTCCAGTAATCGGTGTGGGTGGTGCAATTCTGCACCCCGGTGAAGCGGTCGACCAGGCACACGGTCTTGGTCGGGCAGGCCTGCCGCTGGCGTGGGACATAGGTCGATACCGCTGCGTCCCGCTCCGCCTGCTGGCGATCGCGCGCGGCCTGCGCTGCGTGGTATTTCTCGAACACGCCGTCCACCTGCCCGGTGAACAGGCTCATCTGCCCCTTGAGCGAGGGAGAGGCATTGGCGTTCGCCAGATCGACCCAATAGCGGATTTCGCCCTCGCGCGTTTCGGGATGCGGCATCTGCAGCATCAGCGCAGCGACCATATAGGCGCCTTCGGCATGGCCACCCTTGGCCACGACGCGGGCCAGCCGCAGCGCCTCGTCCATATCCTTCTTCACGCCCATCCCGCCGCTCAGCATCTCGGACGCGGCAAGCGTTGCGCGCCAGTTGCCGCTCTCCGCCGATTTGCGGAACCAGCCGAGCGCCGCCTTGGCGTCAGCCCTGGTTCCCCCGCCATCGCGATAGGCCTGGCCAAGCCGGAACATCGCCGCAGGATCGCCAAGTTCGGCAGCCGCCTTAGGCTGGTCGAACGCCTGCGCAACATAGCGCGGATCGCCGGTGCGTAGTGACAGCGCCGAAATTGCCGCGGGCACCCCGGCCTTGGCCGCCTCTTCCAGCGCGCTCCAGCCTTCATCGGGCTGGTATGCGTCACTATGCCCGGTGGTCCAGTAGAGCCCGAGCTCGGTCAGCGCGACGGGATCGCGATTGCGGCGCGCATATTTGAGGATCAGCTTTTCGGCCTCATGGCTCTGCACCACCCAGGCACCGCCCCGCGCGACCTGCTCGGGCAAGGGCATCGGGCAAGGCTGCCCGTCGAGCGCGTTGTCCTCGAAGGCTTCCATCCAGTTCTCGACCGCTGGCGTCAAGGCGACATGATCCTCCTCGTCCGCCAGGGCCCGGTCGTAGGCATTGTAGCAATCGACCCGCGTCGGAAACTGCAGGTAACTGTCGTATAGGCTGGCGGGCGCATCGTCGGTGGGCGCTGCGGCCACCGCCCCCACCATGGCGCAGGCAACTGCGCCCAGAACTGGGGATACGTACAGGCGCATGGCATCACCTCCGCTCGATTTCGCGGGCCGGATTATGCCCCTGCCGCCGGGCCGACAAAGCTGCTGCACCGGTCGGGCAAGAGCTAACGGCATTTGTAATCGGCCGGGGCGCGATCCCCTCGGTTTGGCCGTGGTCACGCCCCGCCGCCTCGTTCGTCTCACCCGAAACATTTGCGCCCTGCCCGCTGCCCTGCTAGCCGCGCGCTCGATTCCAGCAGGGTGTTGCCAATGTCCGATATCAAGCGCGTCGTCCTCGCCTACAGCGGCGGCCTCGATACTTCCGTCATCGCCAAGTGGCTCGAGGTGGAGCGCGGGCTGGAGGTCGTGACCTTCACCGCCGATCTCGGCCAGGGCGAGGAAATCGAACCCGCCCGCGCCAAGGCGCGCGCCATGGGCATTCCCGACAAGCACATCTTCATCGAAGACCTGCGCGAGGAATTCGTGCGCGATTTCGTCTTCCCGATGATGCGCGCCAATGCCCGCTACGAAGGCGATTACCTGCTCGGCACCTCGATCGCGCGCCCGCTGATTTCCAAGCGGCTGGTCGAAATCGCCCGTGAAACCGATGCCGATGCGATCGCCCACGGCGCGACCGGCAAGGGCAACGACCAGGTCCGCTTCGAACTGTCGGCCTATGCGCTGGCACCGGATATCAAGGTGATCGCCCCGTGGCGCGAATGGGACCTGACCAGCCGCACCGCGCTGATCGCCTGGGCCGAAGCGCACCAGATCATGGTGCCCAAGGACAAGCGCGGCGACAGCCCCTTCTCGACCGACGCCAATCTCCTCCACACCTCGTCGGAAGGCAAGGTGCTGGAAGATCCTTGGCAGGAAACGCCCGGCTACGTCTATTCGCGCACGGTCGATCCCGAAGATGCGCCGAACGAGCCCGAATATATCGAGATCGAATTCGCCAAGGGTGACGGCGTGGCGCTGAACGGCGAGGCGATGAGCCCCGCCACGCTGCTGACCGCGCTCAACGAATTGGGCCGCAAGCACGGCATCGGGCGGCTCGACCTGGTCGAAAACCGCTTCGTCGGCATGAAGAGCCGCGGCATGTACGAGACGCCGGGCGGCGAAATCTATGCGCGCGCCCATCGCGGGATCGAACAGATCACGCTCGATCGCGGTGCCGCTCATCTCAAGGACGAGCTGATGCCCCGCTATGCCGAGCTGATCTACAACGGCTTCTGGTTCAGCCCCGAGCGCGAGATGCTGCAGGCGGCGATCGACCTCAGCCAGCAGAACGTATCCGGCACCGTGCGGCTCAAGCTGTACAAGGGGCTGGCCAGCGTGGTCGGGCGCAAGAGCCCCAACAGCCTTTACTCCGAAGCGCATGTAACCTTCGAGGACGATGCCGGCGCCTATGACCAGAAGGATGCGGAAGGCTTCATCAAGCTGAACGCCCTGCGCCTGCGGCTGCTCGCCAAGCGCGATCGCTGAGACGATTCGGCGGCGCGTGCTGCGCCGCCCCTTCGGCGCGTGAAACATCGTTTCGCGCCCGTGAAACAGCGCGACGAACGGTTGACTTATCCACCTCCGTCCACAGGGAAATCGGGGGATAGTGGAAAACTGGCTCTTGTTACGGTTGTGCGACTCACTTCCGAGGGGCAGTCTCAACTCATCGGAAGGGCACCAAGAACTCTCCGGATGACGGCCTAACAGCCTGAAATCAGGAAGGTTTTTAACCCGGAAGACGCGCTGGACACTGTCCAAACCGCCTTCGAGACCGGTCATGCGGAGTGCTTCGGCACAAGGCAAGTCAGGTTGTTGACGAGGAGGTGAAGCTGACCGACGCGGGCCGGACATTCTGGCCGGGAAGCGCAAGGGAATGCCAGGCTTCGGCAGGGCGGAACCGGGAGGCGGAACGGTCGCCAAGGAATGACCTGCTGCGGTTGCGATCCCCAAGGGGACGACAGGGGAAGGATTTCGGTCCTTCGTGATGTCGAAACTGGCAGGGAATGGAACCGGATGCCGGTGCGAGCGCCGGTGACATGTTTCCGCTTCGGTGGGAACGAGACATCGGGCGCCAAGCGCTTCGACAGCGGCGCAAGCCAATGGCGAAGACCACGCGCTGGTGAGAGTGGGGTCGGCAGCAATGCCGGCCCCATTTGCATTGGTGGCCCGGGCTGCGCCATGCGCGCGGGTCGACCGCCGCGAGGCTCGCCGCGATCCTCGCCGCCCTTCTCGCCTTCTCTGCCGCGCGTGCCACATGCTGCAGCGGTGGCACGGATCGCTGCCTGTAGGACACCCCCCATTTTCCGGCGAGTCCCGCGCTGCCGACCGGCAAATGCGCTCCGGAATTGGAGTGAGCGGGTCGCCCAAATCCTCGTTTCACCCCGTTTTCGCCGCCGATTCCCGCCGAACCGTTCCCCGCCAGCGACAAACCGAGTCACCGGTTTGGAACCGTCAATCTTTCGCGGCTAGAGGCGCGCCACCGACAACTGGACGGGAACCGGTTTATGACGAATGCCACGCAGCACGATGGAGCGACCCGGCGCGCCAGGCGCCGCCTTACCCCCGGTCGTATCCTGCTTGCTGCACTGGTCGTCAGCTTGCCCGCTTCCTCCTACGCCGCCGATGCTTCCGCCGATGCGGAATTCGCCAGCAACTTCACCGCCTACGACACGGTTGCCGAGCAGACCGTGCCCGCGCCCGGCGCGGTGGACATCACCGCGATCGAACCGGCCGCTCCGCCGCCCGCACAGGCGATCGGGGGCGGCATGGCGTCCTATTACGGGCGCGCCTTTGCCGGGCGCCGCACCGCCAGCGGCGAGAGCTTCGATCCCGGCCAGCTGACCGCCGCGCACCGCACCCTGCCCTTCGGCAGCAAGGTCCGCGTGACCTCGCAGGCGAGCGGGCGCAGCGTGATCGTGCGCATCAACGATCGCGGCCCCTTCTCGCGTGGCCGGGTGATCGACCTGTCGCGTGCCGCGGCGGAGCAGATCGGCCTGATCGGCCCCGGCCACGGCCAGGTGACGCTCGAACTGGTCGAGAGCTGAGCGCGCCTAGCTAAGAAGCGCCCCGCCAGCCGGGAGCCCTCCCCTCAATCCGACAATTGCCCGCGGATCGCCCCGTTGGGGTATTTCGCGGAGTGGACGTTGACGTAGTAGTTTTCGGGCGCCTTGCCGATCTTGCGGATCAGCGTGGCATCGGCGTCGACGCATTTCTCGCCGCTGCTGCCGGTTTCTTCCAGCGTCACCACCGGGGCGCCGTTGGCGCCTTCCTTGCCTTCGTGGATATGCGCCGCGGTCGGCGTCAGCCCGCCGCTGGCGAGCATGTAGCAGATCTTGCCCGCCTTCGGGTCGAGCTTGGCCGAGAAGTCGGCATAGGCATCGGCGTCGCCCCCATCGACCTCGCTCGCGCCATCGAGCGCGGTGAACAGGTAATACATCTCGGGCACATCGTCCTGCGCGGCGAGCGGCGCCACGGCAAGCAGGGCGAAGCCGAACGCGGCGGCGCCGGCGAGGAGGTGCGAGTGCGGAAATTTCGGCGAAAACATCGGGTGGACCCCACCGTCCGCGACCGGCGCCCCTGCGGGCTGGCCCCGCGCCAGGGACGGCCGGGACGGTAGCGCCGAGCATACGCCCGCCCGCGCGCAGGGCAAAGCGGATTCGCGCATCGCACCGCGCCTGATTGCGCTCGCGCGCCCCGCCCCGGCGCGCTCATGCGGTGAGCAGCCACCACTCCGCCGCCCCATCCTCGAAGGCGAGCAGCTGCGCCGCCTCCACCGCGCCGGGATCGCCCAGGCTCTGCAGGCTGGGCGCGCCATAGGGGCGCGCCGCCTCCATCCGGTCGAGCCGGTGGCCGAGCCACTGGCAATCGCGCGGCCCCAGCACCGCCCGCGGATCGTCGCACGCCCCGCCGCATTCGGGGCACGGCTCTGCCTGAGGCCGTGCTGGCCGCTGGTCCGGAGACATGGACCGGGTGTTACACTGTCCTGGGGGAGAAATTTCGCCCCCGCCTGCGTGCCCGCCTGCGTGATCCCCCAGCCCTCGATCATCCTGAGCCCGTCGGACCCGCAGAGGGGGCGAAGCCCCAACGCCACGCGCCGCCTCAGCCTCGTCCGCCTCCGCCTCATCCACTTGCGCCGCTTCAGGCTCCGGCTGCGCCTCGCCGCGCGCAAAGCGGTCCAGCGCGGCATCGAAATCCTCGGCAAAGGCGTTGGTCGCGGGGTCGCCCACCAGCCGGTCGAGCCGCGCGAGATGCGCCAGCAGCAGGCGCGAATCGAACCGCCGCCGGGTGGCGATCACCTCGCCGTGGTAGAACACCTCCTCCTCCACCCCGTCGAGCGCGCGGCAGGCCAGCACATCCTCCGCCTGCACCCGCGCCGCCAGCAGCGCCGCATTCCACGCGAGCCGAAACTCCCGACACCCCCGCCGCGCGCGATAGGCCGTCTGGTGCGAAACCCCCGCCGCCGACGCCGCCGAGCGCACCGAGCCGGTAATCGAGAGGTTCTCGAGAAACTCTACCTGCCGCTCGCGCACGAACTCGGTCTGCGGCGCGCGGGTGCGGTCACCGGGGAGGTCGGCGATGAGGGTGGGGAGATTTGGGGTGTGGACGGTCATGGGTTCTGCTCCGTGTAGGTGGAGGTGAACCGGGTTCTCTATGCGTGAGAGCGGGTTGTAGGAAAATGTTTTCTGTCAGATTGCGTCAGTTATTTGAACTTTCATTTTGAGGCAGACTCCGCACGGGACGCCATTGCTATTTCTCCAAATATAGACATTCTACACGGAATTGAGGGGTAAACATGCTCGACGAATTCCAAAAAGCTTTTTGTGACGCGCAAGCCGAAAACATTCGACTTCTCGCTCCGGCAGGGAGCGGCAAGACGCATTCTCTGCTTCATCGCTGCCTAAACCAGCATAGGCGAACCGTAGGCAAGTCTCGTTTTCTGATAGTGACTTTCACACGCGCTGCACGTGATGAGCTGCAGGCCAGGCTGCAATCACCGGATTTCGCGGAAATTTCTAACAGTACCGAAGTGACGACATTAAACAGCTGGGGCTGGCGTCGCGTCAGAGACAGGCATCACAGCCCCCGTCTCATTACGAAGACAGTGGAACGTAGCTTCGCTGTGCAGAATTCGCTGCAACCAGTTTGGAGCAAAACAAAGCGTCTAGAAGCAGCTTTTAAGAAACAACCGTTCGTAGCTGGCAAAGTCGTTCTGAATTTGATGGATCGGTTAAAAAATCTCGGCTTCGATCACATCAAAATGGCCGACCTTAGCCATGCCGAGCGCCATATAGCCGCCCTCGAAGAAGTGGGCTTGGGAAGGTTCATCCCGCAGACAAATGAGGAGCTTGTGGAAATAGGGGCGATCGAACGATCGAAGATCGCGGAGGGTTTTGGCGTCTTCTTTCCCTTTTGGCGAAAAGCGGTCAAATCGCTCATCGACCAGTCCATATTCTCACTTGAAGATCAGAAATATGTCGCGCTCAGGGATATTGAGGACCAAATCGCTGATGAACGTTTTCCAAGTGGCGGTTCAAAATTTTCGGATATCCTAATAGACGAATTCCAAGATATCGGGCCACTCGATTTGCAACTTATCAGGGCAATCGCGCGCTTGCATAGGGCACGAACGGTGATCGTAGGGGATGATGATCAGGCAATTTTTGAGTGGAGAGGCGCAAGCCCAAATTACATTCTTCAACCTGATCGCTTTTTCTCACAGGATTTTACGACTTTTATCCTTGAGAAGAATTATCGGTGCCCGCGGAATATCGTTGCCGCCGCTGACCGATTGATTCGTAATAATCGGCATCGACATGAAAAAAATGTGATCCCTGTTTCACCGATTGACGCGGAAATTCGAACTTTTGAGAATGACGATTTTACAGATAGCATTGATGCTGTCGTGGGAGTGGTTGAGAACTTCGTGTCCCGTCGAGATATCGGGCGCGAACGCATTGCATTGGTGTCGAGAAAGCGGGCCCAGCTCATTCCCTATCAAATAATGTTGGCGCAAAAGGATATCCCGTTCTGCGCGGCCGAGGATTTACAGGTTTTTCTCAGCGAAGCGTTTGATTCTCTAATCAATTTACTCACTATCCGGATGGAAGCTGACGAACGGAGAATGCCACGCAAGGTAATTGACGATGTCTTGACGCTATGCAGTCAGGTCAAGCGGTACCCACTCAGTAAGGCAGATCAAGCGGCGCTTCGGAGTCACCTAGGCGCGGCGAAGCCTCGAACCGTTCTTGAGGCTATTGATTCTATTGAGGATTATCGTGGCCAGCTCAAGGGCGCCAACGCAGATGGTCAAATGAGTCTGTCTTTTGCGGGCGCGCTTCGAAAATATTGCGAAAGCGAGACCGTTGCCGATGCCGTTGAAGCAATAAGTGAATGCTTTTCAGGCCTGCAAAAAGATTATGGGAAGGCGGAGGAGGATATTTTTTATTCTGATCCTCCGTTTCACTATCTCGCGCGATATGCAGATAGGTACGAAGACGATTTTGAGAAGTTTCTAGGGTCCGGACCCATAAACGGGATTCACAGCAGCACCGAGATGTGATTCACCTGCCTCCAGCGAGGAGGTGTGGTGGATGGCGGATTTCTTCTGGT
>JACXVD010000042.1 GCA_014763545.1 Sphingomonadales bacterium
CCACGGCATAGGCCATGGTCAGCACGGTGAGGCCGAAGGCGAGTGCGACACCGGCAAACCCGATGCCGAGATCGGGGAAGGCCGCCGCCAGAACGGCCGCGCCGCAGCCACCGAACACGAGCCAGAACGTTCCGAAGAATTCAGCCGAAAGCTTGCGTATCATTTTGTCCCCCTCTCCTCATCCATGCGCATTGATGCCTCAGACTGGACAAAACGCCAAATAGCGGCGTGGATAATCAGCGTGTCGCCCCGCGATCGCGATCCAGGAGCAGCTGGAACAGGATCGCCCGCACTTCGCCGTCGATCTCGCCATCGATCCGGCGCGGGCGCCAGCGGCGCTGGAACGCCTCCACCGCCTTGTGCCCATCGGTGATGTCGTAGCCGAAGCGTTCGAGCGCGAGGTAGAACGCCCCGTCATTGTCGAACGGGTCGCCCAGTTCGATCTTCGGCACCGGCAGGCACAAATGATATTCGGCCAGCCGCTCCCACGGGAACAGCTCGCCCGGGTCGATCTTGCGCTGGGGCGCGACGTCGGAATGGCCGACAACATTGGCGCGCGGGATATCGTATTGCCGCACGATCCGGTGCAGCAGCGGCACCAGCGCCTCGACCTGCGCTTCGCTGAAGGGCTGGTAGCCCAGCGCATGGCCGGGATTGTCGAGTTCGATCCCGATGCTCGCCGAATTGACGTCGCGGATGCCGCGCCAGTAGCTGGCCCCGGCATGCCAGGCCCGCTTGTCCTCGGGTACGAGGCGCACCACCTCGCCTTCCTCGGTGATCAGGTAATGCGCCGACACTTTCGCTGCGGGGTCGGTCAGGCGGTCGAGCGCGGTCTCGACCGGCTTCATCTCGGTGTAGTGCAACACCGCCATGGTGATCGGCAGCGCGCGCTCGTCCCAATTGGGACTGGGCAGGTCGCGATGGACCAGCTCGTCCGCCATCAGCCGATCATGCCGCTCATGTCCTGCGGCAGCACCGCGCCGAGCACCAGCGCGTCCGCATCGAGCGCGAATTGCAGCCCGCCGCCGCAGCCCTGCGCCAGCAGATGGAGCATATGCGCAGCGGCGGTGCGGCTGGTCAGCTCGCCCGGTTCCAGCCGCCCTTCCAGCGCGCGCCCGATCACCGGATCGAAGGCGATCTTGGGGCCGGCGGCGCGGATCGCGATCTCGCTCGCCCCGTCGCGCACCTCGGCGCCGATGTCGATCGTGCCGCCGCGCACCAGCGCGTCGATCGCGATCTGCGCAAAATTGAGCAGCACCTTGACCGCAGGCTTGGGCAGGTCGTGCCCGCTCACCGCCCAGTTCGCGGCAATCCGCCCGCTGTCGCCCAGCAGCCCGGTGACCAGCGCCTGCGGTTCCTCGATCGGCACACGGTCGCCGAAACCGCCCGCAGCCCCGAAGGCGAGGCGGAAGAACTTGAGCTTGTTGGCGCTGATCGCCGCGCTCTGTTCGAGCAGTTCGAAACAGCGCTGGCGCATTTCGGGGTCTTTTTCCTCCGCCAGCAGCTCGAGCCCGTTGGACAGCGCGCCGACGGGGCTGAGCATGTCGTGGCACAGGCGCGAGCACATCAGGCTGGCGAGTTCGGTCGGGTCGATATCGGTCATTGGTAAAGCGCGCATTTCCTTGCTCGGCCCGCAGACATGGACCGGGTGTTACACTGTCCTAGAGCAAAAAATCCGCCCTGCCACCCGGCCTGTTGAAACGCACCGTGCAAGCAAGGCAATTTGTCGGACATGGCGCGCCCTTAATCGCTCGCCAGCGAGTAGGAAAGCGGTGCGAAGCCGCCCTGCCCATCGCGCCACAGGCGCACCCCCTGCTCGCCCGCAATCGCCCAGATCGCCCCGTCATGCGCCGCCTGCGCGCGGTCGGTGGCGGATGGTTCGGCAGGGCCTGCGGGATGCGAATGGTAATAACCCAGCACCTGCGGCCCGCCGCGCCGCGCGGCGCGATGGGCATCGACCAGCGCCTGCGGGTCGATCTCGAACCGGGTTTCGGGCCGGGGATGCACATTGGCGGCAGGCAGGATCGCGTGGATCCGCGCGCCCTCACCCAGCAAGATGCCGCAACATTCGCATGGGAAAGCCGCCTGCGCTTCTGCCAGGATCGTGTCGATGATCGCTTGCGGGACAAAGCCGGCCTGAGGCTCGACAAGGCGCTGGCCGAGGCGAGCGGGCTCTCGCGCGAGCGGGTCAAGGCGCTGATGGGCGAAGGGGCCGTTTCGGTGGGCGGGGACGAGGCACGCTCGGCTTCGGCCAAGACCGTCGCCGGGCAGGACTGGGCCATTGCCGTGCCCCCCGCTGCCGAGCCGAGCGCGGCACCGCAGGATATCCCGCTGGCGATCGTGTTCGAAGACGAACACCTGATCGTGGTCGACAAGCCCGCCGGGCTGGTGGTCCATCCGGCGGCAGGCAACCCGGATGGCACGCTGGTCAACGCGCTGCTGCACCACTGCCGGGGCCAGCTGTCCGGCATCGGCGGGGTCGCCCGACCGGGCATCGTCCACCGGATCGACAAGGACACATCGGGCCTGCTGGTCGTCGCCAAGAGCGACCTGGCGCATGAAGGGCTGGCGAAACAGTTTGCCGACCATTCGATCGCGCGCAGTTACCTCGCGGTTTGCGGCGGCCATCCCGTGCCGCTGGCGGGTACGATCGCCGCGCGAATCGGGCGCAGCGATCGCGACCGCAAGAAAATGGCCGTGCTCGACGAAAAATCGTCGCGCGGGAAGCATGCGGTGACCCATTACAAGGTGTTGAAACCGCTCGATCATTCGGCGCTGGTCGAGTGTCGGCTGGAAACCGGGAGAACCCACCAGGTGCGCGTTCACATGGCGTCAATCGGCCATGCGCTATTGGGGGACCCGACATATGGACGCACGCCCTCTCCCTTGCGGCCCCTTCTCAAACGGCTCGATTTCCGGCGCCAGGCGCTGCACGCCGCAACGCTCGGCTTCATCCATCCCGCCGATGGGAAATTCCGCGAATTTTCGTCGCCCCTGCCCGCCGATATGGCGGAACTGATCGACGAACTGGATCGTTCTGATCGATGAATGACGCTTCAATCGAGAGCCGTCCCGCCCTATATGTAACGCCGTGGCCTGCGACCGCGAATGCCCAGCAGGGGTTCGCACCTGCCGGTCGACGCAGAAAGGTTTGGGAAACATGAGCAATAACAAAACGCTGGCAGTGCCGGCACTGGGCGGCGAGCAAAGCCTCAACCGCTATCTATCCGAGATTCGCAAGTTCCCGGTGCTGACGGCAGAGCAGGAATACATGCTCGCCAAGCGCTATGAGGAACACCAGGACCCCGAAGCTGCCGCGCAGCTGGTGACGTCGCACCTGCGGCTCGTCGCCAAGATCGCGATGGGCTATCGCGGCTATGGCCTGCCGGTCAGCGACCTGATTTCCGAAGGGAATGTCGGGCTGATGCAGGGCGTCAAGAAATTCGAGGCTGACCGCGGCTTCCGCCTGGCGACCTATGCCATGTGGTGGATCAAGGCCAGCATCCAGGAATATATCCTGCGCAGCTGGTCGCTCGTGAAGATGGGCACCACCGCCGCGCAGAAGAAGCTGTTCTTCAACCTTCGCCGGATGAAGAAGCAGCTCGAAGCCTATGAAGACGGCGACCTGCATCCCGACGATGTGACCAAGATCGCGACCGACCTCGGCGTGTCCGAGCAGGAAGTGGTCAACATGAACCGCCGGATGATGATGGGCGGCGACGGTTCGCTGAACACCCCGATGCGCAATGGCGAGGAAGGGTCGGGCGAATGGCAGGACTGGCTGGCCGATGATCGCCCGCTGCAGGACGAGACGGTGGCCGATGCCGAGGAATCGGAAGTCCGCCACGACATGCTCGTCGAAGCGATGGGCAGCCTCAACGAGCGCGAGAAGCACATCCTCACCGAACGCCGGTTGAAGGACGATCCGCAGACGCTCGAAGAGCTGAGCCAGGTCTATAACGTCAGCCGCGAACGCATCCGCCAGATCGAAGTGCGCGCGTTCGAAAAACTGCAGAAGGCGATGCAGCGGATCGCGGGCGAAAGGTTCATGCCCGCGCCTGCCTGACCGGCGCCGCGAGCATAGCACAAGAAATAAGGGCGCGCCGGGCAACCGGCGCGCCCTTTTCGCATCGGCGCTGGCTCAATGGCTCGAAACGGCGGCCAGTGCCTCGTCGAAGCGGCCCTCGATCTCGGCATTGCGCAGGAACAGCACCATCCCGGTCAGCACCTCGGCAGGAACCTCGCCCGCCTCGAACGGGGCCATCGTCTCGGCGATGAAGCTGTCGAGCGGCATGTAGCCATCGCGGGTCGCCTGGCCCGGCGTCAGTTCGGTCTGCACCGCGGGCGGGGCGATCTCGATCACCTCCACCGCACCCGCCAGCTTGACGCGCAGCGACACGGTGTAGCTGTGCAGCGCCGCCTTGGTGGCACTGTAGGTAGCGGCGCGCGGCATGGGCACGAAGGCGAGCCCGCTGGTCACATTGACGATCGCGGCATCCTCCGCCTGCTGCAGATGCGCGACCAGTGCGTCGATCAGGCGGATCGGGCCGAGCAGATTGGTCGCCACCGTGTCTTCGGCGTCGGCCAGGTCGCGCGGCGCGGCGATGTCTTCGAAACGCATGATCCCGGCGTTGTTGACCAGCACATTCAGCGCCGGGTGTGCCGCCAGGATCTCGCCCGCGAAGCGCGCAATGTCGGCGGGGTCGGCAATGTCGAGCCGCATGATATGCATGTTCGCCCGGCCTGCCGCCGTCTCGCGCAGGCTGCCTTCGCTGCGCCCGGCGACGATCACGACATTGCCCATGTCGTGCCAGCGCTGCGCCAGTTCGCGCCCGATACCCGAACCGCCGCCGGTGACGAGGATCGTATTGCCCGAAGTCTTCATGGAAAATCTCCTTCCTTGTTCCAGGGAGGATTTCCATTTAGGCCTGCACTTACCAAAAGAAAGTAGGCACCCATAAGTGAGGTACTTACCGCTTGGTTAGATTTGGAGATACCAGCAATGTCCGGGCAAATTACCGCCTATTCCGATAATCCGGAGGTCGACCGGCTGGTCAACGAACTGATCGGGCGGGTGGCGGACAAATGGACCCTGCTGGTGATCGAGGCGCTGGAAGAAGGCGGCGAGCAGCGATTTTCCGCCCTCGCCCGCGCCGTGCCCGGGATCAGCCAGAAGATGCTCACCCAGACCCTGCGCCAGATGGAGCGTGACGGGCTGGTCCAACGCACGGTCCATCCGGTGGTGCCCCCGCATGTCGATTACCGCCTGACCGACCTCGGCGAGAGCCTGGCCGCGGCCTTCTGCGGCGTGTGGCATTGGGCGGAGCAAAATCTGCAGGCCGTCGCGGCGGCACGCGCCGCCTATGATGCGCGCGGCTGAACGGGCGCACTGCAAACGTCTCGCAAAAAATTGTCCCCGGTCCCGCCGCTTCCCATATCGAAGGAGAAGGGGTGAATGGACAGGAGAAAGCCATGGAACGGTGTCGCAACCGCACCCGCAAATGCACCCTCGCCGCAGCCGCCGCGCTGGCCGCTGTGACCGCCGCCGGCAGCGCGATCGCTGCCACTGCGAGCGAAAACGACCAGACCGCGCTGCGAATGGCGCTCGACGACGAATATCGCGCCGAGGCAACCTATCAGGCGGTGCTCGACAAATTCGGCGATGCACGGCCGTTCGTGAACATCGTCGAGGCCGAACGGCGCCATGCCGCCATGGCCGCCGCGCAGATGCGCCGCTTCGGCATGGAAGTGCCGCCCAACCCCTATCTCGGCACGGTCCCCGCGCCTGCGAGCCTGCTCGATGCCTGCCAGACCGGGATCGTCGCGGAGCAGGAGAATATTGCGCTCTACAACCGCATCCTGCCCGGCATCAGCGACCCCGACGTGCGCACCACGCTGGAGGCGCTGCTGGCCGCATCGCGCGACCGCCATTTGCCCGCCTTCCAACGCTGCGTCGATCGCGGCGGCACGATGGGCGGTGGCAAGGGCATGGGCCGTGGCGGCGGCATGGGTGGCGGCCGCGGCGGCGGAATGGGGGGCGGAATGGGCGGCTGGTAGCCGCGTCAGCCGCGTAAACGGCAGAAATCGTCGGACAGCGCCTTGCCGAGAATGTCCCGGTAAGGCGCTTCCTGCGGCTCGCCTGCGCGGATCAGGCCGAATTCGGGCACCACGCCGGGTTCGATCGGGACATAGGCGATCGGGCAACTCACCGGGATCAGCTGCGAGCCAGCGCCGACCATCAGCGTCGAAAGCAGGCCGAACATGCGCCGTTCGCGCGTGGCGCGGCCCAACATCACCAGCCGGAACTGCCCGCTCTCGCTGGTGACCAGATAGGTGTGGCCGGACAGGTTCGGCATCGAGACGAAGCCGCTTTGCGAAAACACATCGTCGAGCCGGTCGCTCTCCGCGAAGATCAGGTGCCCCTTGCCCTCGTCCCACGCGATACGGGTGCGATAGGCGTAGATCCTGTCCACCTCGCCGAAGCTCGGCCGCAGGGTCAGATAGTCACCCTCGATCCACTGCACGGCAGCGCGGGCATAACTGCCCATGCTCTCCGGCGCGAGATCGGCGCTGGCGGCGCTGCGCGGCGCGGGCGCACGGCGCAGCTTAAGCTCCAGTGCATCTTCCAGCCTTACCACCGTGGCAAGGGTGAACGGGCGACTGCCCGCCAGCGCCTTCTCCAGCGTCGACAGGCTTAGCTTCGCCATGTCGGCCAGCGCCTGCCGCGACATGCGGCGGCGCGCGATTTCGACCCGCAGCCGCCGGGCGATTTCGGGGTGGTCCAGCATTTCATCGCTCACAATGCACAACTCCCCGCAGAAATTGCGCACATATCCGCACATTTACGCACAATTCGTCAAGCAAAATCCGCTCCTCCGCACATGCCTGCAAAAGCCTGACGAAAGCGGCAATCACTGCCGGTGGCGGCACTGCGCAGCGTGCGACAGATGGAAGGCTCCCGTTTGACCCGAGGAGCCTGAGTGATGATTTCCACCCGCGATATCCGCCAGCGGATTGCCTTAGGGCTGACAGCCCTTGCCGCGATCCTCCTGTCCACCCTCGTTTCCGCATCGCTGATGGCCAGCGAGCCGAGCGACGACGATCCCTTTGCCGCAGGCGGGCTGATGCTGCGCGGCAAGGGGGTGACCGAAGCCATGCCCGCCATGCGGCTGGGCACCGATATTTCCGCGAAGATCTCCGGCCAGACCGCGCGGGTCACGGTGACGCAGGCGTTCCGCAACACCTCCGACCGGTGGATGGAGGCGACCTATCTCTACCCGCTGCCGGAAGATGGCGCGGTCGACAGCCTCAACATGATCGTCGGCCAGCGCATCTTCATCGGCAAGATCAGGACCCGCGAGGATGCGCAGGCCGCCTATGACAAGGCGCTGGCGGAAGGGCGCAAGGCGGGCCTCGTCGAACAGGTGCGCGCCAACATGTTCCGCAACACCATCGCGAATGTCGGCCCGGGCGAGACGGTGCTGGTGCAGGTGACCTTCCAGGCCCCGGTCAGGCAGCTGCGCGGCAGCTATGCGCTGCGCCTGCCGCTGGTGGTCGGCCAGCGTTACATCCCGCCGCATACGATCAAGGGCCAGGCCGATGTGGCCGATGCGGCCAATGCCAGCGCCCCGCTGGCGCATCCCGACCTTGGCGACAAGCTCAACCCCGTGACGATCAGCGTCGAGCTCGCGCCCGGTTTCGACCCGGCGAATATCGCCAGCCCCTATCACAAGATCCAGGTGCAGAAGATGGGCGACGGACGCCGCATGATCACCCTCGCGAAGGGCGAAACCCCCGCCAACCGCGATTTCGAGCTGCGCTGGAGCGCGCCGGGCACCGCGCCTGCGGTTGCCCTGTTCAAGCAGCGGCACGACGGGCTGGACTATGTGATGGCGGCGATCACCCCGCCCTCCTCCGGCCCGACCGGTGACGTGCCCCCGCGCGAGATGATCTTCGTGATCGACAATTCCGGCTCGATGAGCGGGGAATCGATGCGCGCGGCCAAGGCCAGCCTGCTCTATGCGCTGGGCACCTTGCGCCCGCAGGACAGCTTCAACATCATCCGCTTCGACGACACGATGACGATGCTGTTCGAGGATGCCGTGCCCGCCAGCGCCGACCAGGTTGCGCTGGGCAAGCGGTTCACCCAAGGGCTCGACGCCGATGGCGGCACCGAAATGCTGCCCGCGCTGCAGGCTGCGCTGTCCGACCGGCGCGAAGGCACGCCGGGCGCCATCCGCCAGGTGGTGTTCCTGACCGACGGCGACCTCAGCAACGAACGCGAGATGATGGCCGAGATCAGCCAGCACCTCGGCCGCAGCCGGGTGTTCATGGTCGGTATCGGCTCGGCGCCCAATTCCTATCTGATGAGCCGCATGGCCGAGGCCGGGCGCGGCACCTTCACCCACATCGGCACGGCCGAGGAGGTGGACACGACCATGCGCGACCTGCTCGACCGGCTGAGCCTGCCGGTTGCCAGCGGGCTGAAAGTGGTGGTCGACGGGGCGAATGTCGAATTCACCCCCGCCGTGCTGCCCGACCTTTACGCAGGCGAACCGCTGGTGCTGCTTGCCCGGGGCAAGGATCTGTCGGGCAAGCTGACTGTCAGCGGCAAGCTGGCCGGGCAGGACTGGAGCCGCACGGTCGACCTCGCCACGGCACAGCCATCCGATGCCGTCGCCAAATTGTGGGCCAACCGCCGCATCGCCGACATCGAGGCGCAGCGCTGGTCGGGCCAGATGGATGGCGACATGGCCGATACCGCGATCGAGGATCTGGGGCTCAAATTCCACCTCGTCACCAGCCGCACCAGCCTGATTGCGGAAGATGCGACCCCCAGCCGCCCGGCAGGCGCGAAGCTGACCCGCGAGGAACTGCCGCTGTTGCTGCCCGCCGGGTGGGATTTCGACCAGCTGTTCGGCGACCAGGGCTATCACAGCGCCAGGGATGCCGCCGCCGGCCAGCAGGAGCTGGAGGAACAGCTCGACCTGCCCGAAACGGCCACCGGCTTCATGGCCAGCGTGTGGCAGGGCCTGGCGCTGCTGGCGCTCGGCCTGGGCGCATGGGTCGCACTGCGTCGCCGGGGGCTGGCGTGAGCCGCGCCGCAACCCTCGGAACCGCCCCGACAAGCGGAGGGCGTGCCACCCGGCGCGCCCTTTCGCGCGCGATCGTCGGGGTGCTGCTTTGCACCGGGCTGGCGCTGCTGGCGCAGGGGCTGTGGATTCCGGCCAAGGCGCAACTGGCGCAAGTGTTGCTGGAGCGGGCCTTTGCGCAAAGCCTCGCCAGCGGGCAACCGGTCAAGCCCTGGCCCTGGGCCGACACCGCCCCGGTAGCCCGCATTTCCGCCCCGCGCCTGGGTGTGAGCGACATTGTCCTGTCGGGCAGTTCGGGCGAGGCGATGGCCTTCGGCCCGACCGAAGTGGTTGCGCATGGCCCGGTGAAGGTACTCGCCGCCCATCGCGATACGCATTTCGCCTTCATCCGCGACCTGCGCACCGGCGACGAGATCGTGCTGCAGGCGATCGACGGCACCCTCGCCCGCTACCGCGTGGTGGCGTTCCAGACGGTGCGCTGGGATCGCTTCGCCTACCCGGCCGCACCACGCCGCGAGCTGTTGGCGCTGGCCACCTGCTACCCGTTCGGCGCGACCGAACACGGCCCGCTGCGGCGGGTTGCCTGGGCGGAGAAGATCGGATGAGAAACGCTTTCCGCACCGCCGCGTGTCTGGCAGAGAGACGAGACATCACGAGGGGACAATTCGTGCCGCCATTCCGTATCCTGTTCGCCGCCTTGTTGCTGGGCCTCGCGCTCCCGCTCTCCGCCCCGCTTGCGGCGCAGACAAAGCTCGAAAATCCTGACGGGCCGTGGACGCACCCGGCCAGCGGCACCGTTTTCCCGCTGATGCTCGGCGACGCAGAACGCATGTCCGTCACCGCCTATGACGAGCAGCAGACCGACGTCAGCGCGGGCTATTCGCTCCGTAGCGACAAGGGGGCAATGGTGCTGACGATCTATGTCTATCCCGTTCCCGAAGGCATGACCTGCGCCGATCTCTATGCCGAGGCGCAATCGGCGATCAATCGCTACTCCAAGGCGCAATTGCTGAGCGAAGGTTCGGCACCCTCGCCTTCGGGCGCAACGCCGGACAGTGCAAAGCGGGCACGGTATATGATCCCTGCCGGCTCCATACAGCCCGACATACCGCAACTCGTCTCGGACCTTTATCTCTCCTGCCCGTCCGACACCGGCTTCGCGGTCAAGTATCGCGCCAGCTGGAATGGCAGCGCCGCCGATTTTCCCGACGTGCAGGCGTTGATGCGCCAGGTGGCATGGCCCTTCGATCTGCGCTGACCCACAGGACCGACCACGCATGATCCGCATCGCTCGCTGGATTGCCAAATCCATCTTCTATTTCATCGCCGCCAGCCTGGTGCTGGTGGTGCTGTTCAAATTCGTGCCGGTACCGGTCACCGCGACGATGATCCTCGACGGCAACGGCATCACCAAGGATTGGGAATCGCTGGACAATATCGACCGCAACATGGTGCGCGCGGTGATCGCCGGGGAAGATGGCAAGTTCTGCCAGCATTCCGGCTTCGACCAGGAAGCGATCGAAAAGGCGATCGAACACAATGCGAAAGGCGGCCGCATCCGGGGCGGCTCCACCATCAGCCAGCAGACCGCCAAGAATGTGTTCCTGTGGCAGGGCGGCGGCTTCTTCCGCAAGGGGCTGGAAGCCTGGTTCACCTTCCTGATCGAGAATATCTGGGGCAAGCGCCGGATCATGGAGGTCTATCTCAATGTCGCCGAGACGGGGATCGGCACCTATGGTGTGGAGGCCGGGGCGCAGCGTTATTTCAACCATTCCGCCGCGCGGCTGACCCCCAGCGAAGCGGCGCGGATTGCCGCCGTGCTGCCGCTGCCCAAGAAGCGCGCCGCGATCAGCCCGACCGGCTTCACCCGCCGCTATGGCAACACCATCGCCCGCCGCATCGGCCAGGTGCGGCGCGACGGGCTCGACGCCTGCATCTATGACTGAGCAGCCGGGCGCAGCGAAGCCCGAGCGCCGCCGCAAGACCAAATGGGGCTGCGGCATACTGCTGGCGCCCTTGCTTGTCGGCGGGTTCTGGGCGGTGCTGCAGGCGCCGCACTGGCATCCGTCAGACGCTGACTATCCCCTGCAGGGGATCGACGTTTCGCATCACCAGGGACAGATCGCGTGGGCAAAACTGCCTGCACAGGGCGTCGACTTCGCGTGGATCAAGGCCACCGAGGGCGGCGACCATGTCGACAGCGCCTTTGCCGCCAACTGGCAGGGGGCGCGCGATGCGGGCATCCGGCATGGGGCGTATCACTTCTTCACCCTGTGTCGCCCGGGCGCGGAGCAGGCGGCCAATTTCATCGCCACCGTGCCGGTCGAGGCCGATGCGCTGCCCCCGGTGGTCGATCTCGAATATCTCGGCAATTGCGGCACGCGGCCCGGGCAGGCCGGGTTCGACGCCGAGCTGACCGCGTTCCTCGCGGCGGTAGAGGCGCATTACGGCCAGCGCGCGGTGCTCTACCTGACCGAGGAATTCGACCGGACCTATCACGTCAGCGCCCGTTTCGACCGGCCGCTGTGGCTGCGTTCGCTGCTGCGCGAGCCGGATTTCGGCGGGCGTTTCTGGACCGTGTGGCAGGCATCCAATTTCCGCCGCCTCGACGGGATCGAGGGACGGGTCGACTGGAACGTCGTGCGCAACCCGGCCCAGCCGACGCGCACCCGTTAGGCGCGAGGCGCGAGGTGCGAAGCGCCCGCGCTCAGATGCCTGCTCACCCGGTGCTTCCCGACACACTGTGCAAATTCAGTCGCTTGCTCACCACCGCAAGCTGTGTATGTTATATCATTGCGATCACGATATTCCATATCATACTGATTTTATTCCGTATTCCTTGTGGCGAGGGCGCGGAATCGCTAGCTGGACAAGCATTGGCGCGCCAGGAACGGGGCCAGGAACGGGGCCAGAAACGGGGGTAGCAATTGGGGCATTCGCACGGCCATTCCCACGGGCACGGGCATTCGCATGGTCACTCACATGGCCATCCGCATGGTCACTCTCAGGGCCCGGCCGACCATGGTCGCGCCTTCGCCATCGGCGTGGTGCTCAACTCGCTCTTCGTCGGGATCGAGGCGGCCTATGGCTTCATCGCCGGATCCATGGCGCTGGTGGCGGATGCAGGGCACAATCTGTCCGACGTGCTCAGCCTGCTGCTCGCATGGGGGGCGGCCACGCTGGCGAAGAAGGCCCCCGCCGGGCGCTATACCTATGGCTTCAAGAGTTCGACCATCCTTGCCGCCATGGCCAATGCCGGGTTGCTGCTGGTCGCCATCGGCGCGATCCTGATCGAAACCCTGCGCCGCTTCGCCGTGCCCGCCCCGACCGAGGGCATGACCATGGTGGTGATCGCTGGCATCGGCATCGCGATCAACGCCGCCACCGCCCTGCTGTTCATGCGCGGGCGCAAGCATGACATCAACGTGCGCGGCGCGTTTCTGCATATGGCCGCCGATGCGCTGGTGTCCGCCGGGGTGGTGGTGGCCGGGCTGCTGATCCTGTGGACCGGCGCGCAGTGGATCGACCCGCTGACCAGCCTCATCATCGTCCTCGTCATCGCCTGGGGCACCTGGGGGCTGGCCAAGGACAGCTTGAAAATGGGCCTCAACGCCGTGCCAGACGGGATCAGCGAGGTGGAGGTGCGCGCCTTCCTCGCCGAACGCAGCGGCGTAGCCACGGTGCACGACCTCCACATCTGGCCGATGAGCACGACCGAAACTGCCCTGACCGCGCATCTGGTGATCCCGGCGGGCCATCCGGGCGACGCTTTCCTCAATTCGATCGCGCGTGATCTCGACCATCGCTTCGGCATCGGTCATGCTACGCTGCAGGTCGAAACCGGCGACGGTTCCTGCGATCTGGTGAGCGACGACACGGTTTAGGAGGCACGATGGCGGAGATACGCGAGGGCGGATGCGGCTGCGGCCATGTGCGTTACCGGGTTGAAGGCGAACCGATCTTCACCAACAACTGCCACTGCCGCTTGTGCCAGCACCAGACCGGATCGACCAGCGTGGTCAACGCGTTCTTCGAAAGCGACCGGATCGCCTTGCTCGAAGGCGAATTGAGCGAGCATCGGGTCGATGCGGGCAGCGGCGGGCCGCATATCATCTGCCGCTGTGCACAATGCGGCACCGCGCTGTGGAGCTATTATCCGCGCATGGGCCGGCTCGGCACGGGCCTGCGCGTCGGCACGCTGGACGACCCATCGGCCTTCACCCCCGACGCGGTGATCTTCACCGAAAGCGCGATGCCCTGGGTCGCCCTGCCCGAAGGGATTCCGGCATTCGCGGCGACCTACAACCCGTTCGAATTACTCCCGCCGGAGCGGGCCGAACGCTTGTCGGCCCTGATCGCGCGCAGCAGGGCAGCTGCCGGCTAGCTGGCCGGTTTGCGGAACAGAACCGGCGTATAGACCTCGCCCGACAGCCGCATGTCGTCGGGCCCGTAGAGCGTCACCGCCTCGGGAACGCCGAACCGCTCCGGCTCGGGCGCATATCCCGCATCCGGCAGCAGGTCGAGCAGGCAGAAATTGGCGTTGGCAAACGCAAGCCAGCCGCCCGGCACCAGCACTGCATCGAGGCGGGCAGCCGCCTGCGCTGCCGAAGCAAACGGCAAAATGCCGGCGCAGCTGGACGGCGCGTAGCCTTCCAGCTCCCGGTGACGGAACACCGCCAGCGCCAGCACCGCATCGTAGCGCGCTGCGGGATCGGGCCGGTCCGCAACAATGTAGCGTGTCTTCGGGTCGCTGCCCGCTGCCCTGGCGCGCGCGATGCTGCGCGGGTTCACCTCTACCGCGTCGATCAGCGCATCGGGGAGGCGGCGGCGCAAGGCGCGCACCTCCTCGCCGGTCGAGCAGCCGAAGCTGAGCAATCGCGGCTGCGGGAAATGCGCCAGCCGCTCGGCAAGTGCATCGAACAGCGCGGGATAGCGTTCTTCCCAGGTGTGCGGCGAGGGTTGCAGGAGATCCACGCGGCGGCTGCGCTCAAGCAACCAAACTGTGCGCCCCTCGGGTGTCGACAGGCGGCGCAGCCCGCGAACCATGCGCCGCAACCTGGATGTGGGCACCCTGCGCGCCGCTGCCGCCAACAGGGCCTGTACCTGCGCCGATACGCCCCGCAGGCCCGGCACGGTCAGGGCTCCATCGGCAAATCGCCGAAGGGATCATCTTCCATGAGCTGGGCGACCTGTTCGTAAACCGCCGCATTGTCGTGCATCTGCGCGCGCAGTTCGGGGTTCTGGCCGCCGACATTGCGGAAGAAGACCGCCGCATCGCGCAGCAGCCTCGCCCCGAGTTCGACGTGCCGCGCCATGGTCAGGGCCTCAGGCGGCCTCTTCCTTGCTCTTCTTGCCGTCGACCACGCGCACCGGCTCCTTGCGGCCTTCGACCACATCGGCATCGACCACGACTTCGGACACGCCTTCCATGCTCGGCAGGTCGAACATCGTGTCGAGCAGGATGCCTTCCACGATCGAACGCAGGCCGCGCGCGCCGGTCTTGCGCTTGATCGCCTTCTCCGCGATCGCCTTGAGCGCTTCGTCGGTGAAGGTCAGTTCGACATCTTCGAGCTCGAACAGCTTCTGGTACTGTTTGACCAGCGCATTCTTCGGTTCGACCAGGATCATCACCAGCGCCTCGACATCGAGGTCGCGCAGGGTGGCGATCACCGGCAGGCGGCCGACGAATTCGGGGATCAGGCCGAATTTCAGCAGGTCTTCCGGCTCGCATTTCTCGAGCAGCTCGCCCACGCGGCGCTTGTCCGGATCGGCGACATGCGCGCCGAAACCGATGCTGCGCTTCTGCAGGCGATCGGCAATGACTTTTTCCAGCCCCGCAAAGGCACCGCCGCAGATGAACAGGATATTGGTGGTGTCGACCTGCAGGAATTCCTGCTGCGGATGCTTGCGCCCACCCTGCGGCGGGACGCTAGCCGTGGTGCCTTCCATCAGCTTGAGCAGCGCCTGCTGCACGCCCTCGCCCGACACGTCGCGCGTGATCGAGGGATTTTCGGCCTTGCGGGTGATCTTGTCGATCTCGTCGATATAGACGATGCCGTGCTGCGCCTTGTCGACGTTGTAATCGCTCGCCTGCAACAGCTTGAGGATGATGTTCTCGACATCCTCGCCGACATAGCCCGCTTCGGTCAGCGTCGTCGCATCGGCCATGGTGAAAGGCACGTCGAAGGTGCGCGCCAGCGTCTGCGCCAGCAGCGTCTTGCCCGAACCGGTCGGACCGACCAGCAGGATGTTGGACTTCGCCAGTTCGACGTCGCCGGCCTTGCCGCTGTGCTTCAGCCGCTTGTAGTGATTGTGCACCGCGACCGACAGCACGCGCTTGGCGCGGTCCTGCCCGATCACGTAATCGTTCAGCGTCTCGAAAATGTCGCGGGGGGTCGGCACTTCGCCTTCCTTGCGACCGGCCAGCCCAGCCTTGGTTTCTTCGCGGATGATGTCGTTGCAAAGCTCGACGCATTCATCGCAGATGAACACGGTCGGCCCGGCAATCAGCTTGCGAACTTCGTGCTGCGATTTGCCGCAAAAGCTGCAGTAGAGTGTGGACTTGCTGTCAGTACCGCTCAATTTGGTCATTTCCCGTCATCCCGAATCCCCGGATCTGCGCGATTCCTGCGGGGATTCGTGCAATTCTAAGGCCCGGTGGTCGTAAATCAACAGCTTGCGGCATAGCATGTCGGACCTTGCCACAAACTGAAACGGCAGGGTTGCCGAAATGCTACGCTGCCATGCAGCATCCGCATATCGCCGCGCTTCGCAAAATTTCAAGGTGCCAAGGCGGCACTCGGGCCGACCGCGCTGGAAAAGCGCTGCTCTATCCACCGTTTCCCTGCCCGCGTCAGCGGTCGTTCGACCAGCGCCCAGAAGAACCACGCCACGCCGATGGTCAGGGCCAGCCCGGCCAGCGCATAGATCGCGAAATGGACGTAGGTTTCATGCGGCAGCCACCGCCCCCACAGGGTGCCCCAGGCAGCCAGCAGCAGCGTGTTGATGAGGTAGAGCGAATAGGAGATATCGCCCATCCGGTGCCAGAAAGGCGAGCGCGGCAGGCGCAGGTGCACTGCCGCCGCCACCAGCACGGCGGCCGGAATGCCGAAGCGTACCAGCCGCAGGCGGTCGCCCCAATTGGGCCAGGCCAGCATCGCCACCGCAACCGCGACTGCGAGCACCAGCACCGGCCATTGCACCCTGGCGGGGCCGCGCCACAACAGGGCGATGACCATGCCGAGTGCGAATTCGAGGATCACCGGCTGTGTCCAGAACTTGGCCGTACCGTGCAGCGGCAGGAGATAGCCCGCCAGTACGAGCAGCAGGAGCATCCCCAACACCAGCCCCATCACCGCCGCGGGCCGCCGCCTCCCGCCGAGGATCCCCAATGCGAAGAGGGCATAGAAGAACATTTCGTAATTGAGCGTCCAGCCCAGCTGGACCACCGGTACCATCGTGCCGTCCGGTGTCGCCCAAGGGATGAAGAGATAGGATGCCACGGCATGCGCGGGGCTGGTCGAAAATGCATGCGCAAGCCCCGGTGCAGCCAGCAGCAACAGCAAGCTCGGCGTGGTGACGATCCAGTATGCGGGCACGACCCGCACGATCCGCCGGGCGAGGAACTCTTTCGCGCCGAGCCGGGCGCCCCGGTCGGTCGAATAGACCATCACGAAACCGCTGATGACGAAGAAGATGTCCACCCCGCTGCGCAGGGTGAAGAGATGCATGTCCCAAGCGAAGATCGCCCAGCGGAGCAGCAGGTGCTGGACGACCACGATCAGCGCCGCATATCCGCGCAGATACTGGATCGCCGCGAGCTCTCCCGGCGGGGCATCGACCGGCGGCAACAGCAGCTGGCGGATCCGGGCTGGCAACGCTTGCTGCAAAGACTTTCCCCAGCCGCTTCCTTTGGAAACGACTGGGGAATTCGCGTCGAACCGTCAAGCGGCGACGCAGGCGCGGGGGCTTACCCCGTGCGGCGTTCGATCATTCGGGCGCGCCGCCCGAACCCTTCTCGTCGCTCGACGTTTCGTTTTCCGGGCGGGTTTCGAAGACCTTGTCGACCAGGCCGAACTTCATCGCTTCGTCCGCTTCCAGCCAGGTGTCGCGATCCATCGCCTTTTCGACGTCTTCCAGCTTCTGGCCGGTGTATTTGACGTAGAGGTCGTTCATCCGCGCCTTGATGCGCAGGATTTCCTTGGCCTGGATCTCGATGTCCGACGCCATGCCGCGCGCGCCGCCCGACGGCTGGTGGATCATGATCCGCGCATTGGGCAGCGCGATGCGCATGCCCGGCTCGCCAGCGGCCAGCAGGAAGCTGCCCATGCTCGCCGCCTGGCCGATGCACACGGTCGAAACGCGCGGCTTGATGTATTGCATCGTGTCGTGGATCGCCATGCCGGCGGTCACCACGCCGCCGGGCGAGTTGATGTACATGCTGATCGGCTTGCTGGGGTTCTCGCTTTCGAGAAACAGCAGCTGGGCGACGATCAGGCTGGCCATATTGTCTTCCACCTGGCCGGTGACGAACACGATGCGTTCGCGCAGCAGGCGGCTGAAGATGTCGAAGCTGCGTTCGCCGCGGCTCGTCTGTTCGACCACCATCGGCACCAGCGCCCCGGTCACCGGATCGCGGGTGAACTGGCCTTGAAGGCCGTAGGTTTCGCCAAGCTGGCCGGTCAGGTCGATCATGGAAATATGCCTCTCATCTGCAAGTTCGCACGCTATTTCGCGACTGGAGCGGCGATGTTCAAGGGGATTAACCCTTGTCCCGCCTCGCCGGTGTGGAAACACCCGCCGCGCGGCCCGCGTGGACCATCGACTACACTTGTCGTTGATCTGCCATGGGGCGCCGTTCATCGACCTGCGCTCCTGTGAAGCGTGTCACCACCCTAATACAATCTCGGAAGCGAGATGCCGGGAGGAAAGATGCCGTCTGCCAACAGTTTGCGGGTGCTTGTGATCGCCCTGACGATCGGCTGCGCGACGCCGGCGCTGGCCGCGGCAGACGACAGTGGCGAGGTCGCCCCGCCCACCCAGTCGAACGTGCAGCGCAGCTTCAGCCCCGAAGATCTGGCTCAATACAGCCCCAAGAATGCGCTCGACATGATCAGCAATATTCCGGGATTCCAGATTCGTGGCGGCGACGATGCGCGCGGCTTGGGCCAAGCTACCGAAAACGTGCTGGTGAACGGCCAGCGCCTCACTTCGAAATCCGACAGCCTCACCGACCAGCTCGCGCGCATACCAGTCAACAACATCGTACGGATTGAAATCCTCAACGGGACACAGCTGTCGATCCCGGGCCTGGTCGGCCAGGTCGCGAATGTGGTCACCCGGCCAGATGCCTTTGCCGGCCAGTTCAACTGGAAGGGCGAGGCGCGCCCGCATTTTTCGCACCCCGGATATCTCAATGCCGAAGTGTCGGCCAAGGGCACTTTGGGTAAGATCGAATATTCCGTGTCTCTCGCCAATGATAGCGGCCGCGGCGCCTTCGGCGGGAGTTACGCGATCTACAATGGCGACGGTTCGCTACGCGAAGCGCGCAACGGACGACTATGGTCGGATTACGATGCTCCCAAGGCAACTGCCGGACTGAAATTTTCCGGACCAGGCGATGCGGTGGGCAACCTCAACGGATCCTATCGCCGGGTCTATTCGACCTACGAGGAGAGCGAGTTGCGCAGCCCGGTTGGCCGCACCGCCTACGACCGCGTGCTTTACGGAAGGCAACGCGATTACAATTACGAGATCGGCGGCGATTATGAATTCGGGCTGCTTGGCGGTCGGCTCAAACTGATCGGGCTCGATCGGTTTGACCACGGGACCTACTCTGATCGCGAAATCCGCAGTCCGCTCGACGGGTCGACGCCGACCGGCGGCCGCTATTCCCAAACGACCGATGCGGGAGAGGTGATCGGCCGGGCGGAATACGGTTGGAAATGGGGCAAAGCCGAATGGCAGCTTGCGGGCGAAGCCACGTTCAACCGGCTCGACAAGGTCGCCAGCCTCCATGAGCTGTCGCCCACGGGCAATTTCGTCGAACTGCCCTTTCCCGGCGGCAGCGGCGGCGTGCGCGAAGACCGCTACGAAGCAAGCCTTAGTTTCGCCCGCCCGCTGGCTCCGAAACTGCGGTTGCAGCTGATATTGGCCGCGGAAAGCTCGACAATCCGCCAGACCGGCGCCAACGCCCTGTCGCGCAGCTTTCTGCGCCCGAAAGGGACCGCCAGCCTGTCGTGGGCGCCGAAGAAAGGGCTCGACGTCTCGTTCAAAGTCGAACGGAATGTCGGCCAACTCGATTTCGAGGATTTCCTCGCCCGCGTGTTCCTCGACCAGGGCAACCAGAACGGGAACAACGCCGCGCTCGTGCCGTCTCAGGATTGGAATATCGAGCTCGAAGCCAAGAAGGATCTGGGCCCCTGGGGAAGCACCAACCTGCGCATCTTCGGTCGATTCTACGAGGATTACATCGATGTCATCCCGCTGCCCGGCGGGGGCGAAGGGCGTGGCAATGTGTCGGGCGGTAAACGCTATGGCCTGGAATGGACCAGCACGTTCAAGCTCGACAGGATTGGCTTCAAAGGCGCGAAGATCGACAGCAATGTCTTCCTGCGCAAATCTTCGCTGACAGACCCGCTGACCGGCGAAAAGCGCCCGATGAGCGGCCTGACGACCCGCTATATCAATGTCGAGTTTCGGCACGACATCCCGCACAGCGACTGGGCCTGGGGTGCGGGCATCGAGCATTCCGAACGGTCGCATTATTATCGCGTCGGCGAAGTCGGATACGACAACGAGGGACCGGTGTTCGATTTTTACTATATCGAACACAAGGATGTGCTGGGCATGACGGTGCGGTTCAACATCATCAATCTGGCCGATGCGCGTCACAAGCTTTACCGGACGGTCTACGCTGGGCCGCGGGACACTGCACCGGTCCGCTTCGTAGAGGCACGATCGCAGCTGATCGGCCCGATCTTCCGGCTTACAGTGAAGGGGAACTTCTGACAGCGGGGGCTTGCGTCGCGCGAATCCGGTGGCAGGTTGCGCACATGGACATATCACGCTCGACTATCGCCGCCCTCGCCCTCTCGCTGGCAGGCCCGGCGACCCTTCCCGATGTCGCTTCGGCGCAGGATGCGGGGGCGGTCGCGCGGGCCTATCTCGATCGGATCGCGGCACTCGACGATGCGGGGCCGCAGATCAACGCGGTGATCACAACCAACCCTGATGCGCCGGAGCAGGCAGCCAAGGCCCAGGCGGCCGGCCTGCCACTCAACGGCCGCACCGTGCTGGTGAAGGACAATATCGAGACGAAGGAATGGCCGACCACCGCGGGCAGCCTGGCGCTGGCGGATAATGCCACCGGGCGCGATGCGCCGCTGATCGTGCGGCTGCGCGCGGCGGGCGGGGTCGTGCTGGGCAAGACCAACCTGTCCGAATGGGCCAATTTCCGCGACGACAATTCGACCAGCGGGTGGAGCGGCGTGGGCGGGCTGACCCGGAACCCGCATGCGACCGACCGCACCGCCTGCGGTTCCTCTTCGGGCAGCGGGGCAGCGGTGGCGGCGGGCTTCGCCTGGGCCGCGATCGGCACCGAGACCGACGGCTCGATCGTCTGCCCGGCGAGCATCAATGGTATCGTCGGGTTCAAGCCGACCGTCGGCATGGTCAGCCGTACCTTGGTGGTGCCGATCAGCGTGTCGCAGGACACCGCCGGACCGATGGCAACCAGCGTGTATGACGCGGCGCTGCTGCTGACCGCCATCTCCGGCAGCGATCCGGACGATCCGGCGACTGCCGAGGCCGACGCCCACAAGGTCGATTTTACCGCAGGGCTCGCAGGCGCCTCGCTCAAGGGGGTGCGGATCGGCGTGCTGCGCAAGCGCACCGGCCCGCGCGCCGACGTGGCCGCGCTGTTCGACCATGCGCTGGGCGATCTGCGCGCAGCGGGCGCGGTGCTGGTCGATGTCGACTGGGAACCCAACCCCGACATGAACCGCGACGAATTCACCGTTCTGCTGTTCGAATTCCGCGAGGGGGTCGACGCCTATCTCGCCGGCCTGCCCGAGCAGGAGGAACCGCGCACGCTGGCCGACCTGGTGATGTTCAACACCGACCATGCCGATGGCGAATTGCGCTGGTTCGGCCAGGCGCTGTTCGAACTGGCGCAGAAGGCGACCGACCGCGAGGCCTATCTCGCGGCCAGGGCCAATTCGCAGCGTCTCGCCCGCGCCGAGGGGATCGACAAATTGCTGGCGGACAATGATGTCGCCGTGCTGATCGCGCCGACCAACAATCCGGCCTGGACGATCGACCTCGTCAATGGCGACCATTTCACCGGCGGCGTCGGCGCCACGGGGCTGGCGGCCGTGGCGGGATATCCGCATCTGACCGTGCCGATGGGCGCGGTCGAGGGCCTGCCCATCGGGCTGAGCATCGTCGGTGCCAAATGGCATGATGCGCAGGTGTTGCAACTCGGCGCTGCCTATGAACGGGCGCGGACCGCCGACTTGCACACGCCGGAATTCAAGCGCTGGGGGGAATGAGCACCCGCCCCCCGGCAATCGGCGTTCCGCGCGGGCAGGTGCTGTTCCGCCCGCAGGAAGAATGCCGCGGCTTCGTGATCGTCCACCAGGGCAGCATCAAGGTGTCGCTGACCGGCGAGAGCGGGCGCGAGATCGTGCTCTACCGCGTCCGCCCGGGCGAGGTCTGCCTGCAGACCTTCGGCTGCCTGGTCAAAGGCATCGCCTATTCCGCGGAGGGGGTGGCCGAAACCGACCTGGAAATCGAAGTGGTGCCGGCGGGCGAATTCCACCGCCGCGTGCGCGAGGACGAGCAGTTCCGCAGCCAGCTGTTCGGCGCGGTCGCCACGCGCTTTGCCGAGCTGGAACAGTTGGTCGAAGATGTCGCCCTGTCGAGTGTCGAACAACGGCTGGCGCGCGCACTGCTGCGCCTGGCTGACGGCCAGCGGATCGTGCACGCCACGCATGAAGCGCTCGCCACCGAGATCGGCTCCGCCCGCGAGGTGGTGAGCCGCAAGCTGGGCAGCTTCGCGCGCGCCGGGCTGGCCGCCAGCGAGCGCGGACATATCAGACTGCTCGACAGCGCCGGGCTGGAGGCGCTGGCCGGGCAGGAGGCGGTAGCTGGCACGGTCGAATAATTCGTGCGGGGTGTGACTATGTCACAGACCGGGCCGCGCGGTGCTGCGATGGGAATGGCATGATCTGGAAGGAAGGGATTTGAACATGACCCGCAATGAAGGAAGTATCGACCGTATCCTGCGCATCGTCGTGGGGCTGGTGCTGATCGGCCTGGCTGTCACCGGCCATTACACGCCGTGGACCTGGATCGGCGTCGTGCCGTTGCTGACCGGCCTGATCGGCTGGTGCCCGGCCTATTCGCTGTTCGGCATGAACACCTGCAAGGCCCGCTGAACGCGCCTGCCGCGAGGCTGAGCGAAAGCCCGCACCGAAAGCCCTTTAAGGGTCGCAAAAGAAAGGGACCGGCGCGATAATCCGCACCGGTCCCTTTTTTGTCCCGCAAGGCGGGTTTGCGCTTACTTCTTGGCAGCGGCCTTCTTCGCCGGAGCCTTCTTGGCAGCAGGCTTCTTGGCGGCAGGCTTGGCCTCTTCCGCTTCGTCCTTCGCCGCAGCCTTCTTGGCCGGAGCTTTCTTGGCCGGAGCCTTCTTGGCGGCGGGCTTGTCCTCGGCAGCTTCCTTCTCGGCAGCTTCCTTCTTGGCAGGCGCCTTCTTGGCGGCAGCCTTCTTCGCCGGAGCCTTCTTCGCTGCGGGCTTGTCCTCGGTGGTTTCGTCCGCCTCGATCGCGGCCTGCAGTTCCTCGGCGGTCACTTCGCGTTCGGTGACTTCGGCCTTGTCGAACAGGAAGTCGACGACCTTGTCTTCATACAGCGGCGCGCGCAGCTGGGCGGCGGCGAGCGGTTCGGAGCGGACGTAGTCGACGAAACGCTGGCGGTCTTCCTCGCGGTACTGCTGGGCGGCCTGCTGGATCAGCATGCCCATTTCCTGCTGGGTGACCTCGACGCCATTGGCCTGGCCGATTTCCGACAGCAGCAGGCCCAGGCGCACGCGGCGCACGGCGATCGCGCGGTAATCGTCCTTCTCGTCCTCGATTTCCTTGAGGGCAGCGGCGGGATCTTCCTCGCGCGCGGCTTCCTGCTGCAGCTGGGCCCAGATCTGGTCGAATTCGGCATCGACCATCCCGGCGGGCACTTCGAAATCGTGGCCGGCGGCGAGCTGATCGAGCAGCGAACGCTTCATCTGGGTGCGGGTCAGCCCGGCGGTTTCCTGTTCCAGCTGGCCGCGGATCAGGCCCTTGAGCTGGTCGAGCCCTTCGAGGCCGAGGTTCTTGGCGAAATCGTCGTCGATCTTGCTTTCGCCTTCGACCTTCACCTGGCGCACCGTGATGTCGAAGGTCGCTTCCTTGCCGGCGAGATGCGCGGCTTGGTAATCTTCGGGGAAGGTGACGGTGATGGTCTTTTCATCGCCGGTCTTCACGCCGGTCAGCTGTTCCTCGAAACCGGGGATGAACTGGCCCGAACCGAGCACCAGCGGGATTTCTTCGGCGCTGCCGCCTTCGAAGGCTTCGTCGCCCAGCTTGCCGACGAAGTCGATGATCAGCTGGTCGCCATCGGCGGCCTTCTTCGTCTTGGGCGCGTCCTTGTAGCTCTTCTGGCCCTGGGCGATGTTGGCGATCGCCTCGTCGACCTTGTCCTCGCTCACCGGCACGACCAGCTTCTCGATCTTGAGGCCGGAGACATCCGGGGTGGCGATTTCGGGCAGCACTTCCAGCTCGACGGTCAGCTCGGCATCCTTGCCCTGCTCGTAACCCTCGACCATGTCGATGCGCGGCTGCATCGCGGGGCGCAGCTGCTTGTCGCGCATCAGCGTCTGGATCGATTCGCTGATCGTGTCGTTCACCACCTGGACGTGCAGCTGTTCGCCGTGCATCTTGCGCACGAGGTTGGCGGGGACCTTGCCGGGGCGGAAGCCGGGCATGCGCACCTGGGGTGCGACCTTCTTCACTTCGGCGTCGATCTTCGCCTCGATGTCCTTGGCGGGGATGGTCAGCTGGTAGGCGCGCTTCAGGCCTTCGCTGGTGGTTTCCTTGATCTGCATGATGCGAACTAAAGCCTTCTCAAAAACAATGTCTCAGTTGCCGCGAGGATGGACGGAGCGAAGCCTGGTGCGGGCGAAGGGACTCGAACCCCCACATCTTTCGATACTGGAACCTAAATCCAGCGCGTCTACCAGTTCCGCCACGCCCGCGTTCCGAACGAAGCCGCGCGCGGGGCAGGCCCGCACGATCAAGCCAGCGCCCTTAGTAGGGCAAGGCCAAAAGGGCAAGCGCCGCGATGGACGGAACGGGGCATGTGGAACGCCGGGCTGCGGCGATGCGTTGACCGACAGACACCTGCCACGAGAGGAACGCGCCCCGATGCCCGAACAACCGACCCCCAAGCCCGACACGATCGACCCCGTCGCGCCGCCCGAAACGCCGCCGACGCCGACCCCGGTGGAAGCACCACCGGGGTCGGCGTCGGCGGCGTTTCGGGC
>JACXVD010000043.1 GCA_014763545.1 Sphingomonadales bacterium
GCCCCGGCCCCTGCCCCTGCGCCAGCGCCGCGAAATAGCGCCGGAAGATCGCCAGCATCGGCGGATTATAGGGCATGCGGCGATAGAGCGCGACCATCCGCCGGTGGGCGTCCTGCGCGGTCGGAGGGCTATTCGCCGCCTCTTCGTGCGGAGCGCGATTGGAGGTTTCGCCGTCATGGAACAAGACTTGGCCGGCAAAGCCCGGACTGCGGCGGCAGGGGAATTCCTCGCGCTCGCTGTTGCCGCGCAAATCCACCACCGTGCCGATGGCGAACGCCTCGACGCGCGCGAGGTCAGCGTCGCTTGCCCCGGCATGCTGGCCCGAGCGGAACAGCAACCCTCGCCTTACCCGCCCACCACCGGGAATCGCGTAGCCGCCATAATCGCGGAAGTTGTGGATTCCCTCGAAGTCGATCAGCCGCTCATGGTCCATGATCTGCCACTGCCAAGCAGGTGCCCTGCTGGCAAGTATCACCTGCCCGCAGTCGGGGCCGCCCTGAGGTCGGCGCAGAAATTCGCGGTCCAGGCATGCACATTGTCCTCGCGCACCGTTGCGACGAGGTTTTCCCAGCGTGCCTTGCGCTCCGCCAGGTCCATGTCGAGGGCGGTGCGGATGGCATGCGAGAGATCGTCCGGGCTGTGCGGATTGACCAGGACAGCATCCTGCAATTGCTGCGCCGCACCGGCAAAGCGCGACAGGATCAGCACCCCCGGATCGTCCGGTTCCTGGGCAGCGACATATTCCTTGGCGACGAGATTCATCCCGTCACGCAGCGGCGTCACCAGCCCGATTTTCGCGCCGCGATAGAAGCCGAACAGTTCCGCCGTGGAATAGCCCTTGTTGACATAGCGGATGGGGACGATGTCGACGTCGGATCGTGCGCCATTGATCTGCCCGCACTTCTGTTCGAGCAGCGCGCGGATTTTCTGGTACGAGCCGACATCTTCCCGGCTGGGCGGTGCGATCTGGATATAGACCAGCTTGCGCACCTGGTCGGGATCCTGGTCGAAGAAGCGACCGATCCCGTCGAGCCGTTCGGGCAGGCCCTTGGAATAATCGAGCCGATCCACACCCAGCATCGCGGTCCGGTGGCGCGTGCTCGACATCAGGCGCTGCTGTGCCTGGCGCGCCTCGCCCGTGTCGCCCTGTGCCATAAAGTGATCGTAGTCGATGCCGATGGGATAGGCGCGCGCCACGGTTTCGCGCCCGTCGTAGCGGATAGTCCCCGCTTGCTCGTCCACTTCGGCGCCCAGCTCCTTGCGGCAATAATGCAGGAAACTGTCGAGCCATTCGGTGGTCTGGAAACCGATCAAATCGTAATCGAGCAGGGTGCGCACCAGCCGCTCGTGGTATGGAAGGGAGACGAACAGCCGAGCCGGCGGCCAGGGAATGTGCAGGAAAAAGCCAATCCGATTTTTGAGCCCGCGCGCGCGCAGGCGCTCGCCCAGTGGCATCAGGTGATAATCATGCACCCAGACCAGGTCGTCCGGTTCGATCAGCGGCGCAACGCTTTCGGCGAAGCGCTCGTTCACCCGCTCGTAGCCCTTGCCGAATTCCCGTTCGTACTCGGTCAGGTCGATGCGATAGTGGAACAGCGGCCACAGCGTCGAATTGGCATAGCCGTTGTAATATTCCTCGATATCCTGCGGTTCCAGGTCGATCGTCGCGGTGGTCACGCCATCGTGGCGCTGCATGTTGATATTGCCCGAGAAGACATCGCATTCCTGCCCCGACCAGCCGAACCAGAGCCCCCGGTTCTCGCGCAGGGCGGCATTGAGCGCACCGGCAAGCCCGCCCTGCGCACCGGCGGCGCCGCGTGCCTTGGGCACGGCAACCCGGTTGGAGATGACAACCAGCCTGCTCACCGCATTTCGCCCCAGCGGCGTGACAGCAGGCCGGCGCAGTTGATCACCCCGACCAGCGAATAGGTCTGCGGGAAATTACCCCACAATTCGCCGGTTTCGAAATCGAGGTCTTCGGACAGCAGGCCCGAGCGCGTGCGGTGGCTCAACATCGCTTCGAACAACACCCGCGCCTCACCCGCCCGCCCGGCGAGGTAAAGCGCCTCGATCAGCCAGAAGGTGCAGACGTTGAAGGCGGTTTCGGGCAATCCGAAATCATCCTCGGAGGCGTAGCGCAGCATATATTCGCCGCGCCGCAACTCGCGCTCGACCGCGGCAAAGGTAGACAGGAAGCGCGGATCGTCGGGCTGGATGAAGCCGAGTTCGACCATTTGCAGCAGGCTGGCATCGAGATAGTCGCTTTCGAACGACGCACCGTAATGGCCGCCCTGCGCCCCGTTCTCGACCCAGGCCTCGCGCTCGACCCTTGCCTTGATCGCATCGGCCCGCTGGCGCCAGAAAGCGTTGCGATCTTCCTTGCCCAGCCAGGCGGCAACATTGGCAAGCCGGTCGCAGGCCGCCCAGCACATGACAGCGGAATAGGTATGGACTTCCTTGCGCGTGCGGAATTCCCACAGGCCGGCATCGGGCTGGTCGTGCATCTTCCACGCCATCTCTCCCACTTCCTCAAGACTGGCAAAATCCCGATCGTCGGCGATGCGCAGCAGCCGCCGGTCGAGAAAGCCCTGCGCCGTCGGCAGCACGATCTGGCCATAGCAGTCGTATTGCACCTGCTTGTAGGCCGCATTGCCCTTGCGCACCGGGCCCATGCCACGATAGCCGGCGAGATAGGCGGCGGTGGTTTCGTCCAGTTCGCCATCGCCCATCACCGAATAGAGCGGCTGGATCTGCCCGCCGCGCGCATCGTCGACGATGTTGCGCAGGTAGGCGAGATATTTCTCCAGCACATCGAGCGCGCCGAGCCGGTTGAGCGCCTGCACCGTGTAATAGGAATCGCGAATCCAGCAGTAGCGATAATCCCAGTTGCGCTCGCTATGCGGCGCCTCGGGGATCGAAGTGGTCAGCGCAGCAACAATCGCGCCGGTCTCCTCGTGCTGGCACAGCTTGAGCGTGATGGCGCAGCGGATCACCTCGTCCTGCCATTCGAACGGGATGTGCAGGCCCCGCGACCACAGCCGCCAATAGCGCATCGTCGCCTGTTCCATCCGCCGCATTTCCGAACGGATATTGCCGACGAAAGGTTCGTCCGGGCCAAGGAAGAAGTGCTGGTCGCTCTCGACCCTGTAGAACCGCCCTTCGGTGACATATCCCACCGGTGCATCGGTCGACAGGCGCACAGCCTGATCGGAAACGAGATAGCGGATGTGGTTGGTGCCGTTGGTCGTTTCGGCCAGGCTGGCCCCGTAATCGCGCATCGGCCGAAGCACCACGCGCATCCGCGGGCTGCCCGACAGCGGGCGAACGATGCGCGCGAAGGCGACCGGGCGATACATGCGGCCCGAGCGTTCGAAGCGCGGGCAGAAATCGCGGATCTCGACCGCGCTGCCGTCTTCGGCTTCCAACCGTGTCACCAGAACCGGGGTGTTGCGTTCGTAGTGCTGGGTGGCGCTGACCTGCCCCTCGAGCTCGAACCGCCACACGCCCGCGTCGCTGTTCTCGCCATTGAGCAGGGCGCAGAACACCGGATCGCCATCGACCCGCGGCACGCAGCCCCAAACGAAACCGCCGCGCTCATCCACCAGTGCGCTCACCTGGCAATTGCCGATCGGCCAGAGTTCGAGGGTTGCTTGCATGCTCAAAGCTCCAACCATTCATATACCTGCCCGACACCGTCCAGCCGGTAGCGCGCCGCTTGCGAGGGTCGTTCGCCGACTGCGATGCCCCAACCGCCGAACTCGCCCGCAGCGCGAAACCCGTCTTCGTCGGTCACATCGTCGCCGATGAAGACCGGCACCGCACCTTCGAAGGGAGCGATCGCCATGAAGGCCCTGACCGCTCCATCCTTTCCGGCACCGGGAGAGACCAGTTCGACCACGGACTTGCCGCTCTTCACCAAAAGCCCGAATTCCCCGGCGAGTTCCGACGCCAGCGCCGCGACTTCGCTTTCACGGTCCGGCCGGGCGCGGAAATGCAGCGCGGCGCCATGCGGCTTGGTTTCGAGCAGCAGCCCGCTGGTCTGCGAAAACTCTCGCAGCAACTGGCAGGCGGCATCCGGCAGCGGCGCGGGGGATTCACCCAGCGCGGCCCCATCCGCCAACTTGCGCGCCGCGCCATGCGACCCGGCGCGTGCGACGCGCAGTGGGCCAAGGTGGCTTTCGAGATTGTCGAGCGCCCGGCCCGTTACCAGCGCCAGCCGCCCATCGAGCCGCTTGCCCAGCTTTTCGATCCGCGGGCCAAGATCGCGCGGGACCCGGATCGCCTCCGGCCCCGGCGCGATTTCCACCAGCGTACCGTCGAAATCGAGGAACAGGGCAATTGGTCCGCGCGCTCTGAGGGCGGAAAGGCTGGGGGGCGCTACCGGTTCTCGGGATACGGCCATGGGGCCAAGCATAGGCATCGGGGCTGCGAGGGGAACCCCTGCCGGGTGCAATTGCGAAATAAGTGCTGCGCCTGCGAAGGAATATCAGGGTGCGCCGCGCGGGCGGGTGGCATCGGCCAGGATCAGCGAGAAACGCCCCTCACCATCGGTCCACCGCTTCACCGGCGTCCACCCGCCGGCCAGCAACAGCACATTGGCCATCCGGCGATCGAACTTGTGGCTGTTTTCGGTATGGATCGTTTCGCCCGCCGCCATCGCGAATGCCTCGCCTGCCACTTCGAAGGCGATCGGGCGCGTGGCCTCGAGATGCATTTCGATGCGCGCGTAATCGTCATTCCAGCGGGCGACATGGCGCAATGCATCCACCGGGATGGTGCCGCCCAGCTCGCAGTTGATCCGCACGGCAAGGTTCAGGTTGAAACGCGCGGTGACGCCGGAGGCATCGTCATATGCCGCCTCCAGCACAGCAACATCCTTGATCAGGTCCATCCCGATCAGCAGCTGCGAATTTTCACCCAGCGTGGCGCGCATGACGCGCAGCAGATCGACCGCGGTGCGCGCGACCATGTTGCCGATGGTCGATCCGGGGAAGAAGCCGAGCTTGGGCATGCCCGCCACTGCACCGGGCAATTCGACCTCGCGGTTGAAATCGGCCTCCACCGGATAGACCGGCAGGCCCGGAAACTTGGCTGCAAGTTCCGCCGCCGACGCGCGCAGGAAGTCACCCGAAATGTCGAGCGGGACATAGGCCGCCGGGTCGATCGCGCGCAGCAGCAGCGGCGTCTTGACCGAGCTGCCGGAGCCGAATTCGACCACCGCCCTGCCCGGCCCGATCAGTTCCGCAAACTCGGCGCCGCGGGTGGAAAGTATCTCCTTCTCCGCGCGGGTCGGGTAATACTCGGGCAGGCGGGTGATTTCCTCGAACAGCCGCGAACCCGCCTCGTCGTAGAACCAGCGCGCGGGCACCGCCTTCGGATCCTGTCGCAGCCCGGCCAGCACATCGTCGCGGAAGTTCAGGTCGATCCCGTCCTCGTCCAGCCGCACCAGTTTGAGCCCTTGCTCGCTGCCCATCACAGATCCTTCGCCAGCCGCAGCCCGGTGAATTGCCAGCGCTGGTGCGGGTAGAAAAAGTTGCGGTAGCTGGCCCGCGAATGGCCGCGCACCGTGGCGCAGCTGGCACCGCGCAACACCACCTGTCCGCTCATGAACTTGCCATTGTATTCGCCCACCGCCCCGTCGGCCGGCGCAAAGCGCGGATAGGGAAGATAGGCGGAGCGGGTAAACTGCCAGCAATCGCCGAACAAGGCCGATCCGCCGCGCGGCATCGGCGGAGCCGCCGTGTCGAGCTGGTTGCCGCCTGCCGCATCGCGGCCCTGCGCGATCGCTTCCCATTCGAACTCGGTCGGCAGGCGTGCACCGGCCCAGGTGGCGAAGGCATCCGCCTCGAAAAAGGAGATATGCGACACGGGTGCATCCGGATTGCGCGCTTGCCAGCCGGCATGCGTAAAGTGGTCGCCATCGCGCCAATAGAGCGGCGCGGCGATCTGTTCTTCGCGAACCCATGCCCAGCCATCGGAGAGCCACAGACGGGCATCGCGATAGCCGCCATCGGCAATGAATTCGTCCCATTCCGCATTGGTCACCAGGCGGTTCGCCAGCGCGAAGGGTTCCAGCAGCACCCGATGGGCCGGACCTTCATTGTCGAAGGCGAAACCGCATCCGTCATGCCCGATGCGGGCGATCCCGCCGGGGTGCGCGTGCCAATCCTGTGCGACCGGCTCGCCAGGCTGGGCGACAGCCTCCCACATGGCCGGGCCGAGCGGGTTCTGGAACAGCGCGTGCTTGATGTCGGTGAGCAGCAATTCCTGGTGCTGCTGTTCGTGCGCAATCCCCAGCTCGATCAGCGGGGCGAGCGCCGGATCGTCCAGCAGCGGCGCCATCGCCGCATCGACATGCGCGCGCCAGGCGCGAATTTCGTCAAGCGAGGGCCGCGACAGCATCCCGCGCGCAAACCGCGCGATGCGCTCCCCTTCGGCCTCGTAATAGGAGTTGAACAGGAACGGCCATTCCTCGCGATAGAGGCGATAGGCCGGCATGTGGTCGCGCAGCAGGAAGGTTTCGAAAAACCACGTCGTGTGCGCGAGATGCCATTTTGCAGGCGATGCGTCCTGCATCGACTGGATCGTGGCGTCGGCATCGCTCAGCGGTTCGACCAGCGCGAGCGTAAGCGCACGCGTTGCTGCATAGCGCGCGGAAAGATCTTCGGTCGCCGAAACGGGCGAACGGACTTCGGGCTCGGGCACGGAAATTCTCTCCTGTCTCGGCCTGTCCATTCGTAACATGGCCGATGACGGTTACGATTTGAAGGGCCGCGGCGTTCCGCAGCCCTCGCCTCGCCCGGCCTCCAACAGCAAAAACCCCCGCAACCGGTGGATTGCGGGGGCATTGAAAAGTCCCGAAAATTTTTCGATCAGGCAGCGTTCGCCTGCTGGCCCTGCGTTTCGAGGTTGAGCATTTCCGCGAGCAGGAACGCCAGTTCGAGCGACTGCGCGGCGTTGAGCCGCGGGTCGCAATGGGTGTGGTAGCGATCGCCCAGCGCAGCGTCGGTAATCGCGACCGCGCCGCCGACGCATTCGGTCACGTCCTGGCCGGTCATCTCGATATGGATGCCCCCGGCGTGGGTGCCTTCGGCGCGGTGAACCGCGAAGAAGCCCTTCACCTCGCCCAGGATGCGGTCGAACGGGCGCGTCTTGTAGCCGCTGTCGGCCTTGATGACGTTGCCGTGCATCGGGTCGCAGCTCCAGACCACCGGATGGCCTTCGCGCTGCACGGCACGCACGAGGCGCGGCAGGCCGGCTTCGACCTTGTCATGCCCGAAGCGGCTGATCAGGGTGATCCGCCCGGCTTCGCGCGCCGGGTTGAGCGTGTCGAGCAAGCGCAGCAGATCGTCGGCTTCCAGGCTCGGGCCACACTTCACGCCCAGCGGGTTGCCCACGCCGCGGCAGAATTCGATATGCGCCGAACCGTCGAAACGGGTGCGGTCACCGACCCAGAGCATGTGGGCGCTGGTATCGTACCAGTCGCCGGTCAGCGAATCCTGCCGCGTCATTGCCTGTTCGTAGGGCAGCAGCAGCGCTTCGTGGCTGGTGTAGAAGCTGGTGCCCTGCAACTGCGGCACCGTGGCGGGATCGATTCCGCACGCTTCCATGAAGTCCAGCGCCTCGCCGATCCGGTCCGCCATCTGGCCGAACTTCTCGGCCCAGGGGCTGCGATCCATGAAATCCAGCGTCCACTGGTGGACCTGCCGCAAATTCGCATAGCCGCCACCCGCGAAGGCGCGCAGCAGGTTCAGCGTCGCGGCCGCCTGCGAATAGGCGCGGATCATTCGCTGCGGATCGTTGGTGCGCGACGCGGGGTCGAATTCGATCCCGTTGATATTGTCGCCGAGATAGCTCGGCAGGGTCACATCGCCCTGCGTCTCGGTCGGCGAGGAACGCGGCTTGGCGAACTGCCCGGCCATCCGCCCGACCTTCACCACCGGCTTCTTGCTGGCGAAGGTCAGCACAACGGCCATCTGCAGCAACACGCGGAAGGTGTCGCGGATGTTGTTCGGGTGGAATTCGGCGAAACTTTCGGCACAGTCGCCGCCCTGCAGCAGGAACGCATCGCCGCGCGCAACTTCGGCCAGATCGGCTTTGAGCGCGCGCGCCTCGCCGGCAAATACCAGCGGCGGGAAGCTCGCCATCATGCGTTCCGCTTCCGCCAGCGCGGCGGCATCTTCATACACCGGCAGATGGCGCGCCTCATGCGCCTTCCAGCCATCGGGGGTCCAGTTACGTGCCACTTTCAACCAACTTTCCACTCAAAGAGGCGCGCCCATACGCCCCCGGGCAGGCAATTGCAAAAGTATCCTGCGCAACGAAATCGGCGGATTCGCGCGATTTCGTTGCGTGCAGTCGCTGCTATTTGCCCTTCGCAGCTTGCTCCGCCCCGCCGCCCGCGGGCGTCGCTTCGACCAGCTTCTGCCCCTCGGGAATGACAGCAAGCCGCCAGCCCTTGCGCCCGCCGAAATAGCGTTTGGCAAGCGCCTGCATCGCTTCGGGCGTGGTCCGCGTGTAATCGGACAGGATGTAGCGGATCAGCCCCACACGGCGCGGATCCTGCGATGCGCCTTCGAGCTGGTACATCCAGAAACCATTGCCTGTGGAGGCACGGCTAATCAGCTGGCGCAGCGGCTCGGTCACGCGGCCCAGCTCTTCCTCGGTCGGCGGATTGTCGACCAGATCCTGTGCAATCGCATCGGCTGCAGCGAAGAACACCGGAACGTCCTCCGGCTTGAGCTGCGCAAGCGCGGTGATCTTGCCGCCACCCGGCATATCGATCGGCCAATCCGATCCGACATGCGGCGAATAGCTGGCGCCGGTCTTTTCGCGCATCCAGTCGAGCAGGCGGTTGTTGAACAGCTGGGTGAGGATTTCGAGCTGGCGGGATTCGCGCACCCCTTCGACACCGCCGCCGGTCGGCCATGCGACCACCGCCGCGGCCTGGTTGACATCGCCGCGATGGTAGAGGACGACGGTGCCTGCATCGGTCGCGGGGAAGCCCGGTACGCGCGTCTCCACCTGCGCCGGGATCGGCTCACGCGGCGGCAGCGCGCCAAAGGTCTTCTTGAGCGCGTCGAGCGCCGCTTCCTTGTCGAAATCGCCAAAAATCATCACTTCGACCGGCCCCTGCTTCAGCAGCGGTTCCCACACCTGGCGGAACCCTTCGGGCGTGGTCTTGGCGATCGTATCGGGATCGGGCGTCTTGAGGCCCGGATCGCGACCCGAGACGAGATAGTCCAGATCGCGCGACAGCACCCCGCCCGGGCTGGTGGCGTAGCTTTCATACGCCAGCCGCGAGGCTGCCTGCGCACGCAGCACCGGGTTGGCATCCCAGCGCGGCATCGCCAGCTTGGCGGCGAAGAGATAGAGCTGGTCGGCCAGGTCTTCCCGCCGCGTCTGCGCCGAAAACAGGAAGTCGGCATCCTCGATGTCGAAATCGAAGCCCATCTTGCGCCCGGTGGAAATCCGGTCGAGCTCTTCCTGGCCCAGTTCCCCGACGCCCGAGCCGATGAGCGCCATCTGCCCGAGCGTGCGGTAGGCAGCGTTGCCGGCATCGAAGGCGCGATCCCCCGCACCGAAACGCACCTTCACCGCGACACGGCCCGGTTCGGCATCGTTGGGCCAGATGATCGCCTTCACCCCGTTGCCGAGGTCCACCTGTTCGATTTCCAGCAGGCCAATCGGCTTGTCCGACACCACCGTTCCCGGCGCGCCGATCGGCGGCAAGTCGGAGAAGGAGATAGCCTTGGCTGCGAGCCGCGCACCCGAATCGGCCTCCACCGGCGCTGCCATCGCCATGCGCAGCGCGGCCGGGTCAGCCTCATTCGTATCCGGTGTAACGTAGACCGCGCGCACCACGTCGCCCTTGAACAGGCTGCGCGTGTGGGCGAGGACATTGGCCGGGGTAAACTGGCCTTTCATCCCGCGGAACACGTTAAGCACGGTTTCCGGCGCGGCGACCGTTTCGCGGATGTCGACGGCCTGGACCAGATCGTCGGCCAGCTTCGATCCCGGTTGCACCGAGCGTTCGGCAACGGTGCTGGCGAAGCTGACGTCGAATTCGGCCAGCTCGCGGTCGATTTCTTCCTGCGTCGGCGGTTCGGCCAGCGCATCGGCAATCACCGCGCGCACATCCTTCATGGCCGATTGCCAGTCCCCGCTGAGCGGCGCGAAGGAAACGAAGGTCGCGTCGGTCGAACGGCTGACATCGTCCTGCTGAACCTGCGCATAAAGATAGGAGCCACCGGCACGCGCGCGCGATTCCAGGCGGCGGTTGATGATCGCCTGCGCCACCGCGTCGAGCAGCAGGCCCTGATTATACACGATCGTGTCGGTCACCGGGCGCCAAGGGCGCATGATCGCATAGCTCATCGACCGCGGCAGGTCGGGTTCGACCAGCACCTGCGTCTCGCCGATGGGATTGGCAGGATCCGCACCCGCCGGAGCCTTGGGATCGCCGAAGTTGGGCGCGGCGACATGAGGGCCCTTGCCCTTCCAGTCACCGAACCATTGTTCGATCATCGCGGCCAGTTGCATCGGGTCGGCATCGCCAGCCACCACGATCACCGTGTTTTCCGGGCGATACCAGCGATCGTGGAAGGCGCGGACGCTGGCGGGCGTTGCGGCGAGCAGCGTCTGTTCGGTTCCGATGGGCAGGCGATCGGCCAGCAATTGTCCGGCAAACAGGGTCTGGCGCGTTTGTTCGGCCACCCGCTGCCCAGCCCCGCCATTCTCACGCTTTTCAGCCAGGACGATCGGCACGTCGGCCTTGAGGTTGGATGCCGACAGCGCCGGTTCGCGGACCATGCCCGACAGGAGTTTGAAGCTTTCTTCCAGCTTCTGCGGCGTGATCCCGGGCAGGTCGAGCTTGAACACCGTGTGCGTCGGGCTGGTTTCGGCATTGGTATCGCTGCCGAATGTGGCGCCCATATCCTGCCACTTGGGGATCGCCTGACCGTCGCCGAGATATTTACTCTCGCGGAAGGTGAGGTGTTCGATCAAATGGGCAAAGCCGCGTTCGCTGTCCTTTTCGTAGAGCGAGCCCGCGTCGATGCGGATGCGGATCGAAACCTGCCCCGGCGGCACGCCGTTGCGCCGCACGGCATAGCGCAGGCCATTGGGCAGTTCGCCGAACACCCATTCCTTGTCATGCGGAATGTCGCTGCCGCGATACAGCCAGGCCTTGTCGTCGCTTTGCAGGTATTTCGGCTTGGGAACCACCACTTCGGCTTCGGTCTTGATCGCCGGATTGCGGTTCTGCGAACTCTCCTGCGCCGAAGCGAAGGGCGCAAGGAGTACGAAGGGAAGGACGAGCGCGAGACGCCGGACGGCGCGCGAAGAAGTGATCATGCGAAGTGTATAAGGGGCAAATCGCTGAAGGGATAGTGAACGGAAGCGCGGACGGCGCAATTGCCGTCCGATCTGTGCCACCACGCACCCGTCATGCCGGTCTTGTGGCACGCAAGCTCTGCGACTACATCGCGATCTATGTTCATCGAGACCGAAACCACTCCGAACCCCGCGACGCTCAAGTTCCTGCCCGGGCAGCAGGTCATGCCGTCGGGCACCCGCGAATTCACCTCGCCCGAGGCGGCCGAGGTATCGCCGCTGGCACAGGCGCTGTTCGATACCGGTGCGGTAACCGGTGTGTTCTATGGCTCCGATTTCGTTTCGGTCACGGCTGGCCCGGGCGCGGAATGGATGCATCTCAAGCCGCAGGTCGTCGCGATCCTGCTCGACCATTTCGTCAGCGAAGCGCCGCTGTTCGTGGGCGGTGACGCCAGCGGCATCGCGGTTCCGGGCGAAGAGGCGATGGCGGTCGAGGACGATCCCGCCGATGCCGATGTGATCGCCCAGATCCGCGAACTGATCGACACGCGCGTGCGCCCGGCGGTGGCCAACGATGGCGGCGACATCGTCTATCGCGGTTTCCGCGACGGTGTGGTCTATCTCCAGATGCAGGGCGCCTGTTCGGGCTGCCCATCTTCGACCGCCACCCTCAAGCACGGCATCGAGGGCCTGCTGAAGCATTACGTCCCCGAAGTGAGCGAGGTCCGCGCCGCCTGAATCCCGGCTGGAGGCTGGCGTTCTGCGGGCCATAGTCCGAAGACCGGCTTGCCACGCAGCCGCCGCTCATGCCATCGGATTGGCAGCATGGCGCCCGCAGGCGTCGACTTTGCGATGGGACAGATTTCCGCAATGCGCATGCTCGCGATCGATTGTTCGACCGAAGCCTGCTCGGTCGCCCTGTTCGACGGGGACGAGCTTGTCGCGGGCGACCATCGCATTCTCGGCCGCGGCCACGCCGAACAGCTTGTGCCGATGATCGCGGCATTGCCAGACAAAGGGCGTGCGGAGCGGATCGTCTGCGCACTCGGCCCGGGAAGTTTTACCGGCATCCGCATCGGCATTGCCACGGCCCGTGCGCTGGGGATCGCCTGGCGGGCCGAAGTGCTCGGCTACCCCACGTTCTCCCTTATCGCGGCGCGCAGCTATCAGCGCGAGCCCCGCCCGGTTACCGTGTGCATGAATGGCGGCCATGGTGAGTGGTTCGTGCAGAATTTCGCCGACGGGACACATGCCGAGGACGAGGTCCGCTCGCTGCCGCCCGGCGATGCGGCCCTCGCCTGCCGACACCAGCTCATCGTGGGCAATCGGGCGCATGAACTGGCCGCTTTGCTGGGCGATACGCGCACTGCGCTCGACCTGATGCCCGATGCACGGCAAGCCGATCTCTTGTCGCCAGGCCTGTTCCAGGCCGAGATGAAACCACTCTATGGGCGCGGCCCAGACGCAAAGCTTCCGCAATGATCGACGATCTCGACCGGATCATGGCGGTGATGGAAACGGCTTTCGAACCGCATTGGGGGGAAGCATGGAACCGGCGACAGGTGTCGGATTCGCTGCGCTTTCCCAACACTTATTATCGCCTGGTCGATCAGGCGGGTGCAACGCCGGAAGGCGAAATGCCCGCTGCCGGTTTTACTCTGGTCCGGGCCGCGCCCGGTGAAGAAGAACTGCTGCTGATCGCCGTCGATCCCGATTGCCGGGGGCATGGGCTCGGCGGCGAGTTGCTGCGACTATTTGCAGAGGATGCGCGCACCCGCGGTGCCGAGAAAGTATTTCTCGAAATGCGCAGCAACAATCCGGCGCAATCGCTCTATCTCGCGAACGGGTTCGAGCCCATCGGCAGGCGAAGAGACTACTACCGCCTGTCCGATGGAACCCGGATTGACGCGATTACATTTGGAAAAACACTGTAATTTCCGAATTGGCTGCATCTTTTACCATGTTTACGGCGTGAAAAATCGCATCGTGAGCTTGAATTGCCCGCAAGCCTGGATCATTCGCTCCGTCCAGCCAGGCGATTGGCGCTCGTGAACTCAAATGGTCGCACTCGCGAAGAGGTATAATGGAACAGATTGAAACTGACATGAGGAGTGCGGCAAAAAGATGACGATGCTCAAGCGGCACCTGACCACTGAACACGGCATGACCCCGGACGAATATCGCGCGCGCTTCAACCTCGCGCCCGATTATCCGATGGTCGCGCCCGATTATGCCGACACCCGCCGCGAACTGGCGAAGAAGATCGGCCTTGGGCGCAAGCCTGGCCAGCGCCGCGGGCGCCGCAAAAAGGCCGTCTAATCGTCGGCTTGCCATTCCTTCCGGATGCAAACGCGTTGGAAGGTTGAGATAAACGCCTCACCGCAGTAAGCCGGTGGGGCGTTTTCTTTTGGAGCCTCCGCTGCCTTGCAAATCGACCTCGAACAATTGTGTGCCGACCGGGGGCTGCGCATCACCGAACAGCGCCGCGTCATCGCCCGCGTGCTGTCGGAGAGCGAAGACCACCCCGATGTGGAACTGCTCCACCAGCGTGCCTCGCAGGTCGATCCAAAGATTTCGATCGCCACCGTTTACCGCACCGTGCGCCTGTTCGAAGAAGCCGGCATCCTCGACCGGCACGATTTCGGCGATGGCCGCGCGCGCTACGAACCCGCGCCCGAGGCGCATCACGATCACCTGATCGACGTCGAAACGGGCAAGGTGGTCGAATTCGTCGATCCCGAGCTGGAAGCGTTGCAGCGCCAGATCGCCGAGAAGCTGGGCTATCGGTTGGTCGATCACCGGATGGAGCTGTATGGGGTCCGCCTCGACCGCGAGGATTGATCCCGCCGAACTGCGTGCGCTCGCTGCAGCGGGCCATTCCACGCCCCTTTCGCTTGTTGGCAAGGCGCGCATGGCGCTGCGGGTGGCCGGGCTGCTCGTTTCATTGCTGGTGCATGTCCCGCTGCATTATCTGTGGCGCACGGTCGCCTATGGCTCGCCCTTCCCCAAGAGTTTCCTGAAATCCGCCGCGTGGATCTGCGGTGCGCGGGTGGAAGTGCGCGGCACGCCGCTGCGGCGGGATGTCTTTTTCATTTCCAACCACGTCTCATGGATCGACATCCTCGCGCTGGCGGGCGCGAGCGGCACGGCTTTCGTCGCCAAGGCCGAATTGTCCAAAGTGCCCGTGATCGGCTGGCTGTGTTCGCTCAACCGCACCGTATTCGTCCAGCGCGAAGCGCGTGGGGACGTCGCCGGGCAAATCAATGCGCTCAGGGAATCGCTGGCGGACAATTGGTCGGTCACCGTCTTTCCTGAGGGCACTACTACCGACAATCACTCGCTGCTGCCGTTCAAGACATCACTGCTCAAGGTGCTCGAACCGCCGCCGCCGGGCGTGCTGGTCCAGCCGGTGCTGCTCGACTACGGCGATGCGGGAGAGGAACTCGGCTGGATCGGTGAAGAAGGCGGGCTGAACAACGCCCGGCGGGTCTTGTCGCGCAAAGGCGGCTTTGCGGTGCGGATCACCTATCTCGAACCCTTCAGCCCGGAAGAACACAAGGGCCGCAAGGCGATTGCCGCAAAGGCCCGTGCCGAGATCGAGGCCGCCTTGCTCGCAGCGCTGGGCAAGCCGCTGCGCGAATTCGTGCATGACGTGGGGCCGGTACGCTACAATGCGCCGAAAGGTGGCGACACGCCGCCTTTGGATTCCTGACGAGCTTTCGCTATAGGCGCGCGCCATGCAAGAAACCGCCCCTCCCCGGACCTATCGGGTCAAGAGCTTCGGCTGCCAGATGAACGTCTATGACGGCGAACGCATGGCCGAAATGCTTGCCCAGCGCGGCATCGCGCCTGCGCCAGAGGGGGAAGAGGCGGACCTGGTGGTGCTGAACACCTGCCATATCCGAGAGAAGGCGGCGGAGAAGGTCTATTCGGATATCGGCCGCCTGCGCCGCGAAGATGGCTCGAGCCCGCTGATTGCCGTCGCCGGTTGCGTGGCGCAAGCCGAGGGCGAGGAAATCATGGCGCGCGCACCAGCGGTGAGCATGGTGGTCGGCCCGCAGGCCTATCACCGGCTGCCCGACATGCTCGACAGGGCCGTGGCGGGCGAGCGTGCGACCGATACGGACATGCCGCCGATCGCCAAGTTTGATGCCCTGCCCGCGCGCCGCCGCACCGGGCCGACGGCCTTCCTCACCGTGCAGGAAGGGTGCGACAAGTTCTGCACCTATTGCGTCGTCCCCTACACCCGCGGCGCGGAAATCTCGCGTCCCTATGCCGATCTGGTGGAAGAGGCACACAGGCTGGTGGAGGCAGGCGCGCGCGAAATCACGCTGCTGGGGCAGAACGTCAACGCCTGGCGCGGAGAGGATGGTGCGGGTCGCGGCATCGGCCTCGGCGGGCTGATCCGCGCGCTGGCCAAGGTCGATGGGCTGGAACGGATCCGCTATACCACCAGCCACCCCGCCGACATGGACGAAGAGATGATCTCGGCCCATGGCGAGGTCGCCAAGCTGATGCCGTTCCTGCACCTACCGGTACAGAGCGGCTCCGACCGTGTGCTGAAAGCGATGAACCGCAGCCACACCGCCGACAGCTACCTGCGCCTGCTCGAACGGTTCCGGGCAGTGCGCCCCGACATCGCCCTGTCGGGTGATTTCATCGTCGGCTTCCCCGGCGAGACCGATGCCGAGTTCGAGGAGACGCTGAAGCTCGTCGACGAGGTGGGCTATGCGCAATGCTTCAGCTTCAAATATTCGCCCCGCCCCGGCACGCCCGCTGCGACGATGGACGGGCAGATCGCGAAAGAGGTGATGGACGACCGCCTCCAGCGCCTTCAGGCCGCGCTCAACCGCGATCAGCTCGCCTTCAACCGCGCCTCGATCGGCAAGCGTTGCGCCGTGCTGGTCGAACGCAAGGGCAAGTATCCGGGCCAGTGGCTCGGCAAGTCGCCCTGGCTGCAATCGGTCCATTTTACCGGCGAAGTGCAGCTGGGCGACATCGTGACGCTGGAACTGGTCGAAGCCGGCCCCAATTCCCTTGCGGGCCAGTTGCTGGCCGCCGTTCCGGCCTGACCCGACCCGGAGCGCGCGAATATCCATTTGCTATCGGCAACCTGGCCGTGCGAACACGGCGCATGCCAGCCGAAGAACTCCAATTCCGAAACCCGCCACTCCCACGCATTGCGCTGGATGGCAGGCAGGTCGAAAACGACTGGAACATCCTGTCGCTCGAGGCGGAATTACGGGCGGACGCGGCCCAGATCGTCAAGCTGGCAATTATGCTGGGCGGCGTTGATCCAATCGGTGCCATCGATGCAGCTGGCGCAGTTTTCAAGGTCGGTTCGCAGATCGCATGGTCGGCGGGCGACGCGGCTCCGCTCAGTCAGGGCCGCATCGCGTCTCGCCGCCTCGAACTCGACCAGGGCGCGCCGACATTCCATGTTGATGCACGTGGCGATGCCGGCTTCCCGGAAAGCGACGGAACCACGCTGAAGGTTACCTATGGCATTTCACTGGTGAGTGCCGGCCTCTCCGACCCGGCACACACGAACTGGATCGAATGTGCCGGCCATACCAAGCTGGTCCCGGGCAATCGGGTCGAACTCGCCAACGTCGGCGACAGGTGGAACGGCCCACACACGATCGTCGCCGCGCATCATCGGCTGTCGGGTGATGGCTGGACGTGCCGCGTCGAACTGGGCGAGCGACTTTAGCTGTTAGCGGCCGTCCGGCGCGATGCCACCCTTGCGATATTCCGACCAGGTCGCATCGATCAGGGCATCTCCGGATGCAGTTGCAGGCAGCTTGTAGAGCGCGGTAAGATAAGACCAGTCGTAGGGGGACAGCCCATCAGGGGCAGATCCGTCCTTGTTGAACAACGTCAGGATCGTCGGCGGCCCAGCGGGATCGCCCTCCGACAGGTCGAGGACTGAAGCAAAGCTGCGCATCGAAGCGTAGTCGGCCAGCTGCTGCAAGGTCTTGCCGGGCACGAAGGCGGTGTCGAACAGGACGATCGACCCCTCCATATCTACGCGCACCTGGTCGGCGATGTTACTGGCACTGAATTGCTTGTTGATTACGACTTCCCGACCGGCAATGACCGCGCTGGCAAATTCCTTGCCGTTCGCACCCTTGACCATGGTCGCATGCCATGCCTGCACTGCGCCGTTGCCCTTGAGGATGCGTTCATACTGGTAGTCCAGCATAGTGCTGAAGAGCCACGGCTGTTCCTTGCGCAGCTTCACAACTTCAGCCTTGCTGTCCTTGACGAAGCCGATCAGCGTGTTGACCTGGCAGCCGTCGCCACCGACCGGGATATCCAGCGCACGGGCATTCGCCTCGACCCGGGTGATGATGACTTGGGCATATTCGGGCGCCATGCCGAAGACGCCCACACAGACCTGTGCATATTGGCGCGAGAGCGGTTTGCCGGTGCGAGGGCGCTGGGTGATCGTACGAGTGACCTGGTTTACAACCGGCTGTTCCTCATCGAGCACGCCGCTGACCACGATTTCGCCCGGCGTGTCGGCTTTTTCCTGAGCAACCGCCTGCATCGGTGGAAGCGCGATTGCAGCGGTAGCGGCCAATAGCAGGCAAAATTTGCGGGTCATGTTGTCCTCGGTCCAGTCCAGGTGCGCTCGTGTCGATTTTTCCGTCACTTAGCCATAGTTTTCTGATCGGCGGTTGATAAGGATCGGCAAACGGCTTGGGCGATCTTGCCAGCGGCATCACGCGCCCTACACTCCCGAATCGCAAGCGAAAGGAGCCAGCCCCGGCTGATATGGCCCGCAAACCTGCCCGCGCCGACACGGCGAACGAACCCTTCCCCGCGCGCAGCCCCGGCCGCGCCAAGGTCGAACTGGAATTCGAGGACCAGTCGCTGCTGGGCCCGCTTTTCGGCCAGTTCGATGCCAATCTGGTCCAGGTGGAAAACCGGCTCGGCGTATTCATCGCTGCGCGCGGCAATCGCATCCAGATCGAAGGCACCGACGATGCGGTTGCCCGCGCACGCGATGTGCTCACCTCGATGTACGACCGCCTGGCCACCGGGCAGGATCTCGACGCCGGCGCGGTGGAATCGCTGATCATGATGTCGAACGAGCCGACGCTGGAAGGGATCATTACCGGCACCGCCGATGCCCCGCCGGTGATGATCCGCACGCGGCGCAAGACCATCGTCCCGCGCAGCGCCGGGCAGATTCCCTACATGCGCCAGCTGGCCGCGAACGACATCATCTTCGCACTCGGCCCGGCAGGCACCGGCAAGACCTATCTCGCGGTCGCGCAGGCGGTCAGCCAGCTGATCACCGGCAGCGTCCAGCGCCTGATCCTCAGCCGCCCGGCGGTGGAAGCGGGCGAGAAGCTGGGCTTCCTGCCCGGCGACATGAAGGAGAAGGTCGATCCCTATCTCCGCCCGCTCTACGACGCGCTGTACGACTGCATGCCGCCCGAACAGGTCGAGCGCCACATCGCCAGCGGCGTGATCGAGGTCGCCCCGATCGCCTTCATGCGCGGGCGCACGCTGGCCGACAGCTTCATCATTCTCGACGAAGCGCAGAACACCACGCGCGAACAGATGAAGATGTTCCTCACCCGCTTCGGCCAGAACAGCCGCATGGTGGTGTGCGGCGACCCGCGCCAAGTCGATATCCCGGGCGGCGACCGCATGAGCGGGCTGGCCGATGCGGTGGAAAAGCTGGAAGGTGTCGAAGGCATCGCGGTCAGCCGCTTCACCGCCGCCGATGTGGTGCGCCACCCGATCGTGGGCCGCATCGTCGAGGCATACGAAGGACCGGCTGAATAGGCTGGCAGCACCTGCTAGGGTGTCCGCGATGGAACTCGAGATCGATATCGAAGACTGGCCCGATGGCGCGTGGGTACAGCTTGCCGAACAGGCGGCAGCGGCGGCGGCCTATGTCGAGCCCGCGCTCGCCAACCCGCGATTGTCGGCCAGTGTGTTGTTCACCACCGACGCGGAGGTGCATGTCCTCAACCGCGAATGGCGCCAGCGTGACAGGCCGACCAACGTCCTGTCCTTCCCCATGTTGGAGCGCAAGGACCTGCTTGCCCTCGCGCCGGACGGGCCGCCCGAGCTGCTCGGCGACATCGCCCTCGCGCACGAAACCTGCGCCCGCGAGGCCGCCGAAAAGGGCGTATCGCTGGCGGATCACGCCACCCATCTGCTGGTCCACGGCCTGCTGCACCTTGCCGGTCACGATCATGTCGACAGCGACGAACAGGCCGCCGCAATGGAAGCGCTGGAGATAAAGGCGCTTGCGAAAATCGGCATTGCAGACCCATATGGAGATCGCGAGCCCTAGCGGCCCGCCTTAAGGAGCACGACAGGGGCCATGCCCGATACCGATTCCCAGCCGGGAGACGCGGACAGTAGCCGCGGGCTCTGGCTCGCGATCCGCAAATTCTTCGATGGTGATGCCGACGACAAGTCGCTGCGCGCCCAGCTCGAAGACGCGATAGACGAGCACGAGGAAGGCAGCGCAGGCGAGAGCGGCGCGGCGAGCGATGGCGACCTCTCCCCGGTCGAGCGCCAGATGCTGCGCAACCTGCTGCATTTCAGCGAACACGATGCCGACGATGTGGCGATCCCGCGCGGCGAGATCATCGGCATTGCCTCCGAAGCGAGCTGGGAGGAACTGGTCGCCGCCTTTGCCGAACACGGCCATTCGCGCGTGCCGGTCTATCGCGAGACGCTCGACGAGGTCATCGGGATGGTCCACATCAAGGACGTCTTCCCCTTCCTCGCCACCGGCAAGAAACCGCCGCGCCGCTGGACCAAGCTGATGCGCCAGCCGCTGTTCGTGCCGCAAACCCGCAGCGCGATCGACGTGCTGGCGGACATGCGCGCCAAACGCACCCACCTGGCCGTGGTGCTCGACGAATATTCGGGCGTGGACGGGATCATCACTATCGAAGATCTGGTCGAGGAAATCGTCGGCGATATCGAGGATGAGCACGACGATGCGCCCGAAGAAATGATGGTGCCGCTGGGCGACGGGATCTGGGATGCCGATGCCCGGGTCGAGCTGGACGATGTGGCCGAACGGATCGACCCGCGCCTGGCCGAAGTCGAAGAGGCGGTCGATACGCTGGGTGGCCTGACCTTCATCCTGGCCGAACAGGTTCCGCCGGTCGGAACGATCCTGCGCCACCCCAGCGGCTGGCAGATCGAGGTGACCGCCGGCGACGAAACCCACGTCACCCGACTGCGACTTCACCCGCCGGAAAGCGCCGAGACGGCCCGCGAAGAATAACGCAAGGCACAGAATCTTTCGCAACTGCGAAATAGTCTCTCGACAGCGGCTGCATCTGCCATAATCTGCCCCGATGCCGATCCGTCGCCTCCCTCCCCTGCGTTCGCTCGAAGCGTTCATGCGCGTGGTGCGGCTGGGATCGGCGCGGGCGGCAGCGACCGAGCTTGGCCTGAGCCCGTCGGCGCTGTCGCGGCGAATCGCCAATCTGGAAGATTTCGTCGGCAAGAAGCTGTTCACCCGCGCGCACCAGTCGATGCAGCTGACCGACGAAGGCAACGGTTTTTACGATTCGGTCGCGCCGCATTTCGATGCGCTGGCGGCGGCGGTGGAAGGCCAGTCGGAAAACCTCAGCCTGTTGCGCCTCCATCTGGGCGTGCTGCCGTTGTTCGGCGGGCAGCGGCTGTTCCCGCGGCTGCGCGAACTGCGCGCACTGCATCCGCGCCTGCATATCGACATCGACACCGGCCCCCACCTGCTCGACCGGGTGGGCGACACGCTCGATGCTGCGATCGTTCTGATGCGCGAACCGGACGAGAGCCTGCATGCGGTGCGGCTCGATCACAATCGGGTCCACGCAATTTGCAGCAAGGAACTGGCCGCCGAACTCGGGCCTGTACCCGACCGTGCAAAGCTCGCCGCGCAGACCTTCCTCGTCCATATCGAACTGCCCGACAGTTTCACCGCATGGAAAGAGGCGATGGGCCTGCAGGGGCTCGACCCGGCAGCCATCGATCATTTCGATTCGGGCCAGTTGATCCTCGAAGCCGCCGCGCAGGGCCTTGGCATCGCGATCATGCATGACGATCACTTCCGCCGCTCGCACGATCCGCGCCTGGCCCGGCTCTACGATATCGAGGTGGAAAGCCCCTACAGCTACTGGTTCGTCTGCCGCCCGCGCGCGCTGGAGCAGCGACCGGTGCGACTGTTCCACGAATGGCTGGTCAATGCCGGGCTGTAAGCTGCGGTAACAAGGCACCCTGATCCGCCCCCGGAACGCAATGCCCCGCTCGCCCGTTGAAGGGCCGACAGGAAAACGGGGATGGAACGATGACACCGCAGCAGGAACAATCGAAATTTCGCTCCGCCAAGCCGAGCAAGCTCGGTCGCGGGATCGAGCGACTGACCAACCCCTTCGGCAAGGCGATGGCCAGCGTCGTGCCGGATGCATTGGTGGAAGGATTGCTCAAGGCGATCGACAAGGCGGCGGGCCTGCCCGCGCTGGTGCGTTTCGATCACGATATGGCCGATCTGGCCGCCTGTCGCGCTGCCGCCCGCAAGGTCGAGCGCGCGGCCAAGGCGATCAATGGCGCAACCGGCGCCGCATCGGGTTTCGGCGGGGCGATCTCGATGGGGCTGGACATCCCGGCCACCTTCGCAATCGCGCTCCGCAATATCCGCGATACGGGCCGTGCCTATGGCTACGATGGCGCAGGCGAGGCGGAGGCGCTGTTCCGCCTGCAGATCCTCGAACTCGCCTCGCTGGCCGATCCCGAACAACGCGCGGAGCGGATTGCCGCGCTGGACGCTGCCATCGCGCCCGATGGGTCGCTCCGCCCGCTGCCCGAAAACGGCGCGCCGCTGGTCGACGCAGCGGTCGAGAGGATTTCGCGCGCCATCGCGCTCAAATCCTTCCGCTCGAAAGCGGGGATGATCGTGCCGGTGGTCGGCTCGGCAATCGGCGCCGTGGTCAACGCCGCGTTCCAGGACGATGTCGCCGCCGCGGCGCGCTTCGCCTACCAGCAGCGGCGGCTGGTAGCCGGGGCCGAGACCCCGGCCGCCTGATCCTTACGCAACGGTCGCCTTGACGATCGTGCCCGGCTCGCGCGGGGGTTCGCCCTTGGGCAGTGCGTCGACCAGTTCCATCCCGCTCTCGACTTCGCCCCACACGGTGTATTGCTTGTCGAGGAAGCTCGCATCGTCGAAGCAGATGAAGAACTGGCTGTTCGCGCTGTGCGGATAGCTGGTGCGCGCCATCGAGCACACGCCGCGCGTGTGCGAATGGTTGTTGAATTCCGCCTGCAGGTCGGGCTTGTCGCTGCCGCCGGTGCCGGTGCCGTGCGGGCAGCCGGTCTGCGCCATGAAGCCGGGGATCACGCGATGGAACTTGACGCCGTCGTAGAAACCTTCCTTCGCCAGCTCGGTAATCCGCGCCACATGGCCGGGGGCGATGTCGGGCAGCAGCTTGATCACCACATCGCCGGTCTTGCCGTCGCCGGCATCGATGGTGAGGGTCAGTTTTTCGTCGGCCATCTGGCAATCTCCTTTGTCTCGCGCCGGGATATAGGGGTTTCGCAACCAATGTCACCCCGCGCTTGCTTTTGCATGACAGCCCCCTAGACGAGCCAACATGGCGCAGGATTTCCACGACGACGAACTGGATGTTGCTGCCCCGCCGGCGGCGGAGGAACCGGGCCGCCCGGACGACCGCGTGGACGATGAACGCCACGACGAGGAAAACCGGCTCAAGCCCGAATATGTCCGCGCCGTGGCCGATGCGCTGGACGAAGGCGACAACACCCGCGCCTATGATCTGGTCGAGCCGCTGCACCCCGCAGACATCGCCGACTTGCTCGAACTGCTCGAGCGTGACGAACGGCGCCAGCTGGCCAGCGCGATCACCGATTTGATGAGCGGCGACGTGATCGCCGAACTCAACGATCACGTTCGCGACGACATGATGGAGGCGCTGCCGCCCGAAGCGGTCGCGACCATCGCCGAACAGCTGGATACCGACGACGCCGTCCAGCTGATCGAAGATCTCGAACCCGAAGACCAGCGCGCGATCCTCGCCGAGCTGGAACCGGAAGACCGCGCCGCGATAGAAAGCGCGCTGGCCTATCCCGACGAGACCGCCGGGCGCCTGATGAGCCGCGATTTCGTGGCCGTGCCCGAACATCTCACCGTCGGCGACCTGATCGATTTCCTGCGCGACCGGGCCGATCTGCCCAACGAATTCTTCGAAGTCTTCGTGGTCGATCCCAAGCACCACCCGGTGGGCACCTGCCAGCTCAGCTGGATCCTGCGCACCCCGCGCCGCATCCCGCTGGGCGATGTGATGAAGCGCGACCAGACGCTGATCCCGGTCACGATGGACCAGGAAGAAGTCGCGCTGATGTTCCAGAAATACGCGCTGATCAGCGCCGCAGTGGTGGACGAAAGCGGGCGGCTGGTCGGGCAGATGACGGTGGACGACGTGGTCCACATCATCTCCGAAGAAGCCGGTGAGGACGTGCTGCTGCTGTCCGGCGCGGGCGACGGCGACATCAACGAGCCGATCCGCGATGCCTATGCCAGCCGCGTGCGCTGGCTGGTCGCGAACCTCGGCACGGCGCTGGTCGGGTCGAGCATCATCGCCCTGTTCGACGGCGCGATCGAGAAGCTGGTCGCGCTGGCGATCCTGATGCCGATCGTCGCCAGTATCGGCGGCAATGCGGGCACGCAGACCATGGCGGTGACGGTGCGCGCGATTGCCACCAACCAGCTGACCCGTTCGAACACCGGGCGCATCCTGCTGCGCGAAATGCGCGTTGCGCTGCTCAACGGGGCGACGGTCGCCCTGCTGATCGGCGCAGCGGTGAGCCTGATCTTCACGCCGTTGCTCGGCCTCGTCATGGCCATGGCGGTGATCGTCAACATCGTCATCGCCGGGCTGGCCGGTGTGCTGGTGCCGGTGATCTTCGAACGGCTCGATCAGGACCCGGCGGTCGCCAGTTCGGTGTTCGTGACGATGATCACCGATTCGATGGGTTTCTTCGCCTTCCTCGGCCTCGCGGTGGCCAGCGGACTGGTCGGCTGAGATGCCGCTGAACATCACCAAGATCGCCTATGGCGCGGCGGACCGTGCGGATTTCCGCAGCTGGTTCGACGGGCCGGAGGAAATGCGCCTCACCACGCGTTACCTGCCCAGGCGGCACGAGGAGATGCAGGGCGGATCGCTCTACTGGATTTTCGAACACGCGCTGGTCGGGCGCAGCCCGATCCGCCGCTTCGAACAGCGCGAGGACGGGCGCTGGTGGATCGTGCTGGAGCGCAAGCTGATCCCTGTCGTCCCCCGCCCCAAGCGCGCGCACCAAGGCTGGCGCTACCTCAAGCCCGAAGACGTGCCGCGCGATCTGCAGGAAGGCGAGGATGCAGGCGACCATCTGCCGCCCAGCATGCTCAAGGAACTGGCGAAGCTCGGCCTCGCCTGAGCGCGCACCTTACGCCGCTTCGCCGAGTTTGGCCGCGATCCGCCGCAGCAGCTGGGCGTAGGTTTCGGGTGGCTGCGCGCCGGGGATCAGGAACTGTCCCTGCACCACCATCGCGGGCACACCGGTGATGTTCGCATCGTAAGCGTGCCGTTCTTCCACCCGCACCGCCTGCGCGAGCGCGGGATCGTCCAGCGCCGCATCCGCTTCGGCGCGGTCCACACCGCAGCTTTCCGCAATGTCGAGCAGCACCGCGCGTTCACCGATGCGCCGGCGGTCGCGAAAATGGGCAGCAAACAGCGCGAGCTTGAGCTGCGTCTGCACACCCGGCCCCAGTTTCACCAGCACCCAGCGCAACAGGCGGTGCGCCTCGAACGTGTTCCACATCATCGCAGGCGGGGGATCGCCTTCGCCGGGCCAGGTCGGGTCGAAGCCTGCCTCCTGCATCGCGGCACGCATTGTCCCACCACCCGATTCGGCCTGTTCCAGCGTCCGGCCATATTTGCGGGCGATGTGTTCGACCTGCCCTTCCCCCTCTGCCGGCATGTCGGGATTGAGTTCGAAGGGCTGCCAACGGATTTCGGCCTCGATCTCGTCGGCCAGTTCGCGCAGCGCGGTTGCCAGATTGTAATAGCCCACCACGCACCACGGACACATCACGTCCGACCAGATGTCGATGCGTAGCCGGGCACTCATCGGTCGAGCCACCATTGCAGCAAATTATGCGCGATGGCTTGCGGCGGCGGGGCGATGAAGCGCGCGTTCTCGTCGCGCGCCATGGCAGCGGCAATTTCGTCGCGCGAGAACCAGTGCGCCTCTTCCAGTTCGTTTTCGTCGAGGGTGATCGCATCGTCGAGCGCGACGGCATGGCAACCGATCATCAACTGGCTGGGGAATGGCCAGGGCTGGCTGGCGACATAGGTTACCTCGCCGGTGGTGATGCCCGTTTCCTCCAGTATCTCGCGCCGCACCGCTTCCTCGATCGTCTCCCCCGGCTCCACAAAGCCGGCAGGTGCCGAAAAGCGTTGCGGGGGAAAGCGCGGCTGGCGCGCGAGCAGCAGCCGGTCGCCATGTTCGACCAGCATGATCGTGACCGGATCGGTGCGCGGGAAATGTTCGGCCCCGCATGACGCGCAATTGCGCTGCCAACCGCCCTTTGCCGGGCTGGTGCGTCCGCCGCAGCGCGCGCAGAAACGGTGCCGCGCATGCCAGTCCGCCAGGCTCCGCGCCCCGCCGTAAATCGCGAGGTCCGCGGAGCTGAGGACGCTCATCGCCTGCCACACGGCGGGCATCGAATAGGCAGGGCCGCCCGCCCCCTCGCCCGGCACGGCGACGAAGCATGCGCGATCGCCGTCGAGGCCGAGAAAGACGATCTCGGCATCGTCACCGACCTCGGCCAGCGATCCCCATTCCAGCATGCCGTCGCCGCCGATCACCGGCATCAGCCCGTCGAGACGCAGCAACCGCGCCCGCGCATCCATCCGCTCCGCCAGGGCCGCGGGATCGACCCGCAGCTGGTCGGCCCGGTCGAGCGGCGATCCGGCGAATGCGATCATGCGGCTGCCTTCATCGCCGACAGGTCGGTAATGACGGCGACCGGGAATTCGGAACTGACCGGATAGGCTTCGGCGGGCATATACTGCGTGAAGAGCCCCGCCCGCAGGCCGAGCCGCAGATTGGCGAAGGCCACCGTTCCCGCAGCGCCGCCCCAGCCATAGCTGCCTTCGCTGCTGACCCGGCCAGCCGCGCCGAACCCGGCGCCTTCGATGAAGGTGCCCTTGGTTTCCGCACCTTCGGGCAGAAGGTTGGATGTGCCGACGCGCACCGCCAGCTCGCTCATCACCCGCTTGCCGTCGATCTTGCCGTAACCGACCAGCATTTGCAGGAAGCGGTCATAATCGCGCGGGCTGGAGACCAGCCCCGCCCCGCCCATCGGGAAGGCCGGCTTGTCGGCATAGATCGACAGCGCCGGCGGATCGATCGGCACCAGCTTGCCGTTGAGTACACCGTAATTGGTGGTCAACCGGCCCAGCTCGCTTTCGGGCACGGTGAACCAGGTGCTGGCCATCCCGCAGGGATCGAAGATCCGTTCCTGCAGAAAGGCATCGAAACTCTGCCCGCTGGCGACCTCGACCACCCGGCCGAGCAAATCCATCGCGACCGAATAGCTCCACCGCGTGCCGGGCTGCGCCACCAGCGGCATGTCCGCCAGCCCGTCGGCGAAGGCTTCGAGGCTGCCGACCGGCTCGAACTTGCCGAACATATCCTTCAGCATCGGCAGCTTGGTCACCTGCCCCGGCACCAGCCCTGCCGCTTCGTAGGCGTCCTTGATCGGCCCCTTCTGGATGATCGTGTAGCCCAGCCCAGCGGTGTGGGTCAGCAGGTTGCGAATGGTGATCGGGCGCGCAGCGGGTTCGAGATCGTCGGGACCGATCCCGCCGTCGTAAACCTTCTGGACCTTCATCGTGGCGAACTTCGGCAGGATTTCCGCCAGCGGCTGGTCCAGACCAAGCTTGCCTTCGTCGATCAGCATCATCACCGCCATGCCGGTAATCGGCTTGGTCATCGAATAGAGGCGGTAGAGACTGTCGATATCGGCCTTTGCCGGCTCTCCCAGCGCCAGCACGCCGCGATCGATCGACACCGCCGCGCCCTGCCCCCAGCCGAGCGCGGCGACCATGTTGGCGACCTTGCCCTGGTCGACATAGGAACTGCACAGCGCCGTTACCGCCTCCCACCCCGGGGTGCCGGCGGCAAACGCCATACGCCCCAGCGGAATGCCCGAGAGGAACGCCCCGACACCGATTGCGGCGCTGCCGCGCAACAGCGACCGGCGGGACAGGAGCGCGCTATCGCGGTCGATCTCGTGTGTCTGGTGGGGCATCGCGGCAGAATCCTCTCTCGTGTGGGGCGCCCTGTGTTGCGCAAGGTCGAATGCAAATCAACTCGGTTCGGACTTGCAACCCAAGGGTGTCATATACATATAAGACACATGCTCAACCTGCTCTCCATCCTGTTCGGGATTATCGCCCTCATCCTTGCCATTCCTTCGGCGGTTCCGCTGCTCGGCTGGGGCAACTGGATCGTGCTGCCGATCGCCGTCATCGGGATCGGCCTCGGCGCACTGTCGAGTTCCAACTTCGGCCGCAATTTCTGCCTCGTCGTCTTCGTCGTGGCGATCCTGCGGCTGTGGATCGGCGGCGGCTTTATCTAGTCGCCAGCCGCCAGCGCCCGTCGCGCCGCCTTGGCGAAGAGCGTCGGCAGCCCGGCGCCGTCGAGATCGTCCAGCGGCCACCATTCGCCATTGCCCACCGCGCCCATCGGCCCTTCGGCGAAGGCGTGGACATGCAGGGTCAGGTGGAAATGGGTGAAGCTGTGGCGCACGCTGCCGCAGTGGCGCCATTCGCCCGGGATCGGCGGCTCGCCATGCCCGTCGCGCGCGGCATTCCAGCCATCGTCGGGCAAGGCGCGCATCCCGCCGAGCATGCCCTCGCCCGGACGGCGGACGAGGAAGACGTGCTCGTCCCCTTCGATCCACCAGCAATTGCCCACCCGCTCGGGCCGCGCCTTCTTCGGCGGCTTGACCGGATAGCGGGCCGGATCGCCAGCATCCCGGGCGCAGCATTCGTCGGCCAATGGGCACAACAGACAGCGCGGCTCGCGGGCTGTGCAGATCGTCGCGCCCATATCCATCATCGCCTGCGCGAAATCGCCGGGGCGCTTTGCCGGCGTGATCGCCGCGACCCGCTCGCGGATCGGATTGCGCGCGCCCGGCAGCGGCGCGTCGATCGCATAGAGGCGCGACACCACCCGTTCGACATTGGCATCGACCACCGCCGCCCGCTCGCCAAACGCAATCGCCGCCACCGCTGCCGCCGTATACGCACCCAGGCCCGGCAGGGCCCGCAAGTCGGCCTCCGTCCCGGGAAAGCCGCCCTGCGCCGCGACTGCACGGGCGCAGGCGACCAGATTGCGCGCCCGGCTGTAGTAGCCGAGCCCCGCCCATGCGGCCATAATCGCCTCTTCCGGCGCCGCAGCCAGCGCCTCGATCGTCGACCAGCGCGCGGTGAACGCCTTGAAATAGGGAATGACCGCAGCAACCGTGGTTTGCTGCAGCATGACTTCGGACAGCCACACACGATAGGGATCCGGCGGCGGCGCACCCGGCGGCGCGCGCCACGGCAGGCGTCGCGCATGGACATCGTACCAGCCGAGCAATTTTTCCGCGATTATCGGGTTTGCCATGTCGGGAGTGCTGGTTCTCACAGGCAGCCTATGGCATGGCCCTGCCCGCAATGGAACGGGACAGCGACAGCAGCAAGGCTCCGACGGGGGCAAAGGGCAAGCCCAAGCCCGCGCGCAGTTACGAGCGCCCGCGGGGCGGCGCGGCCAAGCCGATCGCGGAACTGATGCCCCAGATCGGGCGCACCGCCTTCCGCCGCTTTGGCTTCGTCCAGTCGAGCGTCGTCACCCGCTGGCCCGAGATTGTCGGTCCGCGCCATGCGCAGGTCTGCGCGCCCGAAGCGATCCGGTTCCCGCCGGGTGAGAAGGCGGACGGGATCCTGCAGCTGGTGGTGCTGCCCGCCCATGCCCCGCTGATCCAGCATGTGATCCCCGAAATCATGGAGCGGGTGAACCGTTTCTTCGGCTACAAGGCGGTTGCGCGGGTCAAATTGCGGCAAGGCGAGGTTAAGCCGCCGCGTGCTGAAGCGACCGGCGCCGCGCCGCCCTCGCTCAAGCCCATCCCGATGGAGCTTGGGGATTCGCTGCGCGACATCGGCGACCCGGAATTGCGCACGGTGCTGGAATCGCTGGCGCGCAGCCTGGGTTCGAAGGAGGAAGGAAACCAATGAAATTCTCTGCATTCGCGCGGTTCGCGGCGGTGGGCGCTGCGGCGCTGATGCTTTCGGCGGCGTCCAGCAACTGGAACGCCACCGTCACCCAGGTCGCCAACGGTCATATCGTGGGCAACCCCGATGCGCCGCATACGCTGGTCGAATGGGTCAGCTACACCTGCCCGCATTGCGGCCATTTCGCGCGGGACGGCGACGGCGCGCTGGCAATCGCTTATGTCGGGCCGGGCAAGCTGAAGCACGAAATCCGCCCGATCATCCGCAACGGGGTCGATCTGGCAGCGACCATGCTGGTCAATTGCGGCGCGCCGGCCAAGTTCCCGCAGAACCACGCCGCCTTCTTCTACGCGCAGGAAAAATTCCTCCCGATCATGGCCAGCGCGAGCAAGGGGCAGACCGACCGCTGGGGCGATTACACCCACGCCGCCGGTCGCCGTGCGATCGCCGCGGACCTGGGGTTCTACGACATCATGGAACGCCGCGGCTATAGTCGCGTCGAGGCCGATCGCTGCATGGCGGACGATGCCGCGGCGAAGGCCATTCTCGACACGAGCGAGGCGGAATATAATGGCAATTACCTGACCGGCACGCCGAGTTTCGCGATCGATGGCATCGTGCTGGCCGGGACTTTCGATTGGGCGATGCTCCAACCGCAGCTCGACGCCCGCTATTGACCCGATACGGGACGTATTCCCGCCAATTTTTCGCGGACAAGCTGTGGATAGCGCCTTGCCCGCCTTCAACCTCGCCCGACCATGGGCTAGCTTCCTCCGATTATGCAGAAGGATAATACCCGCATGAGCCTGTTCAGCCGTATCGCCCTCGCCTCCCTCGCCGCGCCGATGGTGCTGGCGCTGGCCGCCTGCGGATCGAAGGAAGACAATGGCGAAGTCGCCGAAGCGGCCAAGATCGATCCGATCGCCCCGCCCGCCGGCAAGAACTGGACCGACATGGCCCAGGAAACCCCGGAAGGCGGCATCCTCGAAGGCAATCCCGATGCGCCGATCAAGCTGGTCGAGTATTTCTCGCACACCTGCCCGCACTGCGCCGAATTCAACGAGGCGGCAGAACCGGACCTGACCCAGAAATATGTCGCCAGTGGCCGGGTCAGCTATGAAATGCGCAACCAGATCCACGACCCGATCGACCTGACCTTCGCCGTGCTCGCGCGCTGTGCCGGGCCGGAAGCGTTCGGTCCGCTGGCGGAACAGGGCTGGGAAGACCTGCGCGGCTTCTATGACAAGGCGCAGGGCAACCAGGCCGGCTTCAACGCGGCGATGGAAAAGGCGGGGGCCGAGCGGTTCGACGGCATCGCCGAAGTCACCGGCCTGTTCGATTTCTTCGCCGCGCGCGGCATTTCGAAGGACCAGGCGAAACAGTGCCTGGCCAATGTCGATCTCGCCAAGCAGATTGCCGAGAGGTCCGACAAGCAGTCGGCAGAGCTGAATGTGCAGGGCACCCCGACCTTCTTCATCAATGGCAAGAATGTCGGCACCCTGTCCTGGCCCGAGCTGGAAGCGATGCTCCAGCGCGCCGGCGCGCGGTAAGCGCGGCGGGGGCCTGACGGGGAGGCAGCGCCACGATGAAGTTCAACCGGCTCAAGCTCAGTGGTTTCAAGAGCTTCGTCGAGCCGGCTGAACTGCGCATCGAACCGGGGCTGACCGGCGTCGTCGGCCCCAACGGCTGCGGCAAGTCGAACCTGCTCGAAGCCATCCGTTGGGTGATGGGCGAGAATTCGCCCAAATCGCTGCGTTCGGGCGGGATGGAAGATGTCATCTTCGCCGGCACCGCACAGCGCCCCGCGCGCGACTTTGCCGAGGTCGTCCTCCACGCCGAAGCCTCCGACGGGGCCGAACTCGAAGTCGTCCGCCGGATAGAGCGCGGCGCGGGCAGCGCCTATCGCGTCAACGGGCGCGATGTCCGCGCCAAGGATGTTGCGCTGACCTTCGCCGATGCGGCCACCGGGGCGCATTCGCCCGCCCTGGTGAGCCAGGGCAAGATCGCGCAGGTGATCGCCGCCAAGCCGCAGGAACGGCGGATGATGCTGGAAGAGGCGGCGGGTATCGCCGGCCTCCACGTTCGTCGGCGCGATGCCGAGAGCAAGCTGAGGCAAACCGAAAACAACCTCGCCCGGCTTGAAGACCTCATGGCCGGACTCGACAGCCAGATCGCCACGCTGCGGCGGCAAGCCAAGCAGGCCGAACGCTACAAGGCGCTGAGCGAGCAGATCCACAGTGCCGAGGCCCGCCTGCTGTTCGCCCGCTGGCGCGATGCCGCTGCCGCCGCCGATGCAGCGCGCAAGCAGGCGCAACAGGCCGAAACACTGGTGGCCGAGGCGCAAGCCGCCACGGCCGAAGCGCAGAAGGCACAACATGCCGCCGCCGAAGCCCTGGCCGAAGCGCGCGAGGAACAGGCCGACCGGCGTGACGATGCCAGCGCGCATGGTCATCGCATGGCCGCGCTCACCACCCAGCTCGAAGCGGCCGAGGCACGGCTGGCGGACCTCGACCGCCAGAAGCGGCGGCTGGAGGAAGACCGCGGCGACGCCGACCGGATGACGCATGATGCGGCAGCCGCCCTCGCCCGGCTGGAAAAAGACCTCGCGGAGAATGAAGCGGCGCTCAAGCAGGCGGAGCAGGCCCGACCGGGGCTGGCCGCGCGCGTCGACGATACCGAACGCGCCAGCCGCGCCGCCGAACTGGCGCTGGCGAAGGCGACCGCCGATCACGCCGGGGTCGAAGCCGAATGGCGGGTGGCCGAGGCGGAAGTGGCACAGGCGCAAAACCGCCTTGCCCGGCTCGAAGCCGAAGCCCGGCGGCAGGATGACCTGCGCGCCGCCCTCGCGCAATCGGGCGACCCGGACGACGCGGTCGCCGCTGCGCAGGACGCAGCACACGACGCCGAACGCTCGCTGGGCGAGCGTCGCGCCGCGCTCGAGGATATGCAGGCCCGCAAGGCGACGCTGCAATCCACGCGGGACGAGACCGCCAGCGCCTTTGCCGCAGCGAAAGCCGACTTTGCCGGGATCGAGCGTGAATTCAACGCCTTGCAACGCGATCGCGAGGCACGGGCACGGCAGGTGCAGGGGCGCGATGGCTTGCCCGCGGCGCTCGACCTGCTACGCGCCGCGCCGGGATATGAGCGCGCGCTGGCCGCGGTTCTCGGCCGCGATGCCAAGGCCCCGGTGGGCAAGCCCGGCGACGGGCGCGAGGGTCGTTTCTGGACGGGGGGTGCCGCTCCCGCGCCGGTCACCGGCAGTCTCGCCGCGCATGTGACCGATTGCCCGCCCGAACTCGCGGCCCGGCTTGCGCTGGTGCATGTGGCGGAAAGCGACGATGGGCGGCAGCTGAAGCCGGGCGAATGGCTGGTCACCACTGGCGGCCATCTGCGGCGGTGGGACGGTTTCGTCGCGCGCGGCGAAGGGGCCGCCGAAGCCGCGCGGCTGGAAGCGGAGAACCGCTTTGCCGAACTCGAAGTCACCCTGCCCAATTTGCGCGCCCGCGCAGGAGAAGCAGAAGCCGCACAGAAAGCGGCACAAGAGGAGCTGTCCGAGCTCCAACGTGGCCTGATTGCCGCCGAACGGGCGCTTGGCGAAGCGGCTGAGAGCGAACGGCAAGCCCTGCGTGCGCTCGACCAGGCAGAAGCCGCGCGCGAACGCCATGCCGCGCGCCTCGCCGAACTCGATGCCGCCCAGGGCGATCTCGCCGATCAACGCAAGCAGGCCGAAAGCGAGTTGACGGTGGCACAGGGCAAGCGCGCCGCCCTGCCCTCGCCCGATACCGGGCGCGTCGCGCTGGAAGCGGCGCAGGCCAAGAACGAAGCCGCGCGCAGCGGGATGCAGGCGGCGCTGGCCGAACTGGCCGCGCATGACCAGTCGCTGGCCGTGGCGCGCGAACGCACCGCCGCCCAGCGATCGGACATCGCCAACTGGCAGGCGCGTGCGGGCGATGCCGCGCGGCGCCTGTCGGACATGGCCCGCCGGTTCGAAGAAATCGAGGAAGAGCGCGCCGTCTTCGCCGCCAAGCCCGAGGCGCTGATGCGCGAGATCGAACAGGGCGACGCGGTGCGCGCACGGCTGGGCGAAGAGCTTGCCAAGGCGGAAGCGCAAGTGGCCGAAGCGACGCAGGCGGCCCAGGCGATCGACAAGCGCCTGGCCGAAGTGACCGAGGCTCTGGCGACTGCCCGCGAAGCGCGCGCCGGGCTGGCAGCGCGGGCCGAAAACGAGGAAGCGCGCCGCAGCGAAATGGCGCGCATTTCGGGCGAACGATTCCAGTGCCCGCCGCCGCTGCTTGGCGAACGCTTCGGCTTCGACGCGCAGGGTGTGAAGGATTCGGGCATCGAATCCGAAGAGATGGACCGGCTGGTCGCCAGCCGCGAACGTATCGGTCCGGTCAATCTGGTCGCAGCCGACGAACTGGCGCGGCTGGAGGTCGAACACGGCGCCAGCGCTGCCGAACAAGCCGAGCTGGCGGAAGCGGTCAACCGGCTGCGCGGCTCGATCGGCAGCCTCAATCGCGAAGGGCGCGAACGCCTGCGCGCCGCGTTCGAACAGGTCGATGCCCATTTCCGGCAATTGTTCACCCGCCTGTTCGAAGGCGGTCAGGCGCATCTCGCGCTGGTCGACAGCGACGATCCGCTCGAGGCGGGGTTGGAAATCTTCGCCCAGCCGCCTGGCAAGCGGCTGCAATCGCTCAGCCTTCTGTCGGGCGGCGAACAGGCGCTGACGGCAACCGCCCTGATCTTTGCCCTGTTCCTGACCAACCCGGCACCGATCTGCGTGCTCGACGAAGTCGATGCGCCGCTGGACGATGCGAATATCGACCGCTTCTGCGACCTGCTCGATTCGATGGTCCACGAAACCGAGACGCGCTACCTCATCGTCACCCACAACGCGGTGACGATGAGCCGCATGCACCGCCTGTTCGGCGTCACGATGATCGAAAAGGGCGTCAGCCGCCTGGTCAGCGTCGATCTCGGCGCGGCGGAGGAACTGCTGGCGGCGGAATAGGATGGCCGGGCAGGACATTTACGATCCGGCCTTCGTGCGCGATGTGTTCGATCGCTGCTCGGGCAAATATATTGCTTTCAGCACGATCTGCTCGCTCGGTTTCACCGAAATCTGGCGGCGGCAATGTGTCGACATGCTCGCACTCGGCGATGGCCCGCAGAATGGGTTCGACCTTATGGCCGGAACCGGCGAGGCGTGGCCGCATTTGCTGGCCGCTTATCCGCAGGTCGAACGGATCACCGCGGTCGATATCTCACCGGGCATGCATCAGCGTGCGCTGGACCGGTTGCATACCATGCGGGCGCACAGGATCGGCTTCATCGAGGACAATGTGCTCGCCAGCGCGCTGCCCGCTGGCGAGGCGGATTTCGTCATTTCGACCTTTGGACTGAAGACTTTCAACCGGCAGCAACAGGCGCAGTTGGCCGCGCTGGTCGCACGCGTTCTCAAGCCGGGTGGACGCTTTGCGCTGATCGAGGCGTCGGATCCGCGCGGCTGGTTCCTGCGCCCGCTCTACCTGTTCCACCTCAAACGCGTGCTGCCGCTGATCGAGCGGCTCTTCCTGCGCGGCGCCCAGGACTTCTCGATGATCGGCACCTACAGCACCAATTTCGGCAATGTCGATTTCTTCGCGGACGAGCTTGAACGAAATGGCTGCTCGGTCAGTCGGCGCAAATTCTTCTTCCGCTGCGCCACCGGGGTCTGCGGGACGAAGCGCTAGCATTGGCCTTGTTCAGACCCATGCTCAGGCCGTGTGAAGAAATTCCGCTCCTGCCTTGCGGGGAGATGTCGCTTGCGGTGGCTCGTCGCGAATTGGGGTAGGAAGGGGATTGTCGGGGCTGTAGCACTCGCCATCGGGGCAACCGGAGCTGATATGGATCTAGGGTCCGGACCCATAAACGGGATTCACAGCAGCACCGAGATGTGATTCACCTGCCTCCAGCGAGGAGGTGTGGTGGATGGCGGATTTCTTC
>JACXVD010000044.1 GCA_014763545.1 Sphingomonadales bacterium
ATCTTCCGCCAGCGCCAGCGCGGTGTTGAGCGCGGTCTGCCCACCCATCGTCGGCAGCAGCGCGTCGGGCCGCTCCTTCTCGATGATCTTGGCGACGACTGCGGGCGTGATCGGCTCGACATAGGTCGCATCGGCCATGTCGGGATCGGTCATGATCGTCGCCGGATTGGAGTTGACGAGCACCACGCGGTAGCCCTCCTCCTTCAGCGCCTTGATCGCCTGGGTGCCGGAATAGTCGAACTCGCAGGCCTGGCCGATGATGATCGGACCGGCGCCGATAACGAGGATCGAGGAGATGTCAGTGCGTTTGGGCATTATTTCTTTTTTGCCTTCTTCTCGTCATTCTCAATTGCAGCGTCAGCTACTGACTCACCGAATATCTGTACCGAAGACTCGCCGCGCAGGAGGCGAGTTTGCATCCATAAAATATCGGCAATGTTGCACATCGCCTGCTGCGAGTTCATCGCGAGAAGATCGCGTTTCACCCATCCATCTGATGCGTATGCCGAGGTCTGGATATCGGTTTCGCGAAGATCGAAGCCCAGCGAACGTGAAATCTCAAAAATGAGGCGGGTCAGCTTTGTCGCTGAGTTCTGAAGCGTTGCTTCGTCATTTTTGCCATCGAGGTTGGCTTTCGAGGCCATGATAAACTCGTTGTATGCTCTGATAACCGCGGGTCGATCATTAAATTCCACGGGAATGAGATTGATGGCGGTGAGAAAACCTGGGTCAGCGGGAAGGTGTCGTGTCGCAATCAGATGACGTAAGACGATTACGCGCTGCTCATGCTTCCTTCGCCTTGCATCGATCCAAAGCGTGATGCAGACCGCGATGATTGGCCCAGCGACGATGGCAAGTAGCGTAAGTATCTCGTTAGTCGTCACCCCAACATCCCCACAAACTTCTCGAACAGGTAGAAGCTGTCCTGCGGGCCCGGACTCGCCTCGGGGTGGTACTGCACGCCGAACGCCTGCTTACCGCTGATCGAAATCCCGCAGTTGGAGCCGTCGAACAGCGAGACGTGGGTCTGCTCCACGCCCGGCGGCAGGGTCGCCGCATCGACCGCGAAGCCGTGGTTCATCGAGGTAATCTCGACGAGGCCAGCGGTATCGCCCCAGCCCTCGCCCACACGCTGGACCGGGTGGTTCGCGCCGCGGTGGCCCTGGTGCATCTTCACCGTCTTCGCGCCCGCTGCCAAGGCCAGCATCTGATGGCCCAGGCAAATGCCGAAGATCGGGATATCGCGATCGAGGAGGCCGCGGATCACCGGCACGGCATATTCGCCGGTCGCCGCCGGGTCGCCGGGGCCGTTCGACAGGAACACGCCGTCGGGCTGCAATGCGAGGATATCTTCGAGCGACGTCTTCGCCGGAACCACCGTCACCCGCGCGCCTGCCTTCACGAGGTTGCGGAAGATATTGTCCTTGCCGCCGAAGTCCATCGCCACGACATGCGGCTTGTTGTCCCACGCCGCGCGGGCATAGCCCTTGCCCAGCGCCCATGCGCCGCCGCCCCATTTCTCATCCGCATCGCGGGTAACGCGCGGGGCGAGGTCCATTCCTTCCAGCCCCGGCCAGTCCTGCGCGCGCTTGAGCAGCGCGGGAATGTCGAACGTCCCGCTCGGTTCGTGCGCGATCACCGCATTAGGCGCGCCGGCCATGCGGATGCGGCGGGTCAGCGCGCGGGTGTCCACCCCCGCAAGGCCGATCTTGCCCTGCGCCGCCATCCATTCGGTGAATTCCTGTTCGGAGCGGAAGTTCGACGGGCGGGTGACATCCTGCCGCACCACGCAACCCACCGCGCCTTCGACCCTGGCTTCGAAGTCCTCGGCATTGGTGCCGACATTGCCGATATGGGGGAAGGTGAAGGTGACAATCTGCGCCGCGTAGGAGGGATCGGTCATCACCTCCTGATAGCCGGTCATCGCGGTGTTGAAGCACACTTCGCCCACCGCCGAACCGGTGGCGCCGAAGCCCTTGCCCCAGATGATCGTGCCGTCTGCAAGCACAAGGACTCCGGTCGCGCCCTTGGGTGGCGCGTGCGAAGATGCGGGGTCGGCCATGGGGCGCTCCGAGTCAGGGGTTTCCGGCGATGTCGCTAAGACCCAGCCGCTAGACGCGAGTGTTGCCTGCGTCAACCTATCGCGGCGCACAATGTTGGGCTAAGCGCCGCGCATATCAATCCATCCACAGGAAAGCCGGAAAAATGATCCGTGACGATATCAAGCAGGCCACCATCGCAGCCATGAAGTCGGGCGAGAAGGACCGCACCGCCGCGCTGCGGCTGATCTCAGCCAAGATCAAGGATCGCGATATCGAACTGCGCACCAGCACCGCAGAAACGCCCGACGATGAAATCGTGGTCGGCGTTTTGCAAAAAATGGCGAAGCAGCGGCGCGAGTCGATAACCATGTATGTTGATGGTGGGCGGCAGGAACTGGCCGACAAGGAACAGGCCGAACTGGCGGTGATCGAGGAATTCCTGCCGCGCATGATGGACGATGCCGAAACCGCCGCCGCCATCGCCGCGATCAAGGAAAGCATCGGGGCCGATTCCATTAAGGATATGGGCCGGGTGATGGCGGAACTAAAAGCCCGCCACGGCGCTGAACTCGACATGAGCAAGGCCAGCAAGCTGGTCAAGGAGAGTTTCGGATGACACGCCTGCCCCCGTTTCGTGCCTTCGCGCTGGCCCTCGTCGCCAGTTGTGCCGCCACAGCCTGTTCGGACCAGCCCGCAGGCAAGACCGAGGTGACCGACCTCGACAAGGCGACCACCGCGAGCGAACGCGAAGCGGCGAGCGAGGCGCTGCAAGCGGCCGATTTTGCCGACCTGCAGCTGGGGCCCAAGATCGTCGGTCCCGCTGGGCCGCAGGTCGAGGCCAAGCTGTCGAACGAAGTCGGCAATTTCGCGGACATGCGGTCTTATGTCGCCTGCCCAGCTGGAATGCAGGCCTGCGACCCGAAGACCGCCCCCGCGGGCACCGTCTATACCTATGTCTACGTCGTCTATCCGGGCGAGGACAACAACGCGAGCGTCGGCAGCGGCAAGGGCAACGATGCGTCCGATGTCGAACGCGCGACGATGTTCCGCATGACCCGCCCCGCCAATGGCTTTACCGGCACTGCCGGTTACTCCAAGGGCGAGGCGATGGCGGCTGTCGGCCAGAAGGTCGACGTCGTGATGAGCTGCGTCGACGGCGCACTCGCCTGGACGATCAGCGCGGGCGATGGCGGCGATCAGTGGGAACAGGCCGAACCGATCACTTTCTGGTGGCAATCCACCCTGCCCCCGGCCGGGCCGACCGACGCCTTTGAAATCGCGGTCGACGGCACCACCGCGCATGGCCTGGGGCCATGGCCCGCTGCGGCCAAGGATGCTGGCGACGCCTGCCTGCCCGATCCTGCCAAGGCAGGCTGATCCACGCAGCATATCGCGCACGGCTTGATTCGCCGTCGCAGCCCGCGCATGGACACGGGATGCTCTCACCCCAATGGCTTGATGAACTGCGCAGCCGCGTGACGCTCTCCAGCGTCATCATGCGCACAACCAAGCTGCAGAAGGCTGGGCGCGAATGGAAGGCGTGCTGTCCGTTCCACAACGAGAACACACCCAGCTTCTACGTCAATGACGAGAAGGGCTTTTACCACTGTTTCGGCTGCAGCGCGCATGGCGACGTGATCCGCTGGATGACCGACCAGCGCGGGCTGGCGTTCATGGATGCGATCAAGGAGCTCGCCGCCGAAGCCGGGATGGAAGTCCCCGCGCCCGATCCGCGCGCGGCGAAGCAGGCGGAACAGCGCGCGACCCTGCACGATGTGATGCAGGCGGCGCAGGACTGGTATCGCGAGAGCCTGGATACCCCCGCCGGGGCGAAGGCGCGTGCCTATCTCGATTCGCGCGGGTTCGACGCGCATACGAAGGAACGCTTCGGCTTCGGCTATGCCCCCTCCGGGCGCCAGGCGATCAAGGAGGCGCTGGACCAGTTCGAGGAACCGATGCTGATCGAGGCGGGCCTGCGGATCGGGGTTGACGACAAGCCGCCCTACGACCGTTTCCGCGACCGGCTGACCATGCCGATCCACGATGCGCGCGGACGGGTGATCGGCTTCGCCGCGCGTATCCTCGATGCGGACAAGAAGGACGCACCGAAATACCTCAACTCGCCCGACACGCCGCTGTTCGACAAGGGGCGGACGCTGTTCAACCTGCACCGCGCGGGTCCCGCATCGCGCAGATCGGGCCGGATCGTGGTTGTCGAAGGGCAGATGGACTGCGTCGCGATGGCCGCCGCCGGGTTCGAAGAAGCCGTCGCTCCGATGGGCACCGCGCTCACCGAGCACCAGCTGACCCTGCTGTGGCGGCTGGTGGACGCTCCGATCCTCGCCTTCGATGGCGACAAGGCGGGTCAGCGCGCGGTGTTGAAGGCCATCGGCCGCGCGCTGCCGATGCTGGGCCCCGGCAAGACGCTGGGGACCGTGCGCCTGCCTGCCGGGCTCGATCCGGACGATCTCATCCGGCAGAAGGGTGCCGGCGCAATGGGTGAATTGCTCGCCCGGCCCACCAGCCTGCTCGAAACCTTGTGGGAAGCTGAACGCGACGCGCAGCCGCACGACACGCCGGAGGCTAAAGCGGGGCTGAAGGCGCGGTTGCTCGACCATGTCGACACGATCCAGCACCCCGATATCAAGGCGCTCTACAAACGCGAATTGCTCGAACGCTTTTCTGCTTTCGCCTTTCCGCCCCGGCAACAGGGGCGTGAGTGGAAGAGCGACTGGAAACCACGCGGGCGTGGCGGCGCGCTGCCTCGCCCTGCCCTGTCGCGTGAGGCGGCGGACCGGCTGCTGCGCATCACCGGCGGCGGCGGGCGCGATTCGCTGGCGGCGTCGGTAATAGCCGGCCTGATGCGCTATCCCGACCAGGTCATGCGGCACGAAGATGCTCTGCTGCGGCTGTGTTCGCTCGAACCGAAACTGGCGCTGGCGATCAATTCGCTGATCGAAGCCGCGGAAATGCTTGAACCGGGGGAAAATTCCCCCATATCGGGCGAACTCGGCCCAACCGCGCCGCCGGATAATGCCCGTTTCGCCTTCCTTGGAGAAGGACTGGATCCGCAAGTCGCGCGCGAAGTGCTGGCCGAAGCCGTTTCGCTGCTGGTCGAAAGGCCCGCGCTGGAGGCTGCGCTCGCCGCTGCCACTGCGCGGTTCGAGACCGATCCCGAGGCAGCTTTCGCGGAGCAGCAGCGCCTGCTCAAGCGAAAGCTGGATTTCGAGAGGCGACTCGGGCACATGGCGAGCAAACGGGCCTCCCGCGCGGAAGGCCCACCCGATAATTCTTCATCCGGCGACGCAGATCCGGATGGCGACATGGAAACGGACTGACAAACGAATGGCCTCCGAAGACGACGGCAAGAAGAACGACGACGCTCCGCTGATCGATCTCAACGAAGCTTCGATCAAGAAGCTGATCGCGCGCGCGAAGAAGCGCGGCTACGTCACCTATGACGAGCTGAACGAGGCCCTGCCGCAGGACCAGATGAGTTCCGAGCAGATCGAGGACATCATGGCCGCGATCTCGGAAATGGGCGTCAATATCGTCGAGAACGACGAAGATGCCGAGGGTGAAGGCGACCAGGACAACGATGTCGACGACATCGACGGCAGCGACGATGACGACGACGATGAGTCCAAGCCCGCGCGCCCCACTCCGACTGCCGCGAAAAAGAAGGAAGCCACCGATCGCACCGACGATCCGGTGCGCATGTACCTGCGCGAAATGGGTGCGGTCGAGCTGCTCAGCCGCGAAGGCGAAATCGCCATCGCCAAGCGAATCGAGGCCGGGCGCGACACGATGATCATGGGGCTCTGCGAAAGCCCGATCACCTTCCACGCGATCATCCAGTGGTCCGAAGCGCTCAACAACGAAGAAATGCAGCTGCGCGAGATCCTCGATCTCGACGCGATGCTGTCCAAGGAGCCGCCCGTCGACAAGATGGAGGAAGGCGCCGAAGACGATGATGACGGCGAAATCTCTGAGGAGACCGCCGGGCCGACGATCCGCGACGACGATGAGGTCGAGGACGAGGAAGAAGACGGCGACGAGGACGAAGACGGCGAAGAGGGTTCCTCGCGCCGCCGCCAGGAAGACGACGAGGAGGACAACACCCTCTCGCTCGCCCAGATGGAAGCCGCGCTCAAGCCCGAGGCGCTGGAGCGCTTTGCCCGCATCGCGGATCTGTTCAAGAAGTTCGAGAAGATCCAGGCGGAGCGCGTCGACGTGCTCGGCCAGGGTGAGGACTTCCCTGCCGCCAAGGAAAAGAAATACGAACAACTGCGCGAAGACCTGACCGCCGAGGTCGAGAGCGTGCAGTTCCACGCGACCAAGATCGAATTCCTGGTCGACAATCTCTACGCGTTCAACCGTCGGCTGACGACTCTGGGCGGCCAGATGCTGCGCTTGGCGGAACGCCACAAGGTCAAGCGTGCCGACTTCCTGCAGGCCTATATCGGCAACGAGCTGGACGACAGCTGGCTGTTCGCGAACGCCAAGAAGGACAAGAAATGGGCCGCCTTCGCCGAGAAGGAGGCCGATGCGATCGAGCGGATTCGCACCGAGATTGCCGATATCGCGGCCGCCACCGGCATGTCGCTGCCCGAATTCCGGCGCATCGTGAACATGGTGCAGAAGGGTGAACGCGAAGCGCGTATCGCCAAGAAGGAAATGGTCGAGGCGAACCTGCGCCTGGTGATTTCCATCGCCAAGAAATACACCAACCGTGGCCTGCAATTCCTTGATCTTATTCAGGAAGGTAATATCGGCCTGATGAAGGCGGTCGACAAGTTCGAATACCGCCGGGGCTACAAGTTCAGCACCTACGCCACATGGTGGATCAGGCAGGCGATCACCCGCTCGATCGCCGATCAGGCGCGCACGATCCGCATCCCGGTCCATATGATCGAAACGATCAACAAGCTGGTGCGCACAAGCCGCCAGTTCCTCCACGAGCAAGGCCGCGAGCCGACGCCGGAGGAAATGGCCGAACGCCTTTCCATGCCGCTCGAAAAAGTGCGCAAGGTGATGAAGATCGCCAAGGAGCCGATCTCCCTCGAAACGCCGATCGGCGACGAGGAAGACAGCCACCTCGGCGATTTCATCGAGGACAAGAACGCGATCATCCCGGTGGACGCCGCCATTCAGGCGAACCTCAAGGAAACCGTTACCCGCGTGCTCGCCAGCCTCACCCCGCGTGAGGAACGCGTGTTGCGCATGCGTTTTGGTATCGGCATGAACACCGATCACACGCTGGAAGAAGTCGGCCAGCAGTTCTCGGTCACCCGCGAACGTATCCGCCAGATCGAGGCCAAGGCGCTGCGCAAGCTCAAGCACCCGAGCCGCAGCCGCAAGATGCGCTCGTTCCTCGATCAGTAAGGACTTGGTTGCCTCACCCCGGCTTGTCGGCGGCGTAAACCGCGACGGTCGGGGGCACCGCATCGAACCTGACCCACAACGCCAGAGCCAGCGCGGCGAGAAGCGCGACGCCGCCCAGCTTGCGTGCGCTGGCGAGGCCGGGCCATAGCGCCAGCCACATCAGCGCGATGAGTGCTGCCGGCAGGGCGATGACAAAGGGCATGCTCGGCCCCACCCCCTGCATCGTCCAGTAGCCAAGCCCGAGCAGATTTCCAGCCACCAACGCCGCGAAGATGCTCGCAAAGATCAGTCCTGCGCGCTTGCCACCTATCGCCCGGATCGCTTCGACCACACCAGCGAGAATCACGGGAATGACGAGAAAATAGGCAGCGGTCGGCGCCTGCGCCTGACCGATGATAGCCAGCCCCAGCAGCGGCAATGCCGCCCCGATGCGTTTGCGCTGGGCGGACTCCCTCGGTCCGAAGACGAACAGCATCATGGCGAGGCAAGTCAGTACCGCCATCGCCGTCAGGCGCGGGATGGCCGCGAGCCGGTCGTAATAATCTCCGCCTGCCCCCGATATCCAGTTCAGCGCGAAAAGCGCCACGCCGGTTACGACCAGCAAGGCCAGCATTTGCGCAGCGCCCGCACCCACACTGCCCGTCTTTCGCCCGCGCAGAAACGCCAACATCAGTCCCGCTGCGCCCACGAACAGCATCGCCCACCCGACCCATGGCGGATAAAGGACCACCATCCGCCCGAACAGGTCGAAGAACACCGCGTCACGCGTTTCCGCGGGCAGATCCTGCGCATTGGCCATGGTCCGCGCCAGGGCGAGCGTCTGTTCGCCCATATGCTGCAACGAGCCCTGGTCGAGCCGGTCCGGCGTCGCCAGCGGCGAATGATACAGCGCCGATCGGCCGATGAACGCGATATTGTAGGCCGCATAGCCACCCCGATCCAGCGTCTCGCTCAGATCGGTATCGTTGGGCAGCACCGAATAGAGATAGGCAGCAAGCGAGGATGCCGTGGGATGCGGGACTGCGGCTGCATACAGCCGCGCGGCCTGTTCGTTACCCCGGGAAAGCTGGAACAGGCTGGCCACCCCGCCTCCGCCGCGCGCTTCGAGATTGATCACCGCGCCGATCTTCGCCGCAGCGGGATTTGCCGCAAAGAACTGCTTGGCGCCGCTCAACCCCAGTTCCTCGCCATCGGTGAAGATCACATAGATGCTGCGGCGCATCGGCCCCGACGCCTTGATCGCCCTTGCCGCTTCGAGGATCGAGGCGACTCCGGCGGTATCGTCGGCGGCGCCGGGCGATCCCCAAACCGTGTCGTGATGCGCCATCATCGCCACCGCCGGCAGATCGGGGTCGCTGCCCGGCAAATAGCCGATCACATTCACCAACTCGGGCGCCGGCCCTTCGTCACCGCTCCAGCCAGCCCGGCGCTTGCGCGAATATTCGTCGAGCGGGCCAGTCTCTTCGCTGACCGCGAATCCCATCTGTTCCAGCCTGCTGCGCAGATAGGCGCGGACTTTCGCGTTGGCAGGCGTCCCCATCATATGCGGTTCGCGCGCGATCTGTTCGACATCGCGCATCGCGCGTGCAGCGGAAAACGCGCGTTCGCCCGTGTCGAGGCCGGATGGCGAGGGCGGGGTCGTGCCCATGACCGCCAGCGCAATCGCTGCGATCAGCGGAACAAGGAACCATAACCAGTTGCGCATCGAAACCCCTCCTGTCCGCCGAGCAAAGTCGATTGGCGCGGAGGGGTCAAGCATTCGTCGCATGCAACCGCTCCCGACAGGGTAAAATCGGCCCATCCGGGGTGGCGGGAATCGGAGTCAGTCCCTATGGGGCCATGCATGCGCATCGCCATCGCCTCCGATCATGCCGCACTCGCCCTCAAGGCCGAGTTGCGGGAGTATCTCATCGAGCTGGGACACGAGGTCGCCGACCTGGGACCCGACAGCGCCGACAGCGTCGATTATCCCGATTACGGCTACAAGCTGGCCTCCGTCGTCGCAGATGGCACCGCCGAGCGCGGGGTTGCCCTGTGTGGCAGCGGCATCGGCATCTCGATCAGCGTCAATCGCAACGCCGCGGTCCGCTGTGCGCTGGTGTCCGAACCTCTTTCCGCCGCGCTGGCCCGCGAACACAATGATGCGAATTGCATCGCGATGGGCGCACGGCTGACCGGCAGCGACATGGCCAAGGCCTGTCTCGACGCATTCCTTGCCACCGATTTTGCCGGCGGGCGCCACCAGCGCCGGGTCGACAAGCTTTCCAACCCTTCTTGCTGAGGCCCCGCGCATGAGCACCGCCCCCGCCACCCTGTCGAACCCGATGAACCGTTTCTGGCACGATACGCTGGCCGATGCCGATCCCGAGGTGTTCGGCGCGATCCGCAACGAGCTGAAGCGCCAGCAGGGCAAGATCGAACTGATCGCGTCGGAAAACATCGCCAGCCGCGCAGTGCTGGAAGCGACCGGGAGCGTTTTCACCAACAAATACGCCGAGGGCTATCCCGGCAAGCGCTATTACGGCGGCTGCGATTATGCCGATGTGGTGGAGACGTTGGCGATCGAGCGGGCGAAGCAACTGTTCGGCTGCAATTTCGCCAATGTGCAGCCCAATTCGGGCAGCCAGATGAACCAGGCCGTGTTCTTGGCGCTGCTGCAGCCTGGCGACACCTTCATGGGGCTCGACCTCAATTCGGGCGGGCACCTCACCCATGGCTCGCCGGTCAATATGAGCGGCAAGTGGTTCAATCCCGTTCCCTATGGCGTGCGCCGCGAGGACGAGCAGATCGACATGGACGAAGTCCTGGCGATCGCGAAAGAACACAAGCCCAAGCTGATCATCGCGGGTGGCACAGCCTATTCGCGGGTGTGGGACTGGGAAGCCTTCCGCAAGGTGGCAGACGAAGTCGGCGCATGGCTGATGGTCGACATGAGCCATATCTCGGGCCTGGTCGCGGGCGGCGCACACCCCTCGCCCTTCCCGCACGCCCATGTCGTGACCACCACCACCCACAAGAGCCTGCGCGGCCCGCGGTCGGGCGTGATCCTGTGGAACGACGAGGAATTGAGCAAGCCGATCAACATGGCGGTGTTCCCCGGCATGCAGGGTGGTCCGCTGGTGCATGTCATCGCGGCCAAGGCCGTGGCCTTCGCTGAGGCGCTGCGCCCCGATTTCCGCAGCTATGCCGCCAGCGTGGTCGAAAATGCCCGTGCGCTCGCCGCGAGCGTAGAAGAACACGGGCTGCGTGTGGTGTCGGGCGGTACCGATAACCACCTGATGCTCGTCGATCTTACGCCCAAGGACGTGACCGGCAAGGCTGCCGAAAAGGGCCTCGATCGCGCCTGGCTGACCTGCAACAAGAACGGCGTCCCCTACGACACGCGCTCTCCCTTCGTCACCAGCGGGATCCGTCTCGGCACTCCGGCGGGCACCACGCGCGGCTTTGGCCCGGCCGAATTCCGCCAGATCGGCCAGTTGATCGCGGAAGTCGTCGAAGGGCTTGCCAAGAATGGTGATGAGGGCGATGCCCAGGTCGAGGAAAGCGTGCGCCGCCGGGTGACCGAATTGTGCGACGCCTTCCCAGTCTATCCGGGGATGTAAGATGAACGACGATCGGCAAGGCGGCGGACAGGATTGGGTCGAAGACGCGAAGTCCGAAATTTCGGGCATGGCGAAGGGTGGGCTCGACCATCCCTCGACCAAGCCGGTGCTGACCGGCGCCGTGGCAGGCGCGGTCGCCGGCGCTTTGTTGCCGGGCCTCAGCATTGCGGTTGGTGCGATCGCCGGGGCAGGATTCATGTTCTACAACCGGATCAAGAAGTGAGCCGATGCGCTGCCCATTCTGTGCGCATGACGATAGCCAGGTAAAGGATAGCCGCCCGACCGAGGACAACACCTCGATCCGGCGGCGGCGCCAGTGCAGCCGCTGCGGCGCTCGCTTTACCACTTTCGAACGCGTGCAATTGCGCGAAGTTCTGGTGGTGAAGTCGGGTGACCGGCGCGAATCCTTCGATCGCGGCAAGCTGGAACAGTCGGTCGCGCTCGCCTGCCGCAAGCGCGGCGTGAGCCAGGAACGGATCGACCAGCTCGTTTCGGGCATCCAGCGCCAGCTCGAAACGTCGGGCGAGAGCGAAGTGCCCTCGTCGCGTATCGGCGAACTGGTGATGGACGGCCTGCGCCAGATCGACAGCGTGGCCTATATCCGCTTCGCCAGCGTCTATCGCGACTTCAGCGAAGCCCGCGATTTCGAGGAATTTGCCAGCAATGTCCGCGATGTGGGCGATGTCGCGAAAGGCTGACAAACCCGTCATCGTGCTGGTGCGCCCGCAATTGGGCGAGAATATCGGCAAGGCGGCGCGCGCCATGCTCAACTTCGGGCTCGCCGAGATGCGCCTGGTCGAGCCGCGCGACGGCTGGCCGAACCCCAGCGCCGGCCCAGCCGCATCGGGCGCCGATATCGTACTCCAGAATGCGCAGGTTTATTCGACCACAGCAGAGGCCGTGGCCGATTGTTCGCATGTCTATGCCACGACTGTGCGCAAGCGCGGGGTGACCAAGCCGGTGTACACGCCTGACAGGGCAGCGGGCGAGATCGCCGGGAATGTCGGTCGGAGCGCCATCCTGTTCGGCCCCGAACGCTCGGGGCTGGAGACAGAGGACGTGGCGCTTGCCCGCGCCATCGTCACCGTACCGATCAATCCCGAATTCGCCTCGCTAAACCTCGCGCAGGCGGTGATCCTCGTGGCCTATGAATGGTCGAAGACGCAGGCGCTCGAGATTCCGACCGAAGAGGAGCTGTTACCCCCGGCCCCGCAGGAAGATCTCGAAGGGATGATCCACCACTTCGAGCGGCTGCTCGAACCCAAGGGCTATTTTCGTCCCGCCGCCCGGGCGGAAGCCACCCGTCGCACACTGCGCGGAATGCTGACCAAGCCGGGCTGGAACCATCTGGAAGTCCGCACCCTGCGCGGCATCCTCTCGGCGCTGGAAAAGGAAGACCGCAAATGAACCGCTCGACAGGTGCCATCTATCGCGATAGGTCAATGACATAGCGGGCGGCTAGGAAGTTCGATGCCGCAAATCCCTTCTTGGAGACCTTGTTGATGCGCCTTGCACCTGTTGCGTTTGTCTTTGCCGTTCTCGCCATTGTTCCTGCCCACGCGGCTGATTCCGCTAGTGCGTCGGAGCAGCAGGAGCAGAAGCAGAAGGCTGAGAAGCCAGAGAAGAAGAAGGTCGTGAAGATCTGCCGGACAGTCCAGAATACCGGTTTCCGCACGGCTGCCCGTCAGTGCAAGACCAAGGAACAATGGGATGCCATCGATTCCGGCGCAGTTGACCAGAACGATGTTGACATGAAGACAGGACGGGTTTCCGCGATGAGCGGCAGCTAGGGCTTGCTGCGACGATCGAGCCTAGGCGCGATCGTCATTCTTGAGGCGGTCCCACTCGATCATCTCATAGGCTATCGAAGCCTCGACGAGATGCTCCCAGATTTGTCCGATTGCCTCCGCCGGTATTCCGTTTTGTGCGGCGTGGTGAGTGGCGGCGGCGATCACCGCTGCCTTGCGCTCCTCGTCGCGCACGTGGCTGCGCTCCGGCTTGATCCGCGCGGCGGCGCGCATGTAGCCGAAACGCAAGGCAAGCAGGTCCACAAGGCGCCGGTCGAGCGCGTCGACACCGGCGCGCACATCTCGCATGTCCTCGCAGTCTTCGGGTAGCTTTACTGTATCGTCCATCAGGCGCCATTGCGTGGGATGCAGGGCAAAGTCGAGCGAGAGTTGCGCTTGACCTGACGGGTAATCCTGCTAATGGCGCGCCTTCGCAATTGGCCCCGCACCCCGGTGAAGCGGCGGCCGCGCTGGACGGATGGTCCAGCGGTGCGGTTCCGGGTTGAAGCGCTGCCGATGTGGCGGCGATAGCAAATCGAAGGATGCGACATATGTCGAAGCGCAAAAGCGCCAAGTATAAACTCGACCGCCGGATGGGCGAAAACATCTGGGGTCGTCCGAATTCGCCGGTCAACAAGCGTTCCTACGGTCCGGGCCAGCACGGTCAGCGCCGCAAGGGCAAGATGAGCGATTTCGGTCTGCAGCTGCGCGCCAAGCAGAAGCTCAAGGGCTATTACGGCGACGTCACCGAAAAGCAGTTCAAGCGCACCTATCAGGAAGCATCGCGCATGAAGGGCGATACCGGCCAGAACCTGATCGGCCTGCTCGAACAGCGCCTCGACATGGTCGTCTATCGCGCCAAGTTCGCGCCGACCATCTTCTCGGCCCGCCAGATCGTTTCCCACGGCCACATCTATGTGAACGGCGTGAAGTGCAACATCGCCAGCCGCCGCATCAAGGTGGGCGACGTCATCAGCCTGGGCAGCAAGGCCAAGGAAATGGCGCTGGTGATCGAAGCGCAGAGCCTGCCCGAGCGCGACATTCCCGACTATGTTTCGACCGACGGCAACGACAAGGTGACCTTCGCCCGCGTGCCGACGCTGGACGAAGTGCCCTATCCGGTCACCATGGAACCGAACCTGGTCGTCGAGTTCTACTCGCGCTGATCCGGTAACGGACAACCAATTGCAAAAGGGCGGCCCTGGTGGCCGCCCTTTTTATGTCAGCGACCGAGCTTCGCCGCGAGGAACTGTGCCGCCTTTAGCAGCATCTGCTGCCGCGCATTGCTGTCGCTCAGGCTGTGGTCGAGATCCTGAAACTCGACATATTCGACGGATTTTCCCGCCTTTTCCAGCCGGTCGCGCATTTCCCGTGACTGCTGAACGTCGACGTTCTGGTCGGATGTGGCGTGGAACAACAGCACCGGGGCCTGGAAACGTTCGACGTTCGCCGCCGGGCTGCCTTCCTTAACGTGCGGCCCGTTGCCGATGAATTTATCGACGAGCGAGAAATTGGTGTAAGGCCGGGCCTCCTCGCGCAGCAGGTCGAGATCCGTCACCGGCGCGATGGCTACAACCGCTTTGTAAAGCCCGGGCTCGAGCACCTGAGATTGAAGCGCCGCGTAACCGCCGTAGGACCAGCCGACGATGGCCAGCTTGTCCGGGTTTGCGATGCCTTGGTTAACCAACCAGCGGCCAGCATCATCGATATCCCCGATCGCCGTTTTCCATGCCTTGAAGCCGTTGCGGCCGAACCAGGCCTGGCCATAGCCACTGGATCCGCGGAAATTCGGCTGCAACACTGCATAGCCGCGCGCGGCGAAGAACTGGACCAGCCAGTCGAATCCCCATTCGTCACGCGAGCCCGGCCCACCGTGCGGCATGACGATGGTCGGCAGCCCCTTGGCCTCCACCACTCCCGGCGGGAGGGTGAGATATCCGGGTATCTGGGTGCCATCCGCCGCCGGGAAGGTGACCGGTGTCATCTTGCCCATCACACGGCCATCGAGCTGCGGCCGGACCGAGAGCAGCGGATTGAGTTGCTTGCTCCCCTTGTCGAAAAGGTAGATCGTCCCCGGATCCACATCGCTTGATGCTTCGATCAGCAGCTTGCCTTCGCCTTCGCTGGCATCAATGATCCCGATCTGAGGTGTGCCCGGCAGGGCGGAAGCAAGCGCACCTGCCAGCTTGTCGAGCTGCGGATCGAAATATTTCGCCATGCGCCGCTCGGTTGCGAAGCTGCCACCGATGACGCGGCGATTGCGCCCGATGCGCAGCAGGCCGTCGACATCCACATCGTCACGGCTCATCACCAGTGTCGTGGCCCCCGAACCGTCGAGCGCCATCGTGTAGAGCGCCTGGTACCCGTCTTTTTCATCGAACCCATAGGCCAGATTGCTCGCCGCATCGACGGCGATCGGCCTGAACCCCTTGTCGTAACCCTCGCCGACCAGAATGGTCGACAGGTCCCGCCACTTGCCGCCATCGGCTTCGCGATAGCTGTAGTAGCGTTCGCTCCCCGTCCGGCCGAGCGTACTCAACGGTTGGCGCGCCATGATCCTGACGACGCCCTTGTCATCGGCAATATAGTCGATTGCATCGGGGTCGGGCGACACCTCCTTGCGCGGATTGAGGCTGTCGATGTCGACGAGGTCGACGCCTAGACCTGATTCCTTGTTCGCAGTGCGCGTACCCAGCTGGACTTCGGACAGATAGCTGCGCGTCATGAGCATCTTACCTGGTTTACCATCAACTTCGAGGGCGATGATGTCCCCGCCATCCTGCCGAATGCCCAAGGCGCGGCTGCTCCGCGTGCGGGTGAGGCTCTTGAGGTTGCGCCCGTCGGCATCGACCATGATCAGGCGGCTGAAGCCGACCAATACCCCGGCATCTTCCGCAACTGCGCTGGTGTTGCACACCAGGCGCGTTTCGCTCGCCCACTGACAATAGTCGATATCGGTATGCACATCCGAATTGGATAGGATCGCCTTCGGCGGCTGTCCGTTGGCCAGATCGACGACATAGATCGTCTCACCCGATCCGTTGACCGGCGCGATATAAGCAAGCTTGTCCCCTGACGGCGAGAGGGCGACGGCAAGGATATTCTGCCGGGCGCCGAACGCTTCAGCGTCCTGCTCCACCGTATTGGCCAATGCAGGAGAACCAAGCGCACTAGCCCCAAAGAGTACTGCAAAAAGACGTGGAGCAATCCGTTTGGAAACCATCGCTAATCACCTGAATTAAACTGATTAGTGATGATAGATTTCTACCCGCTGAGGGCAAGCCGTTTGTTTCGGGAACTAGGGCTTTCCGTCGCCCAGCAAATCGCCGTTGACGACCTGCCCGTAATAATCGCCCGACTTGTGGTGCGCCGCGCGAGCCTGTTCGATACTGCCGGTTTGCCGCGGGTCGCGGGGGCGCTCGTGGCTCACAACGTAGGCGGCCACGTCCCAAGCCTGCTGGTCGGTCAGGCTGTTGCCGTTGCCGAAGGGCATATTGTATTTGATGAACCCGGCAGCGTTGGAAATCTTCGCCATGCCCGCGCCCCAGTTGAAGGAGTTCGGGCCCCACAGCGGCGGGAAATCATAACTGCCGTTAGGCAGGCGCTGCCCTTCCCCCGTCAGTTCATGGCAGCTGGCGCAGTTTTCCTCATAGACCTTCTGCCCGCGTGCCGGATCATAGCCGAGCGCGGTCTTGGGCAGGGCGAGATAACCCTGGCCCGGCATATCCGCCCCCACCTTGGCGCCGGTGGCCAGCCAGGCGAAATAGGTTTCGAGATAGCGATAGATGTCGTCACCCGGTGGGGGTGCCTTGCCCTTCACCGATGCCTGCGCGTTCATCGAGTAGGTGAAGCAGCCGGAAATCCGGTCTTCCATCGTGTTGATCTGCTCGTTCTTCGTCCGATAGGAGGGGTATTTGACCCACGCCGCCCACATCGGCGCGGCGAAGGGCTGCCTGCCTGAATCGAGATGGCAATTGCTGCATTTCAGCTTGCTGCCGGCATATTCGCCGACCTGGTTTTGCGTATCGTTGAAGATTGCCATCCCCTTGCGGATCGCATCGCCATAGGGGCCATCGGGGATGCTATCCACGCTGGGCGGAGTGAACGCGGCTTGCTCGGGGCGGGCGGTCGGCTTGTCCGTGGGGGCTGCTGCGGGGCGCGCGCTCCATCCTGCCTGCGTCATGCCGAGATATACGAACAGTCCCAGGATCGCGAGCACGCCGCCGATCAGGAGAGCGGCAGCGCGGAAGGTACGGCGTTCGGTTCCTGCGCTTTCATTCGGAGACATAGGCGAAGGCGTATCCTCGTTCCTGTGCACGGTTTACTGCGACGATGCCTGCAGGGACCATAACGCCCCCGGGGACCAGCTGTTCCTTCAGCTCCTGCTCGATGGCGCCGGCATCGCCATCGCTATTCTTCGCGATGGCCTGGGCGACGAAATGGGTTGCGGCACCGCAGATGGCGAACAGCGCACCCTTCTCATGCAGCGAGGTCAGATTGGCCGTGTCGTCGTCATCCGAGGGGGTCAGCAGCGGGTTGCGGCTTTCCGCGATCTTCGCGAGCTCCTCGTCGAGCTTCATCACCTTGGCGAACAATTTGCCGTGCTTGGACCAGATTGCGTCGGAATAGCCATAGGGCGTGCACAGGTGCCGCAGGACGACAATCACCCCCAGCTTGTCCGGTTCCAAACCATATCCCAGCTTGTTCATCCGGTAATAATTGTCGGCATAGCCAAGCAGCGACCCCGCTGCCTCTGTCGCCGTCGCATCGAGAATGAAGCGGTGGCGCGTGCCGGGGATTTCCATCCACGCGTCTTGCTCTTCCATCGCCGGTTTCCACGTGCCGCCCGTGTCAGCTTCCTGCGCTCGCGCGGTTCCGGCGACCAGTCCGGCCCCGGCGATCAGAGCGCCCGCGCCAATCAGGCCGCGGCGATCGGTTGAAGGTGACGACATCGGCTTACCCTCCCAGCAATTGTCCGCCGCCAGCATAACGCGGGCGGGCGAGGCCGCCAGTGCTATTGTGCGCCAGCCTTACGCCCCGAGATATTTGCGCCGGAAATCTGCCGCAAAAGTGGTGAAGCGCCCTTCCCCGATCGCATCGCGCATGGCCTGCATCAGCTGCTGGTAGAAACCGATGTTGTGCTCGGTCATCAGCATGGCACCGAGGATTTCGCCCGCCTTGATCAGGTGGTGGATATAGGCGCGCGAATAGGTGCTGCAGGTCGGGCATGTGCACCGTTCGTCCAGCGGGCCGGTATCCTCGGCGAAGCGGGCGTTGCGGAGATTGATCGGGCCGTTCCAGGTGAATGCCTGCCCGTTGCGGCCCGAACGGCTGGGCAGCACGCAGTCGAACATATCGACTCCGCGCTCCACCGCGCCGACGAGGTCGTCTGGCTTGCCCACCCCCATCAGATAGCGCGGACGGTCGTCGGGCAGCTGGCCCGGTGCGAAATCGAGCGTGGCGAACATCGCCTCCTGCCCCTCGCCGACGGCCAGGCCGCCGATCGCGTAACCGTCGAAGCCGATCTCGCTCAGCGCCTGGGCGGATTGGAGCCGCAGCCCTTCGTCCAGCGCGCCCTGCTGGATGCCGAACAGGGCGGCACCGGCGGCATGCTCGCCGCCGCTGTCGAACCCGTCGCGGCTGCGTTTGGCCCAGCGCATGGACATCTCCATGCTGCGCGCGATCACGTCGCGGGGCTGGTCGGCGCGCGGACATTCGTCGAACGCCATCACGATGTCGCTGCCCAGCAAGCGCTGGATTTCCATAGAGCGTTCCGGGGTCAGCATGTGCTGCGACCCGTCGATATGGCTGCGGAAAGACACGCCCTCTTCGGTGATCTTGCGCAGGTCCGACAGGCTCATCACCTGATAACCGCCGCTGTCGGTCAGGATCGGGCGATCCCAGTTCATGAACTTGTGCAAGCCGCCGAGCCGCGCGACGCGCTCAGCGCCGGGGCGCAGCATCAGGTGGTAGGTGTTGCCCAGGATGATATCCGCCCCGGCGGCGCGCACCGCCTCTGGCTTCATCGCCTTGACGGTGGCGGCGGTGCCCACGGGCATAAAAGCGGGCGTGCGGATTTCGCCGCGACGCATCTGGATCGTGCCGCTGCGCGCCTTGCCGTCGCGCGCGTGGATAGTGAAATCGAAACGGGTCATCGCGACCCCCGCTAGGCGTTCAGCTGCGCAAGCGCCAGCCCGTCTTGAAGATCCAGGCAATGATCGCGATGCAGATTGCGAGGAACAGCGCCGTCAGGCCGAAGGACGTGGCGATATCGACATCGGCCTTGCCGTAGAAAGTCCATCTAAGGCCGTTCACGAGGTACACAATCGGGTTGAACAGCGCCACACTGCGCCACGGTTCGGGCAACATGTCGATGGAGTAAAAGGTGCCGCCAAGAAAGGTCAGCGGCATCAGGATCAGCATCGGGATGATCTGCAGTTTCTCGAACCCGTCGGCCCAGATTCCCAGGATGAACCCCAGCAGCGAGAAACTGGCCGCCACCAGGATGATGTAGCCCACCGCGAGGAGCGGATGCGCCACATGGTAATCCACGAACAGCAGCGCGGTGAGCATGATCACCGCCGCGAGGATCAAGCTTTTTGTGGCAGCCGCGCCGACGAAGCCGAGCAAGGTCTCGGCTGTCCCGACCGGGGCGGTGAGGATCTCGTAGATCGAGCCGGTGAAGCGCGGCATGTAAATGCCGAAACTGGCGTTGCTGGTGCTTTCGCTCAGCATCGTCAACATCAGCAGGCCGGGCACGATGAAGGCGCCGTAATCGACGCCGCCGACCGCCTGCATTCGCCCGCCGATCGCCGAGCCGAAAACGATGAAATAGAGCGAGGTGGTCAGCACGGGCGCCACCAGCGACCCGAAGATGGTCCGGCGGAAGCGGTCGAGCTCGTGGAAATAGATCGCCAGTGTGGCCCGGAAATTGATCATGCCGCGGCTCCTTCGCCGGCGAATTCGCCGCGTTCTACCAGCCCGACGAAGATTTCCTCGAGGCTCGATTCCTTCTGTTCCAGCGCGGTGAAGATAATCCCTTCCCGCGTCAGCTGCTGCGCGATGGCGGCGACTTCCTGCTTGCCCCGCCCTGCCCCGTCACCGCCGCGGTAGTGCAATTCGTTGCCGTCCAGGGTGAGCGGGTAATGCGCCAGCGAGGTCGGAATTGCCGCCGGGGGAGCCTCCAGCGAAAAGATCGCCTCGGTCCGCCCGAGCCGCGCCATCATCGCGTCCTTGTCGTCCACCAGCAGGATGCGGCCCTTGTCGATGATGCCCACGCGGTCGGCCATCTCCTCGGCCTCTTCGATGTAGTGCGTGGTGAGGATGATGGTGACACCCTGCTCGCGCAGTTTGCCGATCTGCTTCCACATGTCGCGCCGCAGCTCGACATCGACGCCAGCGGTCGGTTCGTCGAGGAACAAGAGCTCGGGGTCGTGGCTCAGCGCCTTGGCGATCAACACGCGGCGCTTCATGCCGCCCGACAGCTTGCGCAATTGTTCGTTGCGCTTGTCCCACAGGCTGAGCGATTTGAGGATTTCCTCGATCCGCGCCTTGTCGGGTGCGCAGCCGAACATGCCGCGCGAATAGGCGACCTGCCGTTCGACCGTGTCGAACATGTCCAGCCCCAGTTCCTGCGGCACCAGCCCGATCCGTTGGCGCGCGGTGCGCCAGCTCCTGGACAAATCCTCGCCGAAGGCGCGGATCGTGCCGCCGCTCGGGCGTACCAGTCCGCAAATCGCCCCGATCAGCGTCGTCTTGCCCGCGCCATTGGGGCCGAGCAGCGCGAAGATTTCGCCGCGCCGGATGGTCAGGTCCACCCGGTCGAGCGCAGTCAGCCCGCCTGCATAAGTCTTCGTAAGCCCCGCAATTTCGAGGATCGGCTCGCTCATAATGCCTCCAGCCCTGGCAGCGTATGCCGTCCGGTTAAGTAGGAGCGGCGGCACCAATCTTCCAGAGCTACCCGCCAAATGCCCCGTGAAACGCGTGGCCCTTGGCGTTGCAGGGCGGAGGCGTTACCATCCGCAACGCGCGGTCGCGGATCGCGCCTGGACGGGGTTCGAGTGGGAATATGGTGCGACTGCGCGCGAAAATGGCCTTGGTGCCGGTGGCGCTGGCCCTGATGGGCCAAGCAGCCCCGGCGATGGACCCGGACAATCCGACCTGCCCCAAGTCGCTGAATTTCTCCGACTACAAGCAGATGAAGTTCAGCAAGATCACCCGCGGCGGCGACGATATCCTGCTGGCCGAGGGGATTATCGACAAGGATGTGCCCGACCGGCTGAAGAAGGCGCTCGACCAATATCCCGATGTGACCGAAATCTGGCTGCGGTCGCCCGGCGGCGATGCGCGCGCGGGCAATGCTGCGGGCCGCGCGATCCGTGACAGCGGGCGCTTGCTGATCACCCGCATCCCCAAGGGATGGGCCTGTTTCAGCGCATGCAATTTCGTATTCATGGGCGGCAGGGCACGGATCGTGGAGCCGGGCGGTTACTTTATCGTCCACATGTTCACCATGACCGGTGCGCGCGATGCGATTGCGATGAGCGTGGAGGAAGGGACCGATTCCACCATCGAACTGATCGGTTCGATCGAACAGGAAAGCGCCCTGCTCGCCAGTGAAGACAATGATTTCCTGATCCGCATGGGCGTCAGCCGCGACCTGCTGACCGAGGTGATGTACCGCCAGAAAGCGGTCAAGGGCGCCGATAACGACAAATCGACCCGTCGCTGCCTGACGCAGGACGAAGCACTGAAATACAATGTCGCCAACGCGGCGGCGTGAATTGGGGGATGACAGTTGAACGAAGCGAAACGGGGCATCGTGCTCGCTACAGCGGGCACATTGCTGCTGGCGCTGGCGTCGCAGGCGTGGTCACAGGATAGCAGCGCGGCGGCCAGTGGGCAGCCGCTCGACACTGGCCCGAATCCTGAAGATACCGACAGCTCGAGCGCCTATGCCCGCCAGCCCGAACCGCCCCTGCCCGAACTACCCGCTGCGCCCACGCTTCCTGCGGGCGGCTATCCGAACTGCCGGGAAGAATATGCCAAGGGCGAAAATTACATCGAGCGGGCCGATCTGATCAACGCCTGCACAGTCGCGATCGACACCTATTACCTCAAGGTGCTGATGCCCTTTCGTCAGGCGATGATCGACCATCAGAACGAGATATCGCGCCTTTACACCGAGCAGGTCGCGCCCAGCACGGCCTATAGCGACGTCAGCAAGAACGGGTTCTACACCGCGATGCTCGAGCGCCACGACCAGGCGAATCCAGGCGGGGCGCTGATGGCGGAAGCCCTTGCCGCAGAGCAGACATACAAGGCGGATCGCGCCTATCTGGAAGATCGCTTCTGCTACAATACCGGCTGCGGCGGCTATAAGGACCCGGTGACGATCACCGATGTCGCGATTATCGACGGCGAGGAAACCCGCGTCTCGAAGCAGATGTGCCGCGGCGCGGATGGCGGGAAATATATGCTGGTCGCCTGAGCACAGGTGACCGGCGCTATTCCTCGGCTTCGCCCGATGCTTCGGCTTCGTCCGCCATGCGTTCGGCCTGGGCGGTGCAGCCCTTCTCCATCAGCACGCCGAACAGTGCCTCGGCATCGTCGGGCGGATTATCGAGCCGAACGATGGTGATCTGGTGCGGGTCGCCCCCTTCCGGGGCCGTGATCGAATAGACCGCGCCATCGTCCAGCGGTGCTTCGTCGGCAGGCCAGGCCTTGATCCGGCTCTTGGCATCCCACGCCAGATCGACCAGATAGCTCCAGCCCGGCGCGGTGATCTTCGCAACGCCCGGCGTGTCTGACAGGGCACGCCACACGATCAGGCGACCGGTGGTGTTGTAGCAGAACCGCCCCTCGCTCTCCGGTTCGAGCAGCCAGACGCCCGGTGCCGCCATCGGCACGGTGCTGTCGTCCTGGTCCGGCCCGCGCACGGCACCTGCCCGCACCCGGGCCAGTGCCCCCTTGCGGCTGACAAAATCGGCCATCCGCGTGCGGGGCTGGGTCGAACTGTTCGAACCGACCACGAAAGTGCCCGGCCCGACGAAGACCCGCGTGCCGGACTTGCCGAGCACGGTCACCCGATCATTGGTATCGAGCTTGATCTTGGCCCCTTCAGGCAGCTTGGAGCCAACCTTGTTGGCCGCTGCCGACGGGCCGGACGAGCGCACGATGGTCGCTTGCGCAAGGGCCATTCCGGGCAGTGCTGCGAGCACCGCTGCGAGAGCGCAAGACGCCAGCCGCGAACCTTGGGAAAAACGCATGGCCGGGAACCTCCCATTCCTGAGCGGTGCCAGACTAGCAGCAAAGCGCCCGCGAAGGCCAGCCTCAGTGCTATTTGGCGATTTCGGCGATCTTGGAGCTGTCGACGTAGTTCATATAGGCCATCAGCGCAGCCATGGCGCGTGGGTCGCTCATCAATTCGCGCATCGCCATCTGGCCGAGCTTGCCCCCGGCAGATTCGACACCTTGCCTGTCGCCTGCCTTGAGCAGCTTCGCGGCTTGCGGACGGCAATCGACAGTGAATATCCGGGTGAACAAGCCGCCCATCTCGCGATCGGTCGCCTGCTTCGCCTTCGCATCCACCGCGATCAGCCCATCCATCTGCGGCGCCATGGCCAGACTGGCCGCCATCCAGCGTGCGACGAGTATCCGGTCGCCACCGGTCGTCTTGTCGAGAATGCACTGCCCCAGCGCCGCAGAATCGGCATTGGGCGCATCGGCCATGCTTTGGGCGGTGGCTGGTACGACAGAAGCGCAAAGCAGGGCGGTGGTTAGCGGGAATGTAAGCAGGCGCATGTTCGATCCCTTTAGGCACAAGGTTGAGCGGCGATATGCCACAAATTTTTCAGCACCCTAACACTATCTCGGGGGGATTCTTCCCTTTCACTGCTTGACGCGCGTCAATGCATTTTGGGCGCAATCCGGTGAAGCTGGCTAGAACAAACAGGAGCGATGCGATGGGCATTTCGGTTACGCGCAAGATTCTGATGACGGCGGTTGCGGGCGCGGCGCTGGGGCTGGTTTCCTGCGCAGTCAGCCCCGCCGCGCCGATTGCGAGCCAGAGCGCGAAGCTGTGGCGCTATTTCGAAGCCAAGGACAAGCTGGCCGCCGATTTGCAGCAACATCTGGGCGGCAACAGCGGCACGGTGACCTACCGCCTCGTTTCGATCAACGGCCCGGCCTATCCTGTCGGTGCGCTGATCTCGGCAGACAATCCGCTCGATCTCGAATCGCGGGCTTGCATTCCCGATACCGATGGGCTCCCCGCGCCGGAACCATGGGCGGCGTTCCCCAGCTGGAATGCCAGCAGCAACCTCGATCTCTCGCTTGCGGTACCGGCGCATATGCGCGGCTTGCTCAACAGCGCGCAGTCTTCGCTCGATGCGGGGATCAAGATGGAAAGCGTCAGCCAGTTCCAGATCGCCAACATCGCGCAGGTCTTCCTCTCACGCGCCGAATTGCGCGATGCGCTGATGCGCCCGGATTGCCGCGCGGCGCTGCAACAGGCGCAGGGTAGCCATGCGATCTTCGTGCGCGGCCTGGTCTATGGGCAGGAAACGATCCGCTCTGCCCGCAGCCTTTCGGCCGGGCTGGGCGTGAAGGTGATGGAAGGCGAAACGGGCCAGTTCAGCCTGCGCTACGATCGTTCGGGCGCTTTCGAAATGGAGGAGCAAGGCACGTCGCCCAAATTCGCCATCGTCGCCGAGGTCGCTCTCGCCCCTGATCCAGACGTCAAGTCCGCCGGGTGGGACGAGGCGATCGACGCCATGTTCGCAGCGCCCGACCAATCCGCGCTGGCACGGCTGAGTGCCGCACAACAGCGCGAAGGCCGCTAGCGGGCAGGCAACAACAGGCTGGAATCGCCGTAGCTGTAGAAGCGGTATTGTTCGGCGATGGCGTGGGCGTAGGCCGCCTGCATCCGCTCCACCCCCATCAGTGCGCTGACGAGCATGAACAGCGTGGATCGCGGGAGGTGGAAGTTGGTCATCAACCCGTCGATCGCGCGAAAGCGATAGCCGGGCGTGATGAAGATCGACGTATCGCCCGCGAACGGCCGGATGATCCCGTCTTCCCCTGCCGCGCTTTCCAGCAGGCGCAGGCTGGTGGTCCCCACCGCGATCACCCGGCCGCCGGCAGCGCGCACCGCGTTGAGCCGGTCGGCGGTTTCCTGCTCGATCCGGCCGAATTCCGCATGCATCGCGTGGTCTGCCGTGTCGTCCACCTTGACCGGCAGGAAGGTTCCGGCCCCGACATGCAGCGTCAGCGTTTCGCGGCCCACGCCCGCCTCATCCAGCGCGGCGAGCAGTTCGGGGGTGAAGTGCAGCGCGGCGGTGGGAGCGGCGACCGCTCCATCTTCGCGGGCAAAGATCGTCTGGTAATCCTCGCGGTCCTGCGCATCGGTGCCGCGCTTGCCCGCGATATAGGGCGGCAGCGGCATTGTCCCGGCGCGTTCGAGCAGCACTTCGACCGGTTCATCGCCATGGAATGCGAGTGTCCAGCTACCGTCTGCCGCCCGCGTTTCGGCAGTGGCTGAAACGCCCGCGGGAAATTCGACCGTATCGCCTTCACGCAGGCGCTTGGCGTTCTTCACGAAGGCCTGCCAGCGCCGCAGGTCGATCCGCTTGTGCAGTGTCGCACCGATCCTCGCCTCGCCTCGCCGTCCTTCGAGCTGCGCGGGGATCACACGGGTATCGTTGAAAACCAGCACATCGCCAGGGCCGAGCAGGCGCGGCAGATCGCGCACGCCAAGGTCGGCGAAGGGCGCATCGGGGCCATCCACCAGCAGCATGCGCGCGGCATCGCGCGGCTTTGCCGGGCGTAGGGCGATCCGTTCTGGCGGAAGCTCGAAGTCGAACAGGTCAACACGCATGGGCGCGCCCTAGAGCAGGTGGGGCGCCGGTGGGAAGCCTAGTTCGAGATCGGCGCGCTCAGCATGTCGGCAGTGATGCTGCCCGGCGCGGCGGCCGGTGCGGGCATCTTCTGCGGCTTGCCGTCGGCAGCGATCGAAGCCTGGAGGATCTTGGTCGGGTTGGCAGGCGGTTCGCCCCGGGTGATGGCATCCACCGCATCCATCCCGGCGATCACGCGCCCGAAATTGGTATAGTGCCGGTCGAGTGCGAACCGCGGGTAGAACACGATGAAGAACTGGCTGTTCGCGCTGTCGACATCCTGCGCGCGCGCCATCGACACCGTGCCGCGCACATGCGGCATCGGGTTGAATTCTTCCTTGAGGTCGGGCAGCGGCGAACCGCCCTGCCCGGTCCCGGTCGGATCGCCGGTCTGCGCCATGAATCCTTCGATCACGCGGTGGAAGATCACCCCGTCGTAGAAGCCTTCGCGCGCCAGGGTCTTGATCCGTTCGACATGGTTGGGCGCCCAGTCGGGCATCAGGCGGATCGCCACACGTTTGCCGTTGGACAGGTCGAGCAGGAGGATGTTCTCCGGATCGTCCGCCATGTTGTAATCCACCTTGGCGTAAACGCGCGGCGCCGCCGGTGCTTCATCCTGCGCGATGGCGGCGATGGGGGACAGGGCCAGCGTAACCAGTGCGCTGGCGGCAATCATGCGTTTGAACATCGATTATCCAATGAATGCGAAACTGTTGCGCGCCGGTCTAGCGATGGCGGGCTGTAGGTTCAATGAATGAAAGCGGCCTGTGCGGATTGCCCTGCCCGGCTCAGAAATCGCCCAGCTTGCCAAGCTTGCGCACGCGCGTGTTGACCTCGTCACGCACAACCGCGCTCACGAACGGGGCGATTTCGCCGCCGAACATGGCGATTTCCTTGACCAGCTTGGACGCGATCGGCTGCAGCGAGACATCGGCCATCAGGAAGACGGTTTCGATATTCTCGTTCAGCTGCTGGTTCATCCCGGCCATCTGATATTCGTATTCGAAATCCGCCACCGCGCGCAGGCCGCGAATGATCACATTCGCCCCCATCTTCTCGGCCCAGTGCATCAGAAGGGCGTTGAAGCCGACCACCTCGATATTCTCGAGCCCCATGGCGGCCACTTCGCGTTCGACCATGGCAATCCGCTCGACCGGGGAGAACATCGGGTTCTTGCTGGGGTTGGTGGTGACGCCGATGATCAGCTTGTCGACCAGCTTGCTGCCCCGCCGGATGATATCCGCATGGCCGAGCGTGATCGGATCGAAGGTCCCCGGGTAAATTCCGATGCGCTGCATCACCTGTCCCTCTCCACGATATAGCGTGCCAGCGCCGCCAGCGGCTGCGCCTCTTTCCCGTGCTGGGCCAGATGGCCGACCGCCTGATCGACCAGTGCCTGCGCCTGTTCGCGTGCCTTGTCGGCCCCCATCAGGCTGACGAAGGTCGCCTTGCCCTGCTCCTCGTCCTTGCGCAGCGCCTTGCCGGCCTTGGCTTCGTCACCCTCATGATCGAGCAGATCGTCGGCGATCTGGAAGGCAAGGCCGATATCGCGGGCATAATTGCGTAGATGGCCGCGTCCTTCCGGCGCGACGCGGCCGAGAATGGCCCCCATTTCGACCGACGCGCCCAGCAGGGCACCGGTCTTGAGTTGCTGGAGCCGGGTCACCGTATGCAGGTCGAATTCTTCCTGCTCGGCGACGATGTCCATCATCTGGCCGCCCGCCATTCCGTTCATGCCCGCCGCGCGGGCCAGCGTGGCGACAAGTTCCGCGCGCACGAAGGGGTCTGCAGTGGTGGCCGGATCGGCAAGAATTTCGAACGCCAGCGCGTGCAGCGAATCCCCCGCCAGCACCGCGGTCGCTTCATCGAAGGCGCAATGGACGGTCGGCTTGCCGTGGCGCATCGCGTCGTCATCCATACATGGCAGATCGTCATGGATCAGCGAATAGACATGGATCGCCTCGACCGCGCACCCCACCCGCACGGCCGCATCGCGATCGACCCCGTAGAGATCGGCTGTCAGAGCCACCAGCAGTGGCCGCACCCGCTTGCCGCCACCGATGGCCGCGTAACGCATTGCCTCGACCAGCTGCATGCGGCTGTCGCCGGGCAGCGGGAGGAACATTTCGAACGCGGCATCGACCTCACGCTGGATGCGTTCGAATGCGGTCGTCAGCACATTGGCGTCGCTACCCACCAGTTCCATCCGCCGCCTCAGCCTTCGCTATCGAACGGGCGGGTGGATTGCGCGCTGCCATCGGGCCCGGCAACGATCTGCTGGATCTTGGCCTGCGCCGCGTCGAGCCGTGCCTGGCAATGCTGCCGCAAGGCTTCCCCGCGTTCGTAAAGCGCGATCGATTCGTCGAGCGGCACTTCCCCGCCTTCGAGCTTCCGGACTATGTCTTCGAGCGAGCGGAGCGCCGCTTCGAAGCTCATTTGCGAAATGTCGGGGGAATCCTCAGCCATCCCGCCAGCATTGACCTCCACCCGCCGCATGGTCAAGCTGCAGCAACAGGGGATCGTGCCGATGAAGTGGATTATCGCCTATATCGCAGCGGCAGGCAGCTTCGGCGCGCTGGATGCACTGTGGCTGCGCTGGGCCGGGCCGAATTTCTACCGCCCCGCCGTCGGCGATCTGCTGGCGGACGAGTTCCGCCCCGCCCCCGCTTTGCTGTTCTACGCGGCCTATATCGCCGGGATCGTGTGGTTCGCGGTGAAGCCGGGCCTGTCGGGCGGCATCGCGCAGGCGGCGCTCAACGGCGCGCTGCTGGGCGCGCTATGCTACGCGACATACGATCTGACCAACCAGGCGACGATGCGCGTGTGGCCCAGCCATGTCACCGCAGTGGATATCGCCTGGGGCACCTTCGCCACCGCGCTCGCCGCGACCGTCGCCACCATCATCTCGCAAAGGTTTGCCTGACATGTTCATCGGCCACTGGGCCCCTGCCCTCGCCGCTGCGGGACATCGCAAGGCGCCCCGCCCATGGGTGCTGTTCCTCGCCGCCCAACTGGTCGACGTGGCCTTTTTCACCTTCGTGCTGCTGGGGGTGGAGGACATGCGGATCGAACCGGGCGCAACGGTGATGAACCCGATGGATCTCTATCACATGCCCTACACCCACAGCTTGCTGGGCACGTTGGGCTGGGCCGCTGCGCTGGCGGTGCTGGTGTGGCTGGCGCTGAGGGATCGCTTCTCAGCCATGCTGGTGGGCGCGGTGGCGGTGTCGCACTGGCTGCTCGACCTGCTGGTCCACCGCCCCGACCTGACCCTGGCCGGTTCTCCGCCGAAGCTCGGCCTCGGCCTGTGGAACCATCCATGGGTCGAAATCCCGCTGGAACTGGGCATCACCGGGGCGGCCCTGTGGTGGTATGCCCGGCGCACGCGTGGGCCGCGCCTGCCGCTGGTGGCGCTCGCCGTGCTGCTGCTGGCGATGCAGGCGGTGAACTGGTTGGGCGAACAGCCCGCTGCGATGTCGGCAGAATTGCCGGTCACCGCGCTGGTTGCCTATGCCGTGGCGATCGCTGCCGCCTGGTGGCTGGGGACAAGCCGCCTGATGCGTGAAGCAGAGGGCTAGCGGTCTTCCGCCTGCCCGGCTAAGGGCGCGCTCATGTCCGGAATCACGCCCGATGTCGTCGAGGCCCACGGCCTCTCCCCCGAAGAATACGAGCGCGTCCTGCACGCCTTGGGACGCGAACCCAATCTCGTGGAACTCGGGATATTCTCGGTCATGTGGAGCGAGCATTGCTCCTACAAATCGAGCCGCTTCCACCTCAAGAAGCTGCCGACCGAGGCGCCCTGGGTGATTTGCGGCCCGGGCGAGAACGCGGGCGTCATCGACATTGGCGACGGGCAGGCGGCGATCTTCAAGATGGAGAGCCATAACCACCCGAGCTATATCGAACCCTATCAGGGGGCGGCGACGGGCGTTGGCGGCATCCTGCGCGACGTGTTCACCATGGGCGCGCGCCCGGTTGCGAACATGAACGCGCTGCGTTTCGGCCGCCCCGACCATCCGAAGATGAAGCATCTCGTGCAGGGCGTCGTCGCCGGTATCGGCGGCTACGGCAATTGCGTGGGTGTGCCGACAGTGGGCGGGGAAACCAATTTCCACCGCGCCTATGACGGCAATATCCTCGTCAATGCGATGACGGTCGGTGTCGCCGATGCCGACAAGATTTTCTATTCTGCGGCCACCGGCGTGGGCAATCCGATCGTCTATGTCGGGTCCAAGACCGGTCGCGACGGCATCCACGGCGCAACCATGGCCAGCGCCGACTTCGGCGAGGACAGCGAGGAGAAGCGCCCGACCGTGCAGGTGGGCGACCCCTTCACCGAAAAGCTGCTGATCGAAGCCTGCCTGGAACTGATGGCGACCGACGCCATCGTCGCGATCCAGGATATGGGTGCCGCCGGCCTGACCTCTTCGAGTGTGGAGATGGCGACCAACGGCAAGGCGGGCATCCGGCTCGACATGAACAAGGTGCCCTGCCGCGAAGAGGGCATGACCCCCTACGAGATGATGCTGAGCGAAAGCCAGGAGCGGATGCTCATGGTCCTCAAGCCGGGCAAGGAAGCCATGGCAGAGGCGATCTTCCGCAAGTGGGAGCTCGACTTCGCGGTGATCGGCGAAGTGACCGACACGCGGCATATGGTGCTGGAATTCAACGGCGAGGTCGTGTGCGACATCCCGCTCGGCCCGCTGGCAGCCGACGCGCCCGAATATGAGCGCCCCTATCTCTCGAAGGACGAATACAAGGCCTGGGCGAAAGTGCCCGCGCTGTCCGGCGTTCCCGAAAAGACCGATATCCGCGCCGATCTGCTCAAGCTGATGGCGAGCCCCGACCTCGCGTCGCGCCGGTGGATCTGGGAACAGTATGACAGCCAGGTCGGCGCCGACACGCTGCAGCTGTCGGGCGGCGATGCCGCCGTGGTGCGGGTGCACGGCACGCAAAAGGCGCTGGCGATCAGCACCGACTGCACCCCGCGTTATTGCTATGCCGACCCCTATGAGGGGGGTAAGCAGGCGATCGCCGAAGCCTATCGCAACCTTTGCGCGGTCGGTGCGACGCCGCTGGCGGTGACCAACTGCCTCAACTTCGCGAACCCGCAACGCCCCGAAATCATGGCCCAGTTCGTCGGCTGCCTCCAGGGCATGGGCGATGCGTGCCGCGCGCTCGATTTCCCGATCGTGAGTGGCAACGTCAGCCTCTACAACGAAAGCAAGGCGACCGGCGGTGGCAGCGCGATCCTGCCCACCCCCGCGATCGGCGGCGTGGGGATCCTGACCGACTACTCGAAAATGGCGACCATCGCACTCAAGGAAGGCGCGCAGAAAATCCTGCTCATCGGTGCCAACCCCAAGGTCGGCCCGGAAATCGGCCAGTCGAAATGGCTGGAAGTCTGCTGCGGCAAGGAAGCCGGCCCGCCACCCAAGGTCGATCTCGCGCTGGAAAAACGCAATGGCGAACTGGTGCGCCAGCTCATCGACAAGGGGCTGGTCACCGCTGTCCACGATGTGTCGGATGGCGGCATCCTCGTCGCGGTCACCGAAATGGCGCTGGCGGGCGGCATGGGCGCCCAGCTGCAGACGATCGCTTTCGAGGATTACGTCGATAGCGAAAAGGCGCGCCATGCATGGTCGCTCTTCGCCGAGAACCAGGGGCGCTACCTCGTCACCGAACCGATCGATTCGCACATTGTTGAGAAACTGGCGAATGATGCCGGGGTCGGCTGCTGCTTCATCGGCTGGACCGGCGGCGATGCGATCCGCATCGGGCCCGACGAGGAAACCACCGTCGCGGAAATCTCGCTCGCCGAATTGCGCGAAGCCAGCGAGAGTTTCTTCCGCGACTGGATGGAGGTCTGATCGCCTACGCTCTGCGGGCCAGCCAGCCGCCCAGTAGCGCCAGCCAGGCGAGCTGGCTCGAATAGGCGAGGATTGCACCGAACAGTTTCATGTCGGTGTGGCCCAGCAGCAGCAATATCGCGGGGATGAGGCCGGCAGCGAATCCGGCCAAGGCGACCAGCCTGTGCTGGTGCTGCCACAACATGGCCGAAAGGCCCGCAATCCCGATGCCGCAGGCGATAACCCCCAGCCTTGCGAAAACCTGGTTAAGCTCCCACGCCATGATCTTGACATCGGGGCCGACGCCGGGCGCGGGATAGGCAAGCATGGTCGGGACGGCAAAGCCGTTGATCGTCGCGGCGATAAGGCCCGCTGCCGACCCCGCAACGAACGGAAGAACCACCAGCATCAGCCGAAAGAGCCGCCCTTGCGCCAGTCGTTGAGTCGCGAGGGTGAAGACCGCCACCTGGATCAGCACGCATAATTGCAGCGAACCATGGACGAAACCGGCAGGGCCTGCGCCGTTGACCGCGGTTGGGTGGTTGATCATCAGCACGATGGCCAGCACCGATGTAACGAGAAGTGTGTATCCTGCGGTCCTGAAATCTTGGTTTGTGTCGCTTTGCACTGCTATCCTCCTGTCCTTCGGGGCTCGCAATGCGGCGGACGGGAGGAGATCAACAATGGACGATTGCGGCAAATTGTCCGGCCAGCGTGCCCACACGCGCGAGGCATTGCTGGCGACCTTCAACGACCTGTTGCTGAATGGCGAGAACGAACGCCCCAAAGTTGCCGATATCATCGCGCAGGCGGGCGTCGGGCGCAGCACTTTCTACAACCATTTCGACGGGGTCGCGGCGCTGCTCGACGAAAGCATGGGCGGCTTGCTCGACC
>JACXVD010000045.1 GCA_014763545.1 Sphingomonadales bacterium
TCGCCACCCGCTTCGACCGCAATATCAAAACCTTCATGGCAACTATCGCCATCGCAGCCTTCGTCACGTGGTGGCTCTAATGAGTCCGGACCCTAAAATAACGTGTAGTTTGTTTCTCAGCTGAAAGTCGCTAGCCCAGCTTGATGGATGCCGAACCTGACCTGGATGAGATAGCAAAGGGGCTACGAAAGCTTAGCGCGAGGGTGCCACGCTCAGTTGCAACACGCATTAGCAGTACCCTGAACCATTTTGAAAAATCGCACGCCTTGCGGGACACAGATCTGGAAATGGCCTCATTTCGGGCGATATGCGGAGAAGAGGAAGCTGCAGCTGCCGTCATATCTGCGCTGTATCATCGCAAATACCCGAACGCATCAGGGCTCAACATAAAAAATCATCAGCACAAATGGGCAATCGTCGGTTGCATGTTGGCGTTGTCAGTACCTTTGCGGCCAATCCTTGGCGAATTTCAACTTCAAATGGACTTCGCCAAGGGCCGAATTGACGTGAAGATTCCGTTGTCGAATTTCGGAGTGAGGGGCGGTGAGAGAGTGGCGTTACAGCCAGTGGAGCCGCTAGACCTGCTTCATTATAAGCACGGGAAGGACGACGATTACGCCTTCGAAGACGAACTTGCGGCCTTGGCTGAGGGTGCAAAGTTTAAGGACATTAAGGATATGGTGGCAGCAATGGCCAACTCACGAAACCGCTTGCTTTATGCAAGCGATACCGAATTGCCGAAGAGTGAGGCCAGATCACACGACCTAGACGCACGGTATGCTCGAGCAATCACGCTTCTGGTGATCGCAGTCATGATCCTACAGTCCAAAAATAGGCTGAGTACAGTCAAGCAGGCCCTCCCGGCCGTTCTCACAGTTATCGGGAAGCTTCCCGTTGCTGCGACTTCATGATTTCGACCGTATGACAGGGGCAATGGCGCAGGATCGACGGACCAGCCGCAAAGTCGGACATTCACGAAAGTCCGGTTTGTTTGAACGATGCCGAAAGGCGGACTTCGAATTTATCCAAGCCGCCTAGTCTTTCAGCGCGCTGGCCAGTTCGCTGCGGATCGCCTTCAGCCGGTCGATCACTTCGGGGATGATGTCCTCGCCCTCGTTTGCATTGGCACCAGCACCCGCACCGCCGACGGACATCGGCGCGGTTTCGGGGATCGGATAGGACGCATCCTGCTGTTCCTGTGAGACAGCCGCAGACGCCGCAGGCGTCGGCACCGACGGTCCCTCGCCCGCTTCGAGCGCCTGCTTCGCACCCTTCAGCGTATAGCCGCGGCGGTTCACCAGTTCGTCGATCTGCTGGACCAGCCGCACATCTTCCGGCCGGTAATAGCGCCGCCCGCCGCTGCGCTTGAGCGGCTGGAGCATCGGGAATTGCTGTTCCCAATACCGCAGCACATGGGTCTTGATGTCGAGCGCGGCACTGACTTCGCCGATGGTGCGCAGCGCACCGGCATCCTTGCCATCGTCGAAGCGGATTTCGGTCATGCGGCAGCTCAGCCGTTGGCGATCCGCTCTTTGAGCAGCTGGCTGGCGCGGAAGGTCATCACCCGGCGCGGCGTGATCGGCACTTCGATCCCCGTCTTGGGGTTGCGACCGATGCGTTCTTTCTTGTCGCGGAGCACGAAACTGCCGAAACCGGAGATCTTCACATTTTCGCCGTCGGCCATCGCATTGCACATATGCGCGAGAATGGATTCGACCAGCGCGAGCGATTCAGCGCGCGAAAAACCCATCTTGCGGTTGATGGTTTCGGCAAGGTCGGCACGCGTCAAAGTGCCCACGGAACGCATCATTCGCCCCTCCTGCGAATAGGGATAGTTACGTTTCGAAGACTAAACTTTTGCGTCTCGCTACGCAACCGAAAGTCCCTGATTTAGCCTGTTTTCACGGTTAAGCGTTAGATGCGCACGAGGCAGGCGCCCCAGGTGAAACCGCCCCCCATCGCCTCGAACATCACCAGGTCGCCGGGCTTGATCCGTCCATCGCGCCAGGCGGTGTCGAACGCCAGCGGTACCGAGGCGGCGGAGGTATTGGCGTGGCGATCGACCGTGACGATCACCTTTTCCGCCGGAAGGTCCAGTTTGCGTGCGGTGGCGTCGAGGATACGTGCGTTCGCCTGGTGCGGCACCACCCAGTCGAGGTCGGCCGCGGTGTAGCCGGTCGCTTCCAGCACTTCGCGGAGCACATCCGCCAGATTGACGACCGCATGGCGGAATACTTCGCGCCCCTTCATCCGCAGCTTGCCGACCGTGCCGGTGGTCGACGGCCCGCCGTCGACGAACAGCAACTGGTTATGCGCGCCATCGGCATGCAGGCTGGTGGCAAGGATGCCGGGGGCCGATTCGTCGGCGCATTCCTGCGCCTCCAGCACGACTGCGCCTGCACCGTCGCCGAACAGGACACAGGTGGTCCGGTCGTCCCAATCGAGGATCCGGCTGAAGGTCTCGGCCCCGATTACCAGCGCGCGCTTCGCCATGCCGCTGCGCAGCATCGAATCCGCGCAGCCCAGCGCATAGAGGAAGCCCGAACACACCGCATGGACATCGAAGGCAATGCAGCCGTTGCAGCCCAGCGCATCCTGCACCAGCGTGGCGGTGGCGGGAAAGGTCTGGTCCGGCGTGGCCGTGGCCAGCACGATCAGCCCGATCGAGGCTGGGTCGATCCCGGCCATCTCGAGCGCGGCGCGGGCGGCGTCGGTTGCGAGGGTCGAGGTGGTTTCGCCCTCGCCCGCAATATGGCGGCTGCGGATGCCGGTCCGCTCGACGATCCATTCGTCGCTGGTGTCGACCATTTTCGCCATTTCGGCGTTGTCGACCACGCGTTGCGGCAACGCCGATCCGCTGCCGACAATGACGGAACGGATCACGCCGCCGCGTCCTGGCCAGCGGCCCCGTTGGTGGTTTCACGCAGCCGTTCTTCGCCGAGTGCAGCCAAGTCGGCGGCGATCCGCTGGGTCAGGTCTTCTTCCAGCAGCCGCGCCGCCACGGCCACCGCATTGGCGACGCCTGCCGCGCTGGCGCTGCCATGGCTCTTCACCACCACGCCATTGAGGCCGAGGAATACCGCGCCATTGTGGTTGTTGGGATCGAGATGGTGGCGCAGCAACTCGGTCGCCGGGCGCGACACGAGGAAGCCGATCTTCGAACGGGTCGAACTGGTGAAGGCGCGGCGCAGCAGGTCGGTGACGAAGCGCGCGGTCCCTTCGATCGCCTTGAGTGCGATATTGCCGGAGAATCCGTCGGTCACCACCACGTCGACTTCGCCGCGGTTGATCTTGTCCGATTCGACGAAACCGTCGAATTTCATCGCCAGCCCCGACGCTTCCTGCAGCTGGGCCGCTGCAACACGGAGCGAATCCGTGCCCTTGATTTCTTCGGTGCCGATGTTGAGCAGCCGCACGCGCGGCTCGGCAAGCCCGGTCAGGATGCGCGAATAGGCAGCGCCCATGATCGCGAATTGCACCAGGTTGCGGGCGTTCGCCTCGGTATTGGCGCCCAGGTCGAGCATGACGACATCGTGATCGCCGAGCGTGGGCATGATCGCCGCCAAGGCCGGCCGGTCGATGCCGGGCATGGTGCGCAGCGCGAGCTTGCTCATCGCCATCAGCGCACCGGTGTTGCCCGCGCTGACCGCAGCGCCGCAATCGCCGCGCTTCACCGCTTCGATCGCCAGGCCCATCGACGTGGTCTTGGCGCGGCGGATCGCACGGCTCGGCTTCTCGTCGCCTTCGATCGCATCCTCGCAATGGAGGATTTCCGAGGCTCCGCGCATGTTCGGGTGGTTTTCGAGCGCGGCCTTGATCCGCGTCTCATCGCCCACCAGCAGGAATTTGAACTGGTCATGGCGGCGCCGCGCGAGCGCGGCACCTTCGACCATCACGCGCACGCCTTCATCGCCGCCCATCGCATCGACAGCGATACGCGGCAGGTTCATGCGCTCAATTCCCCGATCTGGAAGGGCTTAGAGCCCTTTGGGCTCGATAACCAGGCGGCCGTTATAATGGCCGCACGCCGGGCACATGTTGTGCGGGCGCTTGAGTTCGCCGCAGTTCGAGCACTCATGGAACGCCTCGACCTTGAGCGCGTCATGCGCACGGCGGTTGCCACGGCGGTGGGGCGAAACTTTTCTCTTAGGGACGGCCATCTCGGCACCTGTTCCTTCGGTTCAATCGTCAAGTTGCTGGTCGCTCTAGGCGAGAGTATCTGCGGGCACAAGGGCGTGCCCGCTGCGAGACCCTGCCATGGCGGGAAGGCGCGGCCTATAGCGGATTTCGCGCCGCTTGCAACCCGCATCGCGCCCGCCTAGCAATTCGCGTCCAAACCGAGAGGGGAATGATGATGATCCTGCCTGTAACGCTCAGCCTGGCTGCCGCCTGCGCGGTGCTGACCCTGTGGCTGATGCTCCGCTGCGGGCAAGTGCGCGTGAAGAAGGAAATCCTCCATGGCGATGGCGGCGATGGCCAGTTGTCGCGGCGGATGCGCGCGCAGCTCAACTTCGTCGAAAGCGCCCCCTTCGTGGTCGCGCTGGTCGGGTTGGTGGAACTGGCCGGAAAAGGCGGTCGGTGGCTGGCGATCGTCGCCGCGATCTATGTTGCGGCGCGAATCGCCCATGTTTTCGGCATGGAACGGCAGGATACCAACATGCTGCGCGGGGCCGGGGTGGGAATCACCATGCTGACGCTGCTCGGCCTGGCGATCTATGCCGCGCTGATCACCGCCGGAATCGCCTGACCCGGGCAGCCGGGCGCCGCAATCAGAGCGCCGCGTCGCCCACGAAGGGATTGCTGCGGCGTTCGTTGCCGAAATTGCTCACCGGCCCGTGCCCGGGGATGAAGGTAACGTCGTTGCCCAGCGGCCAAAGCTTGCCGGTGATCGAATCGATCAGCTGCTGGTGATTGCCGCGCGGGAAATCGGTCCGCCCGATGCTGCCCTTGAACAGGACATCGCCCACCACCGCGAATTTGCTCGGCGCGTGATAGAACACGACATGACCCGGCGTGTGGCCCGGGCAATGGATCACATCCAGCTCAAGCTCGCCCACCGTCACCGTGTCGCCATCTTCGAGCCAGCGGGTCGGCTCGAAGGTGTGCGCCTCCATCCCCCAGCGCTGCCCGTCCTCGTCGAGCTGGGCGATCCAGAAGCGGTCTTCTTCCTGCGGCCCCTCGATCGGCAGGCCGAGGTCCTGCGCCAGGATGCCCGCCTGCCCGCAATGGTCGAGATGGCCGTGGGTGACGAGCAACTTTTCCAGCGTAACCCCTGCCCGCGCCACCGCCTGCTTGATCTTGTCGAGATCGCCGCCGGGATCGACCACCGCGCCCTTCATCGTCCTGGTACACCACAGCAGCGAACAATTCTGCTGCAGCGGTGTGACCGGGATGATCGCGGCGCGCATCGGGGGTTCCTGGGTCGGCGTCTCGGCTTGATCGGTCATGGGGCGGATTTGGCCGGGCATGGCGGGCATTGCAAGGCCAAGCCGCTATTCCGGCAGTGGCGCGAGGTCCGGCGGAACCCAATCACGCCGCGCTGCGACCGAAAACAGCCGATCCTTCGACCAATGCGCGAGGATCCAGTCCGATTTACCGTATGGGCCACCCATGAGCGCGGACAGGACATCGGCCAGCCCTTCGTTCGCAGCATGTCCATGCCCCACCAACGCCAGTCGCGCGACATGGAGCGAGGCAAGCGTGATCGTATGGTGATATCCCGAGCTATCGGTGTTCGCGGTGCCATGCGCCTTGTTCAGGCGGAGGATGATCGCGCGGAAAGCATCGGGCGCGGCAAGCTCCGGCGCATGGCGCAGCACCCACAGGGCGAGCGCGAAATGCGCGGCATGGGTCCATTCGCCACGCGGCAGGGTGGCCGCAATGGAGCGGCGGCCGACATGCTCGATGGCGGTATCGGTGGTCAATTCGGTCATGGGTCGATTTCCTTGGGTTGGAATCCGCCCGACCGAAACGAAAAACCCCGCCGATCGGGCGGGGTTGCGAGGTCTGCTGGGGCTGACCAGGGGATCAGCACGCAGGCACGCAAGCGGCCGCCGCACATATGCGACGGGCGGTTTGCGAGACTGCGAAGATGCCCGGTTCGGTCATGGACGGCGTGCTGGGCCGGAACGCGCAGCCTGTCAAGCAGGCTAGATGCGCCCCCCCTTCCACACGACCCGGCCGATTACCTCCACCTCGTCCAGCGCCACCTCGACCGGGGGGTAGGCGAGGTTCTGGCTCAGCAAGGTAACCCGCCCGGCCCCGCCGCTCGTCACGCGCTTGACCAGCAAGGCGTCGCCCAGCCGCAGTACGTGGATGCCATCGCGCAAGGGGCGCGGGGTGCGATCGACCAGGATTTCATCCCCGTCGCGCAGCAGCGGCTCCATACTGTCGCCCTCGACCGCGATGGCCGAGAGCATGCCCGGCTCAAGCCCCTGCTCGCGCAGCCAGCGGCGGGAGAAGCGGAAACTGTCGAACGGCGCCTCTTCCGCTGCCAGCGCCCCCGGACCGGCAGAGGCACCCAGCGGCAGGCGCGGGATATCGACGAAATCGCTGCGCTGGGTGCGCGGCGAATCAGCGAGACCATAGGAAATTCCCTCCGGCGCGCCGAGCTCCGCCTCGCCCACTCCGAAGAATTCGGCCAGCACGCGGCGGTCTTCCTCCTCCAGTTTACGCGGGCTGCCTTTGGTAATGAATTGCTGGAGATAGCTGCCATTCCTCCCGATGAGCCGCGACAATTTGGCGAGGCTGGTGTGCCGGGCAGCGGCCAGTTCGGCGAGGCGTTGGCGGGGGTCGGACATAAAAATCTCGCGGATGGTTGAGGAATCCTTCCTACGCGAAAGATTTTTCCTAGACAAGTTGGATTTCAGCGGCGACGAATCAGCCCTGCCATCGACTCGAACCATCCCCGGGAGGGCCCATGCTGATCCGCCAAATCGAGAAATTCCTGCGCCATACCGGCATGCCCGCGACCAAGTTCGGGCGCCTCGCCGCGCATGACCCGCGCTTCGTGCTCGACTTGCGCAATGGCCGCACCCCACGCCCTCATACAGAGAAACGGGTGGAACATTTCATGAACACTTATCAGGAGAGCCCCCATGCTGGCTGACCCCACCCGGCGTAATCCCGCGCGCCGCACCATCCGTCGCGGCCCCGGCGATCATCTGCGCGAGGCGCTGATCCTGCTCGGGCGAGGCCATGCCGTGATCGCCCGCCATGGCGAAAAGCCCTGGGCCAGCATCACCTTCTCAGGCAGCCGCCACACCATCGCCCTCGCCTTCCACGGTGCGGATGCGGTGGCCGCGGGTGAGGAGCTGGTTGCGGCCCTGCCCGATCACGAATTCACAATCCCGGGCCAGATCGTCGCCGATGCGCAGGTGGTCGCGGTGGCGCATACCATGTTGCCCCGCCCGGTGCTGGAGGTCGAGGTGGAGGTGCTGCTGCTGGAAGACGCCTGAACGTGTCCCTGCTCAGCCCGCATTCTCGCGCCGGATCACCAGATTGCGGATCTCGCTCATGTCCTCCATCGCGAAGCGAATGCCTTCGCGGCCCAGGCCGGAATCCTTCACCCCGCCATAGGGCATATTGTCCACCCGGTAGCTCGACACATCGTTGACCACCACGCCGCCGACGTCGAGCCGGTCCCAGGCGTCGAGCACCTGGTGGATGTCGCGGGTAAAGATGCCCGCCTGCAGACCGAACTTGCTGTCGTTCACTTCCTTCAGCGCCTCGCCGAAGTCGGAGAATTTGGAGAGGTTGGCCAGCGGGCCGAAGGCTTCCTCGGTCACCGCGTCGCAATTGCGCGGGACGTTTTCGAGCAGCGTGGCTTCCAGCATCGCGCCGTCGCGCTTGCCGCCGCACAGCAGGGTTGCCCCGGCGTCCACCGCCGCCTCGATCCAGCCATGCAGGCGGCTGGCTTCCTTCTCGGAAATCATCGGCCCGATGAAAGTGTTGCGATCCTTCGGGTCGCCGGCGACCAGCGTTTTCGTCTTGGCCACCAGCATGTCGCGGAACCGGTCGTAGATCTCTTCGTGGACGATGATCCGCTGCACGCCGATGCAGCTCTGCCCGCTCTGGTAGAAGGCGCCGAAGATGATCCGTTCCATCGCGTGGTTCAGATCGGCATCCTTGTCGACGATCACCGCGGCATTGCCGCCGAGTTCGAGGATGACCTTCTTCTTGCCCGCGCGCGCCTTCAGGTCCCAGCCGACCCCGGGCGAGCCGGTGAAGCTGAGCAGCTTGAGCCGTTCGTCGGTGGTGAACAAATCGGCCCCGTCGCGGCTGGCGGGCAGGATCGAGAATGCGCCTTCGGGCAGCGTGTCGCATTCCGCCAGCACCTCGCCCATGATGATCGCGCCCAGCGGGGTCATGCTCGCAGGCTTCATCACGAAGGGGCAGCCCATGGCGATGGCCGGGGCGATCTTGTGCGCCGCCAGGTTGAGCGGGAAGTTGAACGGCGAGATGAAGCTGCACGGCCCGATCGGCACGCGCTTCCACATGCCCATGTAACCCTTGGCCCGCGCGGAGATGTCCAGCGGCTGGACCTCGCCGTAATTGCGCACCGCTTCTTCCGCGCCGATGCGGAATGTGTCGATCAGGCGGCTGACTTCGCCCTCGGCATCCTTGATCGGCTTGCCCGCCTCGACGCACAGCGCATAGGCAAGTTCGTCGAACCGTTCCCTGAACCGCGAAACGCAGTGATTGAGCACGTCCTGCTTCTCGTAGCTCGCCATCGCCGCCATCGGCTCCGCCGCCCGCACAGCGCCGGCAATCGCCTCGTCGATGACGTCGGGCGTCGCCAGCGCAGTGCGAAAGGCGATCTCGCCGGTGAACTTGTCGGTCACCGCAAGGTCGGTGTTCGGCTGCACCGCCTTGTTGTTGAGATAGAGCGGATAGGTATCTTTCAGCTTGACCATTTATGTCCTCCTGCAAGGTCAACTCAGAGCTTCGCGGAAAGCTCCTTGATGTCCTTGTTCAGGATCTGGTCGTTCTCCGAATAATCGACCGGGCAATCGATCAGGTGGACCCCGCCCGCATCGCGGCAATGGGCCAGCGTCTCGCGCAGATGTTCGCTGCTGGTGATGCGGTGCCCGCTTGCGCCGAAGCTCTCGGCGAATTTGACGAAATCGGGATTGCCGTAGGTCAGCCCGAAGTCGACAAAGCCCATGTTGGCCTGCTTCCAGCGAATCATGCCATAGGCATCGTCGCGCAGGATCAGGACGGTGAGATTGAGGCCGAGGCGCACCGCGGTTTCCATCTCCTGGTCGTTCATCATGAACCCGCCGTCGCCGCAGATCGCCATCACCTTGCGGTCGGGATACAGCATCGCGCTCATCATCGCGCTGGGCAGACCCGCCCCCATCGTGGCGAGCGCATTGTCGAGCAGCACGGTGTTGGGCAGGTAGGCGGTATAGCCGCGCGCAAACCAGATCTTGTACACCCCGTTGTCGAGGCAGATGATCCCGTCATGCGGCATGCAGTCGCGCACCTGTTGCACCAGATGCGGCGGGAAGATCGGGAAGCGGTCGTCCGCCGCCAGCTCGCCCGTGTGCTCCAGCTCCGCCGCGTGATAGGCCAGCATGTGGTCGAAATTCCACGAGCGGTTGGGCGCGATGTCTTCCTTGATCTGCCAGATGGCATTGGCGATGTCGCCGATCACCTCCACCTGCGGGAAATAGACCGGGTCGACTTCCGCCGTGCGGTTGGAAACATGGATCACCTTGGCCCCGCCGCGCTTCATGAAGAAGGGCGGCTTTTCGATCACATCATGGCCGACATTGATGATGCAGTCCGAATCTTCCACCGCGCGATGCACGAAATCGCCCGCCGACAGCGCGGCGCAGCCCAGAAACAGCGGATGGCGTTCGTCGATCACGCCCTTGCCCATCTGCGTGGTGAGGAAGGGGATGCCGGTCTTTTCGACGAATTGCAGCAGCATCCGCCCGGTCATCTTGCGATTGGCGCCCGCGCCGATGACCAGCACCGGACACTTGGCCTGCTCGATCATTTCCACCGCCTGGCGCACCGCCTTGGGCTCGGCCGAGGGGCGGCGCGCGGTGGAGCGTTCGATCGGGGTGGATTCGGTGTGCTCGTCGGCAATATCCTCGGGCAGTTCGAGATGGACCGCGCCGGGCTTTTCCTCTTCGGCGAGGCGATAGGCTTCGCGCACGCGGCTGGGGATGTTGTCGGCACTGGCCAGCTGGTGGGTATATTTGGTGATCGGTTCCATCATCGAGACGACGTCGAGAATCTGGAACCGGCCCTGCTTCGATTTCTTGATCGGCTTCTGCCCGGTAATCATCATCATCGGCATGCCGCCCAGCGTGGCATAGGCCGCCGCGGTGACGAAATTGGTGGCACCGGGCCCAAGCGTCGCGATGCACACGCCGGTCCTGCCCGTATGGCGGCCATAGGTTGCCGCCATGAAGCCCGCGCCCTGTTCGTGGCGGGTCAGGACCAGCTTGATTTTCGTGGAGCGCGAAAGGGAATCGAGGAAGTCGAGGTTCTCCTCCCCCGGTACGCCGAAGATATATTCGCAGCCTTCTGTCTCAAGGCATTCGATAAAGAGATCGGACGCTTTCTTGCCCGCACCACCGGCCCCACCTGCCATCGCAATTCCTCCCTGTCGCGGCGCGCATGCGCCCCCCAGCCAAATGAATGCGACCGTCGGCGGAGTTGAGGGCACCGCCCGCTTCCGCTCTGCCGCGCAGGCGTATCAAATGGATCGGCCCGAGTCACCGCATAGTTGCAACCCAATCGCAACCACACGGGGCAGCGCGATCAATAGCCCCGGCGTGGATCAAGCTGCGGCGCGACCGGCTCGCCCGCGACATAGCGATGGAGGTTCTCGACGAAACGCTGCGCCGCGCGGCGGAACATGCTCGCCTGCGCCCGCCCCGACAGGTGCATGGTGATATGCGCATTGGGCAGGCTCCACAGAACATGGTCGGCGGGCAGCGGTTCGGGCGTGGTCACATCGAGCAGCGCAGCCGCGATGCTGCGCTGTTGCAACGCATCGACCAGCGCATCCTGATCGACGACTTCGCCGCGCGCGATATTCACCAGCACGGCAGAAGGCTTCATCGCCGCCAGTTCCTGCGCGCCGATGACATGCTCGGTCTCGGCAGTCGAAGGCAGCGCGAGGATCACCCAGTCGAATTCACCCAGGCGCGCTTGCCACTCGTCGGGTCGCAGCGCCCCGCCGGCCCCGCTGCGCCGAACCGGCACCACCTCCACCCCGAACGGTGCGAGCCGCGCGGCAATGGCCTGGCCGATCGCCCCGAAGCCCAGCAGCAGCGCCCTGGCACCTTCGAACTCCATCTTGCCCGGAGAATCATGCAGCCACTCGTGCCGATCCTGCGCGCGCACGACGCTGCGATAATCCTTGGCCACCGCGAGCATTCCCAGCAGCGTGTAGTCGGCCACTGCTGCCGTATTGATACCGGCACCATTGGTGATGGTGACGCCGCGCTCCGCCAGTTCGCCAAGCGGCAGGAAATCGAGCCCGGCATAGACCGAATTCAGCCAGTGCATCTTGTCGGCACGACCGATCGCCTCGATCATCTGCGCCTTGTCCTCCAGGTCGAACCAGCCGATCTCCGCTTCGGGTGCGAGGGCGAGCATCTCCTCGACGCTGGTATAGAACCGCGCCTCGATCCCGGCGGGCAATTGCGGTTCCACCAGCGGGCGGACCAGGGCGGACATCACGGCAAGCACCATTGGCATTCCTCTCCTGCAATGCGCAGGGGCTTGCCAATCCTGCGCCGCAGGTCAAGACGAAGGCGATGCAGCGCGTGATCTATCCGAAATTCACGGTAATCGAAGATTTCCTTCCGCCGGAACAGGCGCAGGCCTGGCTCGACTTCGCCCTGGCGCATGAGGGGGATTTCATTCCGACCGGTGTGGTCAGCGCCGGGACGCATGGGGTCAATCACGATTACCGTCGCTCGGACAGTTTTCCCGGCTCGCTCGGCACTCTGGCAGAGGATTTCAAGGCACGCGTGCAGGCTGCATTACCCCAGCTGCGCGAGGCCACGGGCGTCGCGGATTTCCCCATCGCCGAGGTCGAGGTCGACCTGACGGCCCATCGCGACGGCGCCTATTTCCGCAGCCATGTCGATACGCTCGCCGATGCCGACAGCCCGGCGGGCGACCGCATGCTGACGGCGGTGTGGTATTGCCATGCCCAGCCAGCCCGCTTCAGCGGTGGCGAGCTGCTGGTGCAGCCATTCGGCGGACAGGACGAGGCGCAAGTCATTGCGCCGCGCCATAATCGGCTGGTCAGCTTCCCCTCGATCGCCCGCCACGAAGTCGCGACGGTGCAGGTTCCGGGCAATCGCTTTGCCGATGCACGATTTGCGGTGAACTGCTGGGTCTTGCGCAAACGCGCCTGACCAGCCGGACCTAGCCCAGCTTCCAGTCCCAGCCGAGGGGATCGCCGTCCATCACCTCGACGCCCATCGCGGCGAGTTCGTCGCGGATGGCATCGCTGGTGGCGAAATCCTTCTCCGCCCGTGCGGCCTTGCGCCGTGCAAGCGCTTGGTCGATTTCCGCTTCGGTGATCTGCGCCGCCTTGGGCCGGATACGCAGGTCGGAGCGCGACAAGTCAAGCAGGCCAAAGCCGAGCACCTGGTCCATCCGCTCGATCACGGCCCGCTTGATCGCCGCGTCGACCTTCTTGACCGCCAGCGCCTCTTCGAACGCGGTCAGCGCGACGGGCGTGTTGAGATCGTCCGAAATGGCGGCGTCGAATGCATCGAGCACGCCCGCCAATTTCGGATGATCCACCTGCGATGCCGCCTCCACATCGCGCAGCGGCGCGGCGGCCATGAGCATCCGTTTCAACCGGGTCAGCGCCGCGCCCAGCCCTTCCCAGCTGAACTCCAGCTCGCTGCGGTAATGCGCCTGCAGGCACATCATCCGGTAGGCGAGCGGGTGATAGCCCTTGTCGATCAGCAGCTGCAGCCGCAGGAACTCGCCCGACGACTTGCTCATCTTACCGCTGCGTTCGACGAGGAAGTTGTTGTGCATCCAGATACGGGCGCCGCTGTTTTCGGCGACGTCGAGCCCGTTGGTGCAGCAATAGGCCTGGTTCTGCGCGATCTCGTTGGGATGGTGGATTTCGCGGTGGTCGATCCCGCCGGTATGGATGTCGAACGGGAAGCCGAGCAACGCGCCGCCCATCACCGAACATTCCAGATGCCAGCCCGGCGCGCCCTTGCCCCAGGGCGAATCCCATTCCATCTGCCGCTTCTCGCCCGGTGGCGTCTTGCGCCAGATCGCGAAATCGGCGGCGTTGCGCTTGCCCTCGACCGCCTCGATCCGGCCTTCCCCTTCATCGGTATGCGCGCGCGCCAAGCGACCATAATCTGCGACGGTCGACACATCGAAATATAGGCCGCTGTCGAGTTCGTAGCAGTGCTTCGGCGCGATCTTTTCCGCCCATTCGATCATCTGCGGCACATAGTCGGTGGCGATCGACCAATGCGCCGGCTGGCGGATGTTGAGCGCCTTCACATCGGCCCAATAGGCCTGCGTGTAATGCCGCGCGATGTCCCAGATCGACTGCGCCTTCTCCGCAGCCATCCGCTCCATCTTGTCCTCACCCGCGTCCCCGTCGTCGGTCAGATGCCCGACATCGGTGATGTTGATGACATGGGTGAGCGCATAGCCTTTCCAGCTGAGCGTGCGCCCCAGCACATCGGCAAAGACATAGGCCCGCATATTGCCGATATGCGGATAGTTATAGACCGTGGGCCCGCATGAATAGACGCGCGCCTCGCCCGGATGGACGGGGGCGAAGGTTTCGGCCTTGCGGGTCAGGCTGTTGAACAGCGTCAGCGAATGCTCGGTCATCGCCGCGCGCTGTGCACGCAACGCGGCGTTCCGGTCAAGTCACCCGCCATGCAGCGCCGCGCTGCCTGCCTTATTGCGCATCGCCAGCCGCGGCATCGCTCGGCGGGCATTTGCCGTCCTCGCCCGGCTGGTCGCAGTTCTGCGGGGCTTCCCACAAATCTTCGTTGCCAGCGCCGGTGACCGGATCGTCGATCAGCGGATCCTGGTCATATTCGGACGGGTCGCGCATCTCGATCAGCAGGGTCGCGAATTCCTCGCCGAACACCTCGCCCTGGTCGTCACCGGGATCGAGATCGTCGTCGATCAGGTCACGGATCGAATTGTCGATCGTGTCGGTGCCGGTGGTGGTGGCCGAGCAGCTTGCGACATTGCCGATCAGGCACCCGTTGATGGTCGAACCCGGATCGAAGCCGGTCGGCAGGTTTGCCAGCGGGATCGCATCGAGCCCCGTCTGCCCGCCGATCACCCCGTTGATGACGATCGGCTGGTTGCTGCCTGCGGTATCGGCAATGGTGAGCGTGTCGACCGTAATGCCGCGCCGGTCCGCGTAACCCGTGCCCGGCACGGTGTTCTGGATGAACACATCGCTCGCCGTGGTCGCGACATCGAGCGTGCCGGTGCGGATGACGCCGTCGGGATTGTCCATCCCGTCGCTATTGGCCAGCCGCGCGTCGATCCCCGCGATATCGAGCGCCCCGATGTCGGCCAGTGCTGCAGCGGTCATGGCGTAGAAATTCTGCGCCGAAACCGAAACCTGACCGGTGTAGCCTGTGTCGTTGGCGATTTCGACCAGCCCGGTTTCGGCGTCGAGGAACACATCCCCGTCGGTCCTGAAGCCGATGGTGTTGTCGGCGGTCGCGCCGCCCATCGCCACCTGCCCGACGATATCGATGCCGAACAGCGCATCGAAATAGACGCCGCCGGTCAGGCCGATGTTCCCGCTGCCAGTGGCAGGATCGGCCACCACGATGCCCAGATCGCCGATCGTGATCGCACCGTCGGGCGCCGTGACCAGGATATCGCCGCCCGAATGCACTTGCGCGAACTCGCCATTGTCGAGCTGGTAGCCGGTGGTCGCCCCACCGGACCCGCCGATGAACATGTCGCCAGCGCCATTGAAGGTGATGCTGGACGTCACGTCCTGCCGCCCGATCGCTCCACCGCTACCGATGGTGATGTCGGCGGAGAAGACACTGATGGTCGCACCGACCGCGCTGGCTTCGAAATCGGCCAGCCCGAGCGCGGAAATATTCAGCGCATTGGCGGCCGATACATCGTCCGACACCAGCAAATCGGCGCCCGCAGTGAGGGACACGCTGTCGGTGGCCGAGGCCCCGTTCACGACCAGCGATCCATCGGTTGCGATGTCGATGGAGCCGGCGGTTGCGCTGGCCTGCACCCTGAGGTCGTGCGTCGAGAGGAGCGAAACCTCCGTGCCGCCCGCGAACATCGGTCCGGTGACGTCGATGTCATTCGAAACGGTAACCGCACCGTTGTTCGAAGTGAGCGATGCGCCATTGCCGACCAGCGTCCCGATAACCACCGGCCCGTCGGCGCTTACGCCGACTTGCCCGCTGCCGGACTGGGACGCACCGACCACGTCGGCAGTAAAGTCGCCACCGTTGGCAGCGATTGCCGTGATATTGCCCCCGCTGGAGGTCACGCTGGTGCTGGCGATGTCGCCCTGCGCGTTCAGCACCGCGCCGGTGGCGCCAGCCAGCATGTCGGCGGTGATGCCTGCCCCCGTGGTGGTGATCGTCAGCCGTTCTCCGGCGTCGAGTGTGGCGGCCACCAGCGATGCGCCGCCGATGGACAGGTTTTCACCTGCGCTACCGTCCTGCATGGTCACGCTGCCATCGGCAACGATGCCCAACACGCCAGCCGCACTGGTGCTGGTGCCCAGCGTGATGCTGCCGCCATTGGCGGTGAAGGTGAAATCGCCATCGCTGCTCGCAACTCCCGACAGCGCGATGTCGCCCGCAGTCGTCGTGAAACGGCTGCCGCCGGTGCCCGCGGTCACGTCGCCGCCGGTGATATTGCCATTGCCGCCTGCCGTGGCACTGGCAGCCAATGTGTCGAGGGTGATCGTGCCGCCCGCGACCAGCGTCGTGTAATCGATCTGGCTCCCTTCGACATCGATCAGCCCGCCCGCCGAACTGTTGCCGAGGACGACCGGCCCGACTGCGGTGACGAGGATATCGCCGCCGGTCACGATCGAATTCGGCCCGACGGTGAAGCTGCCCCCTGCGGTGGCGTCGAAATTGCCGCTGGCTTCGGCATGGTCGCCCAGCACATCGCCGCCCGCATCGATCACGAAATCGTCGCCCTGGGCGTTGAGCGTCCCGAAGGTAACGTCGCCGGTGGCCACCATCAGGATGCCGCCGCCGACCGAAATCATACCGCTGCCATCGATGTCGCCGGCATTGGCAATCAGGGTCAGGTTTCCGCCCACAGTGCCGTTGCTGAAGGTCACCGATTGGCCGGTGATCGACGTATCGCCACTGCTGACCGCATTGGCGATGCTTGGCGTGCCGCCCGCGACAACCGCAATATTGTTCGCCGCGTCGAGGGTGCCGCTCGCCGTCACATCGCCGCTGCCGTTGATGCGAATGTTCGACCCGACCAATGCGGGCTGTTCCGCAGCGAAGCTGATGGTGCCACCGAAGACGATCGAGAACAGGTCGCTGCCCGTGCCGAGCGTGGTTGCATCCGACAGCACGACATTGCCGGCGGAAATGTCGATATCGTCGCCCGCCAGCAGGCTGCCGAGCGTCGCGTTGCCGCCAGCCGACAGGGCAATATCCTCGCCCGCAACCAGGCGCGTACCGGGGCCGCTTGCCGCGTCGATATTACCGCCGGCAAGCAGCGCAATCGTGCCGGCAACCGGCGCGCCAGCGGGATCGTTCGCGCCCGTCGTCGCGCTGCCGAGCACCAGATCGCCCGCTGCAAGCACGAGGATGTCACCCCGGTTGGTCGCCAGGCTCCCGGCGCTCAGTGTCTGCGTCGCGTCGGTTCCACGCAGGGAGATACCGGCCCCGACACCCGTGGTGCGGGCACTGGTCAGCGCGATACTGGCTGCGGTTACGCTGGTCGAACCGGTGCTCGAAATATCGCCGATCCCGGCATTGCCGAGTGCCGTGATGGAGATATTGTTCGCGGTATCGGTCGCGCCCAGCGCAACATTTCCACCGGCATCCAGGATAATATCGGTGCCCGGGACGATCACCGTGCCCAGCAGCAAATCAGCCCCGGCGGAATAGTTGACCGGCCCGTTGCCGACGCTGAGCGTGCCGATGTCGAGCGTGCCGGGAACCGAGTAGGACCCCTCGGCCGCACCGCCGACATTGGCGACGGTGGTCAGCTCGCCGCCGGTGACAATGCTGCTTGCCTGGATGCTGTCGCCTACGCTGATGCCGATATCCGCGGCACTATTCAGCGATGCGGTGCCCAGCAGGCTGCCGTTGAGGGCCGACACCAGCACCTGCCCTCTGGCGATGCTGGCATCGCGCAGGTCGATATTGCCCTGCGTGCTCTCGACCGAGAACAGGCTGGCCGCATTGAGCGTGGTGTCGATCCCGTTGGTGCCCATCACCACATCGTTGCGCGTGGTGATCAGGATGGTGTCGGCGTTGACCGTGCCCTGCTGCACGATCAGCTGGATCACCCCATTGTTCGACGCCTGGCCGATCTCGACCCGGTTATCGGCAAGGATATTGCCCAGGCAAACGCTGCCCTGCAGGCACGCCGGGTCGAGCAGGCCCGCATCGTCGCTTGGCGTTATGCCGGGTGCCGGGGCGTCGTTGATGTCCACCGCCAGCGAACTGCCCGCGACCGTGCCATTCAGCGCATCAACCGCGTTGCCGGTCAGGATCACCGCACCGCCATGGGCATCCAGGCTGCCGCCGATCTTGACCGATGCAATCGGCGTCCCCGGAATGCTGAGCAGATTGGTGACATAGCCAGCCAGCAACGACAGGTTCGGGCCGGAAGCAAAGGGATCGAGCGGGTCGGCGACGCTGGTCGGATTGGCCGCCGCACCAAGCGACGCGCCGCTATCGACGATGATATCGTCGCCGCTACGAACCAGCAGGGCGTTGTCCGCCACGGTCGACGAACCGCCGAAGAATTGCACCGTCCCGCCCGAGGTGATGGTGATGTCCGAATAGGACAGGACATTGCCATAGATTTCGACCTTGGCCCCCGGATTGTAGAGGCCGAAGAGCGATTCCAGCCCCGCGTCGATCACGATCCCGCCAACGTTCGACAGGCCTTGCGGCCCGGTCGCCTGCGCATTGTTGAGATAGACCGACCCGGCTGCCTGCAGGAAGATGACCGGCACCGCCAGCAGGTCGTCGCCGGTGATGTCACCACCGGCGATGATGAACATTTCCCCGCCCGCGCGGATCGAGCTTCCGCTGTCGCCGGTGAACGAGCCACCGGAGAAGGCGCTGAAGCTCCCGCCCGTATCGATCGTCCCGATGCCCGGATTGCCCAGGTGGGTGATCGTGATCCCTCCGCCGGCGTTGAAATTGGTGTTGCCGCCGACGCGCAGCTGGCCATCGTTCGCGAAATCGCCGACAATGTCGCCCGCAACATTGGCCTGGAGATTGCCCGCCACCGAAATCGGGCCACTGCCGCCGGTGATGTAGAACCCGGCGCCCGCGAAGTAGCCATTGCCCGTCGCATCTATGGTCAGCGATGCGAAATTGATCAGGCCGAGCGGATCGACCGAAAGATCGCGCAGATCGACCCTGCCGCCAAAGGTGGTTCCGGTGATGATCCCGCTTCCGCCCACGCCATTGGCGAAGATCGAAACATTGCCGAACTGGAGGATGCCGGGGCTGCCATCGAGCACCTGCAGTACGGCGTTGCCGCCTACACCGATGCCGCCGTTGCCATTCGCCCCGAAACTGATGGTCGTGTCGCCGCCGCCAATGCCACCGGCCCCGCCGGTGCCGACGGCGTACACGTCGAGGTCGCCGCCGGTGATCGTCCCACCGATTGCCGTGAGCGTCGGCGATCCGCCATAGCCGACCCCGCCATCGCCGCCATTGCCGGCAATGCCGCCGTCGATCTGGCTGAAGTCCCCGCCGGCACCGCCTTGTCCGCCCGTTCCGGACGCGGAAATGCTCGCATTCACGCTGTTGGGCAGCAGTGTCATGGTCGTGCCGCTGCCTGCGAGCAGTTCCAGCGTCCCGCCGTAGCCCGACCCGCCGGTCCCACCGTCGCCCGCCTGTCCGCCGGACGGCGTCGGCAAACCGCTGAACGGATCGACCGCGCCCGCAAAATTGCTGCCCCCGCGCCCGCCTGCGCCGCCTATCGCATCGGCGTAGAGCTGGAAGGTGATCGGGTCGACATCCAGCGTGGCCCCCGCGCCGTAAATCGCGAGAGAGACATAGCCGCCCTGCCCAGTGCCGCCGGAGGCACCAGCCTGGCCCGCATAGTCGGCATCGCCGCTGCCCCCAGCGCCGCCGATGCCGCCGTAACCCGAACCGTCGAGCAGGAAGTCGGTGATGCTCGTCAACAAGGGACCTGTGCCGGCGACGGACAAACTGACCCCGCCCCCCTGGCCATTGCCGCCGATGCCACCGGCACGCGCCAGCGATCCGGCACCCCCGGCCCCACCCGTCCCGGTTGCATTGGCGGAAAGCGAGGTGAGACTGCCGAGGTCGACCGTGGCGTCGATGACGATGTTGCCCGCGATGCCATCACCGCCCGCACCGCCGACACCGCCCGGGGCGGCAGCCAGCAGGGTCTCGTCGACCACGCCGTTGCCCCCGGTGCCGCCAAGCGCCGAAGTGATTACGAAAATGTCGCCGGTCACCAGCGACCCGCCGTTGAGCAGCAGCAACACATTGCCGCCGAAGCTGTCGCCGCCGGCCCCGCCATCGAGCGGCCCGCCGCCCGTGTTTCCATTGCCGCCGTTGCTGCCGATGACCGATGTGGAAACTGCGATCGAGGGCACCGTCAGTGCCGTGCCGAGCAAGCTCACGATAACGTCGGACCCGCGCAGCGCGGCCCCCGCGCCGCCGCCGGTGCCGCCCGCCGCCGCACCGACATTGCTGGTGATGTTGAGCCCGGAGATATTTGCCGTACCGCCAAAGAAATTGACGTTGATCGTCCCGCCCGCGCCGCCCGGCGCGGTGCCGACCTGGTTACCCGACGCTTCGGAGCCATAGGTCGTCGTCTGGAGGTCGATCTGCCCACCGGTGAGGGTGGCAGCGCCGGTGATGGTGACGGTCTGGTCGCCGCCCTGGGCAAAACCGCTGGTCGCACCCGGCGCGGACGCACCTTGGGCCTGCGCAACCGAAACGAAGCTGAGCAGTTGCGAGCCCACCCCCGTGTGGGTCGATGTATCCAGCACGTAGGTCAGCGCGCCGCTGGTCGCCGAACCGCCATCACCGCCTGCGCTGTTGTCCCCTCGGGCAAAGCTGGTCAGCGTCACATCGCCGGTGATGTTGGACCCATTGCGGATCGTCAGGCTGACATCTCCGGCAAGGGCATCCGCGCCGCTATTGCCGATCCCCGGCAGGCCGGTGACGAAGAAGGCCTGCGCGTCGGTGGTCAGCGAAATAGTGCTCGATACGATCGCGGAATTGTCGACCAGCATGTCGACATTGCCGCTGCGGACCGTGGCACCGGTGGCCATCGGGTGCGCTTCGGCATAAAGCGCGATCTGCGGGGCCGACAGCAAGGCGCCGTTTGCCAGCGTCAGCGTGATCGCCTGCGGATCGGTCGTCGCATTTTCACCGACGATCAGCGTCGAAAGGCCGAACAGCGCATTCGGCTCGGCGAGGAACAGCTGGCCCCCGTCGATCAACGCATCGATCCGCCCGCCGATGGTGGTCCCGCCCGGATTGTAGGCATTCGATTCCGCAGAGAAGGACCACCAGCGATGCACGCCTCCGGTCAGGGTCAGGCCGATGCTGCCTGCTGTCGCGGTCCCGTTGGAAAGGAAGAATACAGGGTCCGGCTCGCTGCCGCTCGAGGGATTCCGGTCACCCGCACTGGCGCGCAGCAGTGCACCGGCCGCCAGGCCGGAATCGCCATCGGCAAAGTCGATCGAAATCGTGCCGCCTGTCTGGTCACCGGCATCCAGCGTCGCGATCAGCGGGCTGCCCGATTGCGGTTCATAAGCACTGGCGTCGATATACAGGCTGCGCTGGCTCGGCCCGATCGGATAGCTCAGGTCGAACGCGCCGCTGATGTCGAACGTGCTCGCCGCGCCTGCCATTTGCAGCACGACATCGCCGCCAATGGCGTTGCCCCCGCCCAATGCGCCGATCGAGGCCTGCGCGCTGGCGTCGACCCACATGCCACCATCGACCGAGAAGGCGCCGCCATTGCTGACAGCGACCAGCACGTCGCCGCCGCTGGCATCGTTGCCCAGCGCATTGGCGCGCTGGTCCTGCAAACCCATGCCGCTGACATCGATAATCAGATTGCCCGCGAAGTTCAGCTGGCCGCCCGCCGTATCGACCGCGAGCCCCACCGAGCCACCATGCGCCGCGCCGTTGCGCCCCGGATTGCCGTCCGATCCCGAAGGACCGAGGCCGCCATTGCCACCATCGCCACCGCGGCCCTTGGCGTCGAGTAGGTTATCGCCCGCAGCCGACACGTTGAGCACCGATCCACCGGTGGAGGTGAATTCGATCCGGCCGCCAGTGCCGTCGCCCCCCACGCCGCCATTGCCAGCGGCGACCAGTGGCGCAT
>JACXVD010000046.1 GCA_014763545.1 Sphingomonadales bacterium
TGCACCCGCCCGCCGACCGAGGCGAGATCGCTCATGTAATCGGACACATGCGTGCCCTGCGCGCTGCCCGCCAGCAGCAGCCCGGTGAAGCGCACCGGGTTGATGACATTGTCCGCGCCTGCCTGCCGCGCGAGCAGTTCGTTGTCGCCCGCGCGCACCACCACGCTGATCGGCACACTGGGTGCGAGGTGGCGCACGGTCAGCACGATCAGGATCGAGCTGTCGTCGCGCCCGGCGGAAACCAGCACGCTGCACGCCTGCGCGATCCGCACCGCGACCAGCGTATCGTCGCGCGTGGCATCGCCGACCATCACGTTGCAGCCCATCTGTTCGGCCAGCGCCACGCGCTCTTCCGACGGGTCGATCACCACGATGTCGCTCGGGTCGGTGCCGCGCTCGATCAGTTCGGCGACCGCCTCGGAGCCCGAAATGCCGAAGCCGAGCACGACCACATGGCCGGATAATTGTTGCTGGATGCGGGCCATGCGAAATTTCTCCCAGCTGCGCTTGATGATGAAATTATAGGCGGTGCCGACGAAGATGAAGATCACCGCGATGCGGATGGGGGTGACGATCACCGCCTCGATCATCCGCGCCCGGTCGCTGATCGGGGCGATGTCGCCAAAGCCGGTGGTGGTGATCGAGATCATGGTGAAATAGACCACGTCGAGGAAGCTGACGTGCCCGTCATGGTTGTCGATCAGCCCGTCGCGGTCCCAGTAATGGATCAGCACCACCAGCATCACCAGCGCGAGCGCGAGGCCGAGCCGGATGCCCAGGTCCGCCCAGACCGGCACCTTGACCGCGCGGCGCAACGGCTGGAATTTCGGCCCGCGCAGATTGCCCGTTGGCTGTGCTGCCATGCGCCGGCTCAATCGCCCTTGCGCGCGGGCAGCAGCGGGGCAGGGTCGACCTTCTTGCCGTCATGCCGGATTTCGAAATGCAGCTCGGTGGTTTTCGCGTCGCCCGAATGGCCGGCCAGGCCGACCCGTTCTCCCGTCTTGACCACATCGCCCATTTTCACCGTGATCTTCGCCAGATGGCCATAGGCGCTCTTCCAGCCATTGCCGTGGTCCACGGTCACCAGATTGCCGAAGCGCGGATCGTGGCGGGCGATCCCGCTGACCACGCCGCTGGCGGCAGCGCGCACCATGTCGCCCGGCCGGGCCGCGAAATCGAGCCCGTCATGCCCCTTGCCATCGCCGCGCACGGCCCAGCCCAGCGTCACCTTGCCATCGTGCGGGCGGCGGAAATAGGGCTGCTCGGGCACGGGGGCGAAGGCGACCGCCATGGTTTCGGGCATCACCGCCGGGATGATCAGCTTCTGGCCGATCTTCACCGTGCCCTTGTCGTCCAGCCCGTTGGCGATGGCGATCTGGCTGTAGGGCACGCCATATTTCATCGCGATGGCAAAGCCGGTTTCGCCCTTGGCGACGGTGTGGCTGCGCTGGCGCGGGATGAACAGTTTCTGCCCCTTGCGCACATCATAGGGTTCGGTGAGGCCGTTGGCCGCAGCGATCACCGCCTTGTCCACGCCCGCGCGGCTGGCGATGCCGCTCAAGGTCTCGCCATCGCCCACGACATGTTCGGTTTCGGTCGCCGGGTCGCCCGCGCCGAGCAGCAGCAGGGCCATCGGCAGGAGCAGGGGCAGGGCGCGCTTCATCGGGTGGTCTCCCTTCGGTGCCTCGGCCGGGAGCGACCCCCGGGCGGTCTAGCCCCCGAACCGTTCGGCCAGGGCACCCAGCGAGGCGTGGTGGGTGAGGTCGAGCTGCAACGGCGTGACCGCCACATAGCCTTCGTCGATCGCCTCGAGATCGGTCCCGTGATCGAGCGTGTGCTCGATCGCTTCCAGTCCGAACCAGTAATAGCGATAGCCGCGCGGGTCACGCCCTTCCACCACCGTGGCGCGCGAATAATCGTGGAAACCCTGCCTTACGACGCGGATTCCCTTCACCTTTTCGGGCGGCAGGGCGGGGAAGTTGACGTTGATCACGGTGCGCTTGGGCAGCGGCGCGTCGAGCAGCGGGCCGATCACCTTGGCGCCCCATTCGCGCGCCGCGCCGAAGGGCACATCGTCGCCCATCCCCTCGCGGGCATAGACCTGGCTCAGCGCGATCGCCCGCGCCCCCGCCAGCGCGCCCTCGATGGCGGCGGAAACGGTGCCCGAATAGGTCACATCGTCGCCCAGATTGGCCCCGCGGTTGACGCCCGACAGCACCAGGTCGGGCGGGCCGGGCAGCACCTGCTTCAGCGCCATGGCGACGGAATCGGTCGGCGTACCCGACACCGAGAAGCGCCGTTCACCGTGCTTGCGCAGCCGCACGGGGCGGGTCAGCGTGAGCGAGTGGCCCGCGCCCGACTGTTCCTCCGCCGGGGCGCAGATCCAGATATCGTCCGACAGGCCGGCCGCAATCGCTTCCAGCACTTCGAGGCCGGGGGCGTTGATGCCATCGTCATTGGTCAGCAGGATGCGCATCAGCCCAGCGGCTCCAGGGTCGTGATGCCGCCCATATAGGGCACCAGTGCGGACGGGATCGTGACGCTGCCACCTTCCTGCTGGTAATTTTCCAGCACCGCCACCAGCGTGCGCCCGACCGCAAGGCCCGAACCGTTGAGCGTGTGGACGAATTCGGTCCGCTTCGCCCCTTCGGGCTTGTAGCGTGCATCCATCCGCCGTGCCTGGAAATCGCCGCACCAGCTGATCGAGCTGATCTCGCGATAGGCGCCCTGGCCAGGCAGCCACACTTCGAGGTCGAAGGTCTTTTTCGCGCCCGCGCCCATGTCGCCCGCACACAGCAGCATCTTGCGATAGGGCAGGTCGAGCGCCTGCAGGATGCTTTCCGCGCTGGCGACCATGTGGTCGTGTTCCGCCTGCCATTGGTCGGGCGCGCAGATGCTGACCAGCTCGACCTTTTCGAACTGGTGCTGGCGGATGAAGCCGCGCGTATCGCGCCCCGCCGCGCCCGCTTCGCTGCGGAAACACGGCGTCTGCGCGGTCAGCCGCATGGGCAGCGCATCGGGTTCGAGGATTGTCTCGCGCACCGAATTGGTCAGGCTGACCTCGGCGGTGGGGATCAGCCAGCGGCCATCGGTGGTGTGGAACAAATCCTCCGAAAACTTCGGCAGCTGGCCGGTGCCATAGACCGCCTCGTCCTTCACCAGCAGCGGCGGGTCGCATTCGGTGTAGCCGTTGGTGCCGGTCTGGTGGTCGAGCATGAAGGCGGCGATGGCACGCTGCAGCCGGGCCATGCCGCCGCGCAGGAAGGTGAAGCGCGCGCCGCTCATCGCCGCGCCGGTTTCGAAATCCATCCCCAGCGCCGGGCCGATATCGGCATGTTCGCGCGGGGTGAAGGCGAAGCTGCGCGGGGTGCCCCAGCGGCTCACCTCGACATTGGCCGCCTCGTCTTCCCCCTCGGGCACTTCGGCGGCGGGCAGGTTGGGCAGTGCGGCGAGCATCGCGTCGAGCTCGGCGCCGAGGCTGCGCTCTTCCTCCTCAAGCTGCGGCAGCGTGTCCTTGATCTCGGCCACTTCGGCCTTGAGGATTTCGGCATCCTCGATGCGTCCGTCCTTCATCGCCATGCCGATGTCCTTGCTGGCGGCATTGCGACGGTTCTGCGCATCCTGCATCCGCGTGCTCACCGCGCGGCGGCGCGCGTCGATGTCGATCAGCGTGGCGGAAACCGGCGCGACCCCGCGGCGGGCGAGGGCGGCGTCGAAAGCGGCGGGATCGTCGCGGATCAGGCGGATATCGTGCATGGCCGCGGCCTATCGAACAGGTGCGGGCGCTTGTCCAGTGGCTGGATGGGACCGGCGGCTGCGCGGGGGATTGCTGGCGTGAAAGCGTGCGGCGCGGGTGGACAAGCGCCGCCCCCCTTTGGCAGCCTTCCCGCTCGACCAGGCAGCGATGGGGGCAACCATCCTTTCGAACGACACGATCCGGCCACCGCGGCGCACGCCGCTGGCGGGCATGCTCAACCGCATCCTCGGCGCAGGCCAGCGCGCAGGGGTACTCGCCGAACCCACGCTCGACCCGCAGGCGCTGATGGCGCGCATGGCCGCGCGCACCGGGCTGGAGGATTTCGGCGACCCGTGGTTCGAACGGCCGTGGGCGGCGCTGGTCGATGCGCTGCAGCACGAGGCGCGGCTCAACCGGATCGGCCTGTTCCTCGCCCAGATGCAGTTCAAAAAAGTGCTGCAGGACCGGCTGTGGGCGCAGGACTGGTTCGCCCGTTATCCCGAGATCCGCACCCGCCCGCTGCGCCGCCCGGTGGTGATCGTGGGGCCGATGCGATCGGGCACCACGCGGCTGCACCGCCTGCTCGCCAGCGACAGCCGGTTCGCCCATATGCGCAGTTTCGAAACGATCTGCCCGGTGCCGCGCCCCGGTTTCGACGACGGGGTGGCGGACGCCAGGCCGCGCATGGTCCGCCAGGCGATGATGGTCGCGCGCCTCGCCAATCCGCGCACGCTGGACATCCACCCGACCGGCCCGTTCGAACCGGAAGAGGAACTCGGCCTGCTGGTCGCCAGCATGTGGGGGATGAAGCACGAGGCGCAATGGATGGTCCCGTCCTATGGCCGCTGGTGCGAAGCGCAGGACGCCACGCCCGCCTATCGCTATCTGGCCGACCTGCTGCGGCTGATCGGCTGGTCGCAGGGGGAAAGCTCGCTGCGCCCGTGGATCCTCAAGACCCCGCAGCACATGCTCGACTTGCCCGCGCTGCTGGCGGTGTTTCCCGACGCGCGGCTGATCTTCACCCATCGCGATCCGCATGCGGTGGTCGGCAGCGCCGCCTCGCTCGCATGGAACCAGACGATGCTCCATTCCGACCATGCCGATCCGCATGCGGTGGGGCGCGAATGGCTGCGCAAGTCGCGGCTGCAGATCGAGCGGATGCGCGCCGCGCGCAAGGCGATCCCGGCAGAGCGGATGATCGACGTGCATTACGACGAGATGGACCGCGACTGGCGCGGTACGATGGAGCGGATCTATCGCTTCATCGGTTTCGACATCGAACCCGCGCGCGCCGGACTGGAAGCCTATGTCGCCCGCTGCGCCCGCCTGAAACGACACCCCCACCGCTACAGCCTCGCCGAATTCGGCCTGAGCGCGGGCATGGTGCAGGACCAGCTGGGCGACTATGTCCGCAGCTTCGACATCCCGCTGGAAGAGGACGAGGCCGGCGCGCGCAACCGGCGGATACGGCGCTCGGGATGAGCGAGGCTGGGGGCGTGACGCGCGCCCCGCAGGATCAGGCCTTGGGCAGCCTGCCGCTGCACCCTGCCTTCGGCCTCCGCGATGTCCTGTCCTTCTGGACTGCTGGAGAACTCGCGGACGCGATGCTCGCCGGGACCGCCGAAGCAATGGCCAAGGCCGTGTTGCGGGGCGTAGCCGGCCGCTGACCCAGCCCGGCATTCATGGCCTTGCCGATCAGGATTACGGCCGGACCGTCCTGAAGCGCCGTTTGCGCCGCCATCGGGAGAAGCGACAGGCTTGTGCTGAAGGTCGTGACGTCGCCGCGGCTCGCATTCTCGATCAGGGCGACCGGAGTTTCAGGCGGCAGGCCTGCGTCTATCAGACCCCTGGCTACCAGCGGGGCTGCGGCCTTGCCCATATAGACTGCCAGCGTTGCGTCCGGGTCGGCAAGGCTGGCCCAGTCGAGATCGAGTCCGGCACCCGATTTCGAATGCGCGGTCACGAAAATCAGCTTGCGCGCCATGCCGCGCAGGGTCAGCGACAGGCCGAGGTCCGCCGCCGCCGCACTGGCCGCGGTGACGCCGGGGCAGATATGCACCGGCACGCCCGCAGCGCGGCAGGCGTCGAGTTCTTCGGTGGCGCGACCGAAAATCGCCGGATCGCCGCCCTTCAGGCGGACCACGCGCTCGCCTGCCAGCGCGGCCTCGACGATCAGCGCGTCGATCGTCTTCTGGTCTTTGGAATGGCGGCCCGAACGCTTGCCGACCGAAACCAGCCGCACATGCGGCGGCACTAGGTCGAGCACGCCCTGTCCGACCAGTGCGTCGTAAAAGATCACGCTAGCCGCGCAGATCAGCCGTTCGGCCTTGCGCGTCAGCAGGTCCGGGTCGCCGGGGCCAGCGCCCACCAGCCATACGGTCCCGGGTGCGATGGGCGTCATTCGGCAGCCTCCTTGTGCTGGGTTCGCGCAGTATCGAGCAGGCGGGCGATCATCGGGCGGCAGGACCCGCAATTGGTCCCGGCCTGGGTGCATTGCCCGACCGCGGCGACATCCTTGGCCCCGGCTTCGATGGCTTCGAGGATGTCGAATTCGCCGACCGAGTGGCATACGCACACCGTCGGCCCGCGATCCTTCAGCGGCTGCGACGGACGCCCGGCGAGCCATTCGGTGGTCGAACCCTCGCTCGACCCGAGCTGCGCGGCGATCCAGTCGCGCTGGGGCAATTGCCCGCGCCGGGTCACGAACAATATCGCCGCCAGCGCCCCGTCCTGGTCCGTCACGGCAATGCGCTGCATGCCGCGCTGCAGATCGGCCGCCTCGCTCCGGTGGCCCGCAGGCAGCAGCGCATCGATATCGATCGCCCCCATGCCGGCCAGTTCGGTCAACCAGCCCTGCGCGACGGGGCTGGTCGTCCAGTAAAGCACATCGGGCTGCGGCCGGTCGCGGCTGGCGAGGAAGCCGCGCCACTGCGGTTCGACAGCCTCGATCCGGGCGCGCGTGTTCTTGAAGCCCGGCTGGCCCGACACCGGATCGACCAGCGGCTGGGCGAGACGCCCCGTCCGCCCGCCCGCACTCACCGCGTCGCTCCAGTGCATCGGCACGAAAATCTCGCCGCGCGGCTGGCCGTCGCTCACCTGCACGCGGTAGATGCTGTTGCCATAGGGGGTCGTGACGCGCGCCAGGCCGCCATCGATCAGCCCTGCGCGCGCCGCCGTGTCGGGGTGCACCTCGACCAGCGGCTCGCGCCGGTGGATCGACAGCTTCGCGCTCAGCCCGGTGCGGGTCATCGTATGCCACTGGTCGCGATAGCGCCCCGTATTGAGGCGTAGCGGGAAGTCCGACCGGCCCGGCTCCGCCTGCGGAGGCGCCACCGCAATCAGCCGCGCCTTGCCATCGTCGGTCGGGAAGCGCGTGGCGCAGGGGTGGGTGCCGCCCCACTGGAACGGCTCCATCGCATCATATTCGGCATCGCTGCAGGTGGCCCAGCCGGTCAGGTCGAGCAGTTTGCCGTGGCGGAGCGAAAGCTGCGTCATCGCCGCATATTCGCGGAAGACCGCTGCGGAGCTGTCGAACGCGAAGGCAGCCCCGAAACCGGCGCGCCGGGCCACGTCGCACACGATCTCCCAATCGGCGCGCGCTTCGCCCGGGGCCGTGAACAGGGGGCGCTGGCGGCTGACGTAACGTTCGGAATTGGTGACCGTCCCGTCCTTCTCGCCCCAGCCCAGCGCGGGCAGGCGAATCCCGGCGAATTTCGCCGTATCGGTGCCGGCGAGGATGTCCGAGACGACCAGCGTCGGGCACCGTGCCAAGGCTTCGCGCACGAAGCCCGCATCGGGCATCGACACCGCCGGATTGGTGCCCATCACCCACAGGAATTTGACGCGCCCGTCATGCACTGCGCGGAACAGGTCAACGGCCTTGAGCCCCGGCTGGCGGAACATGTTGGCGGCATTCCAGAACTGCGCGACGTCGGCCATCTCATCCGGCGAGAAGCCGAGGTGGGCCGCCAGCATGCTGGCTAGCCCGCCGACCTCGCGCCCGCCCATCGCATTGGGCTGGCCGGTGATCGAGAACGGCCCTGTGCCCGGGCGGTTGATCCGGCCGGTCGCGAGGTGGAAATTGGTGATCGCATTGCCCTTGTCCGTGCCGCCGACCGACTGGTTGGCGCCCTGGCTGAACAGTGTCACCATGCGCGGGCTGTCGGCGACGAGCTGCGCAAACCGTGCGAAGCTGTCCGCATCGATCCCCGGTTCGCAATCCAGGCTGGCCCAGAAGCCATCGGGCAGGCTGCAGCGTACGGCGAGAAAATCCTCGTCGATCAGCCCGCGTTCCATCATGTCGCCCAGCAGCGCGTTGAACAGCGCGACATCGCCGTCGGGGGGCAGGGCGATATGCAGGTCGGCCCCCTCGGCGGTTTCGGTCCGGCGCGGGTCGATCACCACCAGCCTGGTGCCGTTGCGTTCGCGCGCCCGTTCGATCCGCTGCCAGATGACCGGGTGGCACCAGGCCGTGTTGGACCCGACCAGCACGATCAGGTCCGCGTGGTCGAGATCGGAATAGCTGCAGGGGACGACATCCTCGCCAAACGCGCGGACATGGGCCGACACGGCGCTGGACATGCACAGGCGCGAATTGGTGTCGATATTGCCGGTGCCGACAAAGCCCTTGGCCAGCTTGTTGGCGACGTAATAATCCTCGGTCAGCAACTGGCCCGAGACATAGAAGGCGATGCTGTCGGGTCCGTGCGTCGCGATGCAATCGCGCATCCGCTCTGCGACGTCATCGAGCGCCTCGTCCCAGCTTGCCTGCCGTTCCCCGATCATCGGGTGCAGCAGCCGCCCGTGCAGCCCCACCGTTTCGCTCAGATGCGTGCCCTTGGAACACAGCGCACCGCGATTGGCGGGGTGGGTCTTGTCCCCCTTGATCCGCACCTGCCGTTCGCCCGTGACCTGCGCGGCGATCCCGCAGCCGACACCGCAATAGGGGCAGGTGGTGCGGACGGCAGCCATCGGCGTCAGGCCGCGCGGGGGCCGATCACGGCCTCGCGCAGCAGGAACAGGCGACCGGCATCGACCTTGACCGGGATGGTTGGTGTGCAGCCCTTGTCGTCCCCCAGCGCCTCGCCGGTTCGCAGCGAGATGCGCCAGTTGTGCAGGGGGCAGGACACGCTGTCGCCATGGATGATCCCCTGGCTGAGCGGCCCCTGCTTGTGCGGGCATTTGTTGACCAGCGCGTAGAATTCTCCGCGCATGGTGTGGAACACGGCGATCTCGTCCCCGCCTTCCACCGGCAGGGTGCGCGCGGTGCCGGGTTCGATCTGCGTCGTCGGCCCGATATCGAGCCAGTTGCCTACGGGATCGGACATCAGGCTTGCTCCAGCTTCAGCGGGCGCACTTCGGCCAAATGGCTGTGCAATTCGCGGTGTGCCCCGCGCGCGCGCCCGGCCCAGGGATCGACCTGCCAGTATTTCTGCGAGAGGCGGAAGCGGTCGCCGAGGCGCTGGACGCGCGCCGGGTCGTCGAACAATTCGCCCTTGATCCAGTCCAGGCCCTTGCGTTCGAGCCAGGGCGCGGTGCGTTCGAGGTAATGCGCGTCTTCGCGGTAGAGCTGGATGAAGGCGATGCAGATATCCATCGCTTCCTGTTCGGTTTCGACCTTGCACAGCAGGTCGGTGGCGCGCACCTTGATCCCGCCATTGCCGCCGATATGCAGCTCGTACCCGCTGTCGACGCAGATCACGCCGAAATCCTTGATCGTCGCTTCGGCGCAATTGCGCGGGCAACCGCTGACCGCGATCTTGAACTTGTGCGGCATGTAGCTGCCCCAGGTCAGCTTCTCGATCTTGACCCCCAACCCGGTGGAATCCTGCGTGCCGAAGCGGCACCATTCGGACCCCACACAGGTCTTCACCGTGCGCAGGGCCTTGCCATAGGCGTGGCCCGAAACCATCCCGGCGGCGTTGAGGTCGGCCCAGACGGCGGGCAAATCTTCCTTCCTGATCCCGAAGATGTCGAGCCGCTGGCCGCCGGTCACCTTGACCATCGGCGCGTTGTATTTCTCGACCACATCGGCGATCGCGCGCAGCTCCTTGGGGCTGGTCAGCCCGCCCCACATGCGCGGGACCACCGAATAGGTGCCATCCTTCTGGATGTTCGCATGCAGCCGTTCGTTGACGAAGCGGCTGCGCTCGTCGTCGCGATATTCGCCGGGCCACGCGCAGAGCAGGTAGTAGTTGAGCGCCGGGCGGCAGGAAGAACAGCCATCGGGCGTGGTCCAATGCAGTTCCTGCATGACCTCGGGAATTTCCTTGAGCTGTTTCTCGAGGATCAGGCGGCGCACGTCGTCGTGGGTGAAGCTGGTGCATTTGCACAGCGTCTTCGGCCCGCTTTCGACGGCATCATCCCCCAGGGTGATCGCCAGCAGGCTTTCGACCAGCCCGGTGCAGCTGCCGCAGCTGGCCGAAGCCTTGCAGCTGGAACGCACCGCATCGAGGCTGTGCGCCCCGGCGGTGATGCAGGAGACGACCTGACCCTTCGATACGCCGTTGCAGCCGCAGATTTCTGCGTCGTCCGAAAGGGCAGCAACGGCGGCATTAGGGTCCGCAAGGGCGCCCCCGGCGGCGAAGGCCTGGCCGAAGATCAGCGCCTCGCGGATATCCGAGATATCCTCGCCCTTCTTCAGCAGGTCGAAATACCAGTTCCCATCGGCGGTATCGCCATAGAGCACCGCGCCGATCAGCCTGTTGTCGCGCACGATCACCCGTTTGTAGACCCCGCGCGAGGCATCGCGCATCACGATGTCCTCGCAATCGTCGCCGCCCGAGAAATCGCCGGCGGAAAACAGGTCGATCCCGCTGACCTTGAGCTTGGTCGAGGTGACCGAGCCTTCGTAGCCCCTGGGCTGGGCCGTCAGCCCGGCGGCGAGCGAGCGGCACATGTCCCACAGCGGCGCGACGAGGCCGTAGCAGGCGCCGCGATGCTCCACGCATTCGCCGACCGCCAGCACTGCCGGGTCGGAGGTGACCATGTGATCGTCCACCACGATGCCGCGCCCGACTTCCAGCCCGGCGGCCTTCGCCAGCTGGGTGTTGGGCCGAATGCCCACCGCCATCACCACGATATCGGCGGGAATTTCGGTTCCGTCCTTCAGCTTGACGCCGCTGACATGGCCGTCCTTTTCGAGGATTTCCGCCGTATCCGCGCCGGTCAGGATGGTCTGCCCGCGCCGTTCGAGCTCGTTCTTGAGCAGCCAGCCGGCAGCTTCGTCCAGCTGGCGTTCCATCAGGGTGGGCATCAGGTGGAGTACGGTGACCTTCATGCCGCGCAGGGCAAGGCCATGCGCCGCTTCGAGACCCAGCAGCCCGCCGCCGATCACCACCGCGCTGCCGCCCTTGTCCGCCGCGGCGAGCATCCGGTCGACATCGTCGAGATCGCGGAAGGTCACCACGCCGGGCAAATTGTGCCCGGGAACCGGGATGACGAACGGGTCGGAACCGGTGGCGATCAGCAGCCGGTCGTAACTCTCGACCCGGCCCGAGCGGCTGACCACCTGGCCGATTTCGCGGTCGATATGAACCACCGGATCGCCCGAGACGAGCGCAATCCCGTTCTCGTCGTACCATTCGGCCGTGTTGATCACGATGTCGTCGAAACTCTTTTCGCCGGCCAGCACGGGCGAGAGCATGATGCGGTTGTAATTGACCCGCGGCTCCGCACCGAAAATGGTGATGTCGAACCGGTCCGGTTCGCAGGCGAGGATTTCCTCGACCGCCCGGCACCCGGCCATGCCATTGCCCACCACGACCAGTTTTTCGCGCGATGGCGCGCCATTGCCGGGATCGATCTTCGATTGCGCGTTCACTTGCCTGTCCTCCAGCCCCGTTCCGGGCCAAACGCGCACGCAAAAAAGCCGCCAAGTCGCGTCCCGAGGGGGACAGACCAGGCGGCGCCATTGCCACGCATTTTCCAATTGCGATCCGGGGACTGCGATTCGCCCATCAATGGGCGCAGACCACCGGTTCGATGCCGTTTTTACCCCAATCGGCTGCCGGCAACAAGGAAATATTGCGTCGCAGCATTGTCGTTCGGGGGTGGAGGGAGGCCACGTCCAGCCTCCCTCCGAAATTGCGGGGGCCGCACTCGCTTACGGCCCCGCGCCAATCGGTCAGTATTTGATTTCGGCCTGCAGCCAGAACTTGTCGGTATCGACCGAAAAGCTGTCGGCATTGTAATGCGCATATTTGGCGAGCAGGCCGATCCCGCCGAGCTTGAAGCCGACTTGCGCGTCGATTTCGTCGCCATAATCGGCCCCGCCGAAATCCGCTTCGAACTTGTGGTAGACGACCATGGCGTTAAGCCCCGGCAGCGCCTTCAGCTTGAAGCCCTTGCCGGCCGAAACATAATAATCGCGCAGGCCGCTGGCAGGTGTCGTCAGGAACAGGTCGGCCCAGCCGTTGAAGGCGTGGAGCGTGGCCAGCGGCGTCTGCACCGCGGCGATACCGTGGTCGCTGCCCAGTTCCTCATACCCGGCCTTGAGGCTGAAACCGGCCACCGAGGCACCCAGCTCGCCGGCGAAATAATCCGCCGAATAATTGGTCGGGTTGGCGCCATAATCGCTCTGGCGGGCATAGCTCGCCACGATTTCGAGCTTGAACGACTTGCCCAGCGGGATCGACCCGGTCACCAGGCCGCCATAGGTCTGGCTCGAAAACGGCAGGCTGTTGAACGGCTGGCCCGCATCATAGTCGAGCAGATAGGCAAACCCCTTGATCTTGAACGGCTTCATGTCGATCCCGCCGTTCAGCAGGATCAGGTCGCCGTCCATGTGTTCGCGCGGGCTGTCGACGCCGAAGATGGTGCGCTGGCTGTTGGAATAGGTGGCATCGAGCGTGACCGGGCCGATCTTACCCTGCGCGCGCACCGCGTCGAAGGTCTGCTCGTTCTGGCGCCAGCCGACATTGCCGACCCAGCGCGAATTATCGAGGATGATCCGCTGGCGGCCCACGGTGATGCCGTTGCCGCCCTTCATATAACCGATCGCGGCGCGGTTCAGCTCGACATTGTCGGGGTCTGCGACGACCGAATAGGGCTCCACGCCATTGCCGGGAATGGTGTCGTTGTAGTCGGTGCCGATGGCGAGCGTGCCTTCGCCTTCGACCAGCACGAAGAAACCGTCGGCCTTGAGCTCGGCCCCGGCGCGCAGGCGGGCAGTGATCGCATCGGCATCCTGCAGGGCATTGTCCTGGTCGACGCCTTCGTAGCGGATGCGCAAGTCGATGATGGGATCGAGCGTGACCCCGTCACCGATTTTCACCGGATCGCCCGGTGCGGCCAGGGCCGGGGTGGACAGGCCGATTGCGGAAACAGCGGCCAGCAGGATGATCGAACGACGCATGGTAACCTCCCTCACGGGCTCTCGGCCCGGATCTGATTGACTGGAAGGCGAGCGCCGTTGCCCGCTGGTCCGACCCTTCGCGGGCCGGATTGCAGAAATTCGTCCCGGGTGTCCGGCGCCCTTGCCGGTCCCGCATCTCTCCCGGAAGGTCAGGCGGCCTTGGCCGCCGGACCGTGATCGTATTCGGCGAGGAAGTGCAGCACCTCCTGCCGGTATTGATAGAATTTCGGATGGTCGAGCAGCGCCTTGCGATCGCGCGGGCGCGGGAGGTCGACCTCCAGGATCTTGCCGATCGTGGCATTGGGCCCGTTGGTCATCATCACCACCCGGTCCGCCAGCAGGATCGCCTCGTCGACATCGTGGGTGACCATGATGGCGGTCACCTTGGTGCGGTTCCAGGTTTCCACCAGCACGTCCTGCAAATCCCACCGGGTCAGGCTGTCGAGCATGCCGAAGGGTTCGTCGAGCAACAGCAGCCGCGGGCTGAGCGCGAAGGCGCGGGCGATGCCGACGCGCTGGCGCATGCCGTTGGACATTTCCGCAGCCATCTTGTCCATCGCGTCGCCCAGGCCGACGCGCTCGAGATAGTAATCCACGATGTCGCGGCGTTCCGCCTTCGCGGCGTGGGGATAGACCCGCTCGACACCCAGCGCGACATTCTGCCGTGCCGTCAGCCAGGGCATCAGGCTCGGGGCCTGGAACACCACCGCCTTGTCCGGCCCGGCCACGTCGATCTCGCGATTGTCGAGCACGATGCCCCCGCCGCTGATCGCATTGAGCCCCGCCGCCATGGTCAGGACGGTCGATTTGCCGCAGCCCGAATGGCCGATCAGCGAGACGAATTCGCCCTTTTCCATGATCAGGTTGAAATCGTCGACCACCTTGAGCGGCCCGTTGGGGGTGGGGTAAACCTTGTCGAGCTTGAAGAATTCGAGATAGCGGCTGGTCACCGCGCTCTGCGCCGCTTCCTGGTAGGCCTTGGGCGGGCCGTCCTTCTGCGGCGCGAGGTCGAGCGGGGTGATATCCGGCAGCGCGACCGAACTGTCACCCACCGAACCGGCTGCTTCGTTCAGCGATCCGAGGTAGGATACGATCCGTTTGCGCAGCGCCTGGAAATGCGCGTCGTCGTTGACCGCTTCGCGTTCGCGCGGGCGCGGCACGTCCACGTCGAACACCTGGCCGATCCGCGCGGCGGGCGCCGGGGTCAGCAGGGCCACCCGGTCGGCCAGCAGCAGCGCCTCGTCCACATCGTTGGTGACCAGGATGATGGTGCGCTTTTCCTCTTCGCGGATGCGCTCGATCTCGTCCTGCAGCTTGGCCCGGGTCAGCGCGTCGAGCGCCGACAGCGGTTCGTCCAGCAGCAGGATCTCCGGCTCCATCGCCAGCGCGCGCGCCACCGCGACCCGCTGGCGCATCCCGCCCGAAAGCTGCGCGGGCTTGCGGTCCATCGCATGGCCGAGGCCGACCAGTTCGACCTTCTGCTTCACCAGCGCCGCGCGCTCGGCCTTGCTGCGGTCCTTGTGGACGGCATCGACCGCCAGCGCGACATTCTGCTGCACCGTCAGCCAGGGGAACAGCGAATAGGACTGGAAGACGAGGCCGCGTTCCTTGTCCGGCCCGTCGATCGGCTCGCCGCGCAGCAGGATGTCGCCCGCGTCCGGTTCGACCAGCCCGGCGATGCTGGAAATCAGCGTCGTCTTGCCTGCCCCCGAAAAGCCCAGGATGGCGATGAATTCGCCTTCGCGGACATCGAGGTCGATGCCGTCGAGCACCTGCGTCGTGCCGCCGGCCTTGCCGGTATAGGCCTTGGTGACGCCGCGCAGCGAAAGGATGGGGAGCTGGCTCATCGCGCCCTCCGTCAGATCGTGTGGTTCTTGGAAGCGAGCGACTGCAGGGCCATCATCGCGCGGTCGAGCAGGAAGCCGATCAGGCCGATCACGATCACCGCGAACATGATCCGCGCGAGCGACTGGCTGGACCCGTTCTGGAATTCATCCCACACGAATTTGCCGAGGCCGGGGTTCTGCGCGAGCATTTCCGCCGCGATCAGCACCATCCAGCCCACGCCCAGCGACAGGCGCATGCCGGTGAAGATATAGGGCAGGCTGGCGGGCAGCACGAGCTTGGTCAGCTTGGCGAAGAAGCCGAGCTTGAGCACGCGGCCCACGTTCAGCAGATCCTTGTCGATGCTGCTGGTGCCGACTGCGGTGTTGATCAGCGTCGGCCACAGCGAACACAGCATCACCACCAGGGCGGAGATCACGAACGCCTTGGGCAGCAGCGGGTCGGCGCTGGTGATCATCGCCGAAATCACCATGGTCACGATCGGCAGCCAGGCGAGCGGGCTGACCGGCTTCATGATCTGGACCAGCGGATTGATCGCAGCGTTGAAACCCGGCGACAGCCCCGCGAGCAGGCCGATCGGCACCGCCACCAGCGTGGCGAGGACAAAGCCCAGCGCCACGGTTTCGAGCGAGGTCACGATCTGGTCGAGGAAGGTCGGCGGGCCGGCATAGTCGAATTCCTGCACCGCGCCCGGATTGCCCGCAGCAATGGCTGCCTGGTTGCGGGCATCCTGTTCGGCATAGAACTGGGACTCGGCCTGTTTCGCCGCGCTCCACTCCTCGACCAGGGCCACACCCTGTTCGGCGACTTCGACCGGACCGGGCAGGGCGCCGAGCGACGTGTTCACCTGCGGGGCGAGCGCCGCCCAGATGCAGAGGAAGATCGCAATGCCGAGCAGCGGAGCCAGCACCGCCTTGCCTGCGGCCCGCGCCTTTGCGACCAGCGGCGATGGCTCCTTGCCGGGGTTGGTCCGTTCCTGCCCGGCCGCCGCCTTCGCAGGGGTGGAGACGGTCTGGTCGAGCGGCTGGGCGGGTGCAGTCGTCCCGCTTGCGGGCTGCTCGTTCATACCGGCGTCTGCGAAAAGCGTGGCCATGGCTGGTGCTCCTTGTCCGTGGTTACTTGTCGCGATCAGCTGCCGCTGACCCCGGCTGCGGTCACCCGCTGGCCCTGCTTCAGGCCGATCTTGAACTTGGCGATATAGGCGTTGGGCTGCTTGCCGTCGTAGGTGATGCCGTCGATGAAGCCGCCCTGTTCGCCGCGATAGCCGTCGGTATCGGGCACGCTCGCGGCCGGGATCACGCCATCCTTCACCAGCTTGTCGGCTGCAGCGAGATAGAGGTCGGGGCGGTAAACCGCCTTGGCGGTTTCGAAATACCAGCTGTCGGGCTTGTCCTCGGCGATCTGGCCCCAGCGGCGCATCTGGGTGAGATACCAGACCGCGTCGGAGTAGTAGGGATAGCCGGCGAATTTATCGAAGAAGATGTTGAACCCGGCAGCATCGCGGGTATCGCCCGGTTCGAAGGTGAACTTGCCGGTCATCGAAGCGGCGATCACCGCCTTGTCGGCGCCGACATAGTTCGGGCGGCTGAGGATTTCGACCGCTTCGGCGCGGTTCTTGCCGCCATCGGCATCGAGCCATTGCTGGGCCTTGATGATCGCGCGCAGCAGCGCGGCGGTGGTGGCCGGGTTCTTGTCGGCGAAATCCTTGCGCAGGCCGAAGACCTTTTCCGGATTGTCGTGCCAGATCTCGTCATCGGTGATCACCGGCACGCCGATGCCCTTCTGCACCGCGGCCTGGTTCCACGGCTCGCCGACGCAATAGCCCTCGATCGTCCCGGCTTCGAGCGTGGCGGGCATCTGCGGCGGCGGGGTGACCGACAGCTTGACCTCGGCATCCACCGTGCCGCCGACATCGCCGGCCGTGTAATAGCCGGGGTTCAGCCCGCCCGCGGCGAGCCAGTAGCGCAGCTCGTAATTGTGGGTGCTGACGGGGAAGACCATGCCCATGTTGAACGGCTTGCCCTGTTGCTGGAACTTGGCGACCACCGGCTTGAGATAGCTGGCCGAGATCGGGTGGGTGATCTTGCCGCCTTCGGTCGGCAGCGTCGGCTTGATGTCCTGCCACACGCGGTTCGACAGGGTGATGGCGTTACCGTTGAGGTCGAGGCTGAGCGGCGCGATCAGGTCGGCCTTGGTGCCATAGCCGATGGTGGCAGCCAGCGGCTGGCCGGCGAGCATATGCGCCCCGTCGAGCTGCCCGCCGATCACGCCATCGAGCAGCACCTTCCAGTTGGCCTGCGGTTCAAGCGTGACGTTGAGCCCTTCTTCCGCAAAGAACCCCTTTTCCTTGGCGATCGCCAGCGGGGCCATGTCGGTCAGCTTGATGAAGCCCAGTTTCAGATTGGGCTTTTCGACCTGGCCATCGACCACCGCGGCGGCGACTTTCTCTCCGCCCTGGTCGGGCTTGCTGCCGCAAGCGGCCAAAGCAACGCTGGCGAGCATGGCGGCGACCATGCCGCGCCTGTCGAACCGGAAACCCCCAAGCTTGTTCATCGCGTCAGTCCTTCCACCTGGCGCACAACGCGAAAAAGCCGCCTCGACATGGTCCGGGATGGACCAGATCGGGCGGCGACGTTGCCACGCGTTTTCGAAAATCGAACCGGAGCATTCGCGACCGCCCAACCCTGGGCGACCTCTCCGTTCGATTAAAGACTAAGCGATTCGCAGGTCCGGCTGCAAGTGCAATTTTCGCAATGCAGCATTATTGCTGCGCTGCAATATACTCCTGCAGGTGGTCAGGGTCGAACGGCTTGCCATCGAAAAAGCTGTTTTCAGTCAGGGTGATACTGCCCTGTTGCGCGGTTACCGGTGTGGGCTGGAACAGGCTGCCTTCGACTTTGGAACTAGCCCCCGGGAGCACGTCGTTTGTCCCTTTCAGGGCGCTGCGATAGACGTCGGGGCGGAAAACCCGCGCTGCCTTTGTTGCGTCCGTTGCATCATAGGCCAGTCCATCCCAGCGCACGAGCTGGCTGTAGAGCCACTCCGCCTGGCTGACCCAGGGGAAGTTTGCCGCCTCGCGATACTGGAACATGAAGTCGGAATAGGGGATCGGCGCGCCGCCCGCGCGCAGCACCAGCTGGTCGGAAATCGCGCGCAGGACGATCTCGGGCGAGGCATCGCAATATTCCCGACGCGCCAGGATCGCCGCATTGGCCTGCCAATTGGCGGGATCGACGAAATGGGCGGCTGCCTTGCGCATCGCCCGGATCAGCGCCTCGACTGCCGGGCGCCGCTGTTCGAGCCGGTCGGCCCGCATGGCGAGCACTTTTTCCACCCCGCGCCGCCAGATCTGCGCCGTGGCGAGGACGATGCGCCCCGCGCCCCGGTCCACCGCAATGCTGTTCCACGGTTCGCCCACGCAGGACCCGTCGATTTCGCCCGCCGCCAGTGCGTCGGCGCTGAAGGGCGGGGCGACGGTGACGATCTCGACATCCGCGTCCGGCCGGATGCCGCAGGCTGCCAGCCAGTAGCGCAGCATGTAATTGTGGCTGGAATAGCGATGGACGACCCCGAAACGCAGCCGCCGGCCTTCGCCGGCGCGCCGTGCTGCCTCCTCGCGCAGGGCCGCGCCCACCGCATGGGGATCGCCCAAGCCATCGCCGGGGCAGACCCGCTCCGCCAGCTCGACCGACAGGGTGATGGCATTGCCGTTCAGCCCCAGGACAAAAGGCGCCGCCAGCTGCTGCGCCGGGCGGCCGCGGCCAAGCGTGGTGGCAATCGCCAGCGGCGCGACCAGATGCGCGGCATCGCTATGCCCGTACAGCAGCCGGTCGAGCACGGTCGCCCAGCTCACGTCGCGCAGGAAGGTCAGCTCCAGCCCCTCATCCGCCGCGAAACCATGTTCGGCGGCAAGGATCGGCAGGCAGGCATCGACCAGCGGCAGAAAACCAATTGTCAGTCTTTCGCCCATCATTGCCCCATCAACTCATGCGCGGTGACCACCGCTTCCGCGATATCGACGATCCGCTTGCTCGACGACATCGCCTTGCGCCGCAGCTCGCCATAGGCTTCCGGCTCGCTCACGCCCTTGCTGTCCATCAAGATCCGCTTGGCCCGGTCGATCGTCTCGCGCTCCGCCAGCTTGCCCTTCGCCTCGGCGAGATCGGACTGCAGCCGGGCAAAGGCGTTGAACCGCCGCACGGTGAGATCGAGCAGCGGCCTGATGCGATTGGCCGCCAGCCCGTCGACCACATAGGCCGACACGCCGGCATCGATCGACGCGCCGATCGATTCATCGTCGGATTCGTCGACGAACATCGCGATCGGCCGGGCGAGCGCGCGGCTGACCGCGAAATACTCCTCCAGCTCGTCGCGCGAAGGATTGCCGAGGTTCATCAGGACGATGTCGGGCCCGATCTCGGCAATCCGCGCGAGCAGGCCCTGCCGCCCGCTGATGACCGAAATCTCGCAATCCTCGAACGGCGCGAGCCCCTCCTCGATAATCGAGGCGCGCGCCGTGCTGTCATCGATGATGGCGATCCGCATGCAGGCATATTGCACTGCAACAACGTCTGTTCGCAAGCACAACAGTCCTGCCCAGGCGAGGCCGCCGCACAATGGGAGTGCGCACCACCCTGTTCGCGCGCGTGGGCTTCACTGGCAAAGCTCCACAATCCCGACCGATGTCGGCGGAGGGTGGCTTGTCCCACGGCGAGTTGCTGGCTTGAGGGATCGCGCAAGGTGACAACACGGAACACCGCGCTGGCGACGCTGGCTTTGCCGCGCTCGGCCGGCGAAGCGGACCATCCCTCCAGCCGAACGCTTGAAAAGATGGTGGGCGCGACAGGGATTGAACCTGTGACCCCACCCGTGTGAAGGGTGTGCTCTACCGCTGAGCTACGCGCCCGCCGGACGGGTCATCTACCCGGCAGGGGCGCGCCTTTGCCATGGGGCGGGGCGGTTGGCAAGGTGGATTCTTGGCTGTTCGCCTTACGTGGACGAGCGGGCCGGGACTCGCCCGACGCTCGCCCGGCGCGCCCTATCCCCAAATCCGCGCCAGCTGCGCCAGCCAGCCTGCCGTCCCGGCCCGTGCCGGGACGGCAGGCTGGCTGGCGCAGCTGGCGCGGAT
>JACXVD010000102.1 GCA_014763545.1 Sphingomonadales bacterium
CCACGGCTTGTGGCCCGAAGGGCGCAGCGCCGCGCCCCTGTGGTGCCAGACAGCCCGCCGGCCAAGCCCGGCAACCGCCCGCACCAGCCTGTGCATGATGCCCTCACCCTATCTCGTGGCGCATGAGTGGGCGAAGCACGGCGCCTGCATGACACGCACGCCGGAGGCCTATTACAAGGTAACCACCATCCTGTGGCGTTCGATCAAGCTGCCCGACATGGACCGCCTGTCACGCAAGGAGGGGCTGACCGCTGGCGATATCCGTGCCGAATTCGTCCGCCTCAACGGCACATACTGGCGCGCCGACATGGTCGGGATCGAGGCCAACCGGCGTGGCTGGGTCGAGGAGCTGCACCTGTGCTACGGCAAGGACTTCATGCCCACACGCTGCACGGCGCGGCAATTCGGCCTGCGCGACGCAGCCCAGGTGAAGGTGTGGCGCGGGCTCTAGCCGCGCCGCTCCCGGAAAAATTCCCGCAGCATCTCAGCCGCTTCGCCTTCGCCCATACCCGAATAGACTTCCGGCTTGTGCAGGCTCTGTTCGTGTTCGAACACCCGCGCGCCGTGTTCGACTGCGCCGCCCTTGGGATCGGAAGCAGCGTAATACAGGCGGGCGATGCGCGCATGGGCGATGGCACCGGCGCACATGGCGCAGGGTTCCAGCGTGACCCACAATTCGCAATCCTCGAGCCGTTCACGCCCCAGCTTCGCCGCTGCCGCGCGAATCGCCAGCACTTCGGCATGGGCGGTGGGGTCGTGGCTGGCGCGGGGGGAGTTATGCGCGGTGGCGACAATTGCCCCGTCGCAGGTCACCACCGCACCGATCGGCACTTCGCCCGCTTGCGCGCCGTCGCGCGCCGCGGCAAGGGCGGCTTGCATGGGTTCGGGGATCGGCCAGCGGCTCATGTCACCCGCGCTAACGCCACGCGCGAGGCTCGGCAATGCTTGACGATTCGCAGATGCGCCGCTATGCGCGCCGCTTTCCGGGACAAACCGGGCCTCGATGCCGCCTGCAGCGGGGCCGTTTTTGACGAGAGATTACCATGTCGCGCATTTGCGAACTGACCGGCAAGAGCCGCCAGACCGGCCACAATGTGAGCCACGCCAACAACAAGACCAAGCGTGTCTTCCTGCCGAACCTGCAGAACGTCACGCTGATGAGCGAAAAGCTGGACCGCAGCTTCAAGTTCCGCGTTTCGACGCAGGGCCTGCGCTCGGTCGAGCACAATGGCGGCCTCGACAACTGGCTGCTCAAGACCAACGACGAAAAGCTGAGCGAGCGCGCCCTCAAGGTGAAGCGCGAGCTGAAGAAGGCGGTCGCCGCCGCCTGATCGCGCTTCCGCGCCGCCCGGCGCGGGGCCTGTCAGCTGGTTGAGATCAAGGGGCGCGCGGGGCAACCTGCGCGCCCCTTGCCTTGGGTGGGCCGGATTGCAGGTGCTGGCCGCGCGGTTCCAGGCGCGGATCCCATGCGAGATGAAGCAGCAGCGAGCGCTGGAAGTAGCTCGTGTTGTCGTCCGAAACGATCCACAACCCGACCGTCCCGTCATCATGCGGGACGATCGCCAGTCCTTCGTAATTCTCGGGCGGGGCAGGCGCGGCAATCCGGGCAATGATCTTGCCCCCCCAATCCTTGCCCGCGCGAATCTCGGCCGGATCGGCGAGCAGCAGCGCGGTGGCGAAGCCCGGCGGCAGGCTCCAGTCGATTCGCCGCAGCAGGATCAACACGCGCCCATCGGGTAGCTCGGCCATGTCGGAAGGGTCGTAGTCGCCCGGCAGGAGCGCGGAAAATTCGATCGGCTTGGCGCCATCCACCGGGTCGCCGGGAAACAGCAGGGCGCGGTGGCGCGACGAACCCCAGCCATCACTCACTTCGCGCAGCACGATGAAGCGGCCATCGCGCAGGCGCACCATCGCCTCGGGTCCTGTGTTGCCGCCCCAGCCATGCATGGCAGGCGGCGCAAAGCGCGCCTCGGCAATCGGGGCACCATCGGGGCCGGGGCGCAGGCGCTCGATCGTGTTCGACCCTTCATAACCGGCCCAGACCCTGCGGCGCTGTGGGTCGGCAGTCAGCGATTCGAGATCCGACAGCCGCTTCTCAGCCTCGCCATGCGCACCGAACCGGGCGAAGACGGGTGCGGGCGGCCCCGCGCCCGGTGCGGTCATCGTCAGCGAATCGCCCCGGTCGCTCGCCAGCAGCAGGCGCCCGCCCGGCATCACCAGCAGCGCCGAATAGCCGCCGAAACGCCAGTTGCGCCCGTCGAGCTCCCACGCGCCGAGCAGGTCGAACTGGCCCATCCTGCCATGCGCATCGGGCAATTTCCTGACCGAAAGGCTCTGCGAATAATCCTTGTGCCCGCGCGGCGAGCGCAACCATGTACCCGGCGCCAGGGCAAGCACGACCAGGGCGAGCAGGATCAACCGTGCGCGCAAGCGACGCTGCAGCCTATTGCATCGGGCCGACGAACAGCAGCGGATCGAGCCGCGCATCGCGCCACTTGATGCTCCAGTGCAGATGCGGCCCGGTGGCGCTGCCGGTCATCCCGATATTGCCGATATACTGGCCCTGGTGGACCACGTCGCCCACCTTCACCACCAGTTTGGAGGCGTGGAGGAAGGCGCTGTTGAGGCCATTGCCATGGTCGATGATCAGCAGATGCCCTTCGAGCGTGAAGGGCGCTTCGGCAGCCAGTACCACCACCCCATCCGCCGGGGCGACGAAGGGCGTGCCGCTCTCGCCGGTGGCGATGTCGAGGCCCGAATGATAGCTGCCCGGCACCCCCTTGTAGATCCGCTGCGAGCCGAAGCGGCCCGAAATCCGCCCCTTGACCGGCCAGATCCAGTCCTGATTCCAGCCGTCGCTATCGGCATGCACCGCGCGGGCGGCATTGATCTGCGCCAGCTCGGGGCGGCGCCTGGCCATGAAGGCTTCGCTCGGCGCGCCATTGTGGCGAGCGAGGTTCACATGTTCGATGTTCCAGCCACGCGCTGCGATGGCAAGCGACTGGCTGACCATGCTGCCATCGGCCATCCGCGCCGCCAGCGTCGCACTCGCCCCCGCATCGCGGTCGAAGGCGGCAAAGAAGCGCCCGTCGCGCGTCACGTCGATCTGTTGCCCGTCCAGCGATACCGACACCGTTCCGTCGGGCACATGGCCACGAATCCAGCCGCCCTGCTCCAGCTTGCCCGAAATGGCGAATTGCTGCGCCTGCGATGCGGCGGCGGCGCGGCTACCGTGCAATTCGGCCAGCGACAGATAGGCTGCCGCAAGTGCCAGCGCTGCACCGGCAAGCACAGCCAGGGTAGAGATCGGTCGCCTGATGACCCGCATTGTCAGACTTCGCCGAGCAGGCGCTTGGTGGCCAGTTCGGCGCTGGCGTAGGCTTCCTGCCGGGTCACGCTCCAATAACGCAATTCGTCGAGCGGGATCGCTTCGCCCGATACGGCGCAGATGACGTGCTGGCCCGGGCGCATTACCCGGAAGCCGTTGGGTCCATAGATCAGCTGGGCGGCGCTCTTGCCGGAATTCATAAGCATGCCGCCCCTCTAGCAAAGCATGGTTGGACGGACAATGAACGCGCTCAACCGAACAGATCGTCTTGCCGCGGCGCGCCTTCGCCACTTGCCTGGCGCGGCTTCGGCTTGCGGG
>JACXVD010000103.1 GCA_014763545.1 Sphingomonadales bacterium
GTGCTTGGGCGGGTGCTTGGGCAAGGGGTGGCAATCGTGTGGCGAGTGTGTAGTTACCTGCGCAACTTGTCTGCGGAGTATCCTGCCCCATGCGTTTCCTTGCCATCGCCCTGTTCGCGCTGCTCGCCGCCTGTTCCCCGGCGAAGGATGGCGGGGAGAGTGGGCAGGCGCCCGCGATCGCCCCGATCCTGACGCGCGAGGATGCGGAGGATCCGTGGACCTTCGCCCGCCCGGAGGAGGCACGGGTGAGCCATGTCGCGCTCGACCTCGACCTCGATTTTGCCCGCCAGCTGGTGGCGGGCACTGCGACGCTGGATGTCGTGGCGGACAAGGGTGTCGATACCCTGGTGCTCGACGGCAACGGGCTGGCGATTGCGGGCGTGACCGACGAAGCGGGCAACAAGCTGGCGTTCACCGTGGGCGAACATGTCGACGGCAAAGGCGAGCCGATCACCATCGCGATCGGCGATGCGCGCAAGGTGGTGGTCGCCTATTCGGCCAAGGATGCCCCAGCGCTGCAATGGTTGGCGCCCGAACAGACGGCGGGCGGCAAGCAGCCCTATCTCTTCAGCCAGGGCCAGCCGACGCTCAACCGCACCTGGATCCCCACGCAGGACAGCCCCGGCATCCGCCAGAGCTGGGAAGCGCGCATCACCGCGCCGAAGGAACTGACCGTCGTCATGTCCGCGCTGGCGCAGGGCGAGCCGGAGGATGCGGGCGAGGGCAAGCGCGCCTTCCGCTTCAAGATGGACAAGCCGGTGGCCCCCTATCTGATCGCCATCGCGGCGGGCGATATCGTGTTCCGCGAACTCGGCCCGCGCACCGGCGTGTGGACCGAACCGGCGATGATCGACGCCGCGGCCAGCGAACTGGCCGATACCGAAGCGATGGTGGAAGCGGCCGAGAAGCTCTACGGCCCCTATCGCTGGGGCCGCTACGACGTGATCGTGCTGCCGCCCAGCTTCCCTTACGGGGGCATGGAAAACCCGACCATGACCTTCCTCACCCCGACCTTCATCGCGGGCGACAAGAGCCTGACCGGGCTGGTCGCGCATGAACTGGCGCACAGCTGGTCGGGCAATCTGGTGACCAATGCCAACTGGGCCGACAGCTGGCTCAACGAAGGGGTGACCTCCTATTTCGAGAACCGCATCGTCGAACAGATCTACGGCCCTCGGCGGGCGGCGCAGGAAGCTGCGCTGAGCTTTGCCGACATGGAGGAAGCGATTGCCGAGAACGGCAGCGATTCCATGGTCACCGCGCTGCATCTGCCGCCCGAACAGGCCGACCCGGAAGGCGGCTCGAGCGGGGTGATCTACGACAAGGGCGCGACTTTCCTGCGCACGGTCGAAAAGATCGTCGGGCGCGAGAAATTCGACGCCTGGCTGCGTAACTGGTTCGATGGCCATGCCTTCCAGCCCGCGACCTCGGGCCTGTTCCTCGAAGACATGCGCGCCAATCTGGTGAAGGGGGACGAAGACCTCGAACGCCAGCTGATGCTCGACGATTGGGTGTACAAGCCCGGCCTGCCGGCCAACAGCTGGCGGCCCGACCCGGCGGCGTTTGCCGAAGTCGATGCCGCTGCGACCGCCTATGCCAGGGATCACGCGATCGATACTGCCGCCTGGGGCAAGTGGAGCACCGCCGAGCGGCTGCGCTTTATCGCGAAACTGCCCAGGCAGCTGGACAAGGGCCAGCTTGGCGCGCTCGACAAGGCGCTGGGGCTGTCGCAATCGGGCAATAATGAAATCCTGTTCGCCTGGCTCGAACTGGCGCTGGCCAATCGCTACCAGCCTGCGGTGCCGGTGGCGGAAAACTTCCTCTCGCGCATCGGGCGGGCGAAATTCGTGGTGCCGCTGTACAAGGAAATGATGGCGCAGGATGGCTGGGGCGAACCGATTGCCCGTGCGCTCTATGCCCGTACGCGCGGCGGCTACCATGCGGTGACGCGCGGCGGGGTCGATGCCGTGGTGCGCTGAAACCTTCGTCCGGTAATCCGTTCCTAACCGGGATCGTCATCCAGATGGCGACGATTTGCGCTGGACAAGGGGCGGATAAGGCCGGATTTCCAAGGCACGTGAATCAATCGGGCGGCGGGGCGAGGGGGCTTTGCCGACAATCCCGGAAACGCCCCGCAAATTGGGACCATGCCATGCGTAAGACTGCCTTCCTGCCTGCCATTCTTGGTGCTGCCATCCTCGCCGCCACGCCCGCGCAGGCGGTGCAGAGCCCGGCCTCGGCGCCCTATATGACCAAGCTGAAATGCGCCGCGATCAACAGCTTCATGATCGGCTTCGCGGGTGAAGACACCTCGGAAGGGGCTGCCGCCAACGACCGTGCCGATGCCTGGATCAGCGCCGCCGTTGCCGAAAAGGCGAACGACACCCAGGCTCTGGCCAATGATTTCGCCAAGGTTGCCGAAGAGCTCAAGGGTGCGATCAGTGCCAAGCTCGACAAGGAAGATGTGCAAGGCGTCTATGCGGTGATCGACCAGTACCAGACGCTCTGCGAACCCTACGGCGGCTGAGCGCATCGCGCCAGAACGCCACGCATTGCCAAAAAAGCATCGCGCCGCGCCAAGCCCCCTTGTGCGCGGCGCGGCAGCGCAGCACATTCGGTAAACCATGCTGCGCCAGTACGAACTTGTTGAACGGGTCAAGGAATACGAACCCGATGCCGACGAGGCGCTGCTGAACCGCGCCTATGTCTATACCGTGCAGAAGCACGGCACCCAGAAGCGCGCATCGGGCGATCCCTATTTCAGCCACCCGGTCGAAGTTGCCGGCCTGATGACCGACCTCAAGCTCGACCAGGAAACGATCATCACCGCGCTGCTCCACGATACGGTGGAAGATACGCTGGCGACGATCGAGGATATCGAGCGCAATTTCGGCAAGGATGTCGCCCGGCTGGTCGACGGGGTGACCAAGCTTTCCAAGATCGAGGCCATGCCGGAGGACGAGCGCGCGGCCGAAAACCTGCGCAAGTTCCTGCTGGCGATGAGCGAGGATATTCGCGTGCTGCTGGTCAAGCTGGGCGACCGGCTGCACAATATGCGCACGCTGCATTTCATCAAGAACCCAGACAAGCGCCAGCGCATCGCCCGCGAGACGATGGATATCTATGCCCCGCTGGCCGAGCGGGTGGGCATGTACGAATATATGCGCGAGATGCAGATGCTCGCCTTCGAACAGCTCGAACCCGAAGCCTATCGCACCGTCACCGCGCGGCTGGAACAGATCCGCAGCCAGGATCATGGCGAGGTCGACCATGTGGCGCTGGCGATCAAGCAGGCGCTGGCCGAGGCGGGGCTGAAGGTCGAGGTGTCGGGGCGCGAAAAGCATCCCTATTCGATCTGGCGCAAGATGGCCGAACGCCACCTGCCCTTCGAGCAGGTCACCGACATCATGGCCTTCCGTGTGATCACCGAGAGCGAGGCCGATTGCTACGCCGCGCTGGGGGTGCTGCACACGACGTGGCAGATGATCCCCGGCCGTTTCAAGGATTATATCTCCACCCCCAAGACCAACGGCTATCGCAGCCTGCATACCTCGCTGATCTACGAGAATTCGATGCGGGTGGAGGTGCAGGTCCGCACCCGCGCGATGCACCGCACCAATGAATACGGCCTCGCCGCGCATTGGGCCCGTGCACACCGATCTCGGCGCGCGCACGGTGGGGGCCAAGATCAACGGGCGGCATGTGCCGCTGCGTACGGTGCTGGGCAATGGCGACGTGGTGGAAATCATCAAGGGGGCGGAGGCCTCGCCACAGCTCGAATGGCTCAGCTATGTCGTCACTGGCAAGGCGCGAGCCGCGATCCGCCGCGCGGTGCGGCAGAAGGAACGCGCCGAAGTTGCCGAAATCGGTGCCAAGCTGTTCGAACAGATCGCCGCGCGCCTGCCCTCCAAGATCGGCAAGAAGGCGATCGCGGCGGCGGTCAAGCGGCTCGACCTCGAGGACGAGGACGAGCTGATGTATCTCATCGGTGCCGCCAAGCTGGCCGACCGCGACGTGATGGAGGCGCTGGTCCCCGGCAGCACGGCGGATATTTCGGACGACGAGGAATGGCCGCGGCAGGAACGCGCGATCTCGATCCGCGGGCTGACGCCGGGGGTCGGGTTCAAGCTGGCCGATTGCTGCCACCCGGTGCCGGGCGACCGCATCGTCGGCCTGCGCCGCCCGGGCGAAGTGGTGGAAGTCCACGCCATCGACTGCCTCGAACTGGCGAACGGGGTCGATGCCGACTGGCTCGATCTCAGCTGGGGCCAGCGTTCCTCCGGCGCGATCGGGCGGCTGCGGGTGGTGGTCTACAACCGCCCCGGGACCCTGGCCGAGATGGCCGGCATCCTTGCGCGCAACCATGCGAATGTGGTCAATCTCGAACTGACCGAACGGGACAATCCGTTCCACACTTACGAGGTCGACGTGGAAGTGCAGGATCTGGCGCATCTGGCGCGCATCCTCAGCGCGCTGCACGTCAGCGAAGCGATTGCCGAGGCAGAGCGTATATGACGGAGCGAAACCCATGAACATTCTCGGCGGCGCGAGCCAGACCACGGCCCGTATCATCGGCATCGACCATGTCCAGCTGGCCATGCCGCACGGCGGGGAAGACGGTGCGCGGGCGTTTTACGCGGGCGCGCTCGGCATGGCCGAAATCCGCAAGCCCGGCCACCTCGCGGTGGGCGGCGGCTGCTGGTTCGCGGGCGGCGGGGTGGAAATCCACCTGGGGGTGGAGGAAGGCTTTACCCCCTCGCGCAAGGCGCATCCCGCGCTGCTGGTGGACGATCTGGCCGGCATGGTCACGCGGCTGGAACAGGCAGGCGTGCCGTTTTCGCCGGGCAAGCCGCTGGCCGGCTGCATTCGCGGCGATATCGCCGATCCTTTCGGCAACCGTATCGAGCTGATGCAGCGGGTTTAGGCGGTCCGATCAGGTGAGGGTCAGCGTCACGCTGACCGCATCGCCTTCCGCCAGCCCCTCTGCCTTGCGCACGGCGGCCTTGACCGGCAGCAGCCAGCCGCCTTCCGCCTTGCTCGGGAAGACCGAGGTCCGCCATTCGCTGGTGCCGATCCGCGCGGTGACGCGCACCGATCCGAAGCCGCGCCGGTGCCCGAGTTCGAGCCGCCGCATCGCCTCATGCGCGGCGATCGCTTCGCCCGCCTCACCGCCAATGGTGACGAAGTGCCAGCTGCCGTTGTTCTCGCCGGTCCAGCGCCACAGCGGGGCGGTATGGGTGATTGCCTCGCTCAATCCGCGATCCGTCGCACCGGCACCGTAACATTGCACACATCGACCCCGCCCGCGGGCTGGAAGTAGAAGGCATCATGCCGGTTGGCCCGGATGGAGAGGTAACGGTTGAAGCTTTCGCTGTCGGTGTCGAGATATTCGAAGCGGGGCCGGGCGGCGGCCGGCAATTCGCTGGCGAGGCGCACCGAGAGGATCGGCACGCGCAGCTGCTCCTCGCCCTCGCCGTAGAATCCCAGCTCGCCATGGCCGCGCGGCAGGCTAGAGAGGTTCTCGATCCCTTCGATCACCCGCCCGACGACGGCAATATTGCGGTCGAGCTGGCGCGGTGCCTGGCCGATGACGGCGTAGAGTTCCGCCCCGGTGCCGGTGTCGGGCGAGAGGTTGCGGCCGACCCCGACATAGCCGTAGCAGTGGACGGGCCACATTCGGTCGTCGTTCCCTGCCGCAAGCGGCCACCCGCGGTGAATCTCCACCCACGGGGCATAGGCATCGCGATCGTGCCAGCCATTGGGCGCCGCATCCGTCCTGGTCGCATCGATGCTGGCCTGCGCAAATTTGCTGGCCTGCGCAAATTTGCTGGCTTGGTCGGAAGCTGCCTTCACGTTTGCGATCGCATCGAGCGCGGCCTCTATAGTCGGAGTGTCGCCCAAATTTATGGTCACCGCCTCTGCTTCGCTGATCGCGTCGAGGGATGACGCATATTCATCTTCCCCCATCACCCGCAGTCCCGCAGGCAGCGGCTTGGCCTTTACCGCATCCTCGCCATTCGGGTCGCCCCATTGCACGACGTAATTGTCCTGCACCCGCACGATGGCGATCCCGTCGTACCAATGCGCGCGGGCGAGGGTGCGGATATTCTCCACCCAGCCCTGGCTGAAGGGCGCGGGCATCAGCTGGATCACGACCTGCCGCGGGCGGCCTTGCGCATCGGGGGCAAGCGTCATCACCAGCAGGTCCTCCGGCGCGATTTCCTTCCAGTCCGATGCGGGCGCGGCGGCGACAACTTCGTTGGGGGTCACCAGCGCGGGCGCTTCCTCGGCCAGCAGGGGG
>JACXVD010000047.1 GCA_014763545.1 Sphingomonadales bacterium
GACGCCTTCATCGATCCATTCGCTGATCGAGGAGAGAATCTCCGCCACCTCGGCACCGCCGGACTTTGTCCGCGCCCCATCCTCGCCCGACGCCAGCGCATGGTAATCCGCGATGGATAACAGCACATGGGTCGAGCGCCCGTGATTGGTGATGAACAGCGGAACCGTATCCGCCTGCCTGCGTGCTCCGCTGAAATTGCGCACCAATTCGGCCGCGGTTATCTGCGCATGGTCAAAGGCCTTCACATCGAACCTCACCAACAGGACAATTGTCAATCTTCGTGGGGTATCTAAGTCCGAACCGTATCAAATACTGAGTTTGTGGTTCGAAAATGTAAAGACGCCGTTCAAACGGCACTTTTTTTGAGGCAGGTAGTCAATTTTTGCGGGGGAAGGCTTCCAAAACGGTGCAATCCAGCCGCTCTATTGCCGGATTTTGCTCACAATTCGCGCACACCCAGTGAGAGATTGCCACGATTCCCTAGCGTCATCATGGCGGGTGACTGGCAGCCATTGGGAAGGCCAACCGTCCTGCGGATACAGCCGATACGCCGCCCTCTCCGACAGGTGCGGGCGGCACTGCCCTGCAATGGCCTGTGGGCCTGAACGAGAACGGGGGAAGGCGCTGCGTGGCGCCCTCCCCTCCTCTCCAACCGTAAACCGGTGATCAGGCGGCGGTCAGCGCCACCTGGCGAACGCCCTCGTCGACATAAGCTTCGAACTGGGCGAAATTGTCAACGAACAGCTGCACCAGGTGCTGCGCCATCGCATCATAGGCATCCTTGTCGGCCCAGGTCGACCGCGGGTCGAGGATCGTCTGGTCGATGCCAAGCTCAGCCAGCGCGGGCACGAACACCGGCACGTCGAAGCCGAAATTCGGATCCTTGCGATATTCGACATCGTTCATCTTGCCGTCGAGCGCGGCATTGAGCAGGGCGCGCGTCGCCTTCAGCGGCATGCGGTGGCCCACGCCATACTTGCCGCCAGTCCAGCCGGTGTTGAACAGCCAGCACTGGGCATTGCCCTCGGCAATCCGCTTCTTGAGCAAATTGCCGTAAACCGACGGGTGGCGCGGCATGAAGGCGGCGCCGAAGCAGGTCGAGAAGGTGGCTTCCGGATCGGTCACGCCGATTTCGGTGCCGGCAACCTTGGCGGTGTAGCCCGAAAGGAAGTGGTACATCGCCTGTTCGGGCGTCAGCCGCGCGATCGGCGGCATCACACCGAAGGCATCGGCGGTCAGCATCACGACATTCGCCGGGACCGGGCCGAGGTTCTTTTCCGAGCTGTTGGGGATGAATTCGATCGGATAGGCGCCGCGGGTGTTCTCGGTCTTGCTGGTGTCGGTGAAGTCGATCTCGCGCGTATCTTCATCCATCGCGACATTTTCGAGGATCGTGCCGAACATGCGGGTGGTGGCGTAGATTTCGGGCTCACCCTCCGCCGACAGGTCAATCACCTTGGCGTAGCAGCCGCCCTCGAAATTGAAGACCGCGCTATCCGACCAGCCGTGTTCGTCATCGCCGATCAGCGTGCGGCTGGCATCGGCCGACAGCGTGGTCTTGCCGGTGCCCGACAGGCCGAAGAAGATCGCCGTCTTGCCATCGGCACCGATATTGGCGCTGCAGTGCATCGGCATCACGCCCTGCGCGGGAAGCAGGTAGTTGAGCAGACCGAACACGCCCTTCTTCATTTCGCCCGAATATTCGGTGTTGCCGATCAGGATCAGCTTCTCGGTGAAATTCACCGCGATCACCGTGTCGCTGCGGCAACCGTGGCGTTCCGGGTCGGCCTTGAAGCTGGGCAGGTTGATGATCGTGTATTCGGGGGTGAAGCCGGCGAGTTCCTCCGCCGAGGGGCGCACCAGCAGCGTGCGCACGAACAGCGAATGCCAGGCCATCTGGGTGATGACGCGCACGTTGACGCGGTATTCCGGCTGCGAACCGCCGAACAGATCGGCGACGAACAGTTCTTCCTTGCCCGCCAGCTCGGCCATGAAATCGGCCTTGAGCGCGGCGAAATGTTCCGGGCTCATCGGCTGGTTGATGGCGCCCCAGTTGATCGTTTCTTCCGTCATCGCATCGCGGACGACGAATTTGTCCTTCACGCTGCGGCCGGTGAAGCGGCCCGTTTCGACCACCAGCGGGCCATGCGCCGCCAGCTGCCCTTCGCCCCGCGCCAGCGCGGCTTCGACCAGTTGCGCGGTGCCGAGGTTGGCGTGGATCGCCGCGCTGGTGGCAATGCCCTGTTTGTCGAGCGGGAAGGAAAGCTGGGCAGTCAATTCTTGTCTCCTGGTAGGGGCCGGGATGCCGCGGGCTGCGTTGTGCGTGCATACGAATGCACGGATGCTTTGCGCTGCCGCATAGGAGCGGGATGCCGTTACGTCAAACCATCACCTGCAGATATGCGACACGCAGCAGCACGGACGCGGCAAATCATTGCAAATCATGGCTTTTTTAAGTCGAGATGGTTACGTTTGCAACGAGCCTGTCGCACGGCACCCGATCCCGCGCGGCGCCCTGCCCGGTATCGGGCGCGCGGGCGGGCTGGCGCGGCACCCGAGTCCCCCCGCTTCGCGCTGCCGGGCATAGCGCGGCGCGAGTGCGTTGTTTCGCCGGGCCGGTCGGGGTAAGCGGGGGCGCAAGCACCTTAATTGAACAGGCTGGGCGATGGCTGGCGAAAACGGCGAAATGCAGAACGGGGAACGGGCACCGCACACCGTCGCGCTGGTGGACGATGATCGCAACATCCTCACCTCGGTTTCGATCGCGCTGCAGTCCGAAGGCTTCGCCACCCGGGTCTATTCCGATGGCGAGACGGCGCTCAAGGCGCTGCTCGAAAATCCGCCCGATCTCGCGGTGTTCGATATCAAGATGCCGCGGATGGACGGGATCGAATTGCTGCGCCAGCTGCGCGAACATTCGAGCCTGCCGGTCATCTTCCTCACCAGCAAGGATGACGAGGCGGACGAGGCCGAAGGCTTCGCTTCCGGTGCGGACGATTACATTGCCAAGCCGTTCAGCCTGCAGCTGCTGGTGGCGCGCATCCACGCAATCCTGCGGCGCAGCGCGATGCGCGCGACCCCGCCCGCCCCGGCGGACGAACCGACGACCGAAGACAAGGTGCTGGTGCGCGGGCGGCTGGTGATGGACCGCGACCGGCACCACGTCACCTGGGGCGACCGGCCGGTATCACTGACCGTCACCGAATTCCTGATCCTCGAAGCGCTGGCGACGCGCCCGGGCGTGATCAAGAGCCGCAACCAGCTGATGGATGCGGCCTATCCCGACGATGTCTTCGTCGACGATCGCACGGTGGACAGCCATATCAAGCGCATGCGCCGCAAGTTCCGCGCGGTCGATAACAGCTTCGCGGCGATCGATACGCTCTACGGGGCCGGCTACAGCTATGTCGAAAGTTGAGGTCGATCCCGCCGATCCCGAACAGGACGGCGCGGGCTGGACCACGCATCTCTCGCTACCCTCGCGCATCCTGGCGGTGAACATCCTGCCGCTGGCCCTGCTGGGCGGCGGCATTTTCTATCTCGACACCTATCGCGAACAATTGCTCGACGAACGCTACAAGCTGGCGCGGATCGAGGCGCAGATCACGGCCGAGGCGCTCGCCGGGGCCAGTCGTGAACGGCAGGAAGCGCTGCTGATCCAGATCGGCAAGGAACAGCGGCTGCGCCTGCGCATGTATGATGCCGAAGGGCGGCTGTGGGCCGACAGTTTCCAGCTTGCCGAACCGTCCTTCCAGCTCGACGTCGCAGGCGACGAAACCCGCAGCGAACGCATCGCGCGGGTGCTGGACAAGGCGGTCGACTGGATCGTGGGCGCCCCGCCCATCCCCGACTATGTCGAACCGGATTCGATCTACGCCGATGCCTGGCCCGAACTGCGCCGCGCCCGCTCGCAGGGGCTGACGCAGATCCAGCTGCGCGACTGGTCGGACGGGACGCCGGTGATCAACGCCGCCGCGCCGGTGGGGCTGAAGGGCGCCACGCTGCTGACCACGCGCAACGCGGTCGACATCACCAATGCCGTGCGCGCCGCGCGTACCACGCTGGTCACCTATTTTGCGGTTGCCCTGCTGATGTCGATCACCCTGTCGCTGTTCCTCGCGCGCACGATCGTGGTGCCGCTGCGCCAGCTGGCGCGCGCGGCGGTGGCGGTGCGGCTGGGGCGCGACCGGCAGGTGGAGGTGCCGCGCCTTCCGGCCCGGCGCGACGAGATCGGGCGGCTGGCCCGCGCGATTTCCGACATGTCGGCGGCGCTGCGCCAGCGGATCGACGCCGTCGAACATTTCGCCGCCGATGTGGCGCATGAAATCAAGAACCCGCTCGCCAGCCTGCGCAGCGCGATGGAATCGCTCGGCCGGGTGGAAGACCCCGAACTGCGCCGCCAGCTGACCGAAATCGCCAGCCACGATGTGCGCCGGATCGACCGGCTGGTAACCGATATTGCCGATGCCAGCCGGATCGACGCGGAGATGACCCGGGCGACCTTCGAACCGGTCGATCTGGCGATGCTGGTGACCAACATCGTCGGCTCGCGCGCCGACCGCGCGGAGAACGAGGAAGCGCAGATCGTGCTGTCGGGCATGGAACAGCGCGCGATGATCATGGGCGTCCCTGCCCGGCTGGAGCGAGTGGTCGAAAATCTGCTCGACAATGCCGTGTCCTTCTCGCCGCCCGGCGCACGGATCGCGATCGCCCTGCGCGACGATGGCGAACGCGTGGTCATGACCGTGTGCGACCATGGCCCGGGTATCCCCGAGGATGCGCGCGAAAAAGTGTTCCAGCGGTTCCATTCGGTGCGCCCCGATGCCGAAGCCTTCGGCGATCACAGCGGACTGGGCCTGGCCATCGCGCGCACCATCGCGGCCGCGCACGATGGCACGCTCACCGCCCATGCGCGGCCTGACGGAGAGAGCGGCGCCTGCCTGCGGCTCGACCTGCCGAGCGCGCGCAGCCGCGTGAAATCATGATCCGGCAGGCGAGCTGCGTTGCGATCGGCGGGCGCGCCGTGCTGATCGAGGGTGCACCCGGCAGCGGCAAGTCCAGCCTCGCGCTGGCATTGATCGACCGCGGGGCGATGCTGGTGGGCGACGATGGGGTGACGTTGGAGGCACGGGGCGACCGGTTGCTCGCCTCCCCGCCGCCGAACATCGCCGGATTGCTCGAAATCCGCAATGTCGGCCTCGTGCGCCTGCCGACCACCACGGCCCCGGTTGCGCTGGCTATCACCCTCTCACCAGACGCCCCGCGCTTCGTCGACCAGGCGGCCACCATCACACTCGCCGGGATTGCCATCCCGGCAATCATGCTGTTTCCCGATGCGGCGACCGCGCCGCTGCGCGCGGAACATGCACTGCGGCTTTACGGCCTATCTGCCTGACTTCGGGACGGTTCCCGGCTTGCCCTTCCCAATGGCTGCGAATCGGCGCTAACCCCGGCAGCCTATGGCCGACGATTCGCCTTCCCCGCCCCTGCAACACCGCCAGCAGATCCTGCTCGTTACCGGCCTGTCCGGCGCGGGCAAGACGACGGCGCTGCGGGTGCTGGAAGACCTCGGCTGGGAAGCGATCGACAATTTCCCGATCCGCCTGCTCGAACGGATGATCGGCGACAGCGGTGACGGCCCGCCCCCGCCGCTGGCGATCGGGTTCGATTGCCGCACCCGCGGCTTCCGCCCGTCGGCCATTATCGACCTGGTCAAGCGGCTGACCAAGCGCGACGATTTGCAGGTCGGCACGCTGTTCCTCGACTGCAATTCGAAAGAGCTGGAGCGCCGCTTCAACGAGACCCGGCGGCGCCACCCGATGGCGCAGCAAAGCCCGCTGAGCCATGCCATCTCCGCCGAGCGCGAATTGCTCGCCCCGCTGCGGCGCTGGGCCGATGCGGTGATCGACACCAGCGAATTTTCCAGCAACGACCTGCAACAGGCGATCCGTGAACGCTTTGCCGACAGCGCACCGGGCGGGATGGAAGTGATCGTCTCCAGCTTCGGATTTGCGCGCGGCATGCCGCCGCTGGCCGATCTGGTGTTCGACATGCGCTTCCTCGACAATCCGCATTGGGTGCCGGAACTGAAGGAGCAGACCGGCCTCGATGCGCCGGTGGGCGATTTCATCCGCCAGGATGCAGCCTTTGCCCCCTCCTTCGAACAGATCCGCGAATTGCTGCTGACGCTGCTGCCGCGCTACGCCGCGCAGGGGCGAAGTTACGTCAATATCGCCTTCGGCTGCACCGGCGGGCGACACCGCTCGGTCCATACCGCCGAATCCATGGCGCAGGCCTTGCGCCACGCCGGATTTTCGCCCACTGTCATCCATCGCAATCTGGGTTCGCGCGCGGCAGACACGATCGAAGGACAGCAGCATTGACCGTCCCCCTCGCCCGTGCCCGCAGCCGGACAAACGCCATTTTCGGACGAGCCACCCCCCAATGATTGGAATGATCCTGGTCACGCATGGCCAACTCGCCGTGCAATTCGTGGAAGCCATGGAGCATGTCGTCGGCGAACAGGATGCCGTGCGCACCGTGTGCATCGGGCCGAATGACGACATGGAGAGGCGCCGCGCCGAAATCGCCGATGCGATTGGCGAGGTGAACAGCGGCGAAGGGGTAGTGATCCTGACCGACCTGTTCGGCGGCACCCCGTCCAATCTCGCCATCTCGCTGCTTGATGCGGGCAAGGTCGAAGTGATCGCCGGGATCAACCTGCCGATGCTGATCCGCCTGGCCGGCGCGCGCAAGACCATGGACGTGCGCGAGGCGGTAGCCGCCGCGCGCGAAGCGGGGCGCAATTACATCACCGTCGCCAGCGAATTCCTGGGCCAGCAGGACGCTGCCGAATGAGCGGGCTGCGACGCCAGGTGACCATCGTCAACCAGCGTGGCCTGCACGCACGGGCGAGCGCCAAATTCGTCAACGCCGTCGCGGAACTGGGCGACGGCGTGCAGGTGCGCGTGGCCAAGGACGGGCACGAGGCCGGCGGTAGCTCGATCCTCGGCCTGATGATGCTGGGCGCGGCCAAGGGCGACACGATCGAGGTGATCGTCCAGGGCGACAACGACGCCGCCGTGCTCGAACGGCTGTGCACGCTGGTGGGCGACGGCTTCGGCGAAGATTGAGGGGCGCGAACCATGCGCCGCCAGATCACCGGCTTTTCCAATCCGACCGTCAAATATCTGCGCTCGCTGCGCGACAAGAAACACCGCAAGCGCGAACGGCGCTTCCTCGCCGAAGGACTGCGGCTGCTGACCGATGCGCGCGAATGCGGGCACCTGCCGCAACAGCTGGTGATGGCGATGGAGCGCGATCCGCACCCGCTGCTCGATGCGCTGGAAGACGCGGTGATAGCGGCCGGCGGCGACGTGATCGAAACAAGCGCCGACATTCTCGCCAAGATCACCGGCAAGGACAATCCGCAGGCCGTCGCCGGGGTATTTGCCGAATTCGACACCACGCTCGCCGCGCTCGACCGGTCCGCCGCACCGATCTGGCTGGTGGCGCAGGCGCTGCGCGATCCGGGCAATCTCGGCACGATGCTGCGTACCGGCGACGCGGTTGGCGCGGGCGGGCTGATCCTGATCGACGATTGCGCCGATCCCTTCAGTGTCGAAGCCGTGCGCGCCAGCATGGGCGCAGTGTTCACCCAGCGCATTGCCCAGGTACGGTGGGAGGATTTCCTCCCCTGGCTGCGCACCGGGCCGGGCCAGCTGGTTGCGGCGAGCCTGCGCGACGCCGTCCCCTATCGCGGGGCGCCCTATGCCGCGCCCTGCTTCATCCTCGTCGGCAACGAATCCCGCGGCTTGCCCGAGGAATACGAGCTGGCCTGCGACCTGCGCGTCACCATGCCGATGCGCGGGCGGGCGGACAGCCTGAACGCGGCGGTCGCGGGCGCGGTGCTGGCCTATGAAGTGCTGGCCAGCCTCGAAGGCTGAGGCGGGTATCATTCAGCGATGGCTCAGGCGCGCGGGCGCAGCGCACGGCGATGCGACGACTCGTTCCCATCCTCACCGCACTGCTGCTGGTCGGCGCCTGCGCGCCCAAGGAGCTGGACGACAATCCGCTGCAGGCCAGCGAATGGCGCTTCATCACCATCGACAGCCAGCCACCCGCATCGCCCGACAAGGCGCGGCTGGGCTTTCAGGACGGGCGGATCGGTGCCAATGTCGGCTGCAATGCGATGGGCGGCCCGTGGCGTATCGAGCAGGGCCGCCTGATCGCCGGGCCACTGGTGACGACCGAAATGTATTGCGCCGGGCCGGTGTGGGACCAGGAAATGGCCGTGTCGGCATTGCTCGCCGCAACCCCGGAAATCGCGCTGGACGACGATCTGCTGGTGCTGCGTTCACCCGGCCATAGCGCCGAGCTGGAGCGGATCAGTCCCCGGCAACCAGCGCCGTGATCTGCCATTTGCCATCCACCGGTGCGGCCAGCAGGCGATAATCGACCAGGCTGCGCAGCTGATCCTGCCGGACATAGCCGACCTTGCCGCCGGGCACTTTCACCTTGAGAAATGGCGCATCGGGTTCCCATGGCCCGGCAAGTGCGACCGCGTCCCATGCCAGGCTGCCAAGCAGTTCCGCATCGTCGGACGGCGCCGCGCGCAAGGCGACAGCACCGCCTGTTGCCAGCATGCCTTCCATCGCATCGACCTCGTCTATCCGCTGGCCCCAGTACCATGGCAGGGCGATGCCTTGCGCATCTTCGCCGCTGGCGGGCGCGCAGCCGAGCAGCAGCAGCGCATCGAGTTCGCGCCACAGGCGGTAGTGGGGATCGTCGAGCCGTTCCACCAACGTCTCGCGCCCCGACCCGCCGCCGAAATCGAGCAATATGTCGGGCGAGGCCAGCTGGGCCAGCATCGCCGCGTCGCGATTGGCAACGGCAGTAGTCAGCGCGCGGCGAAAATCACGCGCACCCTCGACCTTCGCGCAGGCATCGCGCGGGGGATAGCGCCTGGCCTGCGCCGCCCCCGGCACGGCGAGCACTGCAAGCGCGGCGAGGAACAGCACAGGCTTCATTCGGCTGCCTCGCTGCCATCTTCCAGCAAATCGTTCGCGGTGTAGCGCGGCGCATTTTCGACCAGCGGCACTTCTTCGATCTCGCGCTTGCCGATCTCGATCCCCTTCTCCGCCAGCCGCCGGCCCGAAGAGAGCACGTTGCGTTCGAAACTGCCGACGAATTTGTTGTAATTGTTGACCGCGCTTTCCAGCCCGCCGCCCACGCGCTTGAGATGTTCGGCGGTCACCGCCAGCCGGTCATACAGCTCGGCTCCCATGCGCCCGATTTCCTGCGCCTCATGCGCCAGCCCGTCCTGCCGCCAGACCTGTGCGACGGTGCGTGCGATGGCGACGAGGTTGGTCGGGGTCGCCAGCAGCACGCGCTTCTCGAAGGCAAAATTCCACAGATCGGGATCGTGTTCGAGCGCCGCAGCGACGAAATGTTCGCCCGGCACGAACATCACCACATAATCCGGCGCATCCTCGAACTGGCTCTGGTAGCTCTTCGCGCCGAGCGCCTGCACATGATTGCGCATCGACCGGACATGTTCGGCCAGAGCCCGGTCGCGCGCCTCGTCATTGTCGGCCTCGAACGCGGCCTGATAGGCGTTGAGCGACACTTTGGAATCGATCACCAGCATCTTGCCGCCGGGGATGCGCACGATCGCATCGGGGCGCAGCCGCCCCTCGTCCGTGTCGATCGAATGTTCCATCTGGAAATCGGTGTGTTCGGCCAGCCCGCATTGTTCGAGCAGGTTCTGCAACGCCCGCTCGCCCCAGCGCCCGCGCGCCTTGGGCGCATTGGTCAGCGAATTGCCCAGCCGCTGCGCCTCGCGCCGGACTTCCTCCTGCCCGCGCCGCATCGCCTCGATCATGCCGTGGAGCTGGCCGAAAGCATCGACACGCTGCTTCTCCAGCGTCGAGACCTGATCCTCGTAGCTTTTCAGCCTGTCGCCGACCGGCTGCAGCAGCGCGGCGATGGCTTCCTTGTTGGCTTTCTCGGCATGGCCGAACCGCTCGCTCGCTCGCGCGAGGAAGGCTTCCTGCGCCCGGCCAAGCACTTGCGCGCCGGTGTTTTCGAATTCCTTGAGCAGCTTCTCGCGGCTTTCTTCCAGCAGGCGCTTCTGCTCCGCAAAGCCCGCGGCCTGCGCCTTCAGCGCGGTCAATTCGTCACGCGCGCGGTCGAGATTTTCGGCCAAGCTGTCCGCCCGCGCCGCGCGTTCGCTCATCGTCGCGAGATCGGCCGCCATCGCACCGAGGCGATCGCGCACCTCTTTCGCCTCGGCCTCCGCGCCCTGGGTGCGGCTCTTCCACTCCGCTGCCGGCCGTGAGCCGACGTACCAGCCGAGCACACCGAACAGCAGGCCGAAGGCGAGCGCGACAACAAGGGCGATAATCATGTCCATCACAGGAACATAGCTGGAACGTCGGCGCGAGGAAAGACCCTGCCGGAACAATCCCCCGCCTCGCTCGCTGGTTGGGCAGGAAAGGAGAAAACCCCCATGTCGATCAAGGAAATGATCCGCGAGCACCCCCAGGTCGGGGCCGATTTCAACGAACAACTGGCCGAGGCGGTAAAGCACGCGATGTATTGCGCGGCGATCTGCAACAGCTGTGCCGACGCATGCAGCGCCGAGGAAATGGATATGCGCCGCTGCATCCGCCTGTGCAGCGATTGTTCGGACATCTGCACCGCGACCTATCGCGTCGCCACACGGCGCACTTCGGGCGATGTGAAGGTGATCGAAGCGATGCTGCGGACCTGCATTACCGCCTGCGAGGCGTGCGCGGACGAATGCGGCAAGCATGACAACGACCACTGCCGCCGCTGCGCCAAGATGTGCCGCGAATGTGCGGACGATTGCCGCAAGGCGCTGGAATCCATGCTCGAACACGCCTGAGCCGGACTTCCGCGAATCCGAAGGGCTCCGCCGTTGGCGGGGCCCTTTTCGTGCGCACTGGTTATTGCCGCGCGGCGCAACAAGCGGGTAGGCACGCGCAGCATTGGCACTATGCTCCGCATGGAATCCGCCTGCCGTCGCCCGGCCCAAGGAGGGGACCTGCATTGCCGACATCCGCGCCGACCGACATCGAAATCGCCCGCGCAGCAATCCTGGCACCTATCGGCGAGGTCGCCATGCGGGCCGGAATCCCGCCCGAGGCGGTCATCCCCTATGGTCGCCACAAGGCCAAGATCGACCTTGCCGCGCTGCCGCGCCCGGACCGACGCGGCAAGCTGATCCTCGTGACCGCGATCAACCCAACACCGGCGGGGGAAGGCAAGACGACCACCTCGGTCGGCCTCAGCGATGCGCTCCACCGGATCGGCAAGCGCGCGATGCTGTGCCTGCGCGAACCCTCGCTCGGCCCCTGCTTCGGGATGAAGGGCGGCGGCGCGGGCGGCGGCCATGCGCAGGTGATGCCGATGGACGAGATCAACCTGCATTTCACCGGCGATTTCCACGCCATCACCAGCGCGCACAATCTGCTCGCCGCGATGCTCGACAACCACATCCACTGGGGCAATGCGCTGGGTATCGACCTGCGCCGCGTGGTGTGGAAGCGCGTGCTCGACATGAACGACCGCGCATTGCGGCAAGTGGTTCACTCGCTCGGCGGCGTGGCCAACGGCTTCCCCCGCGAAAGCGGGTTCGACATCACCGTCGCTTCCGAAATCATGGCGATCCTGTGCCTCGCGAGGGACCTCGCCGATCTCGAGCAACGGCTCGGGCAGATCGTGGTCGCCTATCGCCGCGACAAGTCGCCGGTGCTGGCACGCGACCTCAAGGCGGAACGGGCGATGGCGGTGCTGCTGAAGGATGCCATACTGCCCAATCTGGTGCAGACGCTCGAACACCGCCCGGCGCTGGTCCACGGCGGCCCCTTCGCCAACATCGCCCATGGGTGCAATTCGGCCATCGCCACGCGCACCGCGCTGGGGCTGGCCGATTATGTCGTGACCGAGGCCGGCTTCGGCGCGGACCTGGGTGCGGAAAAATTCATGGACATCAAATGCCGCATCGCCGGGCTGCGACCGGATGCGGTGGTGCTGGTGGCAACGGTGCGCGCGCTCAAGATGAACGGCGGCATCGCGAAGGGCGCCTTGGGCGAAGAGAATGTTGCCGCGGTGCGCGCCGGCGCGGTGAACCTGCGCCGCCACATCGAGAACCTCGGCAAATTCGGCATCGTGCCGACCGTGGCGATCAATCATTTCACCACCGACAGCGACGCGGAAGTGGCGGTGATCCGTGAACTGGCCGCAGAATTCGGAACCGAGGCGGTGCTCTGCCGCCACTGGGCCGAGGGCGGCGCCGGGGCGGAGGAACTGGCACGCGTGGTCGCGGCCAAGGCCGATGCCGGCGCGCCCGATTTCGCCCCGCTCTATCCCGACGACATGCCGCTGGCCGACAAGATCGCCACCGTCGCGCGCGAAATCTACCGCGCGGGCGAGGTCGATATTCCCGCCGCGGTGGCCGCGCAGCTAAAGGATTGGCAGGCCGCAGGGCACGGCCATGTCCCAGTCTGCATGGCGAAGACGCAATACAGCTTCTCGACCGACCCCACCGCGCTCGGCGCGCCCGAAGGCCACAAGGTAACGGTCCGTGAAGTACGGCTATCGGCGGGCGCGGGCTTCGTTGTCGCGATCTGCGGCGACATCATGACCATGCCCGGCCTGCCGCGCGTGCCCAGCGCGGAAAGCATCTACCTCAATGCAGATGGGCAGATCGAAGGGCTGTTCTGATAGCCCCGGCTGTGCGGGCGTTCAGGCCGCCTTGCGTGCCTTTTCCAGCTTCTTGAGCGCCATGTTGCGCTTCAACCGGCTGAGGTGGTCGATGAAGAGGATCCCTTCGAGGTGGTCCATCTCGTGCTGGATGCAGGTGGCCAGCAGCCCTTCCATATCCTCTTCATGCACCGTGCCGTCGAGGTCCTGCCAGCGCACGCGGCAGGTCGCCGGGCGATCGACATCGGCGTAGATGTCCGGCACCGACAGGCAGCCTTCCTGGTAGGTGGAAAGCTCTTCCGACGGGTCGAGGATTTCGGGATTCACGAAGATCCGCGGTTCCTTCTTCGTCGGGTAATGATGGTGATGGTGCCCGCCATGGTCGCATTCTTCGGGCTCGGCATCGGTATCTTCAGGCTGGAGGTCGATCACCAGCACGCGCAGCGGCACGCCGACCTGGATCGCGGCAAGGCCGATACCCGGCGCGTCATACATGGTGTCGAACATGTCCTCGACGAGCGTCTTGAGCTCGTCGTCGAATTTTTCGACCGGGGTCGATACGGTCTTCAGCCGGGGGTCCGGCGCTTCAAGGATTTCGCGGATAGCCATGGGGCGCAGATACGCGCGGCGCACATCATTTTCAATGCAAAGGACGGTGCGACTTTCAAGCGGCTTGTCGTGCGAATAGTTTGCGGACCGTGGGCCCCCAATTGAGCCATGCCTCGGTGATCAGGATGGGAAGGACCAGGGTCAGCCATTCCTTCGTCGTTTCCTGCAAATCCTCGATCGGCATGAAGGCGAATATCTCACCCTGCATCCTGTTGATGATCCTGACCCACACAAACGCACCACCCAAGGCAAGTGCCCGGATCGCAAAGCGGCGATGGTTGACGAAATCGCGCTGAAGCGCTGCCTGCCATGCAATTGCGGCAAAGCAGAACCAGATCGAGCCGAGCAATGTCAGGGGGATACGGGATCCGGGCAGGGAAATCGTCGCCCCCAAATACACCCCTAACAAGCCGGCAATCATGCAACTGGCCAGGAAAACCCGCCCCAGCCAGCGATGCAGCGCGGGCCTCGACTGCCTCAACCCCGGCATGAACTGGAAAGGGGCGATTAGCAGGATCGGCGAAGCAACTACCGCATGGCCAACATACCAGACGACCCGGTTCCAGGTGGTCGACCCGTCCTGCAATTCCGGTGAGAGGACATCGCCGACTGAATCAAGCAGGAAATAGATACTGGCGCATAGGAAGAATGCCCAGAATACAAACCAGACCGGATGAATGGCCGCCGCCCTGTTCGCCACCGTCACCATGCACCGTCCCTCGTCAAAGAAACCATGCGCCCGCACGGAGCCTTTACCCCACCGGTCGCCTTGCGCGCAATGCCTGTGCCAAAGTCCCTTCGTCGAGATAATCCAGTTCGCCGCCCACCGGCAGGCCATGCGCCAGCTGGGTGATGCGGACGGGAAATTCCTCCAGCCGCTCGGCCAGGTAATGCGCGGTCGTCTGCCCTTCGAGCGTGGCGTTCATCGCCAGCACCACTTCATCCACCCCGCCCGCCTCCACGCGGGCCAGCAGCCGCGCGATATTCAGGTCTTCGGGCCGCACCCCGTCGAGCGCCGACAGCTTGCCGCCCAGCACATGGTATGTCCCGGTAAACAGCTTGGCCCGGTCGAGTGCCCACAGGTCGGCGACATCTTCGACCACGCAGATCGCCTTGGCATCGCGGCGCGGATCGCTGCAGATCGCGCAGGGGTCCGACGTGTCGACATTGCCGCAGGTGGTGCATTCGACCAGCCGCTCGCGCACGTCGGCCAGCGCATCGAGCAATTGCACCAGCGAGGTTTCGCGCCGTTTGACCAGCCACAGCACCGCCCGCCGCGCGCTGCGCGGGCCGAGGCCGGGGAGCCGGGCCAGCGCCTGTGCCAGCCGTTCGATCTCTTGCGATGCCATGGGTGTGCAGATAGGGCTTGCCGCCCGATCAGGCAAAGGCCACGCGAAGCATTATGCGCATCATCTTCATGGGAACCCCCGATTTCGCCGTGCCCACGCTGCGCGCGCTGGCGGAGGCAGGGCACGAGGTGGTCTGCGCCTATACCCAGCCGCCGCGCCCGGCCGGACGGGGCAAGAAGCTGCAACCCTCCCCCGTGCAAATCGAGGCAGAGCGGCTGGGAATCGCTGTGCGGCATCCTGTCTCGCTGAAATCGCAGGAGGAGAAGGACGCCTTTGCCGCGCTTGGCGCAGACGTTGCCGTGGTCGCGGCCTATGGCCTGATCCTGCCGCGCGCGGTGCTCGATGCGCCGGAGCATGGCTGCCTCAACGTCCATGGTTCGATCCTGCCGCGCTGGCGCGGGGCCGCGCCGGTGCAACGCGCGATCCTGGCCGGCGATCCGGGCACCGGTATCACAATCATGCAGATGGAGGCCGGGCTCGACACCGGGCCGATGCTCGCGACGATCCGCACGCCGATCGAGGACAAGACGGCGGGCGAACTAACCGAGGAACTCGCCGAACTCGGGGCCAGCCTGATGGTCGAAACCCTGCGCGAGCTCGACAAGCATGTGCCGGTCGCGCAGGACGACGCGCTGGCGACCTATGCCGCCAAGGTGGACAAGGCCGAGGCCAGGATCGACTGGTCGAAGCCTGCCGAGGAGATCGAGCGCCAAGTGCGCGCTTTCGCCCCCTTCCCCGGCGCCTGGTTCGAGCTTGAGGGAGAGCGGATCAAGGTTCTGAAGGCTGATATCCTGCGGACCAATATGGGGGAACCGGGGGAAGTGCTGGCGAGTGACTTCCTTGATGTCGGAACTGGCTCAGCGGCACTCTCCCTGACACGCATCCAGCCTGCCGGCAAAGCAGCCATGCTTTCAGATGCGTTCCTGCGGGGCAAAGAGGTCCCGGCTGGCACGGTGCTGAGGTGAGTTTTCCGAAATCTTGCTCTCTCTCCTTCAGGGGAGAGATACGCAGGCTTGGCAGCGGGCTGCCTAGCCGGAGTAGAGAGGGGCCTGCGCAGTTCTTCCCCCTCTCCCAACCCTCTCCCCTAAAGGGGCGAGGGCTATGACCCGCTTCGCGCTCACCATAGAATTCGACGGCACGCCCTTCTTCGGCCTGCAGCGCCAGGCACATGGGCCGAGCGTGCAGCAGGCACTCGAGGAAGCCGCCACCGCCGTGACCGGCGAAAAGGTGACACTGCACTCGGCGGGTCGCACCGACACCGGCGTGCATGCCATCGCCATGCGCAGCCATCTCGATATCGCCAAGGTGATCGAACCCTTCCGCCTGATGGAAGCGCTCAACGCCCATCTGCGGCCAAACCCGATCGCGGTGACGCAGTGCGAAGTGGTGGCACACGATTGGCACGCACGCTTTTCATGCACCGGACGGCGCTATCTCTACCGCATTGCCAACCGCCGCGCGCCGCTGACACTTGACCTCAACCGGGCGTGGCAAGTCCCTCAGGAGCTTGATGAAAAGGCGATGCATCGCGCGGCGCAGGCGCTGGTGGGCAGCCACGATTTCACCACGTTCCGTTCGGTCCAGTGCCAGGCGGCCAGTCCGGTGAAGACGCTCGACCGGCTCGATGTCGAGCGTGTGGGCGGCGAAGTGCATATCCACGCCGCCGCGCGCAGTTTCCTGCACCACCAGGTCCGCTCGATGGTCGGCTGCCTGGCGCTGGTCGGCATGGGCCGCTGGCATGATGAGCAGGTCGGCGAGGCACTCGCTGCGCGCGACCGGCAGGCGCTGGGCCTCAACGCCCCGCCTCACGGGCTGTATTTTGTCGAAGCGGTTTACGCAACGTCACCCTAGCCAAGCCCCGGCCCCGGGCGTAGCGATGGCGCCAGCCCGCACGGGAAACGCGATTGGGAGACGACAGGATGGCCACCACCGGCAAGCAGCTTTTCACCACGCTCGAGGCAGACGGCACCCTGACCGTCGCGATTGAGGAAGCGTCCTTCCCCGATCCCACCGGCAACCAGGTGCTGGTGAAGATGGAAGCTGCACCGATCAACCCGTCCGACCTCGCAATCCTGACCGGGGCGGCTGACATGGCCAATGCGAGCTATTCGCCCGGCAAGTTCGTTGCCACCATGCCCGAACCGTTCAATTCCGGGTCCAAGGCGCGTCACGGCGTCAAGCTCCCTGCCGGCAACGAAGGCGCGGGCACGGTGATTGCGGCGGGCGACAACCCGATGGCGCAGGCGCTGGTTGGCCAGCGCGTCGCCTGTGTGCCGGGCAATGCCTACAGCCAATATGTGCTGGCCGACGCCATGATGTGCCTGCCGCTGGGCGATCTTTCCGCCGAACAGGGCGCCAGCGCTTTCGTCAATCCGATGACCGCGCTGGGCTTTGTCGAGACGGCGAAGAGGGAGGGAGCGAGTGCGATCCTGCACACGGTGGGCGCCTCTAACCTTGGCCAGATGCTGCTGCGCATTTGCCAGGAAGACGGCATGGCGCTGGTCAATATCGTGCGCAAACCCGAGCAGGCCGAACTGCTGCGTGGCATGGGTGCGCAGCATGTGGTCGACTCCTCGTCCGCCGAGTTCATGAAGCAGTTGCGCGCCGCGATCGACGAGACCGGGGCGTTCCTCGGCTTCGATCCCATCGGCGGCGGACAGATGGTCGATACCTGCTTCAAGGCGATGGAGCAGGTCGCGGTCGGCAAGATGAGCGAATACAGCCGCTATGGCTCGAACCAGCAGAAGAAGATGTATATCTACGGGCGGCTCGACCTCGGGCCGACGATCCTCACCCCGGCCTATGGTTTCGGCTGGACGCTGTCGGGCTGGCTGCTGACCCCGTTCCTGCAATCGGCGGGGATGGAGGTGGTGCTGCGCATGCGCCAGCGCGTGCTTGCCGGGCTGACCACGACCTTCGCCAGCTCCTACAAGCGCAAGGTGACGCTGGACGAGATGCTGACCAAGGATGCGGTGCTCGATTATCGGGCGATGAAGACGGGTGAGAAGTACCTGGTCACGCCCTGGGGCTGATCCGCGGCCCTAGCGCCGGTCGAATTCAGCCTGCATGCGCGCGGGGTCGGTGATCCCGTTCGCCAGCATGACTTGCAGCAGGATCCGCGATTTCTGCGGGTTGTACGCGCGCGAGGCGATGAAGCCCGCGGCATCGTCGTCCACCTCGACATTGCGGTCGACCGATCCCTCGTCGACCCGGCTGGCGCGCACCACCGGCCTGCCGCTGGCGACCACTTCGGCCAGCGCGGACAGCACCGCACGCGGGGCATTGCCCTGCCCCAGTCCGGCCAGCACCATGCCGGCGGGATCGAGCCGCAGCAGCGCCCCCACCGTCGCTTCGTCCATCCCGGCATGGGCATAAAGGATTTCGACGCGCGGCAGGCGATCGGGGAAGGCAAAACGTGCCGGATTACCGGTGCGGTCCGCCGGCCCGAACCAGTCGAGCGTCGCGGGCGTGACCACCCCCAGCGGCCCGCGCGGATAACCGCGGAAGGCGTCGATGTTCGCCGTCGCCCATTTGCGCGCGTCGCTGGCGGCCAGCACGGTGTCGCCCATCACCAGCATGACCCCGCGCCCATGTGCCGCCGGATCGCCCGCCACGCGAACTGCGTTGGCAAAATTGCGCAAGCCATCGCTGCCCACCGCATCGGCCGGTCGCATCGCGCCGACCAACACCACCGGCTTGCCCGCAGGCAGGGTGATATCGAGCAGCATGGCGGTTTCCTCCGCCGTGTCGGTGCCGTGGGTGACGATAATGCCGTCGATATCCTCGTCGGCCAGCGCCTCTACGATATGGCGGTGGAGCGGTTGCCACTGCGGCCAGCCGATATCCTGCGAACCGACCTGCGCGATGTCGATCCCGTCGAGCTGCGCGGCGATCCCCAGCGCCTGCGCGCCCGCGACCATGTCGGCAATCGCCACCTGCCCGGCGCGATAGCCGTGTCCGATGGCCGATCCGGCGCTGCCGGCAATGGTCCCGCCGGTGGCGAGGATGCGTATGTGAGGAGTGCCCATCGACGCAGGCGTTAGGCCCCGTGCGCCGCCGGTGCAAGCGCGGGGCCGACCATCGGCCTTGCCTTTGTTCGTTCGAACGAATAATGAGACGCGACTCCTCCATCCCTCGGAGAGCCCGCATCGCCAGCGACCCTGCCTGCCCCCCCGATCCCGTGCGCCGGCGCATCCTCGATGCGGCGGTGGCGCAGTTTTCGGATCTTGGGTTCGAAGGGGCCAGCACTCGCGCCATCGCGACGGAGGCGGGCGCGGCCATGTCCTCCATCACCTACCAGTTCGGCGGCAAGGAGGGGCTCTACCTCGCCGCAGCGGAACATATCGGGGCGCAGATTGGCGAAATCCTGCTGCCACGCATCGCGGGCGCGCGCGCCGCCGTACAGTCAGGCGCCATGGCGTCGACCGAGGCGGTACTGGCGGTCATCGGCGGGATGGCCGACATGATGCTCGACCCGCGTTCGGAAAGCTGGGCCGCCTTCATCATCCGCGAGCAACAAAAACCCGGCCCGGCGTTCGACCGGCTGTTCGACATGATCATGCGGCCGATGTCGGGCTTCGTCATCGAACTGGTCGGCACCATCCGCAGCGATTTGTCGGGCAGGAAATTGCGCGCGGTTGCAATGGGGATGATCGGCCAGGTGATTGCCCTGCGCGCCGCCCGCGCGGCGATGATGCGGATCCTCGATATCGACAGCGTGGACGACGATGCACGCACCATG
>JACXVD010000048.1 GCA_014763545.1 Sphingomonadales bacterium
GCGAAGAACCAGCTTTCCTCGATCGCCACGCCAAGGTCCGCCGCCAGCTGGCGGAAGTCGGTGACGGTCACGTGGTGGATATTCTGGGTCTCGTACCAGCTGACCGGCAGGTGCCGGGTCACCGGCATGCGGCCATGGACCAGCAGCGACCAGCGCATGCGCCAGTGGGCGAAATTGGGGAAGGAGACGAACGCCTGCCGCCCGACGCGCAGCAATTCGCGCAGCATCCGGTCGGGCCGCTCTGCCGTCTGCAAGGTTTGGCTGAGGATCGCATAGTCGAACGCGCCGTCGGGATAATCGGCCAGGTCGCGGTCGGCATCGCCTTGCACCGCCGAAAGCCCGCGCGCCACGCAGCGTTCGACCATCTCCGCGTCGATCTCCAGCCCGCGCGCGTCCACTCCGCGCTCGTTCTGCAGCACCGCCATCAGCGCACCGTCGCCGCAGCCCACGTCGAGCACCCGCGATCCTTGCGGGATATTGCCCGCAATCACCGCGAGGTCGGGCCGCAACTGCTGCACCGCCGGGCTCACGAGAGGAACCCCGTCACCACCCGGTCGAGCGCGGGTACGTCGAGCAGGAAGGAATCGTGGCCATAGGGCGCGGAGAGTTCGACGAAGCTGACCGCGGCGCCTGCCGCATTGAGCGCATGGACCACGTGGCGGCTTTCCGCCGTGGGATAGAGCCAGTCGGTATCGAAGCTGATCACGCAGAAACGCGCTCGGCTACCGGCGAATGCCTCCGCCAGCTTGCCGCCATGCTCCTCCGCGAGGTCGAAATAATCCATCGCGCGCGTGATATAGAGGTACGAATTGGCATCGAACCGGTCGGTAAAGCTCAACCCCTGGTAGCGCAGATAGCTTTCGACCTGGAAATCGGCATCGAAGCCGAAACTCTTGGCCCCCTTCGTTCCATCTGGCCGGTCCTGCAGGCGGCGGCCGAATTTCTCGGTCAGCCCTTCTTCCGAAAGATAGGTGATATGCGCTGCCATGCGCGCAACCGACAGGCCCTTGTCCGGCGTCTGCCCGGTGCCGTAATAATCGCCGCCCTGCCAGTTGGGGTCGGCCATGATCGCCTGCCGCCCCACTTCGTGGAAGGCGATGTTCTGCGCGCTGTGCCGCGCGGTGCTGGCGATCACCAGCACGCGCTCGGCCCGGTCGGGCCAGTTGGCCGCGAGGCTGAGGGTCTGCATCCCGCCCATCGACCCGCCGACCACGGCATGCAGCCGCTCGATCCCCAGCCCGTCGAGCAGGGCGACGAGGCCGCGCACCATGTCGCGAATGGTGATGACCGGGAAACGCATGGCGTGCGGCCGGCCATCCGCGGCAAGGCTGGCCGGGCCGGTCGAGCCGAGGCAACTGCCCAGCACATTGGCGCAAATGACGTAGAACCGCCCGGTGTCGATCGGTTTGCCCGGGCCGACCATGCGCTCCCACCAGCCGGGCTTGCCGGTGATCGGATGGGTGCTGGCGACATATTGGTCGCCGGTCAGCGCATGGCAGATGAGGATCGCGTTGGAACGGTCCGCCGCCAGTTCGCCATAGGTTTCGTAGGCGATCTCCACCCCGTCCAGCACTTGCCCGCTGTCGAGCGGCAGGGGCGTGGGGAGCGTGTAGCTCTTCGATGCAGGGGCGGCGGCCATAGGCTGCGGCACTTGGGGCCTGCCACGCGGGCTGTCAATCTGACTGTCCAATGCCGGGCAAAGCGGCTATGCGCGCCGCCGAGATGAGCGACCAGCAACCCGACATGCCGAACCCCGGACCCCGCCCCAAGCCGTGGATCGAGGCGATCCATGCCTATGTGCCCGGCAAAGCGAAATCGGCCGACGGGCGCGAGCTGGTGAAGCTGTCGGCGAACGAGAACCCGCTCGGCACCAGCCCGGCGGCGCTGGCGGCATTTGCCGATGCCGCGCCCGCCGCGCGCTATCCCGATCCGGATTCGACCGCGCTGCGCGAAGCGATCGGCGCATTGCACGGGATCGACCCCGCCCGCGTGGTGTGCGGCACCGGTTCGGACGAGCTGCTCAACCTCGCCGCGCAGGCCTATGCCGGGCCGGGGGACGAGGTACTCTACGTGCGCTACGGCTTCTCGGTCTACGACATTGCCGCACGGCGCTGCGGCGCCATCCCGGTGGAGGCGCCCGATGCCGATTACGGCACCGATATCGCTGCGCTGCAGGCGCTGGTGAGCGACAAGACCCGCGTCGTCTTCCTCGCCAATCCGAACAATCCCACCGGCAGCTACATGACTCGCGCCGACATCGCCCGCGTGCATGCCGCGCTGCCCGCCGATGTGCTGTTGGTGCTCGACCAGGCCTATGCCGAATATCTCGCTCCGGAAGAGGACGATGGCGGGCTGGACCTGGCCGCGCGCCATGACAATGTGCTGGTGACGCGGACATTCTCGAAAATTTACGGCCTTGCCGGCGAGCGGGTTGGCTGGGGCACCGGGGCGCCGGAGATCATTGCCACGCTCAACCGCATTCGCGGGCCGTTCAATGTGACGAACCACGCGCAGGCCGCCGCAGTCGCGGCGCTGGGCGACCGGGATTTCGTCGCCGCCAGCCGGGCGCACAACACTGCCGAACGCGAGCGGTTCGTCGCCGCGCTCCAGGCACTGGGCAACCACGGCATCCGCCCGCTGCCGAGCAAGGCCAATTTCGTGCTGATCCTGTTCGAAGGCGCGCTGAGCGCCGAGGCGGTGCATGACGGGCTGGCAGAGCGCGGCTATGCCACCCGCTGGCTGCCCGGGCAGGGCCTGCCGCAGGCGCTGCGCATCACCATCGGCACCGCCGCGCAGATGGACGAGATCGCCGCCGCGATCCGCACGATGGCGGAGGCAGCGGGATGAGCTTCGACAAGGTTGCGATCATCGGCCTCGGCCTGCTGGGCGGTTCGATCGGGCTGGCGGTGCAGGAATATCTGCCGCAAGTGCAGGTCACCGGCTTCGATGCCGACCCCAAGGTCCGCAGCCGCGCGGCGGAGCGCAAGCTGGCGCAGACCATCGCCGCCAGCGCCGAAGAGGCGGTGGCCGATGCCGACCTGGTGATCTTCTGCGTACCGGTCGGCGCGATGGCCGATGCGGCGCGCGAAATCGCCGCTGCGCTCAAGCCCGGCGCCCTGGTCAGCGATGTGGGATCGTCCAAGCAGACCGTCACCCGCGACCTGTCGGCGGCGCTGCCCGGTGCCCAGGTGATCCCTGCCCACCCGGTCGCGGGGACCGAACACAGCGGGCCGGATGCCGGTTTCGCCACCCTGTTCCAGCAACGCTGGTGCATCGTCACCCCGCCGGCCGACGCCGATCCGCAGCTGGTGACCGCGCTGTGCGATTTCTGGCAGGCGCTGGGCGCCAAGGTCGAGGTGATGGAAGCCGAACATCACGACCATGTGCTGGCGGTCACCAGCCACATCCCCCACCTCATCGCCTACACCATCGTCGGCACCGCGTCGGACCTCGAACAGGTCAAGCGCAGCGAAGTGATGAAATATTCCGCCGGCGGCTTTCGCGACTTCACCCGTATCGCCGCCTCCGACCCGACGATGTGGCGCGACGTTTTCCTGGGCAACCGCGATGCGGTGATGGAGATGCTCGACCTGTTCCTGACCGATCTCGCCCATATGCGCGAGGCGATCCGCGCGGGCGACGGTGAGACGCTGTTCGACCTGTTCACCCGCACCCGCGCGATCCGCCGGGGGATCATCGAAATGGGCCAGGACGATGCACGCCCCGACTTCGGGCGTAGCGATCACTAATCGCGACCGGCAAGTTTCGCGCCAGAGCTCAGTCGTTCAGCGCGTTGATCGCATCGAGCACCCGTGCCTCGATCTCCTCGCGCGGCAGGCCGGGTTCGATCGGCTCGCCAAAGCGATAGATGATCGTGCCGCGCGGCTTGATCGGCTGGCGATAGGTCGGCCCGCTGTTCACCGCCACCGGCACCACCGGCAGGCGCAGCATCTTGTAGAGCCCGGCAAAGCCCGATTGCAGCGCATGCCGCTGGCCGTGCGGCACGCGCGTGCCTTCGGGGAAGATCAGCAGCGGGCGGCCGGCATCCGACAGCTTGCGCGCCGCGGCGATCATCTTGCGCAATTCGGTGGCCCCGCCGTCACGGTCGACCCGGACCACGCCGTATTTCTTCCCGGCATAGCCCCACACCGGGATGCGGAACAATTCCGCCTTGGCGAAGGGCGCAGGCAGTTTGAACAGGCGCGGCGCGTCGATCGCTTCGAACATGCTTTCGTGCTTGATCGCATAAAGCGCCGGGCCGGCGACCGGGCCGCCTTCCACCACCACGTCGATCCCCAGCAGATTGACCACGCTCCAGCGGTGCCAGCGGACCCAGCCGTGGATCACCGCGCGCAGCGCGCCGCGCCCCATCAGCACGGCAGGGCTGACGAGCAGGATATAGACCGGGTTGAGCGCCCAGAAGAACAGGTAGAAGGCAAGGTTGCGCAGGTAGATCATGATGGCAGTCAGTCGGGCCAGATCGCGGCCAGCCAGCTGGCGAGCAGCTTGTTGTATTCGAGGAACAGGATCCGCAGCGAAGGTTCGGAGCGGACCCCGTCTTCGACGATGGCGATATTGGTCGGCAGGGCCCGCGTCAGTTCGGCGCGCGCGCGGCGCATATGCCAGTCGCTGGTGACCAGCCGCAGCGAACGATAGTCGCGTTCGTCCATCCACTTGGCCGCTTCGGCAGCGTTGCCGCGCGTATCGACCGCCGCAAAGCCGAGCGTGATGCAGCAATCCATCAGCCCGCGCTTGACCTTGTATTGCGCGGCGAATTCGCGCGGCTTCACTTCGGGATCGACCCCGGTGACCAGCATCTGCTCCGCCTTGCCCGCCCGCAACAGCTCCAACCCGCGCTCGATCCGCCCGCCGGCACCGGTGGGCACGATGATCGCATCGGTCCGCACCGTGGCGGCAGGGCCCGGCAGGGTGACGGCGAAGACCAGGAAGCCCAGCAGCCACAGCATCAGGACAAAGGCGAGCGCGCGGCGGATCACAGCATTTTCCTCAGCGCGGACATGACCGTGATGCGCGCGGTCAGCATGGCGATGGCCACCCCGGCGAAGGGAATGGCGGCGATCAGCGCCCAGTCGATCCAGCCCAGCCCGCCACCATCGACCAGGCCCGAACCCAGTTCGGCAAACTGGCGGCCGAGCAGGAGCACCGCGGCAAGGCCCAGCGCCAGCCCGACGATCCCGCCCAGCGTGGCGTCGAAACCCACCGAACGCTGGAAAATCCGTGCGATCTGGCTGTCGGTGCCGCCCAGCAGGTGGACGATCTCGATCGTATCCCGATTGCCGCCCAGCGCGCTGCGCGCCGCGAGCCACACCGCCGCCGCACTCGTCAGCGCCAGCAAGGCGACCAGCGCGATCGCCAGCCACTGCAACGATCCGATGGCGGAGAAGACCGGGCGCAGCCAGGTCGATTGCGCATCGACCCGCGCATCGGGCGCCACGCCGGACAGCGCGCGGCGCAATGTCCCGAGCGTCGCCGCATCGGCCTGCGAGCGCAGCCGCACGTCGATCAGCGCCGGGATCGGCACCGTTTCCGCATCGGCCCCGCTGCCCAGCCAGGGTTCGAGCAATGCGTCGAGCTCCTCGTCCGGCACGCGGCGCAGGCCTGCGACTTCGGGCAATTCGGCCAGTGCGTTCTCGGCTGCGTCGGCCTGCCGGTCGCGTTCGGCGGGCAGTGCCTTCAGGATCTGCACGGTCGCCCCGCCCGACAATTCGCTGCGCGCGCCATTGGCCAGATTGCTGAGCGCCAGTCCGCCCGCCGCCGCAATCACCGTCAGCGCGACCATGATCGCGATCACCCATGGCATCGGCCCGGTCAGCCGCGTCTGCGGCAGCAATTGCGCGGCCCGCTGGCCGCCGAAGGGCGTGAAGCCGCGCGCCATGGCGCGGGTGATGGAGGGGGGCGACTTCACAGCGCGTCCTCGCGCAGGACCGTGCGGCGCGGGGGGAAGCGCAGCGCGCCGGTCGGGTCGGACAGGCGCCCCTTGTCCAGCCGCATGATCAGCGAATCGGGCACTTTCCGGAGCAAATGGACATCGTGGGTCGCCACCACGACGGTCGTGCCCAGCCGGTTGAGCGCCTCGAACAGCCGCAACAGCTTGAGCGCCATTTCCGGATCGACGTTGCCGGTCGGCTCGTCCGCCACCAGCATGTCGGGCCGACCGATCACGGCCCGCGCGATGGCGACGCGCTGCTGTTCGCCGCCCGACAGCGTCGCCGGGCGCGCGTCGGTACGGTGCGAGAGGCCGACCCAGTCGAGCATGTCGCTGACCGGCTTTTCGAGGTCCGCCTCGCGCACGCCGGCCACGCGCAGCGGCAGGGCGACATTGTCGAAGGCCGACAGATGCGGCACCAGCCGGAAATCCTGGAACACGACGCCCAGCCGCCGACGGAAGCCGGGCAGGCGCGCGCGCGGCAGGGTGATCACATCGGTGCCGAACATCCGGATCATCCCGCGCGACGGGCGCTGGGCCAGATACAGCAGCTTGAGCAGCGAGGTCTTGCCTGCACCGCTTGCCCCGGTGAGGAAGTAGAAACTGCCGGGATAAAGGGTGAAGGAAATATCGCTCAACACTTCCTTGTCGGTGCCATAGCGCAGCCCGACATTGTCGAAAGTGACGATATCGCCCTGGGCGGCAGTCATTTTTCCTGGCCTATCCTTGGCAAGAAGCGGGCGTGTGGGGTCATCCGCAGCGGGCTATAGCCGCCCTTCGATGTGGAAAAAAGCCACTGCCAGCGGCAGGCATTGCGACGCAAGCCTTGTTGCGATTCCTATGCGGGCCTAAGGCTTTGTCCACTATGATTATCGCCTGCCCCGCCTGTTCCACGCGATATGTCGTCCCCGACAGCGCGATCGGCGTGGAAGGACGGACGGTGCGCTGCGCCAAATGCCGCCACAGCTGGTTCCAGGAAGGCCCGGTGCTCGAACGGGACGAAGCCGCCGCTGCGCCAGCTGCCGAGCAGCCCGCCGCACCGCCTGCGCAGCCCGAAGCGGCGCCAGCACCCGCAGCCCCGGCACCAGTCGCCCCTGCACCAATCACGCCGCCGCCGGTTGCGCCGCCCCCGCCCGCCGCGCAGCCGCCTGTGTCCGAACCGGAACCGCAAGGCGAACCAGCCGCATCGGGTTGGGACGAAGACGAGCCCGCAGCCCCTGTCGCGCCACCCGAGTACCCGGCCGAATACCCGCCCGAATTTACGGCACCACAGCCCAGCGTGGTCGACACCGGCCCGCCACCCGCTCGGGTCGACGATTTCTCCGCAGACCATTCGCAATTCGATTACGAACCGCCGTTCCGGCCGCGGCGCAACCCGCTCAAGCTGTGGACTGCGGCGGCGGCGGTCTTCGCTGTGCTGGCGATCGGCACGGTTGCGGCGGCCAGCTATTGGGGCCTGCCCGACTGGGTGCCCGTTTCGCGGCCCGAATTCGGCCCGCGCCAGCCCGATCTGGTGCTGGATTTCCCGCGCCAGTCGCAGGATCGGCGCACGCTGCCCAACGGCACCGAATATTTCGGCGCCAGCGGCACGGTGACCAATGTCGGGCGCGAAACGCGCAATGTCCCGACCATCCTGATCAAGCTGCGCGACGGGCGCGACCGCATCGTCTACAGCTGGGAAGTCACCCCGCCCAAGCGCAGCCTCGCGCCGGGCGAGAGCATGACGATCAACGAAGCGGTAACCGACGTTCCGCGCTCCGCCAAGGTCGCCGAAATCGGCTGGAAGCCGGGCTGATCCGGCCTGCTGCGGGCGCCTAGCCCGCCGCGTTTTTCTTCAGGCTTTCCTCCATCCGCGCGAGCTGTTCGGGCGTCGCCTCGCTCTGGTACTTCGCCTTCCATTCATCCATCGGCATGCCGTGGATCAGCGCGCGCGCTGCGCCCTTGTCGCCTGCGTAGCCCGCATCGCGAATCCAGTCGGCCAGACAATTGCGGCAGAAGCCCGACAGCCCCATCAGGTCGATGTTCTGCGCATCGTGGCGACGGCGCAGATGGCGCACCAGCCGACGGAAAGCGGCAGCGGCCACCGCATCGTCCAGCTGGTCGAGCGGATCGGTGCCGGTCGGGGGTGCATTCGTATCCATTCAAATCGTCCTTGTCTTGTCGCGCCGCGGTGCCATAGGCGGCCTCATGGCAAAACTCGAACCCCGTGCGCGCAAGGTCAAGATACTCGCCACTGTCGGCCCCGCAAGCCGCGATCCGGACATGCTGCGCAAGCTGTTCCGCGCCGGCGCCGACGCCTTCCGCGTCAATATGAGCCATGGCGAACACGCCGTTCATGCCGAAACCATCGCCGCGATCCGCGCGATGGAGAAGGAGATGGGCCGCCCGATCACCATCCTGGCCGATTTGCAGGGTCCGAAGCTGCGCGTCGGCCAGTTCAAGGATGGCAAGGCGGTGATCCGCCATTCGGGCCATTTCACGCTCGACCGCGATCCCACGCCGGGTGACGAGACGCGGGTGTGCCTGCCGCATCCCGAATTGTTCGGGATTCTCGAGAAGGGCCAGCGGCTGCTGATCAACGACGGCAAGATCCGCCTGCGGGTGATCGAGGCGAGCCCGGACAAGATCCTGTGCTCGGCCGAAGTCGGCGGGGTGATTTCGGACCGCAAGGGCGTCAACGTGCCCGACGCCGAAGTACCGATCCCCGCGCTGACCGAAAAGGACCGGCGCGACCTGGGCTTCGCGATCGAGCAGGGGGTCGACTGGATCGGCCTCAGCTTCGTCCAGCGGCCCGAAGACCTGGCCGAAGCGCGCCGGCTGATGGGCGGCTATGGCGCGCTCTGCGCCAAGATCGAAAAGCCGATGGCGGTGCGCCGCCTAGCCGAGATCATCGAGATGTCCGACGGGATCATGGTCGCGCGCGGCGATCTGGGCGTCGAACTCAATCCCGAAGAAGTCCCGCCGCTGCAGAAGAAGATCGTCAACGATGCGCGCAAGGCGGGCAAGCCGGTGATCGTGGCGACGCAGATGCTCGAAAGCATGATCGAGAGCCCGGCCCCCACCCGCGCCGAAGTCTCCGACGTCGCCAATGCCGTTTACGACGGGGCCGATGTGGTGATGCTCAGCGCCGAAACCGCCGCGGGCGAATGGCCGGAAGAGGCGGTGACGATCATGGATCGCATCGCCCAGCAGGTGGAACGCGACGAAGGCTACAAGGCGCGCGTCCGCTTCCTCGATACGCCGCCCGATGCCACCACCGCCGATGCGCTGGCGCATAGCTGCATGACCATTGCCGACACGGTGCCGATCAGCGCGATCGTAGTATTCACCGGATCGGGCAGCACCGCCCGCCGGGTGGCGCGTGAGCGGCCCAGCGTGCCGGTGCTGGTGCTCACCCCATCCTCCAAGACCGCGCGCCGCGTGGGCCTGCTGTGGGGCGCGCATGCGGTGACGACCAAGGATATCGGCAGTTTCGAAGAGATGATCGCCAAGGGCAAGCGCATGGCGCTGCGCCACGGCTTCGGCCAGGCAGGCAGCAAGCTGATCGCGCTGGCCGGCGTCCCCTTCGGAACCCCGGGATCGACCAACCTCCTGCATGTCGTCACCCTGAGCGGCAACGAACTGGACCGACACGGCGGCTAGGCCGGTCGGCGGGGTCGTCTCCGCTCCGGCAAGGCTGCCCGTGCGCATTCCCGCCGTGTCCTCCACGGGCCCTCTGCGAACCGCAAGATCGGTGGAGCGCCCGCACCGCATCGCGGGCTAGCTGGCGGCGCCACGGAGGAACGACGGGTGAAGACAGCACTTGAAAACTACCACGACAGGATGCGGCGGGCGCTCGATCATATCGACCGCCATCTCGACGACACCCTGGACCTGGACGTGGTGAGTGCGGTCGCTGCTTTTTCGAAGTTCCATTTCCACCGGCAATTCAGCGCGACTTTCGGCCTGTCCGTCCATCGCTATGTCCAGCTGGCCCGCATGAAGCGCGCCTCCTATGCGCTGGCCTATCGCGAAACGCTCAACGTCACGGAAATCGCGCTGGATGCCGGATATGGGGCGCCCGATGCCTTCGCCCGCGCCTTTCGGCAACGGTTCGACCAGTCCCCATCGGCGTTCCGGAAATCTCCCGAATGGGAAGCGTGGCTGGCGGCCTTCGGGCCACTCGACAACGCAAGGAAAAGACTGATGACCCGCGAATTCACCATGCAAGATGTTACCATCCGCGATGTTGCCCCGACCCCGGTCGCCTATATGGAGCATCGCGGCGATCCCGCCACGATCGGCGCCACGATCCAGCGGTTCATCGCCTGGCGCAAGGCCAGCGGGCTGACGCCCGGCAACAGCGCGACCTTCAACATCTTCCATTCGGACCCGGCGACCACTGCGCCGGAGCAATATCGGATGGATCTGTGCGTGGGCACCGACCAGCAGGTGCAGCCGCTGGGCGAAATGGTCGAGGCGGGTGAAATTCCCGGCGGTCGCTGCGCGGTCATCCGGATCACCGGCAATGCCGACGATCTGGCACCTGCCGCCCTCTACCTCTACCGCGACTGGCTCCCGGCGAGCGGCGAGGAAGCGCGCGACTTCCCGATCTATTGCCAGCGGCTGACCCTCTTCCCCGATGTGCCCGAGCACGAAGCGGTGACCGACCTCTTCCTGCCGCTGCAATAGGCGCGCAGCACTGGCGGCGGGATGCGGGCGTCTGTCCGCCCCCGCCGCCAGCCGGGTTACGCCAGCCAGGCCAGCCCGGATATGAAGCAGGCCAGGGCAACCAGCGCCAGCACCCCGATCACCACATCGGTGGCGCGGAAATTGTCGATGTGGTCCGCGCGGAACTGCCGGTAAGGCACCGCGAGATGCTCCTTGCTCGCGAGGCTCGCCACTTCGAAAGCGCTGGCTTCGTTCCTGAACCACGCGCGCAGATCGTCCAGTTGCGCGGGGGTGACATCGGGATAGTGTTGCAGGATCGCTTCGATACTATCGAAACGGTCCCGTGCGGCCGCGAGGCCGTCGGTCGGATTATGGGACATTGTGTCTGATTCCTGATCGTGTTGTCTGGCGCCGCGTGCGGGCGCCGGGCGGACGGATCAGGCGTGCGGCGGGCCCCTGGGCGAGGCGATGCTGCGCCATTGCGGCTGGCTGGGCGGGCCGGTCTGCCCGACTGCCGACCACGCCCTGCCGGGCGCGGGCAGCAACATTCCGACTGCCTCGACCAGCGGACGGGACAGCAACAGCGGCGGCAACAAGGGCGCCAGTCGCGCGGCAACCGCAAATTCGCGCCGCGGCGCCAGGCTCACTTCGTAGGAACTGGCACTGAATGCCGGGCCCTGGTCGCCCAGATGCTCGATCGGGCGCGGCGGAACCGCCTGCAGGCACGCAATTGCGAGCAGCAGCGTGGCTGTAAATCGCAGGAGAAAGGCGCGCGCAGGCATGATCATTGCGGCGCCATAGCTAGGCGTCTGCTGCCCGAGCGGCAAGCGCCCGGATGGCTTGCGCCTCAGCCCGCCGCGCCTTCCAGCCGCGCCCTTGCCTCACCCTCGCCGATCAGCGGCAGCAGCTCCTTCATATCGGGGCCGTGGTCCATGCCGGTCAGCGCCTGGCGCAGCGGCAGGAACAGCGCCTTGCCCTTGCGCCCGGTCGCATCCTTGAGCGCGGACGTCAGCGCATGCCACGGATCCTCGCCCCAGATCAGCAGGCTGGCGGCCTGCGCGAGATAGGCGCGGTCCTCGTCCGAAAACGCAGGCTGTTCGATCGGGCCGGTGACGAGCCGCCACCAGTCGGCAGCTTCGGCGAGATGGGCCAGGTTGGGGCGCACGGCATGCCAGCCTGCCTCGTCCATCCCTGCAGGCAGGCGATCGGCCACTTCGGCAAACTCCAGCTGGTGGACGATCGCCGCGTTGAGCCGTTCCAGCTCGGCATCGTCGAAGCGCGCCGGTGCGCGGCCGAAGGTGGCGAGATCGAAACTTGCCAGCAGCGCCGCACGGTCGGCAATCGGCTCGACCGGCAGCGACGTGCCCAACCGCGCGAGCAGCGCGACCAGCGCGGCAGGCTCGATCCCCTTGTCGCGAAACGCGTCGCAGCCGAGCGAGCCGAGCCGCTTCGAGAGCTTGCCCTCGCTGCCGACCAGCAGGGCCTCATGCGCGAATTGCGGCATGGTTTTTGCTGCACCATCTGCTGCAGCAAAGCCCGCAGCATAAAGTGCGGTAAACATCTGTATTTGCACAGCTGTGTTGGACACATGATCCTCGCCGCGCAGGACATGTGTGATGCCCATGTCGATATCGTCCACCGCGCTCGGCAACATGTAGAGCCAGGAACCGTCGGCCCGGCGGATCACCGGATCGGACAGGGTGGCCGGCTCGAAATGCTGCTTGCCGCGGATCAGGTCGACCCATTCGATCGGCGCGTCGTGATCCAGCAGGAAGCGCCAGTGCGGCGCGATACCTTCCGCCGCCTTGGCCGCATGGTCGGCATCGGTCAGCGCCAGCGCGGCACGGTCGTAGATCGGGGGCAGCCCGCGCCCGAGCGCGATCTTGCGCTTGAGCTCGAGTTCCTGCGCCGTCTCGTAACAGGGATAGACGCGCCCGGCCTCGCGCAGCGCGGCAAAGGCCGCCTCATACAGATCGAGCCGCGCCGACTGGCGCTCCTCGCCGTCCACTTCCAGCCCCAGCCAGGCAAGATCGGCGCGGATCGCGTCGACATATTCCTCGCGGCTGCGCTCCGCATCGGTGTCGTCGATCCGCAGCAGGAACCGCCCGCCGCCCTGGCGCGCGAGCATCCAGTTATGGAGCGCGGTGCGGATATTGCCGACAGCTTCGCCAGCCTGTCTTATGGTGAGCGAACCCACCTGCAGGAGTGGATCGCCGGCAGCCCCGACTGTCTGGGCGAAGATTTGCTGATCATCCAGAAGGAGTTCGACGGGTTCGACGAGACCCGTGAACGACTCGATCTGCTTGCGCTGGACAAGGTCGGACAGCTGGTTGTCATCGAAAACAAGCTGGACGACAGTGGACGAGACGTCGTGTGGCAGGCCTTGAAATATGCATCATATTGCGCCGCCCTGACGAGGGCACGCATCGTCGATATCTTCCGCTCCTATTTGCAGGCGCAGGCAATCGACGACGATCCCGAGGCACTGATTGCGGAATTTCTCGAGGTCGACGATCTCGCCGATGTCGAGTTCAATCGCGGTAACGACCAGCGCATTTTCATGATCTCGGCAAATTTTCGTCGCGAAGTGACCTCTACCGTCCTCTGGTTGCTCAACCACCAGATCGACATTCGCTGTATCCGCGCAACGCCCTACAAAATGGGCGATGAAATTCTCCTCAATTTCGAGCAGATAATTCCGGTGCCAGAAGCCGCTGATTTCATGATCGGCATCTCGGAAAAGAACGCCGAGGCGAAGGCACGAAGCGATACGGACAACATTCGGTTCAACCGGCGGCGTGAATTCTGGGCGAAGTGCCTCACGCAACTGCATTCAAGCGATATACGCCTCTACGACAACATAAGTCCCAGCAAGGACCATTGGCTCTCGGCTGGTTCGGGTGTCCGAAGCTGTCCGTACCAGTTGATCTTCGGCAAGCGCGAGGCGCGGGTCCAGATCGATCTCAGCCGGTCCGAAAAGTCAGAGAACAAGGCGCTGTTCGATGCCCTACTCGACCGGAAAGACGAAATCGAAGATACGTTTGGCAATGCACTACGGTGGAAGCGCTTGGACAACAAAATTTCATCGCGCATCGAATTCCAGGCGGATTTCGACAGCTACGATCCTGAGAATTGGGATGCGATCACCAACTGGATGATACTTCAACTCCGGCGACTGCACGCGGCAATCGACGTCCCGATGAAGGCAGAGGCGGCAAAGCTATTCTAAGGAAAACCCCGCCGGAGCGCGAACTCCGGCGGGGCTTTTCATTCAGCGAGGGGGCGAGGTTTATTCTTCCTCGTCGCCTTCACTGGCGGCGGGTGCGGTGCCGCCCATCATGGCTGCGCGCATGGCGTCTTCGCTGCCCACGCTGTCGGTGGTCAGGTAATCGCCCGCATCCGCATCGGTGCCGTGGGTTTCGCCTTCGACCCGGGCCAGCGGATCGTCGCCGATTGCCGCTTCCGGGCCCTGCGCCAGTTCGGCGGCATGCTCTTCTGCGGCGCTGTTGGCCATGATCAGCGCGTCCTGCTGCTGCTTCCACGCAGCGCGCAGGGCGGCATCGCGGCTGGAGGCGGCGATGCGCATGCGGTTCATGCCCGCGCCGGTACCGGCGGGGATGAGACGGCCCACGATCACGTTCTCCTTGAGCCCGATCAGCGAGTCCTTCTTGCCCTCGACCGCGGCTTGGGTCAGCACGCGGGTGGTCTCCTGGAAGGAGGCTGCCGAGATGAAGGACCGGGTCTGCAGGCTCGCCTTGGTGATGCCCAGCAGGATCGGCGTGCCGGTGGCCGGCGCCTTGCCCTTGGGCAGCTTGGAGTTGACCTCGTTCATTTCCTCGAGGTCAACCTGCTCGCCGGGCAGCAGCACGGTGTCGCCGCCGTCGGTGATCTCGACCTTCTGCAGCATCTGGCGAACGATCACCTCGATGTGCTTGTCGTTGATCTTCACGCCCTGGAGCCGGTAGACTTCCTGGATCTCGTTGACGAGATATTCGGCCAGCGCCTCGACCCCCATCACTTCCAGGATGTCGTGCGGGTTGGGCGAGCCCGAGATCAGCGTGTCGCCCTTCTTGACGAAGTCGCCTTCCTGCACGTCGATCACCTTGGTCTTGGGGATCAGGTATTCCACCGCATCCCCTTCCTCCGGCACGATCGCGATCTTGCGCTTGGCCTTGTACTCGCGGACGAATTCGATCTTGCCCGAAATCTTGGCGATGATCGACACGTCCTTGGGCATGCGCGCCTCGAACAGCTCGGCGACACGCGGCAGACCGCCGGTGATGTCGCGCGTCTTGGCGGCTTCACGGCTGGCACGGGCAAGGATGTCACCCGCCTGCACTTCCTGCCCATCCTCGACCGACAGGGTCGTGCCCGGGGCAAGCATGTAGCGCGCCGCCTCGGTCTCGTCGGCGCTGGCACCCAGCAGGGTGAGGCGCGGACGCAGGTCTTCCTTCTTGCGGCCCGACGCACGGTGTTCGGTGACGACGCGCTGGGCAATGCCGGTCGCTTCGTCGGTGCGCTCTTCCATCGTCTGGCCTTCGACCAGATCCTGGTACTTCACCACGCCCGAGGTTTCGGTGATGATCGGCAGCGAGAACGGATCCCATTCCGCCAGCCGGTCGCCTTCCTTCACCTTGCCGCCGTCCTTGTGCATCAGGACGGTGCCGTAGGGCACCTTGTGGATTTCGCGCTCGCGCCCTTCGGCGTCGATCACAGCCAGTTCGCCATTGCGGGCGAGGCTGAGGATCCGGCCCTTCTTGTCGATGATCGTCGGCATGTCGCGATAGACGACCTTACCGTCCGAAATCGCCTCGAGATGACTGGTTTCGTTCAGCTGCGCCGCACCGCCGATGTGGAAGGTACGCATGGTCAGCTGCGTGCCCGGCTCACCGATCGACTGCGCCGCGATGACGCCCACGGCCTCGCCGATGTTCACCGGCGTACCGCGCGCGAGGTCGCGCCCGTAGCAGGTCGCGCAAACGCCCTGTTCGGCTTCGCAGACCAGCGGCGAACGGATCTTGGCGACCATCACTTCGGCCGCTTCGATTTCCTTCACCATCGGCTCGTCGAGCAGCGTGCCCGCCTTGACGATCACTTCGCCGGTCTTGACGTTGACCAAGTCTTCCGCCGTGGTGCGACCGAGGATACGTTCGCCGAGCGAAGCGATCACCGAACCGCCCTGCACGATGGCGCGCATTTCCAGCGCGTTCTCGGTCTTGCAGTCCTCTTCGACGATCACGCAGTCCTGCGACACGTCGACCAGGCGGCGGGTCAGGTAACCCGAGTTCGCCGTCTTGAGCGCGGTGTCGGCCAGGCCCTTGCGAGCGCCGTGGGTCGAGTTGAAGTATTCAAGGACGGTCAGGCCTTCCTTGAAGTTCGAGATGATCGGCTGTTCGATGATCTCGCCCGACGGCTTGGCCATCAGGCCGCGCATGCCGGCGAGCTGCTTCATCTGCGCCGGGCTACCACGCGCACCGGAGTGGCTCATCATGTAGATCGAGTTGATCGGCGCGAGGCGCCCATCTTCGCCGCGCGGCTGGGCGCGGATCTCGTCCATCATCGCGTCGGCCACCTGGTCGCCGCAACGGCTCCAGGCGTCGATCACCTTGTTATACTTTTCCTGCTGGGTGATCAGGCCGTCCTGGTACTGCTGCTCGTAATCGGCAACCAGCGCCTTGGTCTGTTCGACCAGCTCGGTCTTCGAATCGGGGATGATCATGTCATCCTTGCCGAAGGAGATGCCGGCCTCGCACGCGTGGCGGAAGCCCAGCGCCATGATCGCGTCCGCGAACAGCACCGTGTCCTTCTGGCCGGTGTGACGATAGACCTCGTCGATCACGTCGCCGACGTCCTTCTTGGTCAGCAGGCGGTTGATGACCGCGAAGGGCACCTTGTGGCTCTTCGGCAGGCATTCGCCGATCAGCATGCGGCCCGGGGTGGTTTCCACGCGCAGCATGTATTCCTTGCCCGCCTCGTCCGTCTGCGGAACGCGGCTGACGATCTTGGTGTGCAGCGTGACCGCGCCGACATGCAGCGCCTGGTGCACTTCAGCCATGTCCGACAGCATCATGCCCTCGCCCGGCTCGCTTTCGCGCTCCATCGAGAGATAATAGATGCCCAGCACCATGTCCTGCGAAGGCACGATGATCGGCTTGCCGTTGGCGGGCGAGAGGATGTTGTTGGTCGACATCATCAGCACGCGCGCTTCCAGCTGCGCCTCGAGGCTCAGCGGAACGTGGACGGCCATCTGGTCACCGTCGAAGTCGGCGTTGAACGCGGCGCAGACCAGCGGGTGCAGCTGGATCGCCTTGCCTTCGATCAGCACCGGCTCGAACGCCTGGATGCCAAGGCGGTGGAGCGTCGGCGCGCGGTTGAGGAGGACCGGGTGCTCGCGAATGACTTCGTCGAGGATGTCCCAGACTTCCTTGCGCTCCTTCTCGACCCACTTCTTCGCCTGCTTCAGCGTCATCGACAGGCCCTTGGCGTCGAGCCGGGCGTAGATGAACGGCTTGAACAGTTCGAGCGCCATCTTCTTCGGCAGGCCGCACTGGTGCAGCTTGAGCTGCGGACCGGTCACGATCACCGAACGGCCCGAATAGTCGACGCGCTTGCCGAGCAGGTTCTGGCGGAAGCGGCCCTGCTTGCCCTTGAGCATGTCGGACAGCGACTTGAGCGGGCGCTTGTTGGCGCCGGTGATCACGCGGCCGCGGCGGCCGTTGTCGAACAGCGCATCGACCGCTTCCTGCAGCATGCGCTTTTCGTTGCGCACGATGATGTCCGGCGCGCGCAGCTCGATCAGGCGCTTCAAGCGGTTGTTACGGTTGATGACGCGGCGATAGAGGTCGTTGAGGTCCGAGGTCGCGAACCGGCCACCGTCCAGCGGCACCAGCGGGCGCAGCTCGGGCGGGATGACCGGGATCACTTCGAGGATCATCCATTCGGGCTTGTTGCCCGAATCGATGAAGCTTTCGACGACCTTGAGCCGCTTGATGATCTTCTTGGGCTTGAGCGCCGACTTGGTGGTGGCGAGCTCTTCGAGCAGGTCTTCGCGTTCCTGCACGAGGTCGAGATCCATCAGCATGGTCTTGACCGCTTCCGCGCCGATCGCGGCGGAGAAGGCGTCTTCGCCATATTCGTCCTGCGCTTCGAGCAGTTCGTCTTCGGTCAGCAGCTGGAACTTCTCCAGCGGCGTCAGGCCGGGTTCGGTGACGATATAGCTTTCGAAATACAGCACGCGCTCAAGCTGCTTGAGCTGCATGTCGAGCAGCAGGCCGATGCGCGAGGGCAGCGACTTGAGGAACCAGATATGCGCGACCGGCGCGGCCAGTTCGATATGGCCCATGCGTTCGCGGCGGACCTTGGTCACGGTGACTTCGACGCCGCATTTTTCGCAGACGACGCCCTTGTACTTCATGCGCTTGTACTTGCCGCACAGGCACTCGTAGTCCTTCACCGGGCCGAAGATGCGCGCGCAGAACAACCCGTCACGCTCGGGCTTGAACGTGCGGTAGTTGATCGTCTCGGGCTTCTTGATCTCGCCGAACGACCACGAGCGGATGCGTTCCGGCGAAGCGATGCCGATCTGGATCTGGTCGAAGGTTTCCGGCTTGGCCAGCTGGTTGGTGAATTTGGTCAGTTCGTTCATTTCTCAAATCCCTTGAGAGGGGAAACAGGGGGCGAATGGGGTGGGCGGCAGCTGCCGCCCCGCCCCTGTTATTCAGCCGCGATCTGCATGGCCGGATCGTCATCCTCATCGTCCTCGCCAAGCGAGGAGAGTTCGACGTTGAGGCCGAGCGAGCGCATTTCCTTGACAAGCACGTTGAAGCTTTCCGGAATGCCGGCCTCGAAAGTGTCGTCGCCCTTGACGATCGCTTCGTAGACCTTGGTGCGGCCGACCACGTCGTCGGACTTCACCGTCAGCATTTCCTGCAGCGTATAGGCAGCGCCATAAGCCTGCAGCGCCCAGACCTCCATTTCGCCGAAGCGCTGGCCGCCGAACTGCGCCTTGCCGCCCAGCGGCTGCTGGGTGACGAGCGAGTAGGGGCCGATCGAACGGGCGTGGATCTTGTCGTCGACCAGGTGGTGCAGCTTGAGCATGTAGATGATGCCCACGGTCACCTTGCGGTCGAACGCTTCGCCGGTACGGCCATCGTACAGGGTCGACTGGCCCGAGCTGGCGATGCCCGCCTTGACCAGCATGTCCGACACATCCTGCTCGCGCGCGCCGTCGAACACCGGGGTGCCGATCGGAACGCCGGTACGCAGGTTCGAGGCGAGTTCGATCACTTCCTCGGTCGAGCGGCTGTCGATCTCGTCGGCGTAGTTTTCGCCGTAGATATCCTTCAGCTTCTCCTTCAGCGCCTCGGGCGGCTGGCCGACCTGCGGGTCGGGATTGGCCGCACGCCATTCGTCAAGCGCGTCGGCAACCTGGTGGCCCAGACCGCGCGCGGCGAAGCCGAGGTGGGTTTCGAAGATCTGCCCGACGTTCATGCGCGAAGGCACGCCCAGCGGGTTGAGCACGATGTCGACCGGAGTGCCGTCTTCGAGGAAGGGCATGTCTTCGGCCGGCAGGATCCGGCTGATGACGCCCTTGTTGCCGTGACGGCCGGCCATCTTGTCGCCCGGCTGCAGCTTGCGCTTCACCGCGACGAAGACCTTGACCATCTTGAGCACGCCCGGCGCCAGTTCGTCACCGCGTTCGAGCTTGTCCTTACGGTCCTCGAACTTCTCGTCGATGCCCTTCACCGCCTCGTCATACTGGGCCTTAACGGCTTCCAGCTGGGCCTGGCGATTGTCGTCGGCGACCGCGAACTTGAACCATTCGTGGCGTTCGATTTCCTCGAGCAGCTCCTCGGTGATCTCCGCGCCCTTCTTCACGCCCTTGGGCGCGGCCGAAGCGACCTGGCCGAGCAGCATGTCGCGCAGGCGGTTGTAGGTCGCGCGGTTGAGGATCGCGCGTTCGTCCTGCGCGTCCTTGCGCAGGCGCTCGATTTCCTCGTTCTGGATCGCACGGGTACGGTCGTCGATCTCGATGCCGTGACGGTTGAACACGCGCACATCGACGATGGTGCCCGACACGCCCGGCGGCAGGCGAAGCGAGGTGTCGCGCACGTCGCTGGCCTTTTCACCGAAGATGGCGCGGAGGAGCTTTTCTTCCGGCGTCATCGGGCTTTCGCCCTTGGGCGTGATCTTGCCGACCAGGATATCGCCCGGGTGCACTTCGGCACCGATATAGACGATGCCCGCTTCGTCGAGGTTGCGCAGCGCTTCCTCGCCGACATTGGGGATGTCGCGGGTGATGTCTTCCGGGCCCAGCTTGGTGTCGCGGGCCATAACTTCGAATTCGTCGATGTGGATCGAGGTGAAAACGTCGTCCTTCACGATGCGTTCGCTGATCAGGATCGAGTCTTCGTAGTTGTAGCCGTTCCACGGCATGAACGCGACGAGGCTGTTGCGGCCCAGCGCCAGTTCACCCAGCTCGGTCGAGGGGCCGTCGGCGATGATGTCGCCGGATTCGACCGTGTCGCCCACCTTCACCAGCGGACGCTGGTTGATGCAGGTCGACTGGTTGGAGCGCTCGAACTTCTGCAGGCGATAGATATCCACGCCCGACTGGCCGGGTTCGACATCACCGATCGCGCGGATCACGATGCGGGTGGCGTCGACCTGGTCGACCACGCCGCCGCGGGTCGCGGTGATCGCGGCGCCCGAATCGCGCGCCACGGTCTCTTCCATGCCGGTTCCGACGAACGGCGCCTCGGCCTTGATCAGCGGCACCGCCTGGCGCTGCATGTTCGAACCCATCAGCGCGCGGTTGGCGTCGTCGTTTTCGAGGAACGGGATCAGCGATGCCGCGACCGAAACCAGCTGCTTGGGCGAAACGTCCATCAGCGTGATCTGTTCGCGCGGCAGCATCACGAACTCGCCTTCGTGGCGGGCCGAGACGAGCTCTTCCACGAAGCGTCCGCTGTCGTCGAGTTCGGCCGAAGCCTGCGCGACCGCGTTCTTCTGCTCTTCCATCGCCGAGAGATACACGACCTCGCCGGTCACCTGGCCATCCACCACCTTGCGGTAGGGGGTTTCGATGAAGCCGTATTTGTTCACCCGGGCGAAGGTCGACAGCGAGTTGATCAGGCCGATGTTCGGGCCTTCCGGCGTTTCGATCGGGCAAATGCGGCCATAGTGCGTCGGGTGAACGTCGCGAACCTCGAAGCCGGCACGCTCGCGGGTCAGGCCGCCCGGGCCAAGCGCCGACACGCGGCGCTTGTGGGTGACTTCCGACAGCGGGTTGGTCTGGTCCATGAACTGCGACAGCTGGCTGGAGCCGAAGAATTCGCGCACCGCGGCCACTGCGGGCTTCGCGTTGATCAAATCGTTCGGCATCACGGTCGACACATCGACGCTGCTCATGCGCTCCTTGACCGCGCGTTCCATGCGCAGCAGGCCGACGCGGTACTGGTTTTCCAGCAGCTCGCCCACCGAGCGGACACGGCGGTTGCCGAGGTTGTCGATGTCGTCGACCTCGCCCTTGCCGTCCTTCAGGCCGACCAGCTCCTTGACCACGGCAAGGATGTCTTCCTTGCGCAGCGTGGTGACGGTGTCTTCGGCGTCGAGGCCGAGGCGCATGTTGAGCTTCACCCGGCCGACTGCCGACAGGTCATAGCGTTCGCCGTCGAAGAACAGGCCTTCGAACAGCGCTTCGGCGGTTTCCTTGGTCGGCGGTTCGCCCGGGCGCATCACCTTGTAGATCGCCTCGAGACCTTCGTCGCGGTTCTCGGCCTTGTCGACCTTGAGCGTGTTGCGGATCCACGGGCCGGTGTTGACGTGATCGATGTCGAGCAGTTCGATCCGGTCGATCCCGGCCTTGTCGAGCGCGTCGAGATTTTCGGTGCCGACTTCGTCGCCCGCTTCGATCCAGATGCGACCGGTCGATTCGTCGATCATGTCGCCCGCAGCGTAGTGACCGAAGATTTCCTCGGTCGGGATCAGCAGTTCGGCCAGGCCGTCCTTCGCAGCCTTGTTCGCGGCGCGCGGGCTGATCTTCTGGCCGGCGGGGAACATTTCCTCGCCGGTCTTGGCATCGACCAGCGCGAAGGCCGGCTTCACGCCGCGCCAGCTCTCGGCGATGAACGGAATCTTCCACCCGTCCTGCGCGCGTTCCCAGGCGACGGTGTCGTAGAAATAGTTGAGGATCTGCTCGCTATCGAGGCCCAGGGCATAGAGCAGCGAGGTGACCGGCAGCTTGCGCTTGCGGTCGATACGCACGTTGACGATGTCCTTCGCGTCGAACTCGAAGTCCAGCCAGCTGCCGCGATAGGGGATCACGCGGGCAGCAAACAGCAGCTTGCCCGAGGAGTGGGTCTTGCCGCGGTCGTGGTCGAACAGCACGCCCGGCGAACGGTGCATCTGCGACACGATCACGCGTTCGGTGCCATTGATGAAGAAGGTGCCGTTCTCGGTCATGAGCGGCATGTCGCCCATGTACACGTCCTGCTCCTTGATATCGAGGACCGAGCGGGTTTCGGTTTCCTGGTCCACCTCGAACACGATCAGGCGCAGCGTGACCTTCATCGGGGCGGCATAGGTGATGCCGCGCTGGCGACATTCGGTGACGTCGTATTTCGGATCTTCGAGCTCGTAATGCACGAAGTCGAGTTCGGCGGTGCCGGCGAAGTCGCGGATCGGGAAGACCGAGCGGAGCGTCTTTTCGAGACCCGAGACATAGCCCGTGTTCTTGTCCGAGCGGAGGAACTGTTCGTAGCTCTCGCGCTGGACCTCGATCAGGTTCGGCATCTGCACCACTTCGTGGATGTCGCCGAAAATCTTGCGGATACGCCGTTTCGCGGTGCCGGTGTTGCCGGAACGCGGGGTCTTCGCCTTGCTCGCCATGGAGGTGATTCGCCTCTTGTCAGTGCCGGCCAGGGTCAACGCCCGTACCGGCAGGTAATGAATTGCCACGCGCGGATGTGGCCCATGACCGACGCCAAAAGGCCGCAGCGAATCGCCGGGTTTCCCGGGTTGCTGCGGCTTAGCCGACGTCGCGTCTATGGAAACGCCGCCTCCATCCATCTGCGAGCCCCGCGCAAGGCCCGCTTCGCTCGAGGCGTGCGGTCGAGGGCGCATATAGGAAGCCGGGCGGTGGCTGTCAAACGCAGGAGGGTGCCGCTGCGCGGGGAAGCGGGCGGATTCCTGCCACTTATCGCATTTCGAGAAGCGACATATCGTTTTTCAATATTATTGTTTGACAATAAGTCCGACTGGAATTATTGAATGTCGATATCAACCATATTGGAGATCGAGAAATGACCGCTTCCACCCACCGCCTCTTCGCCGCAGCCATTGCCGTGATGCTGACGATCACCGGCTTCGAACAGCTGATCGTCATGCCCGCCGTACACGCTGCGCCGATCGTCACCATCGCCGCCCCGGTGCTCGCCTGAGCGCCGGGTCCGGACAGGAGAGACCAGCCATGAACAGTTCGAAAGACCCGCTGCTGCTCGCCGGCAAGGCCATCGCCATCTTCATGCAGGGGGCAATGGCCTTCGGCGGCATCGCCCTGGTCATCGCCCTGGTTGCGGTGCTGGTGATGCAGGGTACGGTGAATGCCGAAATCCTCGAGAAGACGGGTGATCTGCAGGGCCTGTCGCCCGCGCTGACCATCGCCGGCCTCATGGTGGTCGGCCTTGCGATCGTCGCGATGCTGTTCTTCTTCTTCGACAAGCTGCGCCGGATCATCGGCACGGTGGGCGAAGGCGACCCGTTCCAGCCTCAGAACGCGACGCGGCTCGCCCAGATGGGCTGGCTGATGCTCGGCGTGCAGCTGATCACCCTGCCGGCGATCCCATTGGCGATGAACCTCGCCAAATTCGCCGACCATTTCGAGAATGCCCATTTCACCTTCAATGGCGGACTCGACATGTCCGGCATCCTGATGGCGATCGTCCTGTTCATCCTCGCCCGCGTGTTCCGCCACGGCACCGCGATGCGTGAAGATCTGGAAGGGACCGTGTGATGGGCAACGAAACCGAAGGAGAGAACATCGTGGTCAAGCTCGACGATTTGCTCCACGCCCGCCGCATGACGCTGACCGAACTCAGCGAGCGTATCGGCCTCACTCTGGCCAATTTGTCGATCCTCAAGACCGGCAAGGCCAAGGCGATCCGTTTTTCGACGCTCGAGGCGATCTGCCGCGAACTCGATTGCCAGCCGGGCGACCTGCTGGGATATGCAGGGCCGGAAAAGGAGACGGCATGATGGGATTCTGGAGCGGAATAAGGCTGGCCTATCGCGAAAGCTGGGCTTTCATGCTCGCCTGCCCGCTCCTGTTCCTGGTCCCGGTGCTGGGCGAAGTGATCCAGCATATCGTCGAAATGCAGATCGGGATGTACGACAGCCTGGCCGCGGCACAGGCCGCCGATGCCGACCCGCTGCGCATGGCCTTCGGCTTCGTCAAGACAATCGGGCTGATGCTGCCGGGCTATTGGGTCATCCGCTTTATCGCCGGTGGCCGGGATGCGGCAGCCGCCCGCCGCTTCGAACCCCGGGCCGCCGCGCTGTTCACCTACTACCTGATCTTCCAGGCAGCACTCAGCGCGGTGCAATTGTTTGCCCTGCCGCGCAGCGGCACCGCCTTGATCGTCGCGATGGTGGCCGGGCTGTTCCTCAACCCACTGCTGGCGCGCTGGGCAGCCTCCGCCCCGCTCGGCCTGCCGACCGGCCCGATCGCCTCGGCCCGGGTGATGGCCATACAGGTGCCCTGGGCGATCGGCTTCTCGCTGGCCGTCATCCTGCCGCTGATGGTGCCGCATTATATCCTGGGCGCGGCGGCGCTTTTCGCTCCCGCTGTGCTCAAATGGCCGGTGCTGATCGTGGATTCGCTGCTGGTCGGCTATCTCGCGGCGGTGATGGTCGCTGCCACATGGGTGATCGCGACGCGCAAGACACCGCTTGCGGCACCGGGTGCAATGCCAGACTCCGCTTGACTTTCGCGCGGCCCTGAACCAAAGGCCCGCCCCGACCACCCCGGTGGTCATCCGTCCGAGACAGTTGGTGACCGGAATTTGCCGGTCTTAATTTCCAGCCTAGACGGGGAAACGAGATTTCCGGCCTCCTCCAATGGTGGCCATCCGGCGTGTATGCGCCCTCCTTCCCCATCAACGGACTCGCCCGTGTCGATTTTCGGCATGGACAAACATGAGCCGATCGTCCGGGAGCCATCCCGGTCGATCACAAGTGAAGGAGTATGGCATGGATCGTTCGCAGAAAGCCGACTCGGTCGCCCAGCTCAATGCGGTCTTCAAAGAGGTCGGCGTGGTGGTTGTCACCCGCAACCTCGGCATGTCGGTGGCGCAGTCCACCGATCTGCGCGGGAAGATGCGCGATGCAGGGGCTTCCTACAAGGTTGCGAAGAACCGCCTTGCCAAGCTCGCCCTGAAGGAAACCAGCTACGAAGGCCTCGAGGAATACCTCAATGGCCCGACGGCTCTGGCCTGGTCGGAAGACCCGGTCGCAGCGGCCAAGGCCGCGGTGGACTTCGCCAAGTCGAACGACAAGCTCGAAATCGTGGGCGGTTCGATGGGTGGGACGCTGCTCGACGCGGATGGGGTCAAGGCGCTTGCCTCGATGCCGTCGCTCGACGAGCTGCGGGCAAAGCTGGTGGGCCTCGTCAACGCCCCGGCGACCAAGGTCGCCCAGGTGGTCAACGCACCCGCCGCCAAGCTCGCCCGTGTCTTCGGTGCCTATGGCGCCAAGGAAGCGGCGTAAGCGGTTTTTCGAATTTCGAACCAGACATCCGGGGCCGCGTTGCCCCACCAAACATTGGAGTAAGACATCATGGCCGATATCGCCAAGCTTGTTGAAGAACTGTCGAAGCTGACCGTCCTGGAAGCCGCTGAGCTTGCCAAGGCGCTCGAAGAAGAGTGGGGCGTGAGCGCCGCCGCTGCTGTTGCCGTTGCAGCTGCCCCGGGTGCCGGTGGCGATGCCCCGGCTGCCGAAGAGCAGACCGAATTCGACGTCATCCTGACCGGCGACGGTGGCAAGAAGATCCAGGTGATCAAGGAAGTCCGCGCCATCACCGGCCTGGGCCTGACCGAAGCCAAGGCTCTCGTCGAAGGCGCGCCGAAGGCCGTCAAGGAAGGCGTGAACAAGGCGGAAGCCGAAGAAATCAAGAAGAAGATCGAAGAAGCCGGCGGCACCGTCGAGCTCAAGTAATCGAGCTTCTCTCTTGGAGAGTATCAGGAGGGGCGGTGCCGCAAGGCGCCGCCCCTTTTGCATGGCCGCAACACCCGCCGCAACGCCGGGCGTCCGGGCAAAAAACAAGGGCGGCGCCTTGCGGCACCGCCCCGTAATCGACTCTCGAAGGCCGCTTACTTGAGCGACTTGAGGTATTCGACCACTTCCTTGCGCTTGGCTTCGTCCTTGATGCCGGCGAAGGCCATCTTGGTGCCGGGCACGACCTTCTGCGGCGCTTCGAGGTAGGTCATCAGCGTGGCTTCGTCCCAGGTCAGGCCCGAATCCTTCATCGCGGTGCTGAAGGTATAGCCCGCAACATCACCCGCCTTGGTCCCGAAGATGCCGTGGAGCGAGGGGCCGACCATGTGCTTGCCCGGCTCGACCGAGTGGCAGACCTTGCACTGGGCGAAGGCGGCGGGCGCAGCGTCGGCAGCGGCAACTTCGGTCGCCACGGCGTCGGTCGCGGTCGCATCGGCGGCAGGCGTTTCGACCGCCGCAGTATCGGTCGCCGCAGCTTCGGTCGCGGTGTCTGCCGGAGCAGACGGTTCCTCGGCAGACTGGCCGCAAGCGGCGAGCAGGATGAGACCGAAGGCAGGAGCAATCTGGCGCAACATGGCATTCCCTCATTAGCAAAGCTGAATATGCGCGCGCTGATAGAGCAAACGGGCCACAGCTATCAAGCAATAGTCGCTTGTTGCGAATTGGTTGCTTTAAGCGCGCAGGCGATGCGGCTATCCGGGCCGGCTGTTCAACCGACACGTGACAAGGCCCCATGCCCCGCACCGACCGCCTTATCCCTGCAAGCTGGCGCGGCGAGATCGCCGCAACCTTCGCGCTTGCCTGGCCGCTGGCGGCGGCGAACCTGCTGCAGATGCTGGTCCATGCGATCGACGTGATCTTCGTCGCGCGGCTGGGCGAACACGCCTTGGCCGCGGCGAGCCTGTCGATTTCGCTGTTCGGGTTGCTGATGTGGGCCTTTTCCGGACTGACCGGGATCGTCGCCGCGCTGATCGCGGAAGAACTGGGCCGGCGGCGCCACGCAGTGCGCGAAGTGCGCCGCTCGGTGCGCATGGCGCTGTGGCTCGCGGTGCTGTCCGGCGCGCTGGGCATGGCGATCTGCTATTTCGGCGAGGCGCTGCTGCTGGCTGCCGGGCAGGAGCCCGCGCTTGCGGCAACGGCAGGCGGTTTCCTGCGCGTGATCATGTGGGCGATGGTGCCGATGATCCTGTCCAACGTGCTACGCAGCTTCGTTTCCGCGCTCGGCCGCCCGGTCTTCGCCACCGCGATCACCGGCTCGGCCATCGCGGTCAGCATTGCGGCCAATTATGTCTTCGTCTTCGGCCATTTCGGCGCCCCGGCGCTGGGGCTGCATGGCTCGGCGCTCGCCAGCGTGGTGACCGCCTGCTTCATCCTCGTCGCCTATGTCGCCGCGATCGCGGCCGACCGGCGGCTGCGGCGCTATCGCATCTTCGGCAATATCTGGCGGCCCGAATGGCGGCGGCTGGGCGAGCTGGTGGCGCTGGGCAGCCCGGTTTCGCTGACCATCGTGGCCGAAGCCGGGCTGTTCAGCGGCGCCGCATTGCTGATGGGGTGGATCGGCCCCGCGCAGCTTGCCGGGCATACGGTGGCGTTGCAGATCGCCGCGCTCGCCTTCCAGATCCCCTTCGGGCTGGGACAGGCGGCAACGATCCGCGTCGGCTATCACTATGGTGCGGGCGACAGGGACGCGATCGGGCGCGCCGGGTGGACCGCGCTGGGGATGGCGGCGCTGTTCGCGCTCGCCAGCGCCAGCGTCATCTGGGCAATGCCGCGCACGATCCTGCGGATCTATCTTGACCCCGACGCACCGGCGAATGCCGTGCTGGTCGGCTTTGCCCTGCGCTACCTTGCGATCGCGGCCGCCTTCCAGCTGGCCGACGGGTTGCAGGCGGTGGCGGCGGGCGCGCTGCGGGGGCTGCAGGACACGCGGATGCCGATGCTGATCGCCCTGTTCAGCTATTGGCTGCCGGGCATGGGCACGGCGCTGTGGCTGGGCTTTGCCACCCCGCTCGAAGGGACCGGCGTGTGGCTGGGGCTGGCCTGCGGCCTCGTCTTCGCCGCGGTGTTGCTGCTGTGGCGCTGGAACAGGCGCGAGACGCTTTCGCCACGCTGAATTTTTGCGCAGCCGCCGGTTGACTCGCGCCCGGCGGGTCCACATATGCGCCGCGCTGGCACTCTCGGCCTGAGAGTGCCAACACTAGATCAACCTATTTGGAAGAGGTCATCATCATGGCATTCCGTCCGCTGCACGACCGCGTGCTGGTCCGTCGCATCGAAGCCGAGGAAAAGACCGCCGGCGGCATCATCATCCCCGACAACGCCAAGGAAAAGCCGAGCGAAGGCGAAGTCATCGCCGTCGGTTCGGGCGCCCGCGCCGAAAACGGCACCGTCACCCCGATGGACGTCAAGGCTGGCGACCGCGTGCTGTTCGGCAAGTGGTCCGGCACCGAGGTCAAGGTCGATGGCGAAGACCTGCTGATCATGAAGGAAAGCGACATCATGGGGATCATCGGCTGATCGCCGGTTCCCGCTGACGCTTCCAACCAACACAGAATTCCAGGAGAAACGAAATGGCTGCCAAGGACGTAAAGTTCGGCCGCGATGCGCGCGAACGCATCCTCAAGGGCGTGGACACGCTCGCCAACGCGGTGAAGGTCACCCTCGGCCCCAAGGGCCGCAATGTCGTGATCGACAAGAGCTTCGGCGCGCCGCGCATCACCAAGGACGGTGTGTCGGTCGCCAAGGAAATCGAACTGAAGGACAAGTTCGAGAACATGGGCGCCCAGATGCTGCGCGAAGTCGCCAGCAAGGCGAATGACGCTGCCGGCGACGGCACCACCACCGCCACCGTGCTCGCCCAGGCGATCGTCACCGAAGGCATGAAGTCGGTGGCTGCGGGCATGAACCCGATGGACCTCAAGCGCGGCATCGACCTCGCGGTCGGCAAGGTCGTCGAAAACCTCAAGGGCCGTTCGAAGGACGTCGCCGGGTCGAGCGAAATCGCACAGGTCGGCATCATTTCGGCCAATGGCGACAAGGAAGTCGGCGAGAAGATCGCCGAAGCCATGGAAAAGGTCGGCAAGGAAGGCGTGATCACCGTGGAAGAGGCCAAGGGCCTCGAATTCGAACTCGATGTCGTCGAAGGCATGCAGTTCGACCGCGGCTACCTGTCGCCCTACTTCATCACCAACCCGGAAAAGATGACGGTCGAACTCGAAAACCCGTACATCCTGATCCACGAAAAGAAGCTGTCGAACCTGCAGTCGATGCTGCCGGTGCTCGAAGCGACCGTGCAGAGCGGCCGCCCGCTGCTGATCATCGCCGAAGACATCGAAGGCGAAGCGCTGGCCACCCTGGTGGTCAACAAGCTGCGCGGCGGCCTGAAGGTCGCGGCGGTCAAGGCCCCCGGCTTCGGCGATCGCCGCAAGGCGATGCTGCAGGACATCGCGATCCTGACCAAGGGCGAGATGGTTTCGGAAGACCTCGGCATCAAGCTCGAGAACGTCACCCTCGGCATGCTCGGCCAGGCCAAGAAGGTCACCATCGACAAGGACAACACGACCATCGTCGACGGTGCCGGTAGTGCCGACGAGATCAAGGCCCGCGTCGGCGAAATCCGCGCGCAGATCGAAGTCACCACCAGCGATTACGACCGTGAGAAGCTGCAGGAACGCCTGGCCAAGCTGGCCGGCGGTGTGGCGGTGATCAAGGTCGGCGGTGCGACCGAAGTCGAGGTGAAGGAGCGTAAGGACCGCGTCGACGACGCGCTGCATGCGACCCGCGCCGCGGTGGAAGAAGGCATCGTCCCGGGCGGCGGTACCGCCCTGCTCTATGCGACCAAGGCGCTCGACGGCCTGGCCGGTGAGAACGAGGACCAGACCCGCGGGATCGACATCATCCGCCGTGCGCTGCAGGCGCCGCTGCGCCAGATCGCGCAGAACGCAGGCTTCGACGGCGCGGTTGTCGCCGGCAAGCTGATGGACGGCGGTGACGAGAAGATGGGCTTCAACGCCGCGACCGACGTCTATGAAGACATGGTCGCTGCCGGCGTGATCGACCCGACCAAGGTCGTTCGCACCGCGCTGCAGGATGCCGCTTCGGTTTCCGGCCTGCTGATCACCACCGAAGCTGCGGTGGCGGAACTGCCGGAAGACAAGTCCGCTGCCCCGGCGATGCCGGACATGGGCGGCATGGGCGGCATGGGCTTCTAAGCCCGCGCTATCCGCACCCGAACAACGGAAGGGCCGGGGGAGCGATCCCCCGGCCCTTTTGCATGTGCCCGCGAATCCTCCATCTGCGAAGCATCCGACCCTGGGGCACGGTCCGACAGCGCACGAATATTGCCGGTGAAAGCCATTTTCGCCGCGACCAGCGCACTATTCACCGCCGAACCGCTTGCATGCCCTAATTTTCCTCCGTTAAACAAAGGACAACCATAAGGGGGGTAGCTTCCCAAGCATGAAACTGGGACTGATCGCAAAGCTCGTCGCGACGGCCGCCCTCGGCCTCGCATCCGTCGCACCCGTACATGCGGGCGATGCTGCCGAGAATTTCGAAGCGTCGTTCGACAGTACCTTCGGCACCGACACCCGCGCCCCGCGCAGCTTCGAGGCGGTTTACGACACCTCTTTCGAGCGCCACGTGGCGCAGCTGGCCGACGGGTCTGACGGGCGCATCGGTGTCTATGCGGTCGATCTGGCGACGGGCCGCGAATTCGGTGTGCTCGGCGACCAGCGCTTCCCCATGGCCTCGACCAGCAAGATCGCGATCGCCGCGACCTTCATGGAAGGCGTCGAGCAGGGCCGCTGGACCCTGTCGAGCGAATTCCCGCTGATGATCCCCGAGAAGTCGGCGAAGTTCTCCAGCCGCATCGCACCGGTCAAGCCAGGCAAATATCTGCCGGCGAGCGAGCTGATCGACCTGATGCTGACCCGCAGCAACAATTACGCGACCGACGCACTGCTGCGCGTGGTCGGCGGCCCATCGGCCGTCAACGACTGGGTCAAACGCGCCGGTATCGCCGGCTTCCGGCTCGACCGGGATATCGCCACGTTGGTGCGCGACGATGGCGAACACGATCCGGCATCCTTCATCGACCCGCGCGACAGCGCCACGCCGCGCGCGATGACGCAGTTGCTCACCGGGCTGTACCAGGGCCGCTGGCTGAGCAAGCAGAGCCGCGACGTGATCCTTTCGACCATGGAACGCTGCCTGACCGGCAAGCGCCGGATCCCGGCGCTGCTCCCGGCCGGGGTGACGGTGGCGCACAAGACCGGATCGCTGAGCAATACGTCGAGCGACATCGGGATCATCCAGGCGCCCGACGGGCGGGCCATCGCGGTGGCGATCTATGTCACCGGGCAGGGCTCGCGCCTCAATCGCGAAGCGCGCATCGCCTCGATCGCGGAAGCGATCTACACCGGCTGGACCGCCAACGGCGCCAACGATGGGCGGAACTGGGCAAGCGCCAGCTACGGCGGGCGCTGATAATCATCCAACCGCCGGTTCGATAGCACCGGCTCGATAGAGCGGCCCCGCCTTCATCGCGCGGGCCGCACATAAGGAAAGGGCGGCGCCTTGCGGCACCGCCCTTCCTTTTTCGCTACGAAAGCGCCTTACTTGGCAGCTTCGCTCGCGGCGTCGGTCGCGGCAGCAGCAGCGTCGGTCGCGGCGTCGGCAGCGTCCGAAGCGGCGTCGGTCGCGGCAGCAGCAGCG
>JACXVD010000049.1 GCA_014763545.1 Sphingomonadales bacterium
TTCCTGGCCTATGCGCGAACCGGTGGTGACGATGGCCTCGTCGGTCGGCGTAGTCGTGCAACCCGCCACAAGCGCCATCGCGCCTGCGCCGAGCATGATCCGGGCAATGTTCATCAGTCCCTCCCGAGGTTGGAAATAGCCTTCGGGCAATGATACGTGGTATCACGGTTGAACGCTGACTGAACACGCTTCGGCGCAAGACAAAGCGTCAGCCTGCGGCGACGTCCCCGTCCTTGGGGCCGATGTTCTTGCGGAACAGCACCCGATCTTCCGGCCCGAAGCCCCGATGCCAGATGACCCAGCCATAGGTGAGCAGGATCGCGGGAATGCCGAACAGCAGTTCCGCCCATTCGGGCAGCAGGGTCGACAGATAGCCGACCAGCGTGGCCGGTGCGGCGGCCCACACCAGCGCCCAGCGCCAGTTGTTCACCCCTTCGCCCAGCAGGCGCGAGAGCAGCCAGCCCTTCACCAGCGAGGCGATGCCGAGCGCGATCATCAGCGCGATGGCCGCACCCGCCGCGCGGAACAATTCGCCGTAACCCAGCCGCTCGACCAGCAGCATGGCCGCCACCGTCAGCGCGCCTTGCAGCACGATGGTCCCGATCGAGATCCACAAATTGCGGATGCGCGCGATGTAGATCAGCGCCGCTTCGGAAACGACGGCGGTTGCGGCTACGACCTCTGCGGCGAGCAGGAAGGCGAGTGCGCCGGTGCCGCCGACGAAATTGGGTCCGACCAGCCCCATCACCGCTTCGCCCGGAATGCCGAGCGCTAGCGCGATCCCCGCCTGCGCGGCGATGATCCAGAAACCGACCTGGCGGACCTGCTGCGCAATGGCGCCGTAATTCTTGTCCTTCAAATTGCGGGTGATCACCGGGCCCAGGATCGGCTCGAAACTCGTCTTGAGCTTCTGCGGCAGGCTCGCGACCTGCTGTGCCACGTAATAGACCCCGACTGCAGCGGGTGCGGCAAACAGTCCGAGGATGAAGATGTCGAGCCGCCGTGTGCCCCATTCGATCGCATCGGCTGTTGCCAGCGGTGCCCCGCGGATACTGAAGTCAACCATCCGCCCGAGATGCGGGCGCCAGCCGCGCGGCAGGCCATAGGTGCGGAAAAAGGCCCAGAAAGCCACCGCCGCCGAGGCGAAGATCGACAGCAGGTAAGACAGCACCAGCCCGCTGGCCGGGATCACGAAATAGAGCACCCCGGCCATGATCGAGATGGTCCACGGCTCCACCACTGCCCGTGCGCGCACGGTGGTCGCAATGTCGTAGCGATAGGCCTGCGCCGCCAGCGCGATCTCGGTCAGGGCGAGCGGCGGGATTGCCAGCACGATGAATTTGTCGGTCGTGGTGAAGATGCCGCTGGGGAACATCGGCCCGGGCACGAACCACAGGAACAATGCGGCGATCCCTGACAGGATCAGCGAAACCACGATCCCGTCCGCCACGATATGGCTGGGTTCACCGTCGTGATCGGACAGGCGCTGGGCCAGCCCGCGCTTCTCGCCCATGGAACCGAGCATGGCCACCAGTTCGACGATCACCAGCGCCGAGGCGAAGCGGCCCAGCGATTCCGCGCCGTAGAGGCGCCCGGCGATGAACAGGAAGGGCAGGCGCGCGGCCAGCCGCAGCAGGAAACCGATGAAATTGGTCCGCCCGCCCTTGGCGAGTGCGGCGATATCGCCCTGCTGCTCCGGATCGGTCACGCAGGCGCGCCCTGTTCGGCCTTGAGCGGGCGCGCGAGCAGTTCGGAGACGATCGCGCGAGCCGGGGCGCCATCGAGCAAGCGGCAGACCGCCGCGACGATCGGCATATCCACCACTCGCGTCTGGGCGAGTTGCGCCAGCACGGGTGCGGTGTGCGCCCCTTCGGCCACCGTGCGGCGGTCGGCCATCAGAGCGGCGGGCGATTGCCCTTCGCCCAGCGCCTTGCCGAGCGAGAAATTGCGGCTGGAAGTGGAGGAACAGGTCAACACAAGGTCACCCAACCCGCAAAGCCCGGCAAGGGTTTCCGAACGGGCGCCCAATGCTTCGCCGAAGCGGAGCATTTCGGCATAGCCGCGCGCGATCAGCGCGGCGCGCGCATTCTGGCCCAACTGCAGGCCTTCGACCACGCCGCAGGCAATCGCGAGCACGTTCTTCACCGATCCCCCGATCTCCGCCCCGGTGACATCGTCCGAATAATACGGGCGAAATGCCGGGCGGGCAATCTGCGGGGCGAGGCGTTCCCACTGGCTTTCCCCGCCGCTGCAGGCGAGGGTGACGGCGGTGGGCAATCCGGCAGCGACTTCATGCGCGAATGTCGGGCCGGACAGGATCGCAACGTCGCATTCGGGTGCGGCCGCGGCGGCGACATCGTTCATCAACCGCCCGCTACCGGCCTCGATGCCCTTGCTGCACAGCACCAGGTCGCGCGGGCGGGCGGGCAGCGCCGCCAGCATCGCCCCCAGATGCTGCGCGGGGGTGACGGCGAGGATCGTCTCGCAGGCGGTCAGATCGGCAAGCGCGTTGGTCGCGCGTACTTGCGGGGCAAGCTGCGCGGAAGGCAGGAACAGCGCGTTGCAGTGGCCGGTGTTGATCTGGTCGACCAGCTCGGGCTCGCGCGCCCACAACAGCACCGCGCGCCCGTCGCTCGCCAGCATCTGCGCCAATGCGGTGCCCCATGCGCCTGCGCCGAGCACGCCGATGGGAGGTTGCGGGGAAGCCGGGATAGTCATGCCTTCACTCCTGCGCCCCGCGCGGGTTCCGCATCGGGATCGAGCGGCCAGCGGGGCAGGGCACGGAAATCGAGCGGGTCGTTCTGGCCCAGCGGCAGGCGCTCGATACCGGCCCAGGCGATCATCGCCGCGTTATCGGTACATAGCGCCAGCGGCGGAGCGGTGAAACGCATGCCGTAATCCTGCGCCAGCGCCTCCAGCGCGCCACGGATCGCCTTGTTCGCCGCGACCCCGCCGGCAACGACGAGCGCGGGCACCGGCGCCATCGTATCGAGCGCGCGGCGCAGCCGGTCGATGATGCAGTCGATCGCCGCCTGCTGGAAACTCGCGGCGATATCGGCGTCGGCATATTGGCCGCTCTCCTTCGCACGCATGACGGCGCTCTTGAGCCCGGCGAAGGAGAAATGCGGTTCCTTGCTGCCGACCAGCGGGCGGGGCAGCGGCACGGCGGACGGATCGCCCTGCAGCGCCAGCCGCTCTACCGCGGGGCCGCCGGGATAGCCGAGGCCGAGTAGTTTGGCGCTCTTGTCGAAAGCTTCGCCCAGCGCATCGTCGATCGTCGTGGCGAGGCGGCGGTATTGCCCCACGCCTTCCACCCGCAGGATCTGGCAATGGCCGCCGCTGACCAGCAGCAGCGCATAGGGAAAGTCGAGCGATGCATCCGCAAGCCGCGGGCTCAAGGCATGGCCTTCGAGATGGTTGATCGCCAGCAGCGGCACGCCCGATGCCATCGCCAGCGCCTTGGCACTGACCAGCCCGACCATCACTCCGCCGATCAGCCCCGGCCCGGCGGTGGCGGCGATCGCGTCCAGTTGCGTAAGCTCCATGCCGCCTTCGCGCAGCACATCCTCGATCATCGGGGCGAGCCGTTCGGCATGGGCGCGGGCGGCGATTTCTGGGACGACCCCGCCATAGGGCGCGTGTTCGGCATCCTGCGAGGCGATCCGCTGGGCCAGGATCGTCCGATCCGTGCCCACCAGCGCCACCGCAGTCTCGTCGCAACTCGATTCTATGCCCAGGACCACGCCCATCGCGCTTTCCCTGAACGAGAAGGGCGGCTAGGGCAAGCGCGCCCATGAGTGAACCAATGAGTGACCCTACGCAATCCGCGCCCCTGCGCCTTGGCACCCGCCGTTCGCCGCTTGCCATGGCGCAGGCGGTGGAGGCCCGCAGCCGCCTGTGCGCCGCGCACGGCTGGCCTGAGGATGCCGTCGAACTGGTCCCGGTGACCGCCAGCGGCGACAAGATCCAGGATCGCCCGCTGGCCGAGATCGGCGGCAAGGCGCTGTGGACCAAGGAACTCGACGGCTGGCTCGCCGAAGGCCGGATCGACGCGGCGGTCCATTCGATGAAGGATGTCGAGACGATCCGTCCCGATTTCCTCGCCATTGCCGCGATCCTGCCGCGCGCCGATGTGCGCGATGTGCTGGTCGGCGCGGCATCCGTCGCCGCGATCCCGCCGGGCGCGCGGATCGGCACCAGCGCGCCGCGCCGCGCCGCGCAGATGCTGCACGCAAGGCCGGACTGCACCATCGTGGGCTTTCGCGGCAATGTCGCGACGCGGCTGGCGAAGCTGCAGGCGGGCGAGGCCGACGTTACCCTGCTGGCAGCGGCGGGGCTCGAACGATTGGGCGAGACAGGCGTGGGCACACCGCTCGCTGCCGAAGACTGGCTCCCCGCCCCGGCACAGGGCGCCATCGGCATCGAATGCCGCGCGGATGATGCGCGGACGCGCGGCTATCTGGCTGTAATCGACCATGGCGACAGCCGCGCCGCTGTGATGGCAGAGCGTGCCCTGCTCGCCGCGCTGGGCGGGAATTGTCACAGCGCGATTGCGATGCTGACCACGGTTACGGCAGGGCAGATCGCGCTGCGTGCCGCGCTGTTCAGCCCCGACGGTGCCGAGCGGGTCGAGGATGAGGCGCAATTTCCCGCCGACGATGGCGAAGGGCCGGCGCGCCTGGCTGCGCAATTGCTCGCTGCTTCACCGCGCTCGATTTCCGATTGGTTCGAAGGGGCCAAGTGAGCCGTCCGATCATCGCCATCCGGCCCGAACCGGGCTGCAGCGCTACAGTCGCGCGCGGTGCGCAGATGGGCCTCGAAATCCACGGATTTCCGCTGTTCGAGATTCGCCCGGTCGCCTGGCAGGCCCCGCCGCCCGGCGAAGTGGACGCGGTGCTGGCTGGCAGCGCCAACGCCTTTCGCCATGGGGGTGCGCAACTGGCTGCGCTCGTCGGGAAGCCGGTGCATGCGGTCGGGCAGGCCACCGCCCGCGCGGCCGAGCAGGCCGGCTTTGCGGTCGCATCGGTCGGCAGCGGAGGGTTGCAGGCGGTGCTCGACGATCTGGCGGGGCAGGGCTTGCGACTGCTGCGCCTTGCCGGGCGCGATCATGTCGCGCTGGATGTGCCCGCTGGGACCACCGTGAAAAACGTAATCGTGTATGAATCGGTGCATCGCGCACTGCCCGATGGGCTGGTGAAGCTGCTGTCCCAGCATCCCGTGATCCTGCTGCATTCAGGTGTTGCGGCAGAGTATTTTTCGAGCCGATGCAACGATTTGTCGCTGGATATTCGCAATATCTCGATTGCTGCGCTGGCGCCGCGCATTGGCGAGGCAGCGGGGGAGGGCTGGCAGACGGTCCGCAGCCTTGCCCAACCCGATGAAAGCGAGTTGCTGGCCTTGGCGCGGGACATATGCAATGACTGCGCTTCCTGACCCCGACAGCCGAAAACGGCGTGGCGCGGGCCGCGGAATGGATGTGAATGGACAGTTTCGGTAGCAAATCCCGCTCAGGCGGATCGATCAAGACATTGCTTTGGGCCGTCAGCGGCTCCTTCCTGCTGGGCGCTGCGCTGGTGGCCTTTATCGCCTGGCGCACCGATTTCGGCGATGGCGCCGCGGGCGTGATCCGCGAAAAGCCGGTGGAAGCCGGGCAGCAGCTCGCCACGACCGAAGGCAATCCCTCACCGACGCCAAGCGCCAGTTCCTCCGCCGTCGAACGCGTCAGCCAGGCACAGAAGGCCGTGGCGCGGGTCGAAGAGCAGCAGGGCGGCATCGACCAGCGCCTGGCCGCAGCCGAGCAGCGCATTTCGCGGCTCGACCTGCAGGCGCAGGCTGCCGCCGGTAACACCGCGCGGGCAGAGGGGCTGCTGATCGCCTTCGCCACCCGCCGCGCGATCGAACGCGGGGCGGAGCTGGGATACCTGGCCGACCAGCTGCGGCTGCGGTTCGGCGACGCAATGCCCAATGCAGTGAACACCATTGTGTCGTTCTCGCGCAGCCCGGTCACGCTCGACCAGCTGGTTGCGCGGCTCGAAGGGCTGGGGCCCGATGTCGCCAGCACCAAGAACGAACCCGGCTGGTCGCGGCTGTGGCAGGCGGTGGATTCGCTGTTCGTCGTGCGGCGCGAAAGCGCCCCGTCACCGCAGCCCGAGCGGCGGCTGGAACGGGCGCGCCTGTTCCTCGAAAGCGGGCGAACGGAAGCGGCGATTGCCGAGGTCGAACAACTGCCCGGCGCAGCGAAGGCCGACAAGTGGATCGCCGATGCCAAACGCTATGGCGAAGCGCAGCGGGCGCTGGACCTGATCGAAACCGCCGCCGTGCTCGAACCGCGCCGTCTGCGTGATGGCGGCGGCAACCGGGTCGACCAGCCGAGCCCGGCGAACAGCAGCGCGACCAACGGCAACTGATCGACGGCAAGTAATCCGCGCGGGCGGGCCGTCAGGCGCGCAGCAATTCCGGCAGTGCGCCCGACATGCCGCGCGCTTCGTCCATGAAGAATTTCTTCAGTGGCGAGAGGCGCTGCACCCCGCCCATGCCGAACCGGCGGATGGCCGAAGGAATGCGGCCCGGCATGCCGAACAGGCGGGTGATCGCATCGGTCGCCGCAGCAACGGTGAAATTGTCCACGCTGCGCCATTTTTCGTAGCGCGCGAGGATCTGCGCATCGCCCGGATCGAGCCCGATACGCATCCCGTCCGCCAGCACTTCGACCAGCGCGCCGACATCGCGCAGGCCCAGATTGAGGCCTTGCCCGGCAATCGGGTGGATGCCGTGCGCCGCGTCGCCCACCAGCGCCAGCCGCTTCTCAGTGATATGCGCCGCCCGCTGGTAGCTCAGCGGGTAGGAGGAGACGCGCGAATTGAGCGACAATTCGCCGAACAAATCGCCCATCCGCTTGTAGCATTCGGCAAGGAAGGCGCGTTCCGACAGCGCCAGCACGCCCGCCGCATCCTTTTCCGCCACGGTCCACACCAGCGCGCTGCGGTGGCGCCCGTCCGGCCCGTCGAGCATCGGCAACAGGGCGAAGGGGCCGGCGGGATAGAAGATTTCCCACGCCACATTGCCATGCGGCTTTTCATGGTCGAGCCCGGCGATCATCGCGCGGTGGCTGTAATCCCAATGCGCCAGCTTGATACCCGCATCCTCGCGCGTGGGCGACCGGCGGCCTTCGGCGGCGATCATCAGGCTGGCTTCGAGCATGGTGCCGTCTTCGAGCCGGGCGGACACGCGGTGCTCGTCGCGCACGCGTTCAACCACCTTGGCGGGCGCATGCCAGGCGATCAGCGGCTCCTCGCGCGCGGCCCCGAACAGGGCAAGGCGCAGTTCGCGGTTCGAATACATCCGCCCGAGCGACCCTTCGTGCGGTTCGGGGCGAAAGTCGATGCGGCCCGGCTTCAACTGGTCGAGCACTGCGATCGCGTCGATCGGGCAGCCATGCGGCTCCAGCCGGTCGGCAAGGCCGATATTGGTGAACAGGTTCCAGCTGGCGGTGGAAATGGCCGAGGCGCGCCCGTCGAAACCGTCGGCGGTCAGCGATGCGGGATCGGCCATGTCGACCACATGGCTCGACATGCCCTTGCGCGCGGCGGCGAGCGCCAGCGTCATGCCCACCAGCCCGCCACCCAGGATCAGAAGGTCGCGCCTGTCGCTCATATGCCCGTCACTCATCGTCCTGTATCCATTGCGGCACTCTGCCCGAATCTCTAGATGCAGCCGCGCCCCCGACGCAAGGAGAATGCCGCCGATGACTGTCCGCCTGCCCGCCCTGCTCGCAGTCGTGCTGGCGGCGATGGCGATGTTCCTCTCGCTCGCCCCTGCCGCGCGGGCGAACAATATCGCCTCGCAGCTGGTGGTCGAAGCGCCGCCGCAGCCGGGCAAGGTGTTGATGGTCGCGCTGGCGTTCGAACCGGGCGAGGGCTGGCACGGTTACTGGTCGAACCCCGGCGATGCCGGTTACGGCATGGAGCTGACGTGGGACCTGCCGCCGGGCTGGAGCGCGGGCGAACCGATCTACCCGGTGCCGCAGCCGCTGTTGCTGCAGGGGCTGATGAATCACGTTTATGAAGGGCCTTATGCGGTGCTGGTGCCTGTCACCGTGCCCGCCGGGGCCGATGTCGCCCATGCGGGCGGCATCGCGGTGGAGGCGCAATGGCTCGCCTGTACCGACAAGATCTGCGTGCCCGAACAGGCGCGTTTGCTGGCCGATCTTCCGCCTGCCGGGGCCAAGCGCGATGCGCGCTTCGATGCGTGGCGCGCGGCGATCCCGCCACCGCTCGACCAGCCCGCGCATTTCGCGGTGGCGGGCAAGCTGCTGCGCATCGCCATCCCCTTTCCGGCGAGCGCCACGCTCGATGCGCCGCATATCTTCATTCGCAACACCGACCTTGTTCAATATGCCGCGCCGCAAAAGCTGTCGCGCGCGGGCGACATGCTGGTGGCGGAAATCCCGCTGCTCGATTTCGGCGGCCAGCCGATTGCCGAAACGCCGGCCGAGATCACCGGCATCCTGGCGCTGGGCGAGGGCAATGGGGTGAGTTTCGCAGCCTCGCCGGGCGCGGTTCCCGTCAATGGCAAGCCGATCATCGTAAACAGCATAGAGGGCACGACCCCGCCGCTGTGGACGCTCATCCTCGCCGCACTGGCGGGCGGCTTGCTGCTCAACATCATGCCCTGCGTCTTCCCGATCCTCAGCCTCAAGGCGCTGAGCCTCGCACGGGCAGGCGAGAGCGAGGCGGAGGCGCGGCGCGAAGGGCTGGCCTATACCGCGGGCGCGATCATCGCCTGCCTCGCGCTGGGCGGCGTGTTGCTGGCCTTGCGCGCAGGCGGCGAGGAAATCGGCTGGGCGTTCCAGTTGCAGGAACCGGGCGTCGTCGTCGGCCTGCTGGTGCTGGCCCTGGCCATCACCGCCAATTTCGCAGGCCTGTTCGAATTGCCGACGCTGGCGATCACCCGCGAGGGCAAGCCTTCGGGCGCCTTCACCACCGGAGTGCTTGCGGCCTTCGTCGCGACGCCTTGCACCGGGCCGTTCATGGCCGCGGCGCTGGGTGCGGCGCTGTTGCTGCCGACGTTCGAGGCGCTCGCGCTGTTCGGCTCGCTCGGCCTGGGGCTGGCATTGCCGTTCCTGCTGGTCGGGCTGGTCCCGGCGCTGCGCAAGCGGCTGCCGCGCCCCGGGCCGTGGATGAACTGGTTTCGCAAGCTGATGGCCGTGCCGATGGCGCTGACCGCGCTGGCGCTGGCCTGGCTCAGCTGGCGGATCGGCGGGGTGGGCTTCGCGATCATCGCGCTCGCTATCGGGATTGTCCTCGTGGCGCTGCTGGCCTTTGTCGGGCGCGCGCAGCACGCCGGAAAGCCCGCCATGCCGATCCTGCTGGCCGGGCTGGTCCCGCTGGCCGTGGGCGGGGCGCTGGCCCTGCCGCCCGCCTTCGACCCGCCCGCAAAGGCGGCGAGCGAGGGCCTGCTGGGCGCCCAGCCGTTCAGCGAGGCCGCGCTTGCCAATGCGCGGGCCAGCGGCAAGCCGGTGTTCCTCTATTTCACCGCCGACTGGTGCCTGACCTGCAAGGTCAACGAGAATATCGCCATCGACCGCGCCGAGACCAAGGCCGCGTTCGACAAGGCGGGTGTGATCGTGATGGTCGGCGACTGGACCCGGCGCGATGCGGAGATCACCCGTTTCCTGGGCGCTCAGGGTGCGGCGGGTGTGCCGCTCTACCTGTGGTATGCGCCGGGCAAGGATGCCGAACAGTTACCGCAGGTGCTGACCAGCGGCGACCTTACTGCTCTGGCGCAGCGCTGACCGCGTCGCCACGGCAATAGTGCAGGAACGCGCCGGGCAGCGGGCTGGGCTTGAGCACCAGCGTGCCGCCGCCGGGCAGGGTTGCCTCCACCTCGCGCGGGCCGTCGAACACTTCCATGCGCGGGTCGGCGGCGGCGAAGCTGGCTTCCCACAGCCAGCGCTTGCCGGTCCAGCTGGCATCGACCGGCAGGCGTTCGGCATGGCCATTACCGATCAGCGCAAACAATGCCTTCGCGCCCTTGTCTGCCGGGGCTTCGCGGATGATGCGCAGTACCGGCGCCTCGCGGCTGCCCTCGCAGGACAGCACCAGCAGCGGCAGCTCGCCGGGATTGCCATACAGCAGCCGCGCACCCTGGCCGCTTTCGGCCCAGATCGCACGGCTGACATCGGGCGATTCAATCGGCGTCGAGGGTGCATCCCGCTTGTTCGCAGCCTCTTCCCGCGCGGAATAGTCGTCCGCTGCCGGCGGCTTGCACGCGGCAAGCAGCGCGGTGAACAACAATGCGGGAAGGCGCAGCTCAGCGGGCACGGATGAAGGCGCGGACATCGCCTGCCAGCTTCTGCCGGTCGGCGTCGCGAATATACATCATGTGGCCCGCGTCATAATAATGGAACTGGATCCGGTCCTGCGGCATGCCCGTTCGGCTGAGCGAATATTCGGCAGCGAAGAAGGGCGTGGCGAAATCATACCACCCCTGGCCGACGAAGATGCGCAGGCCCGAATTTTCGCGCAGCGCGCGCCCGATATAGGGCGCAACATTGAGATAGGCGTTGGTGTCGCGGCCACCCTGGATCTGCCAGTCCCAATCGCGCACCGCGCCGATGGTCACATATTGCGCCTCGGTCTTGTAGCCGATCTGGTCGCGGAAGAACTGGTTGGCGGCAGCGGTGTAGCCCCCGTCGATCCCGTAGAAACTCGGGTCGTTGTCGGGATATTCCCCGGCGTTGTCGTAATCCTTGCCGGTATAGCGGCTGTCGAGCCGTCCCACCGTCTCCCCGCGATCGCGCAGCAATTCCTTGTAGAACCGGCCCGGGGTGACCCGCAGGTCCGCCTGTTCGAGATAGGTTTCGGGCAGGCCGGTGAAGCGGGCCAGTTGCGTGCGGATCGCGGCGCGCTCCTCCGCGCTGGCGTGCTGGCCCTTGAGCAGGAAGGCGGCGTAAGGCCCGATGGCGAACTGCCGCGCCTCTTCGGCAAAGGCCGATGCGGATGATGCGCTCGCCTTGCCGTGATAAAGCGCAGTCACCGCCATGCTCGGCAAATTGGTGATATAGCTCAGCTCGTTGCCTTCGGTATCGGCACCGGCGGCGAAATCGAGGATGGTGGAGATCAGGATCACGCCGTTGAGCGCGACATCGTTATAGCCGCCCTCAAGCTCGTTGACGACCGCGGCGGAGCGGGTGGTGCCATAGCTTTCCCCGCCGAGGAATTTGGGGCTGTTCCAGCGGCCATTGTCGGACAGCCACATGCGGATCACCTGCGCGACCGATTTGGCATCCTGGCTGACGCCCCAGTAATCCTTGGGATCGGTGTCGCCGATCGCGTGGCTCCAGCCGGTGCCGACCGGGTCGATGAAGACGAGGTCGGTGACGTCGAGCAGCGAATCCGGATTGTCGACCAGCGGGTAGGGCGGGGCGCCATCGTCGCGCGCGTCGGACGGGATCGCCACCCGCTTCGGCCCGAAGGCGCCCAGTTGCAGCCACAGCGACCCCGACCCCGGTCCGCCATTGAACAGGAAGGTCACCGGGCGGTTCGGATCGCGCGGTTCGGCAATGTAGCTGGTGGTGACGATCGCCGCCTTGGGCTGGCCCTTGTCGTCCTTCAGCACCGTTTCGGCGATGGTGGCGGTATAGTTCACCGTCTTGCCGCCGAAGGTGCCGCTCATCTTTTTCGCGGCGCTGAGCGGCTTGTAGTCGCCGGCAGGCTGCTGTTTCGGTGCCTCTTCCGCCGCGAGGGCAGGCAGCGGGGCCAACGCGGCGAGCGCGAGCGCGCCTGCCGCAGAGCGGAGCATCGAGCGGATATGAATCATGGCTCTCCTATGCCCGGGCCGGGCAGGCAGGTAAATGGCAGCTAGCGCGGCTTGCGGAAGCGCAGGATGAAGCGGTCGGTCTTGCCGCGTACCGATGGGTCGAACACCAGCTTGCTGTGGTCGTCATCCGGATTGGCCAGCATGTCGCTGCGCCCGTCGAGGACGAAGCCGGCGCGCTTGAAATCGGCGATGACCGTTTCCGGGGCGATGCGGTGGGTCGCATCGACAATGGCACGCGTATCGCCCTTGGGGCCGGCGTGGTCGATGATGCCGACGATCCCGCCCGGCTTCATCGCGCCATAGAGCGCGCGCAGATAGGCGTCGGGATCGGTGTGCGGAATCTTGAACTTGTCCGACTGCCAGTAGAGGTCGTGGTAGTTGAGGTTCATGATCGCGAAGTCGAAACTGTCCTTGGCGTAGGTGAACTGTTCGAAGGGGTAGCGCACCATCCGCACCGCCGGAGCGCGCCCTTCGAGCGCCGCCCAGGCCGCATGGTCCTTGTCCTCGCGATAGAACTGGTCTGGCTGCAGCGCGGTGACCGTGCCGCCGGGGGCGACCGCATGGCCCATGATTTCGGACCAATACCCCGCACCGGGAATCAGATCGGCCGCATCCATGCCCGGCTGCAGGCCGAGATAGGCCAGCACCGCCACCGGCTTGCGGCTCTCGTCGAGCGCGCGCTCATCCTCGGGCCGATCGGGCGCGGAAACGGCGGCGGAAATGCGGTTCACGCTCGCGGCAGTACCCGCGTCACCGTGCTTGCCAGCCCCAATCGCTGCCCCACCGCCGATCGCCAGAGCCATTGCCGAAACGGCTGCGAAAATACGCGCGTTCATATCCAGTCCCCTGTTGCAAATGCGACTGCCAGACTGCGCGTGTGAGGGGTGCGAGGCAAGGCTGTGCGATGCCACTGGTCGACCAACGCGATGCGCCGGTCGAATGGGGATCAGGCGGCGCGCTTCTGGACCGTCAATTGTAGGCCCAGCGCACTCAGAACACCGACCAGTGTTTCCAGCGTGGGATTACCGTTCTCAGAAAGCGAATTGTAAAGCGCCTGCCTGCCAACACCGGCGTTCTTGGCAATAGCGCTCATGCCCTTGGAGCGCGCAACATCGCCCAATGCACTGGCGATGTGCTTCGGGTCGTTTCCTTCCATCGCCGCCTCAAGGTAAAAAAGGATATCCTCCTCGGTCTCGAGGTAACTGGCGGCATCAAACGGCTTCGTTTCCATCAGTGCTTTCGATCTCTGCCTTCAGCCGCTTCGCTTCCGCGACATCGGCCTTCTGGGTGCGCTTGTCGCCCCCACAGAGAAGGATGACAAGCTGCTTTCCGCGCTGGAAGTAGTAGACTCGATAGCCCGGCCCGACATCGACCCGCATTTCGAAGACGCCGCCCTGCACGGACTTATGATCGCCGAAATTGCCGTTCGAGGCACGCTTCAACCGGTCGACAATCCGCATTGCTGCCCGACGGTCCCGCAGCGAACCAAGCCAGTCGGAGAAGGCTTGCGTTTCCTCCAGCTCATATTCTTGTCCTTTATATGAGACAAGTGGGGAATTGTCAATATCGTCCGTCATCTCTTGAGAGCGTCCATGCGCTGCCAGTCCTCATCTTGAGGTCGGCGTACGAACCAGAATCGCCACCCATTGACGTTCGTGCCGGAAATCGCACTAGCGGCGTCAGAGGGGCTGGTTCTAATATTACCTAATTCATCTATCCATTTGGAGTCGCTTATCCACGCGCGATAAGTCTTACCTTTGTAAGTTGCGCGGAAAAGGGTCCCATTTGGAAGGTAGACGTTTGAAAACCAAACACCACCGCTTTGTGGAGCCAACGCGTTCGTGATGGCTGGCTGTCCGGGCAGATCGGTCTCCCCGGGGAAAAAGTATGTCTCGCTGGCTGGAAGCCCGAGCAGCCTGCGGATAACCTCATTGTAGTCCTCGTGGGGTCCGCTCATTTTCGCGGTTAGCCCTTGGAAAACCTCAAAATCGATCGGAATCTGCATGTATGGCTGGCTCATGGCCAGCTAATTAGGTCGAATAGATTAAATAGTAAATAGGAGAAAATTTCGTCAACGCCCCCATTTCCGCTGCGTCTTGCCGTACCGCATCTTGCGCGTGCCGGGCTTGCCTTCGTTGCTGCGGCCCATGATCGGCGCGCGCTTTTCGTCGAGGCCGAGCTCCTCGTTCTCCAGCCGGCGGATTTCGTCGCGCAAGCGGCCGGCTTCCTCGAATTCGAGGTCGGCGGCGGCGGCGCGCATGCGCTTTTCGAGGTCTTCGATATAGGCGCGCAGATTGTGGCCGACGAGGTTGTTGCGCTCGTCGTCACCGGTATCGACCGTTACCCCGTCCTGCGACGCAGTGTGCGCGACGATGTCGGCGATCTGGCGCTTGATCGTTTGCGGCGTGATGCCGTGTTCCTCGTTATAGGCACGCTGTTTTTCGCGGCGGCGGTCGGTTTCCGCCATCGCGCGTTCCATGCTGCCGGTGATCCGGTCGGCATAGAGGATCACCCGACCGTCGACATTGCGGGCCGCGCGACCGATCGTCTGGATAAGCGAGGTCTCGCTGCGCAGGAAGCCTTCCTTGTCGGCGTCGAGGATGCAGACCAGCCCGCATTCGGGGATGTCCAGCCCTTCGCGCAGCAGGTTGATGCCGACCAGCACGTCATACACGCCGAGCCGCAAGTCGCGGATCAGCTCGATCCGTTCGAGCGTCTCGACGTCGCTATGCATGTAGCGCACGCGCACGCCTGCCTCGTGCATGAATTCGGTGAGGTCTTCCGCCATCCGCTTGGTCAGCGTGGTGACGAGTGTGCGATAGCCCTTCTTCGCGGTTTCGAGGCATTGCTGGATGCAATCCTGCACCTGGTCTTCGACCGGGCGGATTTCCACCGGCGGGTCGATCAGCCCGGTGGGGCGGATGACCTGTTCGGCGAACACGCCGCCGGTCTGCTCCATCTCCCACCCGCCGGGCGTGGCCGAGACGGCGAAAGTCTGCGGGCGCATAGCGTCCCATTCGTTGAAGCGCAGCGGGCGGTTGTCGATGCAGCTGGGCAGGCGGAAGCCGTATTCGGCCAGCGTCAGCTTGCGGCGATGGTCGCCGCGCGCCATCGCGCCGATCTGCGGCACCGTCTGGTGGCTTTCGTCGACGAACAGCAGCGCATTCTCAGGCAGATATTCGAACAACGTCGGTGGCGGTTCGCCGGGCAGCCGTCCGGTCAGGAAGCGCGAGTAATTCTCGATCCCCGCGCAGCTGCCGGTGGCGGCGATCATCTCGAGGTCGAAATTCGTCCGCTGTTCCAGCCGCTGCGCTTCTAGCAGGCGGCCTTCGGCATGAAGCTCCTTCAGCCGTTCCTCCAGCTCGAACTTGATCGCCTCGCTCGCCTGTTTCATCGTCGGGCCGGGCGTGACGTAGTGCGAATTGGCATAGACCCGCACTTTCTCGAGGCTGGCCCCCTTCTTGCCGGTCAGCGGATCGAATTCGGCGATTTCCTCGATCTCGTCGCCGAAGAAGCTGATCCGCCAGGCCATGTCTTCATAGTGGCTGGGGAAGATTTCCAGGCTGTCGCCGCGCACGCGGAAGCTGCCGCGGGCGAAATTCGCATCGTTGCGCTTGTACTGCAACGCCACGAGCTTGCGGATGATCTCGCGTTGGTCCTCGGTCTTGCCCTTCACGATGTCGAAAATCATCGCCGAATAGGTTTCGACCGATCCGATACCATACAGGCAGCTGACCGAGGCGACGATGATCACGTCGTCGCGTTCGAGCAGGGCGCGGGTGGCCGAATGGCGCATCCGGTCGATCGCCTCGTTCACCGAGCTTTCCTTCTCGATGTAGGTATCGCTGCGCGGCACATAGGCTTCGGGCTGGTAGTAGTCGTAATAGCTGACGAAATACTCGACCGCGTTTTCGGGGAAGAAGCTCTTGAACTCGCCATAAAGCTGCGCGGCGAGGATCTTGTTGGGCGCCAGGATCAGGGCGGGGCGCTGCAGCGTCTCGATCACCTTGGCCATGGTGAAGGTCTTGCCGCTGCCGGTCACGCCGAGCAGCACCTGTGTCTTGTCGCCATCCCGCGCGGACGCCACCAGTTCGGCGATCGCACCGGGCTGGTCGCCCGATGGATCGTAATCCGAAACCAGTTTGAACGGTCTGCCACCGTCGGATTTTTCGGGACGTGCGGGCTTGTGCGGAGTGAAGCTGCCGGAAGTGTCCGGTTCTTCCAGCCCGCGACGGATGACGAGTTCGGCCATGGGGAAGGATATGGGCGTTCCTGTTGCGTTCCGCAATCCCATTGCGCGCGCGAAAGCAAGCGGTTGGCACGGCGATTGGCAGTTGGTAGCGTCCCGCGATCCGGCGCAATGCGCCATGCTGTGAAAGGCCCGACCATAATGCAGAAATTCGCCCTGATCCTGCCGCTCGCCTGCCTCGCGCTCGGCGCCTGCAGCAAGACGCCCGACAAGCCCCAGACGCAGGCCGAAATGGCATCGGAGGCGAAGGAGCTGACCAAGCCGACCCCGGGCCAGTACACCAGCAAGGCCGAACTGATCGAATTCGACGTGCCCGGCCTGCCGCCCGAACAGGCCGACCAGATGAAGAAGATGTTCGCCGGGATGGGCGCGCAGGAGCAATCCTACTGCCTGACCAAGGAACAGGCGGACGAAGGCTTCGAGGAAGCGGTGCGCAAGATGGGTGAGGCCGACAAGAACATGGACTGCAAGTTCGACAGGTTCAAAGTCGAAGGCAGCCAGCTCGACGCGCAGATGAGCTGCGACGCCAAGGGGCGCGGCAAGGCGACCATGACGATGACCGGCACGCTCGAATCCGAAAAGCAGGTCATGGAAATGCATGTCGCGCAGGAAAGCCCGCAGATCCCCGGCGGCAAGATGAACATCGGGATGAAGGTGACCTCGACCCGCACCGGGGAATGCGTCGCCGCGAAATAGGCTGACCGGCTGCCCGCCCCACGTGCGGGAACTGTGTCACGGAACCGACAAGCCGTGCCGGCGTTCGACAGCCGGCACGGCTTTGTTTATTACGGTTCCATGGCAACTCGCTTCCAACTGACGCAAAACAGTCGCACAGCGCGCGTGGCGGGCGATTTCGCGCGCCGGATCGAGTTGGCGCGCGCGCCGCGCCCGGACGATGCGCGCGGCCCGCACTGGCGGCTGATGTTGGGCGAGCTGCGCGTGTTTGCGGACCTCGCCCGGCGGCCGTTCCGTCGGCTGGCGGTCGCGCCCGCGCGCAACCCGCAGGTGGTCATGTTGCTGCCCGGCTTCGCGACCCATCCGGTGCGCATGCGCTATCTCGCGCGCCAGCTGGAGACGGCGGGGCACGTGGCGAAGCGCTGGGGCCTCGGGTTCAATTTCGGGCCGACGCCGGAAAAATTCGCGACGCTCGAACAGCGCCTGCTCGATCTGTACGCGCGGCATGGCCGGCCGGTGGTGCTGGTCGGGTGGAGCCTCGGCGGCCTGTTCGCCCGCGAGCTGGCCTGGCGCCATCCGCATGCAGTGGCCAAGATCGTCACCCTCGGCACGCCCTTTTCCGGCAATCTGCGCGCCAACAACGCCTGGCGCATCTACCAGTTCGTGGCCGGTCATGCGGTCGAAACGCCGCCGGTCGACGTGCATATCGGGGAGAAGCCGCCGGTCGAGACGGTCGCCTTCTGGAGCCCGCGCGACGGCATCGTCAGCCCCCGCAGTGCGGCGGGGCAGGACGGCGAGCGCGACCGCGCGGTGGCGCTGCGCTGCTCGCATCTCGGCTTCTGTTACGAGCCCGAACCGATCACGGCGCTGCTGTCCGAGCTGGATCGTTTCTGAGCGATTATAAAACAGGCTGGTAATCGTCTCGAGTCGCGGTATGACTGTCATGTTGCAGTGCAGCGAATGGAGTCATGGGCGAAACTGGCAAAGCTTTTGACGAGATGCTCGACGCCGATGGTGGCGTCCGCAATGCCTACCGCGATTACTGCACCTGGTACGATGAACAGGATCCGCATCTGCTGCGCCGCAAGGCCGCCGAAGCGGAAGATGTCTTCCGCAAGACCGGGATCACCTTCAACGTCTATGGCGAGGACGACGCCGAGGAACGGCTGATTCCGTTCGACATGGTCCCGCGGATCATCACCGCGGGCGAATGGCGCCGCCTGTCGCGCGGGATCGAACAGCGCGTGCGCGCGCTCAACGCCTTCATCCACGATCTCTACCATCGGCAGGAAATCATCCGCGCCGGCCGGCTGCCCGAACGGGTGCTGCGCAACAACGATGCCTGGCTGTCCAACATGGTCGGCTTCACCCCGCCGGGCGGTGTGTACACCCACATCGTGGGGATCGATCTGGTTCGCACCGGGCCGGACGAATTCTTCGTGCTGGAAGACAATGCGCGGACGCCGTCGGGCGTGAGCTACATGCTCGAAAACCGCGAAACCATGATGGCGATGTTCCCCGAACTGTTCAGCCGGGTGCCGGTGGAAACGGTTTCGAACTACCCGCAGCGGCTCGCCCGCAGCCTGGCCGCCTGCGCGCCGCCCGCGACCAAGGGCAAGCCGGTGGTCGCGGTGCTGACCCCGGGCATCTACAACAGCGCCTATTTCGAACATGCCTTCCTCGCCGACCAGATGGGCGCCGAACTTGTCGAGGGCAGCGACCTGCGCGTGGTCGATGGGCGGGTGGCGATGCGCACGACCGGCGGATACCAGCCGGTCGATGTGATCTACCGCCGGGTGGATGACGAATTCCTCGATCCGCTGACCTTCAATCCGTCGAGCGTGCTGGGCGTGCCCGGCATCATGGACGTTTATCGGTCTGGCGGGATCACCATCGCCAACGCGCCGGGCACCGGGATTTGCGACGACAAGGCGATCTACAGCTTCATGCCGGAAATCGTCGAATTCTACACCGGCGAAAAGCCGCTGCTGCCCAATGTCGAAACCTGGCGC
>JACXVD010000050.1 GCA_014763545.1 Sphingomonadales bacterium
GGTCGCCATGGATTTCGATTCCTTGTGCGTGGACGCGCTCCGTTGAACGAAAATTTCAATTTTCGCAAGGCGGAAGAAACATTCAGAAAAGCATGAACCCGGTTTAGCATGCTGGCGGCGCGGCGCAAATCATCCGAATATGCCGGGGGCGCTTGCCTGGCTAGGGACGGGGGCCGGGGCGGCGGCACGCGAAAGCGCGCAAATGAAAAGGGCGACCCTGCCCGTAACAGGATCGCCCTTTCATGGTCAGCGGCGGGAAGTGCCGCTCACGAAGCCTTTATCGGACGTTCGATGATTACCGATAATGCTCCGCGCGGAAACTTGCCGACCTCTCTGCTGAACCATGAGACATCGGATCACCTCCTTTCGCGCTTGTGAGCCAGAGCCGCCGTATCACCGGAGCCCGAGACCGCGTTCGCCGCCGATCTTGAAGCCAATGTGATTCAACGACTCGCGCAAAACAAGGCTTGAAAAAAAGTTTTCCCACGTCAGAATCATTCGCCTTGGCCGGGCCCCCGACGGGGCCTTTTTTGTTGCGCGTCGACGCGTGTTTGCCCCGGCCCTCTCCCTCTCCCAACCGTCCGATATGATCCCCCGGCAGGCTATCGCGTGGTTGGGAGGGGGAGAGGGCCGGGGCCGCAAGCGAGGCGCGCGCGCCCCGAGCCCGAGCAAACACACTTGCGAGCGAGCAAGAACCTAGCGGCAATCCTCGATCACGCGGCTCACTTCGCTCCAGCTCGGCAGGTAGAGCGGGTTGAGGCCGGGAACTTCCACCGCGAACCGCCCCTTGGACAGCGCCATGGCGTCGAGCAGCGGGTCGTTCGCGCCCAGCAGCGCGACCACCATGGCGGTGTCGCTCGCGCCGGATTTGGTGGGCAGCGTCCGCTCGGCGGTTTCGGCGCGGACCTGCATGATCGCGTCGGCCCGCGCCGCGCCGCTGCGCGCCAGCAGGATCTGGCGGTCATGCCGGTTGCACTGGATGGTGAACAGCCAGTCGGTGCCATGCGCGCCATAGCGCGCGAAACTGCCCGACGCGGTGCTGGAATAGCGCCAGTCGCCCGGCGTGCGCGGCGCGTCCATCCAGTTGGCCGGCGGCGGGGCGGGTAGCGCGACCGGCGGCGGCGCGGGCGCACGGGTGGGCGTGGCGGCAGGCGGCGGCGCCGGTTTGGGCGCGGGCACGCAGCCTGCCAGCGCGGCGGCACCGGTTGCGAGCAGGGCAAATGATTTGAGGCGGGGGAAGCTCATGCGGTTCACCTTCGCCAAATTCCGGGCTAACGGCAAGCGCGATGGGCAGGAAATTGCGCCTCGACCAGATGCTTGTCGACCGGGGACTGGTCGAAAGCCGCACCCGTGCGCAGGCACTGGTGATGGCCGGGCTGGTGTTCTCCGGCGAGACGAAGCTCGCCAAGCCCGGCCAGCAATTGCCCGACGATGCGCCGCTGGAGGTGCGCGGGCGCGACCATCCCTGGGTCAGCCGCGGGGGGATCAAGCTGGCCCATGCGATCGCGCATTTCGGGCTCGACCCGGCTGGGGCGGTGGCGATGGATATCGGCAGTTCGACCGGGGGATTCACCGATGTCCTGCTGCAAGGCGGCGCGGAACGGGTGTTCGCGGTCGACAGCGGGACCAACCAGCTCGCCTGGAAACTGCGGCAGGATCCGCGCGTCACCGTGCTCGAACAGACCAGCGCGCGCATCCTCACCGCCGAACAGATCGATGCGCCGTGCGACTGGGTGGTGTGCGATGCCAGCTTCATCGGCCTTGCCAAGGTGCTCGAACGCCCGTTCGAACTGGCCGCCCCGAAGTGCCGCGTGGTCGCGCTGATCAAGCCGCAGTTCGAAGTCGGGCGCGAGGAAGTGGGCAAGGGCGGCGTGGTGCGCGACCCGGCGCTGCACGCCCGCGTATGCGACGAGGTGCGCGGCTGGCTGGAAGCGACCGGCTGGCGCATCCAGGGAATCGTCGAAAGCCCGATCACCGGGCCGGAAGGCAATGTCGAATTTCTTGTCAGCGCCGAACGTGGCTGAGCTTGGGACAGGTCGGTGCGCGGCCATTGCGCCCCGGCAGGCCCGCCGCCAATATCGCCCGGGTCGAATCAGCACGGAGACACCATGACCGCTCTTGCCAGTCAGGGCCAGTTGCGCGCCAGCATCATCCGCTGGTCGCTGTTCACCGTGCCGCTATGCCTGCTGCTCGGCTTCCTGTCGGGCATGGTTGCCGGCAGCGGCCCCGGCAATGCGTGGTTCGATGGCCTGGTGAAACCCGCGATCTATCCGCCGCCGGCAACCTTCGGCATCGTGTGGAGCATTCTCTACGTGATGATGGGCTTCGCCCTCGCGCTGGTCTGCGCCGCATGGGGCGCGCGTGGACGGACCGCGGCGATTGTCGCCTTCGCGGTGCAGTTCGCGATCAACCTTGCCTGGTCGCCGGTGTTTTTCGCGCTCCACCAGATCACCGCCGCGCTGGTGGTGATCGGGGTGCTGGCGCTGACCGTGGTGCTGTTCTGGCGCGTGCGGCGGGCGGCGGGATTGTTGTTGCTGCCCTATCTCGCCTGGGTGCTGTTCGCCAGCGCGCTCAACTGGCAATTCCTGCAGGCCAATCCCGGTGCCGATGGCAGCAGCGGCGAGGCGGCGGTGCAGCGGTATGAAATATAGTTGAACTGCGCCGCGAGCGGGACCACATAGCAGCCATGCAGACCGAAAACCCCCTCTTCGCCGACCTTGCCAAGCTCGCCAACAGCGCGGCGGGCACCTTTGCCGGAATGACCCGCGAAGCCCGCGACGGCGCGCGCGAGCGCCTGCGCGAAGCCTTCGGCGGGCTCGATTTCGTCAGCCGCGAGGAATTCGACGCGGTGAAAGACATGGCCGCCAAGGCACGCGAGGAAAACGAGATTCTCGCCGAACGCCTGGCCGCGCTGGAAGCGAAACTGGCCGGCCAGTAAGCCTCCCCCCCGCGCAAGTCCCCTGCCGGGGAAGCCCCCGGCTGCCTGCTTGGCAATCCGTTCCGGCTGGTCCACAAGACCGGCCGGATTTCTTTTGCGGCAGGGGATGCACGATGCGCGGTTCGGTCCTGGTTCTCACACTCCTGGCAGGCGCGGCGATGCTGCCTGCCCCGTTGCTGGCAGCTGACGGTCCGGAACGGCATTTTACCGCCGAGGACATGTTCCGGCTGGAGGGCGCGACCGACCCGCAGATCAGCCCGGACGGCAGCCGCATCGCCTATGTCCGCATGTCTGGCGACATCATGACCGACGCCTATCGACCGGCGATCTGGCTGGTCGATGTGAAGAGCGGCGAACAGCAGCCGCTCGCCAGTGGCGCCGCCTCGCCGCGCTGGTCGCCCGATGGCAAGCGGTTGGCCTATGTCGCCAAGGGTGAAAGCGGCGCGCAGATTTTCGTGCGCTGGATGGATGGCGGCGAAACGGTCGCGATCACCGGCCTGCCGCAATCGCCGGGCAGCCTCGCCTGGTCGCCCGATGGCCGCCAGATCGCCTATGTCATGCATGTCCCGGGCGAGGGGTTGAAGCTGGGCGGTGCGCCCGCCAAGCCCGAGGGCGCGAACTGGGCCAAGCCGCTCGAGATCATCGACCGGGTCACCTATCGCTTCGACGGTGGCGGCTATGCCGAAGCAGGTTACGACCAGCTGTTCGTCACCAGCGCGGAAGGCGGCGCGCCGCGCCAGCTGACCTTCGACGAATACGACGTCGGCGGGCCGCTTGCCTGGGCGCCGGACGGCAAGGCGATCCTGTTCGCAGGCAACCGCAACCCCGAATGGCAGCGGCAGGCGGTGGAGAGCGAAATCTACTCGCTCGATCTCGCCAGCGGTGCGATCGCCGCGCTGACCAGCCGCAAGGGCCCCGATTTCGCCCCCGCCGTGTCGCCCGACGGCAAGAAGCTGGCCTGGCTCGGCTATGACGACACGCATCGCTCGAACGAGAATTTCGAACTCTATGTGATGGACCGCGCAGGCGGCACGCCGCGCTCGCTGACCGCCGATTTCGATCGCAGCATCAACGGGCTCGACTGGGCCGGGCCGGCGACCATTGCCGTTTCCTACGACGACATGGGCGAAACCCGCGTCGCGCTGGTCGGTCTGGACGGCAAGCGCCGCGTGGTCGCCGACCATCTGACGGCGGGCGCGCATTTCGATCGCCCCTACACCGGCGGCGATTTCTCGATTGCGAAAACCGGGGCGGTGGCCTTCACCTCCGGCACCACCCAGCGCCCGGCGGACCTGTGGGTGACGAGCGGGAAGGGCGCGCGCAAGCTGACCGATCTCAACGCCACCTGGATGGCGGGAAAGGCCATGGCGCCGGTGCGCAAGCTGCCGGTGACCGCGCCCGATGGCCGCGCGATCGACGCCTGGCTGGTCACCCCGCCCGGTGCGCAGCCGGGGCAGAAATTCCCGCTGATCCTCGAAATCCACGGCGGGCCGCATGCCGCCTATGGCCCCAGCTTCGCCACCGACATGCAGCTTTATGCCGCGCATGGCTATGCCGTGCTCTACACCAATCCGCGCGGTTCGACCTCTTACGGCGAAGGCTTCGCGGCGCTGATCGACCGCAATTATCCCGGCCCGGATTACGACGATCTGATCGCTTCGGTCGATGCCGCGATTGCCGACGGGGTGGCCGATCCGGACAATCTCTTTGTTACCGGCGGATCGGGCGGCGGGGTGTTGACCGCGTGGATCGTGGGCAAGACCGACCGGTTCAAGGCCGCCGCCGCGCAGAAGCCGGTGATCAACTGGACCAGCGAAAGCCTGACCGCCGACCTTGCAAATTACGCCCCCTATTACTGGTTCGACAAGCTGCCCTGGCAGGACCCGCAGGAATATTGGCGCCGTTCGCCGCTCAGCCTCGTCGGCAACGTCAAGACACCGACGCTGGTGGTGGTCGGAGAACAGGATTTCCGCACCCCGGTGAGCGAATCCGAGCAATATTACGCCGCGCTGCAATTGCAGGGCGTGCCGACCGCCTTCGTCAAAGTGCCCGACGCAAGCCACGGCGGCATCGCCTCGCGCCCCTCGCAAGCAGCGGCCAAGGCAGCGGCGATCCTGGCCTGGTTCGACAAATATCGCACCGACAAGCCCAAGCCGTAGCTCGGCCGGGAACTCATTGGAGTTCAGGAACATTTTCTGGGTGAAAGGAGCATTTGCATGTTCACCCGACTCGAACCGCCACTCCCGCTCCATGTGCTCGGCAAGGGCGATGGCCTCGCCATCGGCATGATCGACTACGGAGCGGAACATAATCTGATCTGGGTCACCGCGATTGATGAAACCGGCGAAATCTGGTGCGCCCCCAATCCCAAGGTGCGGCTACAAAAGAACTGGACCATGGGCCGGCGCGAAAATCCGTTGGTCGCGGCAGCAAAGGCGGCTGCGCGGCCCGGTTCTGAAATCGAGCCGTGCAGCGATTGTGCCGAACTGATGCGGATGGGCGAAAACGCCTGACCATTCTTGCGGCTGTGCGCGGCTGCCGGATGCGCTAGGGAAGCGCAATGCACCTGCGCGCGCCTGCCATCCTTGTTTCCGCGCGGCCGCATGGGGAGACGGCGGTGATCGCGCGGTTGCTGACCGAGGAGGCGGGGCTGGTCGCCGCCTATGTCGCGGGCGGGCGCGGGCGGCAGCTGCGCCCGGTGGTGATCCCCGGCAATGCGGTGGAGGCGGAGATTCGTGCGCGCAGCGAATTTCAGCTGCCCTTCGCCCGGCTGGAACTGGTGGCCAGCCGCGGCCCCTGGCTGGGCGAGCCGCTGGCCTCTGCCGCGATCGGCTGGGCCAGCGCGCTGACCGCCGCCGCGCTGCCCGAACGCCATGCCTACCCCAATCTCTACCACGCGCTGGCGGCGCTGCTGGACGCGATCTGTCACGCGCCCTCGGCGCGCGGCTGGGCCAATGCGCTGGTCGGTTACGAGGTGCTGCTGCTGCGCGAGCTCGGCTATGGCGGCGGCAGGCGGCCCGACAGCGCCGATCTGGGCGACATTCTTGCGACATTCGACCGGCTCGAGGCCCCGATAGGCGACTACCTGCTTGCCGAGCACCAATCCGATGTTATGGCGGCGCGCGCGCTGCTGAGGGCGCGGCTCGGACGGATGATGGAATGAAGATCGCGGTATTTGGCGGCGACGGTATCGGCCCGGAAGTAACGGCGCAGGCGGTGCGCGTGCTCGAGGCGCTCGACCTTCCCGGCATGGAACTGGCCGAAGGCGATGTCGGCGGTGCGGCCTATTACAAACACGGCCACCCGCTGCCCGCAGCGACGCTGGACATTGCCCGCGCGAGCGACGCGGTGCTGTTCGGCGCGGTGGGCGATTTTTCGTGCGACCATCTCGAACGGCACCTGCGCCCCGAACAGGCGATCCTGGGCCTGCGCAGCCATCTCGGCCTGTTCGCCAATCTGCGCCCGGCGACGACCTTCCCCGGGCTGGAGCATATGAGCGGCCTGAAGCCCGAAATCGCGCGCCAGATCGACCTGCTGATCGTGCGCGAGCTGAATGGCGATGTCTATTTCGGCGAAAAGGGCACGCGCGTGCTCGACGATGGGCGCCGGCAGGGCTGGGATATCATGGCCTATGCCGAGGATGAGGTCCGCCGCATCGCCCATGTCGCCTTCCGCGCGGCGCAGGGTCGCGCGAAGGCCGGCCAGCCCGGCAAGCTGTGCAGCGTGGACAAGGCCAATGTGCTGGAAACCAGCCAGTTGTGGCGCGATGTCATGATCGAAGTCGCCGCCGACTATCCCGATGTCGAACTGACCCACATGTATGTCGACAATGCCGCGATGCAGCTGGTGAAGTCGCCCGGGCAGTTCGACGTGGTGGTCACCGGCAATCTGTTCGGCGATATCCTTTCGGACCAGGCCAGCATGTGCGTCGGTTCGATCGGCCTGCTCGCCAGCGCCAGCCTTGGCGAACGCCAAACCGCATTCGGCACGTTCGGCCTTTACGAACCGATCCACGGCAGTGCGCCCGACATTGCCGGGCAGGGCAAGGCCAACCCGATGGCGACGATCCTGTCCGCCGCGATGATGTTGCGCCATTCCTTCGCCCGCGAGGCGGAAGCGGCGCGGATCGAGCGTGCGGTGGCGCAAGCGCTGGCAGATGGCGTGCGCGGCGGCGACCTCGGCGGCAGCGCGGGCACCGCCGAAATCGGCGATGCCGTGCTCGAACGGCTCTGACCCCAGCCATGCTCAAGCTGGCAATCGTGCTGCCCACGCTCAACGAGCGTGACAATATCGCGCCGCTCGTCGCGCGGATCGAGGATGCGCTCGGCCCCGAGGGGTGGGAAGCGATCTTCGTCGACGACGACAGCAAGGATGGCACCGCCGACCGCATCCGCGAACTGGCGCTGGGCGATCCGCGCCTGCGGGTGTTGCAGCGCATCGGGCGGCGCGGGCTGGCCTCGGCCGCGATCGAGGGCTTCTGCGCCACCGCCGCGCCCTTCGTTGCGGTGATGGACGCCGACCAGCAGCACGATCCCAAGCTGTTGCGCGACATGCTGGCGGCGGTGGAAGGCGGCGCGTGCGACGTAGCGGTCGCCAGCCGTTTCGTCGAAGGCGGCAGCGCGGCAGGCCTGTCCAGCGCCACGCGCGAGAAGGGGTCGGCCATGGCCAACCGGCTCGCGCGCAAGCTCACCGGCGTCACCCTGACAGACCCGATGAGTGGATATTTCCTGCTGCGCGCCGAAGTGGCGCGCGGGCTGGTGCCGAAACTGTCGGGGATCGGCTTCAAGATCCTGCTCGACCTGCTGGCAACCGCCGAGCCGCCACTGCGGGTCAAGGAATTCCCGCTGCAATTCGCCGCGCGCGGGGCAGGCGAGAGCAAGCTCGACCGCACGGTGGCGTTCGAATTCCTTGTCGGCCTGTATGAAAAGACGTTGGGGCAGGTGATCCCGACGCGCTTCGCCCTGTTCGGCACGGTCGGCGCGGCAGGTGTCGCGGTGCATATGGCGACGCTGTGGCTGACCTATCGCATCTTCGGCGAAGGTTTCGCGCTGTCGACCGCGATTGCCGCCTTCGTGGCGATGAGCTTCAACTTCTGGCTCAACAACTGGCTGACCTATCGCGACCAGCGGCTGGCCGGGTTGAAAGCGATCGTCAGCGGATGGCTGGGGTTCTGTGCCACCTGCGCGGTGGGCGCACTGGCCAATGTCGCCGTCGCCACGCTGCTGCAGGCGCGCGGGGTTCACTGGGTGCTCGCCGCGCTGGCCGGAATCCTGATCGCATCAGTGTGGAATTACGCGCTGTCGAGCAAGTTCGTCTGGGGACGTTACGGCTGATCGGCATCGCCCGTCATGGGGCCGGGGAACCGAATTGCGCCACGCCTCGTTGAATTGGCAAGAGCCGCGATACGGTATCGCGACCGCCAAGATACGAGGTACCCCGCCATGTCCTACGTGCTTTCCATCATCGTCCTGCTGATCGACATCTGGGCCATCATCAACGTGCTCGGCAGCTCGGCCTCGGGCCTCAGCAAGCTGCTGTGGATCATCGGGATCATCGTGCTGCCGGTGATCGGCGCCATCGCCTGGTTCCTGGTCGGCCCGAAGAGCGGCCGCGCCATCGCGTAACACAAGCTGACAGGCGCACCGCCCGCAAGCGAGTCGGGCGGTGGGCTGGCGGTCCGGCACAGGGTCGGTGCTTCATGCCCGGCCTGCTGCCGGGCCGCTTTGCGTTTCGGAAAGGCAGCTGGTGACGTGTCAGCGCCAGCTCTTCACCAGCATCCAGTGGTTGAAGCTTTGCGGCCCGGCCAGCGGGGCCGCGCTGATGATCGGATAGAACCACACGAATACCGCGCAATTGATCGCCAGCACGGCCAGTGCGACCTTGCGCCAGCCCGCGCGCCACGCCGCATCCAGCGCCAGCGCCAGCGCAATCAGCAGGAACATGCTGGGCAAGGCGTAGTGATAGTAGAACTGCACCGGCTTTTCCGCGACGATCCAGAACCCGAAGCTGACGGCGTAGAGGATGAACACTGCCAGCGCGTCGCGCCGCTTGCGGAACAGCCCGGCCCACAGGCACCACAGCAGCGCGGGCAGCCCCAGCAGCATCGAGAAGGGATTGCCCAGCATCAGGATGCCGCGCTGCGCGCCGTCGGTTTCGTGATAGAGGAACCAGATCGGGCGTTCGTCGACGATCCAGTTGCGCCAGGTCGACATATAGGCATGCGGCTTGGTGACGCTTTCCTGCAGCTTGAACATGTAGCGGTGGTGCTCGATCAGCCCCACATCGCCCAGATTGCTGCCGTGAATATAGAGCGCCGGGGTGAAGGTCAGCGCATAGACCACCAGCGGAACCAGCCCCAGCCACAGCGCCGCCTCGGCCAGTGTGACCCCCGGCACCGGCGCGCCGCGATGGGTGAAGGCGAAACGCCAGCCGCCCGCACGAATGCGCCAGGCCAGGAAGGCCAGCCCGGGCAGCGGCACGATCGGCAGCACATTCCATTTCGCGCCCATCGCGCAGCCCAGCGCCATGCCTGCCAGCGCCAGCCGCCCGCGGCCCCGCTCGGGCTGGCGGACGGCGCCTGCCAGCTGCCAGATCGCCAGCGCGGCGAAGAACAGCATGAAGATGTCGAGCATCGCGATGCGCGAAAGGATGAACAGGATGAAGCCGGTCGCCAGCAGCAGCCCGCCGGTCAGCGTGGCGAAGCGCGACCAGGTGGCGAACCAGGTCGCCCGCATCAGCGCGAACAGCGTCCCTCCGCCTGCCAGCAGCGGCAGGATTCGCCAGCCGAAAGAGGTGTCGCCGAACAGCCAGATCCCCACTGCGAGCAATTCCTTGCCCAGCATCGGATGTTCCTGGTTGCGCCACTCGCTCAGATCCAGCAGCGCGCGTGCCGCGGGCAGGTAGTGGATTTCGTCGAAATATTCCGTGCTCGGAATCGCCAGTCGCACCCAGGCGAGCGCCACAAAGGCGAGCGCCAGCAGGACGCACCATGCCAGAGGGTCTTTCTCGCGGTGCGCGTGGGGGCTCATCGCGGCGCTCTCTATTCTGCTTCTTTTCACGCCGCAAGCGCCTGCAATGTTGCATTGCAATATACATGGGGCGGAAATTGCTGTATTCGCGAACGAGTGGTGTGGTCGGCTTGGTCGAGGCTGAAATTGCCGCAGGGGGATGTCGGGGGCTGGCGCTGGAGGCCTTACCGTGATCAAGAACCTGTTGTGCCGGTTGATCGGCCATGTCGTCGACCGCACTCACGTCTGGAACGACAACTACGATTATCGCACAAATTGTCGACGCTGCGGCCAACCCATGATCCGCGATGTCGCGGGATGGCGCCTGTTCGATCCGGCGCGCGACAGCGACCTGCCGCGCAAGCCCCACCCCAACGATCGCGACGCGGAAGCAGCCTGAGGAAACCGCCTGCGATCCTGCCGACTCGCTTGCCCGCCCCGGTGCGAGGGCCTAGAGCCGCACGCCTATGAAGAAGACCACCGGCACCGACCGTTCGATCACCCGCAGCTGGCGCCCGGCGACGCAGGCCGTACGCGGCGGCACCTGGCGCAGCGAACATGGCGAGACCAGCGAGGCGCTGTTCCTGTCGAGCGGCTTCACCTACGACGATGCGCAGACCGTGGCGGACCGCTTCACCGGCGAGGCGCAGGGCATGACCTATTCGCGCCTGCAGAACCCGACCGTGGCGATGCTGGAAGAACGTATCGCGCTGCTCGAAGGCGCGGACGCCTGCCGCGCACAGGCGAGCGGGATGGCGGCGATGACCACCGCGCTGCTGTGCCAGCTGTCCGCAGGCGACCACATCGTCGGCGCGCGCGCGGCCTTCGGTTCGTGCCGCTGGCTGCTCGATTCGCTGCTGCCGCGCTTCGGCATCGAAACCAGCGTGATCGACGCGACCGACAGCGCGGCGTGGGAGGCTGCGATCCGGCCCAACACCAAAGTATTCTTCTTCGAAACGCCCGCGAACCCGACGCTGGACGTGGTCGATCTCGAATATGTCTGCGGCCTCGCCCGGGCGCATGGGATCACCAGCGTGGTCGACAATGCCTTCGCCACCAGCGCGCTCCAGCGGCCGCTCGATTTCGGGGCCGATGTGGTGGCCTACAGCGCGACCAAGCTGATGGACGGGCAGGGCCGCGTGCTGGCGGGGGCGGTGTGCGGCAGCGACCAGTTCATCAACGAGGTGCTGCTGCCGTTCCAGCGTAATACCGGCCCGAACCTGTCGCCCTTCAACGCCTGGGTGGTGCTCAAGGGGCTGGAAACGCTCGACCTGCGCGCCCGACGCCAGAGCGAAAATGCGCTGGCGGTCGGCCGTTTCGTCGAAAGCCGGATGGACCAGGCGGGCGGGCTGATCATGCATCCGGGCCTGCCCAGCCACCCGCAGCACGATCTCGCGCTCAGGCAGATGGCGATGACCGGGCCGATCTTTGCCTTCGACGTGGGCAGCCGGGCGCGCGCCTTCGCGGTGCTCGACGCGCTCGAACTGGTCGATATTTCGAACAATATCGGCGATGCGCGCAGCCTGCTGTGCCACCCGGCCAGCACCACCCATGCCAATATGGGCGACGAAGCACGCGCCGAAATGGGCATTACGGAGGGGATGCTGCGAATCAATATCGGGCTGGAAGACCCGCTCGATGTGATCGACGATCTTGCGCGGGCGTTCGATCGCGCGGGGATCTGAGCCGATTTTACGGGGCGGTCCGCAGAATCGTTTCCCTAGCTGACAAGTCACTGATATAGCGCTGCTATGCAGCCCCCCGAGCATTATGCCGCCCTGGTCCAATCGAGCAACGACGGCATTGTTGCGAAGGATCTCGACGGGATTGTGACAAGCTGGAATCCGGCGGCCGAACGCCTGTTCGGCTGGACGGAGGCGGAAATGGTCGGCCAGTCGATCCGCCGCCTGCTGCCGCCCGAACTGGCCCATCAGGAAGACGAAATCCTCGCGAACGTGAGGGGCGGCGTGCCTGCGGGCATCTTCGTTGCCGAGCGGCTCCACAAGGATGGGCACCGTATTCCCGTGGCGGTGACCGTTTCGCCCGTGCGCGATGCGGCAGGGAACATCGTGGGCGCCTGCAAGATCGCGCGCGACGCTGCCGCGCATGTCGAGGCACTCCACCGGCTGGAGGAAAGCGAGGAACGCTTTCGCATGCTGGCCGACAACATGGCGCAATTCGCCTGGATCGCGCGGCCGGACGGGCACATCTTCTGGTACAACAAGCGCTGGCACGATTACACCGGCTACTCGCTGGACGACATGGCAGGATGGGGCTGGACCAAGGTCCACCACCCCGATCATGTCGATCGCGTGGTCGAGCGCATCCAGCACAGCTGGGATACGGGCGAGGAATGGGAAGATACTTTCCCCTTGCGCAGCCACGATGGCGAATGGCGCTGGTTCCTCTCCCGCGCGAAGCCGATCCGCTGCCCGGACGGCACGATCCGCTTCTGGTTCGGGACCAACACCGACATTACCGAACAGCGCGAACAGGCCGACCAGATCGCATTGCTGCTGAACGAGGTAAATCACCGCAGCAAGAACATGCTCGCCAAGGTACAGGCGCTTGCCCGCCGCACCGAAGGGGCCAGCAAGGAGTTCGTCAGGCGGTTCGAGGAGCGGGTGAACAGTCTGATGGTGAACCAGGACATATTGGTGCGGCGTGCCTGGCGCGACCTGCCGGTGCGCGAACTGGTGAGCATGCAAATGTCGTTCCTCGGCGGGGCATCGCGCCAGATCGCAGTCGAAGGGCCCGATTGCGCGCTCAACCCGCGCGCGGCAGAGGCGCTGGGCATGGCGCTGCACGAGCTGGCGACCAATTCGCTCAAATACGGTGCGCTTTCCACCGAAGCCGGGCGCGTTGCGCTGAACTGGGCGATCGAAGCCGACGGCGGGTTCACGATGAGCTGGCAAGAATCGGGCGGGCCGCCGGTATTTCCCCCGGCCAAATCCGGCTTCGGCACCGTCTTGATCAAGGATATGCCCAGCCGCGCCTGCGATGCGCAGGTCACCCTCGAATATGCGCCCACCGGCATCGCCTGGCGCTTCGCCAGCGACGCCCGCGTCTTCGCGTGATCGCGTGATCGCGGGGGGTTGCGTCACGATTAGAGAGGGTTAGTCTCGACACTTGATTTTGGGGGTGGCGAGACGGGGCAATGAATTTCCGCATGCGATTGCGCGCAAGGGGGCTTGCGCTGGCCGGATTGGTTGCGGCGCTGGGCGTGGCGCCCCTCGTGCCCGCACTGGCGCGGGATACGACGACTGCGGCCACATCTGCGATCGCCGACGACACGTCGCAGCCCGAAGCGCGACCGCCGCTTATCGACACATCGGCGCTGGCTTCGCGCAACGCTTTCGGCGGTTCGCTCTTGTCGCCCGATGGGCGCCATTTTGCGATGCAGGTGCTGCGCGATGGCAAGGCATTGGTGGCGATCTTCGACGCTACGACGAAGGCGAATATTTCGACGATCTCCCTAGGCGAAAAGGGCGACAGGACCGTCGAATGGATGCGCTGGGCCGGGCCCGACAAGCTGCTGATCGCCATCTCCATGCCGGCAGAGTGGAAGGGCGAGCCAATCCGCGCGACCCGCCTGTTCGCCAAGGATCTGACGACGAACCAGACCTATTACGTCGGGCGCAAGGTGCCGGTGGTGGAGGGGGACGACGTGATCTATGTCGCGCCCGACGGTTCGTACCTGCTGATGGCGATCCAGAAGGATATCTACAGCTACCCCTCCGTAATCCGATTCGAACTCGCCCCCGATGGTCAAGAAACCGAGGTGCAGTTCCCGCGTGAAGGGGTGTGGGACTGGTATGCCGACAATGTCGGCGTGGTGCGTGTGGGGACGGGCTGGCGCGGGAAGCGGTTGCGGATATTCTATCGCAAGGACGCTGCGTCCAAGCTCGAGCTGGTGGACAAGCTCAAGGAGGGCGACGAGGAATCGCGCTATTGGGACGTCCAGCAGATCCTTGCCGGTTCGGACCTCGGCTATGTCCTCGACGAAGACGACGACGGGCGTGTCGGGCTGCGCCTGTTCAATTACGCGACGCGTGAAGTGGTCGAAACGGTCTACCAGAATCCCGATTGGGATGTGGAGACGGTCTCGCTCGACCCGCAGGGCGCGCCGCGCGCGGCCTATTACACCGACGACAAGGAAAGGGTCGTCTGGTTCGACGAGGATCTCAAGCGATGGCAGGCAGGGCTGGAGAAGGCCATGCCCGGGCAGGACATCGAAATCGTCTCGATCGCTGCCGACAAGTCGCGGATGCTGGTGTGGACCGGAAGCCCGAGCGATCCGGGCGCGCTATATATCTTCACCCCGGCGGAGCGGAACCTCGATCTGTTTGCCGAATATCGTCCCGGCCTGTTCCCGGCCGAGTTGGCCGTGCCCAAGCCGGTGGTGTACACGGCGCGCGACGGGACCCGGATCCATGCCTATTTGACCCTGCCGCGCGGGCGCGAGCCGAAGGATTTGCCGCTGATCATCTTGCCGCATGGCGGCCCTTACGGGGTGCGGGACAAGCTCGCATACGATGACGAGGTCCAGCTGCTGGCGAACCGGGGCTATGCCGTATTGCAGCCCAATTATCGCGGATCGGACGGCTATGGCAGCGATTTCGAGGAACTGGGCACCGGGCAGATCGGGCGCAAGATGCAGGACGATCTCGACGATGGGATGGACTGGGCCGTGGCGCAAGGCATTGCCGACAAGTCGCGCGTGTGCCTCGTGGGGTCGAGCTATGGCGGCTATGCGGCGCTGTGGGGCGTGATCCGCAACCCCGAACGCTATCGCTGTGCGGCAAGCTTTGCCGGGGTGACCGACTGGGCGAGCCAGCTGCGTTTCGACCGCCAGTATTTCTCCCGCGATGGCAGCCGCAAATGGCGCGCCCGGATCGTGGGCGACGAAGACGGCTTCGCGCTCGATTCGGTGTCACCCTACCGGTTGGGCGACACGCTGACGCGCCCGGTACTGCTCGCGCATGGCAAGAAGGACACCAACGTCCCCTTCAGCCAGTACCGCAAGATGGAAGATGCCGCGAAATCGACCGGCAAGCTGCAGCTGCTGGTGTTCGACGAGGAAGGCCACGGCTTCGACAAACCCGAGGACGAGCAGCTGTGGTTCGATACGCTGGCCGCATTCCTGGCGAGGCACAATCCGGCAGATTGACGCGACCACGCCGGGCTGCCCCCGGCGGTCAGGTCTCGCAAGCGATCCCGTCGTTGTCGCGGTCGAGGCCGGGGCGATAGCCGGGTTCGCCGCGCCTTAGCGGGGCGCGGCCTGCGGCGCGCACGGCGGCGCAATTGGGGTAGTAGTCTGCGGCTGGCTGGCGGCGCTGTGGCGGCTGCCGCGTGCCCGATTGCGGGCGATGGCAGTGATATTCGCCGGTCTTGCGGTTGGTGTGGCAGCCTTCGGCATTGAGCCCGCCGGGATGGGCGGAGAGCGATGCCGGGGGGTAAAGCGCCGCCACCCCCGCCAATGCCGCCATCACCGGGATGGCCACGGGGACCAGCAATTCAAGGACGCGATCTGCCTGCTTGCGCATCGCATCTCCCTCCTTCGTCCTCGCCGGGGCATACCAGCCTGGGCCGTGCGCGGGCAAGCCGGGCGCCGGCTAGCCGCAGTCCGAATGGCCACCGCCGCCGGTGACGCCGGGGGTCAGGTTGCGGTCGTCGCGAATGGCGAAGATCGCCTCTTGCCGGAACACCGGCGTGCTGGGCAGGAAGTTCGAGAAGATCCCGTCGTAATCGTAATAGATTTCGGCGACCATCACGGCCGAGCCGCTGGCTGCGGTGATCTTGGTGGTCGAACTGCCCACCCCGGCGATCGGCGTCGAACCCAGCCCGTTGTTCCTGTCGTCGTCGCCATAGGCCGAATTGCGCGCCAGCGTCCCGCGGCAGCGTTGCCAATGGATATATTGCTTGCCCGTGCTGTCGTCATATTCGAGGCTGGACAGGATGATCCGGCCCTTGGTGCCGAGGTCGATCGAATTGCCCTGGGTCAGTGCGCCCGACATGACCGAATCGATATCGGTTTCCGTCACGGTCGGGGTGACGGCGGAATTGTCCGTCTGGCCGAGGCGCGAGGCGTTGTCGGCGAGGCTCAGCGCGATCTGGCTGACCTGCATGTTGACCGTCGCCATATAGGCGACTTCGGTGCCGACCAGCCCGAGCGTGACGAACAGCGGCAGGATCATCGCGAATTCCACCGCGGCGACGCCCGACAGGTCGCGGGCGATGCGCTGCGCGGCGCGCGCCGGGCGCTTCGGGATCAGCCGCATGCGCCGGCCTCCCCGCCATAGGTTTCCTGATTGGCGAAGGGCTGGTTCTTGCGCACCGTGCTGGAAGTCAGGCTGCGCTGTGCCCAGCTGTCGGGCAGGAACGGCATGCGGAATACCGGTTCGTAAGTCGCGGTCACCGTATAGACGACCACGTCGTTGGCCCCGCCATTGCCCGACACGCCGATATCGGCGTCCCATTGCCCATTGCCGTTTTCATCGGTGTAGGTTTCGCCATCGTTGCAATTGCCATTGCCGTCGGCATCGTTCCACGCCTCGGCGCGGGCGATGTCGGAGAAGTCGTAATAGCTGCTGCGGGTCGAGGAAATCGTGACGTCGGGCAGCACCGGGCGGACCTGCGCCAGCACCTTGGCGTCGGCCGCACTCGTGTCGCCGGTTTCGAGCGAAGCCTCGCGCGCCGCATGCTGGACCGCGCCGTTGAGTACCGACTGGCCATAGATCATGTGGCCGATATCGAGCACGCCCATCAGCATGGTGAGGAACACCGGCGCGACCACCGCGAATTCCAGCGCGGTGACCCCGTCGCTTGCGCTCAGCAGCTGGCGAAGACGGCGCCGCGTCACTGCACGATCCTCAATTCGCCCACTTCGCTCGCGATTTCCTGGAATGCGGAATTGAGCTCGTCGGAATCTTCGGCGGTAAAGGCGCTGTTGTCCGACGCGCAGCTTTCGAGATCGTCGGTCAGCCCGGTCGAGAATGCGATCACCCACAGGCGGATGCCCTTGGCCTTCACCGCCTCGCACAGTGCGAGGAAGCGCGAGGTGTGCCGATCGTTCTGCAAATTGACCCCGTTGGCGGTGACGCGGCGATCGTGGAATTCGATACCGTACATCGACTGGATCGCATTCGAGGTCGACATGGCGCCGTCGGTCATGAAGATCATGTGCCGCGCCACATTGCCGCCGTTGCCGGGCGCTTCGTTGACATTGTCCTGGAAGATGCCCTGCGGCGAACTGATCCGCGCCCCCCAGAGAATCCCGAAGTCGTGATAGGTGGAACCCTGCGCGGTCAGCGCATCGGCATAATCGTCGAACGCATCCTCGGTCATGGTCTGCAGCAGCTGCGCGCGCGGCGGGCAGAACGAATTCGCCTGCGAGCCGGTCAGACTGTCGTGATTGTTCGACAGGTCATAGCGCCCGCGCCCGCGCCCGTAATCGACGAAAGAGGTGCGGTAATAGGCGACTTCCGGCCACATCGGCGCCCATTTGGTGGCATCGTCGCCGTCCGGCGCGGTGTCGATGTCGAGGTCGATCGCGCTCACCGGGGTGATGACCCCGCTCAGGCTGTTGTAGTGGAAGCTGGCGGCAGGCGTCGTCTCGCGTTCCTCGATACACCCATCCCAGGTGTAGCTGGCGTCGGTGCCGTTCTCGCCATTCTTCACCGTTACCGGATCGAATGCCTTGTAGTCGCTGACGTCGTAGGTAACCGGCGTGTAGAGCCAGTGGTCGAATACCGAGTTCTCGACCGTGACATACACCGGATCGGCGGTCTCGTAAGTATAGGCGTAGCTGTTGCGCGTGTAGGTGCGGTAATACGGGTCGTAAGTGGTGGTCTTCTTCTTGCCCTTGCCGGTGGTGACCCGCACGCAGCTGTATTCGGTGCGGCTTTGCGGCTGGGTGACAGTGGTCGTGGTGACCTGCTGCCCCTCGTCGTTGATGATCGTCTGGTCGTCGGACGAACTCGATCCGGAATTGCTCCAGCCGGTATTGCCCGGCAGTGCGCTGAGGCATTCGTTCTGCGTGTCGTAACTGGCGGAACCGTAATAGCCTTCATCTGCCAGGGTCTCGGCGCTTTCACCGGTCCCGGTGGTCGTGACCGGGTCCTGGTAGTAATCGACATTGTTGACCGTGGTGGTCTCGAAGATCGGCTGGCGCGACTGGATCTGCCAGCTGTCGACCAGGTAATCGGGTTCCAGTTCGTACAGCAGGTGGCCGACATTGACAACAGGTGACCTGCAGGTCGATCGTCGAATATCCGAATATCCGCATCACCGTGGCCGTCACCCCGGTAGAGGCCGTGCCGAGGATCGTATTGCCGTCATCGTCCGATGTGGGGGTGAAGGTGGTGCCGCTGGCACCTTGTTCGTCCTCGTCGAAATTGTTGTCGAAGAAGGCGTTGGCCTCGTTCTCGGCATTGCTGTCGAAACCGGATTGCGCCACGGCCTTGCGCCCGGCCAGCACGCCGGCATCGCAGGCGGCCTGCAGGCGGCTCTGCACCTTGTAGGCGCGGCTCATGTCGACCCCGCCGCCCACCAGCGCCGCCACCACGATCAGGCCCAGTGCACCCATCGCCAGCATATTGCCTTCGTCATCCCGCGCCAGCTGGCGCAGGATCGTAAGTTTGCCGGCCATGA
>JACXVD010000051.1 GCA_014763545.1 Sphingomonadales bacterium
CCGCGGCGACCACCCCGCGCCCGCCCGCGCCGCCAACCGCCACCGGCTTGCCCCGCAGCTCGGGAAAATCGCGCTGTTCGACGCTGGCGAAGAAAGCGTCCATGTCGACATGGATGATCTTGCGCAGGCCCTGCGCTTCGCCTTCCCCGTCGCTCTCGTCCACCTGGGCCATGCCGCCTTGTATCGCCGCCGGGCAGCGGGATGAAGCGCCACGATTGTCAGTAGTGCATACGATTTTTGCTTTGCAGCATTGCGCGCGGTGGGCAAGGGGGGGTGATGGCCGCTGCAATCGCCTCCTCCACCGACCATCGCGCCATCGGGCCGGTCGAACTCGTCGTGCTGATGGCGGCGATGATGGCGCTCAACGGCGTGGCGATCGACGGGATGTTGCCTGCGCTGGCGCAGCTGGCGGGCGATCTGGGCGAGGCGGACGGCAACCGGCGGCAGCTGGTGGTCGGGCTGTACCTGCTCGCGAACGGGGTCGGCTGTATCTACCCCGGCATATTGGCGGACCGATTTGGACGGCGGCGGGTCGTGCTGGTCGCGCTCGCCGCCTATGTGATCGGCTCGCTCGGCTGTTCGCTGGTCGGCAATTTCGACGAGCTGCTGGCGATGCGCGCGTTCCAGGGGTTCGCCGCTGCCGGGCTCAGCGTCGTGCCCGCGGCGATCATCCGCGACCGGTACGAAGGCGATGCGATGGCGCGGCTGCTGTCGATGATCTCGGCCGTGTTCATCACCGTGCCGATTTTCGCGCCGGGGCTGGGCCAGCTGGTGCTGGCATTCGCCGGCTGGCGCTGGATCTTCGTGTTGCTGGCCGGTTTTGCCCTGCTGGTGGGCAGCTGGGTGTGGCTGCGGCTGCCCGAAACGCTCGACCCGCAGCACCGCCAGAAGATGCAGCTGGGCACGCTGGCGGGCAATATGGCGCAGGCGCTGGGGAACCGCAGCGCGATGGGTTACGTGATCGGCAGCGCGATCCTGTTCGGTTCGATCTTCGGCTACATCAACATGTCGCAGCAGCTGATCGCGGAATTCTTCGGCCTGGGGGACTGGTTCCCGCTGGTCTTCGGCATCACCGCGGCGGCGATGGTGCTGGCCAATCTCACCAATTCGCGGATCGTCACCCGCTTCGGCGCGCGGCGCGTGTCGCACAGCGGGCTGATCGCTTTCGTCATCGTGTCGGCGGCGCAGGTGTGGCTCGCCTACAGCCCGTATGAAACGATCTGGATTTTCGTGCCGCTGCTGGCGATCAACCTCGCCCTGCTCGGCTTCCTCGGCGCCAATTTCGGCTCGATCGCGATGCAGCCCTTCGCCAGGATCGCAGGGGCGGCATCGAGCGTGCAGAGCTTCCTGCGGATGGTGATTTCCTCGGGCCTCGGGATCATGATCGGCCAGCTTTACGACGGTACCGCGCGGGTGCTGGCGATTGCCTTGCTGTGTTCGGCGCTGATCTCGCTGGCGCTGGTCCTGTGGGCGGAGGACGGCAAGCTGTTCCGCCGCCTGCACGCCAAGCCGCCGCCGCAGAGCGCCGACCACCTGCCCTGACGCGCCCCTAGCGCGCGAGTTCGGCCAGTTCGCGCCGATTCCAGCGCGGCAGGGCGACGCGGCGCGGGCGGTTGACCAGCGCCTCGAACAAGGCAGCCGTCACCGCCCAGGCTTTCTGCCAGCCGCTGGTGGTGGCGCGGTGATCCCACGCGGCGGTCCCCCGGCGGAGCACTTCGCGCCCGATCCCGGTATAGATGCGCGCGGCGGCAAGCACCGCCCAGCGGCTGCGCAGCGGCAGGCTGGCAGCGCCCATCCGGGCGGCCGCGGCGTGGGTTTCCATCAGCGCCACCAGCCGCGCGGCCATTTCGACCAACTCGCCGCGATGGTGCGGCTTCATATGCTGGCCGGGTTCGATATCTTCCTCCACCAGCCATTCGACCGGCAGGTAACACCGGTCTGCCCGGTCGTCCTCCTCGATATCGCGGGCGATATTGGCGAGCTGGAAGGCAAGGCCGAGGTCGCAGGCGCGGTCGAGCACTTCATCGTCATGCGGCGAGACGCCCATCACCACCGCCATCATCACCCCGACCGCGCCGGCCACGTGATAGCAATAGCGCATCAAATCGGCCTCGCTGCGGGGGCGCCAATCCTCGGCGTCGAGCGCGAAACCGGCGATCACATCGTCTGCCATCGCCTCGGTCAGCCCGCATTCGCGCGCGACCAGGCCGAAGGCGTCGAACGCCGGATCGGCGGTGGGCAGCCCGTCGAGCGCGCGCCGGGTCAGCACACGGATCGCCTCCAGCCGGGCGGGGGCATCCGCCTGGTCGCCCAGTTCGCCGCCCAGATGCTGGGCATCGGCCAGATCGTCGCAGCGGCGGCACCAGGCGTAGAGCAGCCACACCCGTTCGCGCGTGGTGCGGTCGAACAGGCGGCTGGCGGCGGCAAAGCTTTTCGATCCTGCGACGATCGCGGCATGCGCCTTGGCCACCAGCGCGTCGCGATGGCGCCCTCCGCCCGCCTGCTGCGGCGTCTCGCGCATGAAGCGCGAGGGCGCGAGGGGGCGCGGGGAACTCACAAGTCGCTGGCCTTCATCCGGAAGATCGGCGTGTGCGGCTGGTAAGCGGCCATCGCGTCGAGCAATTCGCCCAGCTCGTCGCGCGCGATCAAGATGCCCTGGTGCGCCGGGCGGACGAAGCCGACTTCGGCCATGCGGCGGTTGAAGGCGATCAGATCGTCGTAAAAGCCGAAGGCGTTGAGCAGGCCGACGGGATCGGAGTGATAGCCAAGCTGCGCCCAGCTCATCGCTTCCCACAATTCGTCCATCGTCCCGACCCCGCCGGGGATGGTCAGGAACCCGTCCGACAAATCGGTGAAGCGCTGCTTGCGTTCGTGCATGCCCGATACTGTGAACAGCTCGGTGCAATCGCGATTGGCGACTTCGCTGCCGGCGAGCGCTTCGGGGATCACCCCGATCACCTCGCCGCCTGCATCGAGCGCGCCCGATGCCACCGCGCCCATCAGCCCCAGCCGCCCGCCGCCATAGACGACGCCGATCCCCCGCGCGGCCAGCGTGGCGCCGACATCGCGCGCCAGTGCGAGGTAACGCGGATCCTCCGGCGAGGCGGAGCCGCAATAGACTGCAATTCTTTTCATGATCCCAAATCCGCTATCATCAGCCCCGAAGTGGCCTTGGCGCTGCCGACCACCCCGGGGATGCCGGCGCCCGGGTGGGTGCCCGCGCCGACAAGGTAGAAGTTCGAAATTTCGTCGTCGCGATTGTGCCCGCGGAACCACGCGCTTTGCGTCAGCAGCGGTTCGAGGCTGAAGGCACTGCCGAGATGGGCGTTAAGGTCCATCGAGAAATCGCGCGGCGTGTAGTGGAACTTGGTCACGATCCGGTCGTGGATATCGGGGATCAGCCGCCGCCCGATCTCGTCGAGGATGCGCTTTTCCAGCATCGGGCCGACCGTGTCCCAGTCGATCGGCAGCTTGCCCCGGTTGGCGACCGGGATCAGCGCGTAGAACGTGCTCTTGCCCGGCGGGGCCATGCTCGGGTCGGTCACCGTCGGGTGGTGCAGGTAGATCGAGAAATCCTGTGGCAGCACGCCGTTTTCGTAAATGTCCTCCAGCAGCCCCTTATAGCGGGGGCCGAACAGGATCATGTGGTGCGGGATGCCCGGCCAGGCGCCTTCCAGCCCGAAATGGACCACGAACAGCGACGGGCTGAACCGCTTGCGCGACAGCGCATGCGCTTCCTTCTCGCCGCGCCGCGTACCCTTCAGCAAGTCGCGATAGCTGTGCATGATGTCGGCATTGCTGGCGACCGCATGGAACCGTTCGCGCCAGCCGCTCGCCGCTTCGACCTCGGTCGCGCGGTTGCCCAGCGTGTGGACCTGCACCACCGGATCGTGCAGCCGCATGGTGCCGCCGATGCGTTCGAAATGGCGCACCATCCCGGCGATCAGGCGGTTGGTCCCGCCGCGCGCCCACCACACGCCGCCATCCTTTTCCAGCTTGTGGATCAGCGCATAGATCGAACTGGTGGTCATCGGGTTGCCGCCGACCAGCAGCGTGTGGAAGCTCAGCGCCTCGCGCAGCTTTTCCGACTTCACATATTTGCCGACCATCGAATAGACGCTGCGCCACGCCTGGTTCTTGGCCAGCGCGGGCGCGGCCTTCACCATCGAGGCGAAATCGAGGAACGGCACGCTGCCCAGCTTGACGTAACCTTCGCGCCAGACCTCTTCGGAATAGGCGAGGAATTCCTCGTAGCCGCCCAGGTCGCCCGGCGCCACGCGGTCGATTTCCGCCCGCAGGCTGCCTTCGTCGTTCGAATAGTCGAAATTCACCCCGTCGGGCCAGTTGAGCCGGTAGAACGGCATCACCCGCATCAGCTCGACATCCTGCGCCATGTCGTGGTCGGTGAGCTGCCACAGCTCCTCGAGGCAGGGCGGGTCGGTGATGACGGTCGGCCCGGCATCGAAGGTGAAGCCGTCCTTCTCCCAGAAATAGGCGCGCCCGCCGGGCTTGTCGCGCGCTTCGACCACGGTGGTGGCAATGCCGACGGATTGCAGGCGGATGGCCAGTGCCAGCCCGCCGAAGCCGGCACCGATCACGCAGGCGCGCTTGCCTTCGAGGCTGGCGGGCACGTTCATCGCGCACCCCCGGCAGTGTCCAGCGGATGGCCCGTGCCGCCCAGCGCGCGCAGTGCTCCCAGCACCGGGACCGGCGGCTTGCCCGCCAGCACGCGCGCCTTTTCGGCCAGGCTCGACCGCCCGGCGTAGAAATTCTCGATCAATCCGTGCGGCAGGCGGTAGAAGCGTTCGAACACGCGGTATCGATCCTCGGGTCTGGCGGCGCCGAACAGCATGGCGCCAAGGATGCGGTAGAAACGCGTGGCAGTCCAATGGTTCCTTGCCCGCGCCGCGATCATCGCGGCCATCTGCTCGCCGGTCAGATCGGCATCGCGCGCCACCGCCAGCGCGGTTTCGACGGCCTGCGGCAGCGTATAGCTGGTGAGCGGATGGAAGAACCCGCCGCGCGCGCCGAGCCGGGCGACCCCGTCCACCTGCAGCCCGGCCTGCCAGGCGCGGAAATCCCCGCCGGTGACGACCGGCAGCACGCCGGTTTCGAAGCCGAGCAATTCGCCGTCCCACCCCGCCTGCTGGCAATAACGGTCGATCCGGCCCGACAAGGCCCCGCGATCGAGCGCGGGGGCATCGGCGTAATACGTATCCTCGACGAACAATTCGTCGACCCCCAGCGGGAGGACATAGACGAAGCGATAGGCGCCGCCGTCGCCCGCCGGGGCGCGCTGCTCGACACGCGCATCCATGATCATCGGGCGCGCCACGCCATGCGGCTGCGCGGTGCGCAAATGGCGGCCCATGAACACCTGCCAGCCGCCGGTCAGTTGCGCGGTGGGTGCGAAGCCGCGGCAATCGAGCACGGTGCGCGCCTCGATCCGTTCGCCGTCCTCCAGCTCGATCCCGCGCGCATCGAGCGATGCGACGCGGCATTGGGTGCGGATCGCGCCGGCGGGCAATTCGCGGTGCAGCGCGGCGGCGAAATCTTCCGAAGCGACCGAGCGATAGGGCGTCGCCAGGCTGCGCCCGTAGCCGGGAAACCGGACATCGTAGCCGCCATCCCATTCGGTCTTGCGGAAGCGGGCGAGCAGCTCTTCGCCCTCGGCCGATACATCGCTGGCGAACCAGCTCCAGCGGTGGTTGCCGCCAAGCGCGGCGCCGCTTTCGATCAAGGCAAGGCGCAATTCGGGGCGCGCGCGGTGCAGCGCCAGCGCCGCCAGCCCGCCGGACAAGCCGCCCCCGGCAATCGCTACATCGATCATGCGCCCGTTCATCGCCGCCGGGGTTAGGCGAGCCATCGCGCGGGGGCAATGGCAGGCATGGCCACGGGGCTTGCCTGTCCCTGTGAAAATGGCATCACCCGCAGATGGACCGCACGCTGACCCCGCATCGCAACGCCGCCATCGCCACGCTTGCACTGGTGATGCTGGCTGCGGCGATCCTGTTTGCGATGCACCGCCCGCCGATCTGCCCCTGCGGCACGGTGAAACTGTGGCACGGCGTGGTGCAATCGCCGGAAAACAGCCAGCAGATCACCGACTGGTACAGCCCCAGCCACTTCATCCACGGCATGCTGATGTTCTTCGCCGCGTGGCTGCTGTGGGACAAGTGGCGCCTGCTGGGCGGAAGGCCCGCCCGCTGGGCGCTGCCGATCGCGGTGGTGGTGGAGGCCGCGTGGGAATTGCTCGAAAATTCGCCGATCATCATCAATCGCTATCGCGAAGTGACGATCAGCTGGGGTTATTCGGGCGATTCCATCGTCAATTCGGTGTCGGACATCGGCTGGATGATCGTGGGCTTCCTGTTCGCTGCGCGGGTGCCGTGGCAGCTGAGCCTGGCGCTGGGCATCTTCCTCGAACTGCTGACCGCGTGGATCATCCGCGACAATCTGACGCTCAACGTGCTGATGCTGTTCTGGCCGCTGGAGGCGGTGCGGCAATGGCAGGCAGGCGGCTGACGCCGCCGGGGGGCAAGCGGGCGGCTGACGCCACCGGGAGGCAAGACGGCGGCCGATGCTGCCGCCAAGCTGGATCCTAGTCCTTCGCCCGCAGCGTGGTGAGCACGGCATCGCGCAGGGCGGCCTCTTCCTCGGCCGTCATCGGTTCCTTTTCCATGGTGACCCGCAGTGCGGCGAGGTCGGCGCGGATGCCGCCAAGCTTGGCGATCGCCGGGTGGGTCCGCGCTGCCTCGGCCAGTTGCGCCAGCTCTTCGCTGGTCAAGCTGCCGAGCGCCTTGCCCGCCGTCTGGTCCATGTCGGCGGTGACATCGCGCGTGTCGATCGAATCCACATTGGTCGCCTTGCTCATCGTATTGGTCGGGCGATAGTTCTGCGCCACCCCGGCGAGCAATCGGCGGCCGATCGGCGTTTCGTAGAAATCGGCGATTTCCGCCGCCTCTGCCGGGGTCAGGTGCTGGCGCAGCAGGCCGATCATGCGCGGGCGGTATTCGCCGCGCACCCGCAGCGAATAGGTGGCCAGCACCGGTCGGATCGCGACCATCAGCCGGTCGACCAGGCCGGGGCGCTGCGCCTCGGCATCGGCGATGATCTTTTCCGCGAGGAAGGCCTGGCGCATCGCCACCAGCATCCCGTCGACGATCTGGTCGTAATCCGCCCCGCCGATGATCGCATCGTAAAGATGGTCATAGGCAGGATCTTCGGCGCTGGCCGCCTGCACAGCTGCCGGTGCCGCATGGGCCGGCGTAAAGCTTGCCAGCGGCGTGATGGCCAGCAGCAGGGGGGCGATCATCTTGCGCATCACAATTTCACCTCTTCGCCGAGACAGAGTTGGAGATGGACCTCCAGCGCGCCGGTCATCAGCTGTTCCAGCTCCGCATCTTCCTGCGGGTCGGGCGCGGCCTTGTCGATCTGGCTGCGCAGCGCATTGACCCGGGGCATTGCCCGCATCAGCGCGGGATACCAGGGCGCGGTGCGGAAGGCATAGTCGATGTCGGCATAATCCGCCGGACCGATGCGGTCGCGCAGCGTGCGCGCGGCCTTCGCCTCGTCGGCGTCGATCGCTTCCTGCGAAATTTCGCCTTCGGGATCGGCAGCGACGCTCGCGGCCAGATTGGCGAAATCATTGCTCTCGAACGCCAGTTCGAACACCTGCCGCCGCTTGGGGTCGCGGAAGAATTCGGCCATCTCGGCCGCCTGCTGCGGCGTCAGCTCCTCGTGCAGGATGGTCGACAACCCGCTGCGATAGGTTTGCTGGTCGCGCAGGAACGATTTGTGCAGGTTGGGCTCGCCCGCCTTCATCATCGCGGTGGTCGCGCCGGGGCAGCGCTGTTCCAGCGCGGCCACATCGGGATTGGCGAGCAGCGCCTGCGGCAGGGCCTCAAACAGCATCCGCTTGAACGTGTCGTCCGCGCGCGCCGGATCGGTGAACAGGTCGAGCAATTCGTCATAGGCGTCGCCCGTCGCCGGCGCGGCCTGCGCGGCAAGCGGCGCGGGCGCGAGGGACAGCATCGCTGGTGCTGCCGCCATGGCAATGGCCAGCAATATGCGGTTGGCAGACATGGTGTTTTTCTCTCCTGACGCTGGCCTGTCCATGGCGCGGCTGCGCGGGCGACACAAGTCTCTACCGGTAGCCGGGGATGCAGCGGGGCAATTTCCTTTCGCGTGACGCCCGATGGCTTGTTATAGCCGGGACCACAGCGGCAACAGGGGAGACAGGGCCATGAAATTCCAGCGCATCGCGGGCGGTATCGCCTTGGCGGCACTCGCGGCATCGGCCGTGGCGGCGCAGGCGGAAAAAGTGGTGATCCTGGCCGGTCACGTCATCGCCGGACCCGATGGCGAACGCAGCGGCCCGGCGACGATCACCGTGGTCGACGACAAGATCGAAAGCATCGTGCCCGGCAACCAGCCGGTCGACGGGGCGGACAAGATCGTCGATCTCAGCAGCAAGACGGTGCTGCCCGGCCTGATCGACCTGCATGTCCACCTCGGCAGCGATCCCAGCGGCGACTGGTGGCGCGAAGCGATCGAGACCGACGAATGGATCACGCTGACCAATGCCAAGAACGCCCGGCTGACCGCGAAGGCCGGTTTCACCACCGTGCGCGATGTCGGCAACGATCCGCGCGCCTCGGCGGCGCAGGTCCGGGCAGAGGCGATGGGCTGGTTCCCCGGGCCGCGCATCATCTGGGCAGGCATGCCGCTTTCCACCATCGGCGGGCATGGCGACGTCCATGGCTTCCGGCCCGAGGTGATGGCGGCGCTGGAAGGTCAGAACACTTGCACCGGCGCGGACGAATGCGCCGCGCTGACCCGCAAGACCGTTCGCGAAGGGGCGGCAGTGGTCAAGTTCATGGCCACCGGCGGCGTGCTGAGCCAGGGTGACAAGAGCCTCGGCCAGGCCTTCACCGACAGCGAGATGACTTCGATCATCGAAACCTCGCATGCGCTGGGCGTGCCGGTGGCCGCGCATGCCCATGCCGATGCCGGCATCCATGCCGCGACCATGGCCGGGGTCGATACGATCGAACACGGCACCTTCCTGTCCGAAGCGACCGCGAAGGAGATGAAGGCGCATGGCACCGTGCTGGTGCCCACGCTGCTGGCCTTCAAGGGGATCGGCGAACAGCTGGGCAAGGGTTTCTACACGCCTGCGGTGGAGGACAAGATCCGGCAGACGCTCGGCGTGTTCGGGCAGGGTTGCCGCCGTGCCCGCGCGGCTGGCGTGACGGTCGCCTTCGGCACCGATTCCGGCGTCACCGCGCATGGCCGCAACGCCGAGGAATTCGAACTGCTGGTCGACAAATGCGGCATGTCCCCGCGCGAGGCGCTGGCCAGCGCGACGACCGTGGCGGCCAAGGTGCTCGGCATGGACCAGCAGATCGGGCGCCTCGCTCCGGGCTATTCGGCGGATATCATCGCGGTGGAGGGCAATCCGCTGGAAGACGCCACCGCGCTCCAGCATGTCGACTGGGTGATGGCGCAGGGCAAGATCGTCGACTGATCGACGCTGGTCGATGCCGCACGGGGGTTGGTGGAAGCGCGGCGGACTTGGCGCTGCGCCCTGCTTAGCCCGACTGTATCCCGATCCGTGCGCAGGGGGCATCCATGCGCCGGGCGGACCCCGCATCGCAAGAACAGGATCCGACCCATGAAGACCATTCGCCTGGCCCTGCTGGCCACTGTCACCGCTGCCGCCCTGACCCTGCCTGCCATGCCCGCCCTGGCCAAGCATCACGAGGAAGCGCCCGCTGCCGACCCGCAGCAGGCGGCGCATGATGCGCTGTTCGCGCTGTTCGCCTGGAACGACGAGGAAGACCTCAAGCTCAACCCGCTCAGCGCGCTGTTTCGCGGCGACATGCGTTATGCCGACCATCTCGGCAATTACCTGACCGACGAATATACCAACGCGGTGCGCAAGCTGGCGCAGGACAGTCTCGACAAGCTCCACACGATCTCGCGCGACCAGCTGAACCCGACCGACAAGATCGCCTACGACGTCTTCGAATATAACCAGAGCGAAGCGCTGGAAGACCTCACCCCTGAAATGCTGGCGCTGACCGAGGTTCGCCCGATCAACCATTTCAGCGGGTTCCACACCTTCTACCCGACCTTCGCCAGCGGCAAGGGCGCGGCGCCGTTCAAGACGGTCGAGGATTACGAAAACAACCTCAAGCGGCACAAGGAATACATTGCCCTGATCGACCGCGCGATCGGCAAGTTCCGCCAGGGGATGGCGACCGGGGTGGTCGAAACCAGGCTCACCACCGGCAATGTGATCGAACAGCTCGATACCCAGCTGGCCATGCCGATCGAGGAATCGCCCTTCTACGGCCCGGTGACGATGTTCCCCGACAGCTTCAGCGATGCCGACAAGGCGCGGCTGACGCAGGAATATCGCGCGGCCATCGTGGACATCTACGCCGCGCACACGCGCCTGCGCGATTTCCTCAAGACCGAATACCTGCCGGTTACGCGCACCGATGTCGGGCTGGGCTCGATGAAGGGCGGCGACAAGCTCTATGCCCATATGATCGAGGGCACGACCACCCTGCCGCTGACCGCCGAGGAGCTGCATAATCTCGGCCTCGCCGAGGTCGACCGCATCCATGGCGAGATGGAGAAGGTGAAGACCGAAGTCGGCTTCAAGGGCAGCCTGTCCGAATTCTTCGAATTCGTCCGCACCGATCCGCAGTTCAAGCCCAAGAGCCGCGAAGCGCTGACCGAACGCTATTACGCCATCGGCAAGGCGGTGGATGCCAAGATCCCGCAGTTCTTCAGCCATGTGCCCAAGACGCCGCTGGAAATCCGCCCCTATCCCGAATTCCGCGAGAAGTTCGAAGCTGGCGGCTCCTACGAAAGCGGGTCGCCCGACGGGTCGCGCGCGGGCGTGTTCTATTTCAACGCTTACGATCTGCCCAGCCGCACGACCCCGGGGGAAACGACGCTCTACCTCCACGAGGGCGCGCCGGGGCACCATTTCCAGATCAGCCTGGCGCAGGAAAACGAGGCGCTGCCCGCCTTCATGCGCTTCGGCGGCAACACCGCCTATGTCGAAGGCTGGGCGCTCTATTCCGAGACGCTGGGCTATCCGATGGGTTTCTATGACGATCCCTACCAGCGTTTCGGCACGCTCGACGACGAGATGCTGCGCGCCATGCGGCTGGTGGTCGACACCGGGATCCATGCGATGGGCTGGACCCGCGACCAGGCGATCCAGTACATGCTCGACAATTCGAGCATGGGCCGCACCGATGCGACCGCCGAGGTCGAACGCTATATCGCCATCCCCAGCCAGGCGCTGGCCTACAAGGTCGGCGCGCTGACCATCCAGCGCCTGCGCACCAAGGCGGAGAAGGAGCTGGGCGACAAGTTCGACATCCGCGAATTCCACGAAGTCGTGCTCGGCACCGGCGCGCTGCCGCTGCCCGTGCTCGAACGCAAGGTGGACGACTGGATCGCGGCGAAGAAGGGCGAATAATTCCTGCTTGCCTTTGATTTTTCATGAGTTAGCCTCCCGCCTTCGTCTGGAAGGGGGAGGCTGGCTTGAAACTGGCAGGGTGGATCATCGGCTTGTCGCTCTTGCTGACCAGCCCCGTGGCGGCGCAGGAAGCCGGCGAGAACCAAGCCCGTAATGGCGACCTCATGGCGCTCCAGCTGTGGACCAGCGACGTCAAGCGCTTCCACAAGGAATGGGAACAGCCCACCCCGCCGAACCTGACCACCACCACGTCTGCGCAGCGCAACGAGCCCATCTACCTGATGATACTGTTTGCTGGCTGCAAGGTCGACGATTCCGGCAATTGCAAGCTGAGTGGCCGCGTCACGATAACCGATCCCGACGGTTTGCCTTATGGCGACCCGGTGCAGTTGCCGGAATGGAGCAGCCCGCGTCCCAATCCGCAGGCGATCTACCTTTCGCCGGACTCGATGGGGTTGACCATCGAGGCGGGCGAGAAGCTGGGGACATACCGCATCTCGGTACAGGTAACCGACGAGAATGCGGGGATTTCAGCCACCACTTATCAAACGATCACCGTGAGCGAAGCGCTGGCCAGTCCTGCCTGAGCGGTGCCTGGCGGCTTTCTCCCCGCTCCCCTCTGGACCTTGCCTGCGTGGTGATGCATCACTGCGCCGCGAAGGGCCGCACGAGGGGAGAACCATAACGTGCCGAATACTCTGGATGCCACCGCCTGGTCAGCCACGCTGCTGGGCCTGTTCGCCGTTGCCGCGGCCATCGGCGCGCTGCGCCAGCCGGGCGCATGGCGCAGGATGATCGACGAAATCGAGAAATCGCCCGCGCTGCAGCTGGTCAGCGGGTTCATGGAACTGTTCGTCGGGGCGGCGATCTATCTCGGCAATCCGTGGGTTCCATCGGAGTTGCTGACCTGCGTGATGAAGACCATCGGCGGGCTGATGATCATCGAAGCGCTGGCGGTGATGGCGATTTCGGACCTCTATTTCCAGATCTGGCTCAAGACGCTGGCTGCCGTTCACCGGGGCTGGGCGATCGTCACGCTGGTGCTGGGCCTTGCGCTGACCGTCGCCGGGACCATGCATTTCAGCTGAAAAGCGCGCGTGCCCGCGTGAGGCGGGCGCTGCCGTGCCGCATCACGGTTCGGCCCGTTCGCGCATCAGCGAGCCGGGATAGGGCGCGAGCAGGGCCTGCGCCCGGTCCCAGCCGCCGTGCAGCCATAGCTGCTGCGCCTGCGGGTCGGGCGGCAGGATCGCGGGCATCGCTTCGCACCCTGCCGCGCGCAGCGGCGCGTTGGGTTCACATGTCAGCAGCGCGAAGCTGGGCACTTCGCTGTCCTTCCACACACCGGCGAAGGCGAAGATCGGCTGGTCGCTCGGGGCGAACCAGCGGCGGACGCGGCGCCCCTCGCGGTCGCGGCCCTTGCCCCATTCCATGAAGGCGGTGGCGGGTACGAGGCAGCGAAATTCGCTGTTGCGCAGGTTGCCGATCCAGAAGGGGCTGTCGGGATTGCGCACGCTCAGCACGCTGCGCGCCGGGTCGGCCACCGATGGCGGGGGCGGCACGCCCCACAGGCGCGGGATCATCCGCGTCTGCAAGCGGCGACCCGCCGGCCTCGGCCCGGCCACGAACTCGCGCCCGGCAGTAATCACCGGGGCGAAGCTGCCCGGCGCGACATGCCCGCCTGCCCACGGATCGTCGCCGCTGCGCGCGGCGAAGTGCGCGGCGATCTCTGCCGCGCTGGCGTCGAGGCGGAACAGCATCGTCATGCGGGCTTGCGCCTAATCCGGACCGACCGCCCGCTGCGCGCTGGCGACCAGTTCGTGCAGGGCGGCCATATGCGCCTTGAACGCCTTGCGGCCCGCGCCGGTCAGGCTGGCCCAGGTCCGCTGGCGCCCGTCGAGCGGCGCCTTGCGCAGCCGGACATAGCCCGCCTCTGCCAGCGCGGAGAGATGTTTCGACATGACACTGTCGCTGACGTCCACGATTTCGCGCAGCGTGGCGAATTCGGCTTCGCTGACCTTGGCCAGCACCGCCGCGATCTGCAGCCGGGCAGGCGCGTGGAGGGCGGGGTCGATCGCCATGGTCACTGCTGCGTGCCGGTCAGTTCGGCCAGATAGACCCGGTGCCACACCAGGCTGAAGGCAATCGCCATGGCAAAGGCGATGGCGGCCAGCCCGGCCTTGCTGGCATCGGTAAAGTCATGGGTCCGCATGTGCATCGCGGCCACTACCATGACCATCATCGCCCCGACATAGGCCAACGTCACCGGCAGGGTCTTGCCCCGGCGATAGCCGTTGATGAACATGCCATAGCGTTTGCGGTCGTAACGCAGCAGCCCGATAATCCCCGCCACGATCACCGGCATGGCCATGAACTGGACCTGCGAGGATATCGCGATCGATCCGACCAGCAGCGCGAAGATCGCGCCGAAAGCAGCGTGGCGCCATGGCGGGCAGACGGTCGAGCGGGCGGCGAGCCGGGCGTGGCTGGCGCGAACCGAGGCGAGCGCCTCGGCGGCCTGGGTGGCATCTTCGGTCATGGTCACTGCCTTTCACTTTCCAATGTGGAAAGCGTTAGGAGTTACTTTCCGATTCGGCAAGTGATAATTTTCCAGATTGGAAAGTCATGGTCTGGCGGCCTCAATCCCGGCGATACGGAATGCTGCGCTGGCGCAGTGCGGCGGTGGTGCGGCGCTGCGGCGGTGGTGCGGGCTCCTGCTACTTGCCCGCCTTGTAATCATGCACGAAGGTGCCCGGCTCGCGCGCGGAATACTGCTGTTGCAGCTGGCAGAGCTTGCTCTTGTCGCGTTTGCATTTCACTTTCGCCGCATCCCTGGCGCGTTTGGACGATGTCTCGACCACGAGGGATTCCCCGCCGTCGACGACAATTGGTTGGATGAACCCACTGCCCGACCAGTCGGCGATGGCGCATTCGCGCCCCGTCGCGCGCTGGCAGGCCTGCACTGCCGCCTGTGCTGCGTCTTCGGCATTCGGGCGTCCGCTGACGATATAGAGCTTGCTGTCATAGCCCTCTGCGCTCTTGACCCAGGCTGCTGCCAGATAGGCCTTGCGCGCCCTCGCACCGGGTACGTGGCGATCGGTCGCCGAACTGTATTTGCCGATCACTTCGCAGGGCAGCAGCTGCCGCGCCGCGCAATCGGCGAGGACCCGTTTGCCTTCTGCCCCGCCATTGCCCTGCCAGGCGGACAGCAGGTCTCCGCGATTGTCGCGGATGATGGCCATGGTGGAATTCCACCACTCACCGGTCGATGAGCACCCGCCGCCCATGGCGCGGTTGCACGCGTCCAGCGCAACGCCGACGGCGGTGCCCTTGCCGGTGTAGCGCCCATCGACCCAGACATCGGCCGCGTCGGGATGCCAGGCGATCGCGGCCACCGTATCGACCGGGGCCGGTTCGGGCTCGGCGTCGTCAACCCGCGCGCACAGCGGGACCGGGGCCACGCCGTTGCCGCCGGGGGTCATCCCCACCATCACTTCGCCCGGGCCCGGGCCGGGGCAGGGATAGGCCTGCGCCGCGGCGGGCGTGGCCTGCCACAGGCCACCCGCGCATACGAGCAGGACAAGACGCAGCAACAAGGGGAGGGCAGGTTTCATTTCGTCACCTGGGCAGAGATTGGCCTGTCAGCTTACAATGCCGGGCGTCGGCGGGGCACCGCCGCCGACATACTGGTACACCGCAGGCCGCCGCACGGCCCCGCGGGGTGCATCGTGTGGACGGGCGCCATGGACAGCGCCGGTAGCACGGGCTAGATGTTCCCCATCCCCGGGGAGCCAGTGCTGGCTGAGAGGCAGGTGTCACGCCCTGCGACCCGTCGAACCTGAACCGACTAGCATCGGCGGAGGGAGTGGAGCGGTCCAAAAAAAACCGCTCTCCGTCCGCCTACAGGAGAGTTACGCGCATGGCCGACATCAACAGCAAGCTCGAAATCGGCGTTACCACCGGGCCGATTCGCGGCAGCCGCAAGATCCATGTCGGCCCGCTGAAGGTGGCGATGCGCGAGATCGACCTCGAACCCTCGAGCGGCGAACCGCCGGTGCGCGTTTACGACACCTCCGGCCCCTACACCGACCCGGCGGCCAGCATCGACATCCGCGCCGGCCTGCCGCAGGTGCGCCGCGCATGGCAGCTCGCCCGCGGCGATGTGGAAGAATATGCCGCGCGCGAAGTGCGCCCGGAAGATAACGGCCAGCTCGGACCCGACCGCTCGGGCGGCGTCCCCGCCTTCCCCAATGTCGCCAAGACGGTGCTGCGCGCCAAGCCCGGCGCGAACCTCAGCCAGATGCACTATGCCCGCCGCGGCATCGTCACCCCCGAAATGGAATATGTCGCCACCCGCGAGAATATCGGGCGCGAGTTCATCCGGCGCGAGCGGGACGGCAATTCATGGGGCGCGGAGATCCCCGAATATGTCACCCCCGAATTCGTGCGTGACGAGGTGGCGCGCGGGCGGGCGATCATCCCCAGCAACGTCAACCACCCGGAAGCCGAACCGATGGCGATCGGGCGCAACTTCCTCGTCAAGATCAACGCCAATATCGGCAATTCCGCCGTCGCCAGCGACGTGGCGAGCGAAGTCGACAAGATGGTCTGGTCGATCCGCTGGGGCGCGGACACGGTGATGGACCTTTCCACCGGCCGCAACATCCACGACACGCGCGAATGGATCATCCGCAACAGCCCCGTCCCCATCGGCACCGTGCCGATCTACCAGGCGCTCGAAAAGGTCGGCGGCATTGCCGAGGATTTGAGCTGGGAGATATTCCGCGACACGCTGATCGAACAGGCCGAACAGGGCGTCGATTATTTCACCATCCATGCCGGCGTGCGCCTGCCCTACGTCCCGCTCGCCGCCAAGCGCGTGACCGGCATCGTGTCGCGCGGCGGCTCGATCATGGCGAAATGGTGCCTCGCGCACCACAAGGAGAGCTTCCTCTACGAAAAGTTCGACGAGATCACCGAGATCATGAAGGCCTATGACATCGCCTATTCGCTGGGCGACGGCCTGCGCCCCGGCTCCATCGCCGACGCCAATGACGAAGCGCAATTCGCCGAGCTCTACACGCTGGGCGAACTGACCAAGCGCGCCTGGGCGCAGGACGTGCAGGTGATGATCGAAGGCCCCGGCCATGTGCCGATGCACAAGATCAAGGAGAACATGGACAAGCAGCTGGAAAGCTGCGGCGAGGCGCCGTTCTACACCCTCGGCCCGCTCGTCACCGACATCGCGCCGGGTTACGACCACATCACCAGCGGCATCGGCGCGGCGATGATCGGGTGGTTCGGCACCGCGATGCTCTGCTACGTCACCCCCAAGGAACACCTCGGCCTGCCCGACCGCGACGATGTGAAGGTCGGCGTGGTGACCTACAAGCTCGCCGCCCACGCCGCCGACCTCGCCAAGGGGCATCCTGCCGCCAAGGTCCGCGACGACGCGCTGAGCCGCGCCCGCTTCGAATTCCGCTGGCGCGACCAGTTCAACCTCAGCCTCGATCCCGACACCGCCGAGCAATACCACGACCAGACGCTGCCCGCAGAGGGCGCCAAGACCGCGCATTTCTGCAGCATGTGCGGGCCGAAATTCTGCTCGATGAAGATCAGCCAGGAAGTGCGCGAGTTTGCCCGGCTGCAGAACCAGTCCTCCGACGGCTTCGTTGCTGCCGACGAGGCGGAGAAGGGCATGGAGGAAATGAGCAAGGTCTATGACGAGACCGGGCGCGAGCTCTACATGGGGCAGGGCGACCGCGAACACGACTGACCGCGTGTGGCCGGGTGAGGGCCAGGGTTAGGGGCCAGGGTGAGCGGCACTGGCGCCCCTCACCCGCCGACAGCTGCAAGTGACAGCAGCGCCGAGAGGTTCTTCGCCTCCATGATCGGGCCGGGATCGAGCCGCTCGGCGGGTTGGGACAGCCGATTGATCCACGCGGTGGGATAGCCGAACCAGCTGGCCCCCAGCGCATCCCATCCGCCGAAGGCGCAGAAGGCGATCTCGCTGCGCGCCAGCCCGAAGTGGTCCAGCCCCATCGCATAGGCGCGCGGGTGCGGCTTGTAGCGTTCGACGCGGTCGGTGCTGAGATAGTCCAGCCGCGCCTCGATCCCGTTGTTGCGCGCATTCACCCGCAGCATTTCCTCGGTGAAGTTCGACAGGAAGGCCAGCCGGATCCCCGCCGCTGCGAGCGCGTCGAGCGCAGGCAGGACATCGTCCCACAACCCCAGCCGGAGCCACTGGCCGAGCAGTTCGGCCTTGAGCGGCGCGGGCAGCGCCACCCCGGCCTCACCGGCGACCTGTTCCAGCGCCTGGTCCAGCAGGCGGTCGAACGGCGTGTAACGCTCTGCACTGGTGCGCAGCCAGCTATGCGCGAAGATCCTGGTGAACCACTTGCCCGCAAGCTCGGGATGGTCGGGAAACCGCGCACCGACCAGTCCCAGGACCGGTCGCGGGTCGAACAGCGGGAAACCGTCGAAACAGACCGCACGGATACGGCCCCCCGCTGCAAGCGCGGGCATGCCGGCCACCCCAAGCGAGAGCGCCACCGCGCCCGCCCGCAAGCTCGCACGCCGGGTAAGGGGAGGGGGCATCGGATGTTCCTTGG
>JACXVD010000104.1 GCA_014763545.1 Sphingomonadales bacterium
CCCACGCCGCCGAACTGGCGCGGCTCGCGATCGTGACGGGCTGCGCGCTGGCGCTGGTGCTGGCGGGGCAGGTCTTCCCGGCCCTGTAACCGCAGCGCCGCCGAGGGCGAACAACCAGGCAAGGTCCAGCGTCACGCGGAGTTGCCATGCGCCCCCTGCCCATCCTCCTTGCATCATGCGTGGCGCTCGCCGCCTGGCTCGGCCTGCATGCACTGCCCGGCATGGCCGCCGACACCCCGCGCGAACCGGTGGTGGTCGAACTGTTCACCAGCCAGGGCTGTTCGTCCTGCCCACCGGCCGACGTGCTCGCCGCGAAACTGGCGAAGGAACCCGGCTTCGTCGTCATCAGCCGTCCGGTCACCTATTGGGACCGGCTGGGGTGGAAGGACACGCTGGCGCGCGAGGAGAACACACGGCTCCAGCGCGCCTATGGCGCGCGCGGCTTCGACGGGCAGGGGGTTTATACCCCGCAGGTGGTGCTCGACGGGCGCGCCGGGGCAATCGGGTCGCAGGAAGCCAATATCCGCCAGATCGCCGCGCGCCTGCCGCACAAGGGACAGGCCGCCATCGCGCTGGAAACCCTGCCCGACGGCACGACGATCGCGGGGCTGGGTGGCACCAGCGCCATGCCCGCCGAACTGGTGTTGCTGGAGATCGACCCGCTCGCCCGGGTCGCCATCGGCAGCGGCGAGAATGGCGGGCGCAAGATCGCCTATGCCAATGTCGTGCGCGGCGAAAAACGCCTCGTGCCATGGAACGGCGGCAAGGCATCGGTGCGGATTGCGTCCAGCGAGAGGCGCGGCGCCGAAGCGGGTCGACGCCAGCTGCTGCTGCTGCGCGAAACCGATGGCGGCCCGATCCTCGCGGCGCGCTGGCTGTAGCTGCCGCCGCTCAACGCGGCGTGGCGAACCAGATAATATGCTTCGGCCCCTTGCCGTTGGACCGCGCGGCCACGATCCGCTCGTCCACGTCGAAGCCCGCCTTCTTCAGCCGCCCGCGGAAAGCGGGATCGGGCGCGGCTGACCAGATCGCCAGCACCCCGCCCGGCGCCAGCGCGCGGCGCGCGGCATTGAGGCCGGGGGGCGAATAGAGCGTATCATTGTCTTCGCGCACCAGCCCATCCGGCCCATTGTCGACATCGAGCAGGATCGCGTCCCACACGCCCTGTCTGCGCGCGATGGCTTCGCCGACATCGCCCATTTCCAGCGTCACCCGCGCATCGTCGAGGCACCCGGCGGCAAGCTCCGCCATCGGCCCGCGTGCCCATTCGATGATTTCCGGCACCAGTTCGACCACGGTGATCCGCGCATCCGGCCCCAGCCGGGCGAGCGCGGCGCGCAGGGTGAAGCCCATGCCATAACCGCCGATCAGCATGCGCGGGGCGGGCCTGCCGCCCAGCCGCTCTATCGCCATCGTCGCCAGCGCTTCTTCCGAGCCCCATTTGCGGCTCGACATCAGCTCGTTATGGCCCATCACGATCATGAAATCGCGATCGTGGCGATAGAGTTCGAGCACTTCCCCGCCCGGCACCCGCGCCGTGCCGAGATGTTCGCGCCGGATCATCGCTGCAACCTCAGCCCAGGTCGGGCGGGGTCGCCCCGGCGCGCAGCAGTGCAATCGCCTCGTCCAGCGCCATCACCTGCTGTTGCTGTTCGCCCAGCGTGCGCACGGCGACGGTGCCTTCCTCCGCCTCGCGCTTGCCGACCACCAGCATATGCGGGACTTTCGCCAGCGAGTGTTCGCGCACCTTGTAGTTGATCTTCTCGTTGCGCAAATCGGCCTCGACCCGGATGCCCGCGGCTTTCAGCTTCGCGGCGACTTCACCGGCATAGCCATCGGCGTCCGACACGATGGTCGCCACCACCGCCTGCACCGGGGCGAGCCAGACGGGCAGGCGCCCGGCATTGTGCTCGATCAGGATGCCGATGAACCGTTCGTAGGAACCGAAGATCGCGCGGTGCAGCATTACCGGGCGGTGCTTCTCGCCATCCTCGCCGATGTAGCTGGCATCGAGCCGTTCGGGCAGCACGCGGTCGGACTGGATCGTGCCCACCTGCCAGGTGCGGCCGATCGCATCGGTCAGGTGCCATTCCAGCTTGGGCGCATAGAACGCGCCTTCACCGGGCAGTTCCTCCCAGCCGTATTCCTCGTTCGCCATGCCGGCATCGACCACCGCCTGGCGCAGTTCGGCCTCGGCCTTGTCCCAATCCGCGTCCGAGCCATACCGATGCTCCGGCCGCAGCGCGAGCTTGACCGAATAGGTGAAGCCGAAGTCCTTGTAGATCCGGTCCGCCAGTTCGCAGAAGGCGCGCACTTCGGCCACGATCTGGTCTTCGCGGCAGAAGATATGCGCATCGTCCTGCGTGAACTGGCGCACGCGCATCAGCCCGTGCAGCGCGCCATGCGGTTCGTTGCGGTGGCAGCAGCCATTTTCGTAGATACGCAGCGGCAGGTCGCGGTAGGACTTGATCCCCTGGCGGAAGATCAGGACATGCGCCGGGCAATTCATCGGCTTCAGCGCCATCCAGTCGGCATCGCCGGTGATGATCGGGCCTTCGTCTTCGGTGTTGGGCACCTCGTCGGGGATCACGAACATGTTTTCGCGATATTTGCCCCAGTGGCCGGATTGCTCCCACTGGCGCGCGTCCATCACCTGCGGGGTCTTGACCTCGCGGTAGCCGGCGGCGTCGATCGCGCGACGCATGTAAGCTTCCAGCTCGCGCCAGATCAGGTAGCCCTTGGGGTGCCAGAAGACGCTGCCATGCGCCTCTTCCTGCAGGTGGAACAAATCCATCTCGCGGCCCAGCTTGCGGTGGTCGCGCTTGGCGGCTTCCTCCAGCCGGTGGAGATGCGCGTCGAGCTGCTTCTTGTTGAGCCAGCCGGTGCCGTAGATGCGCGTCAGCTGCGCATTGTTCTGGTCGCCGCGCCAATAGGCCCCGGCGACGCGCATCAGCTTGAACGCGGCAGGGTCGAGCTTGCCGGTGCTGGGCAGGTGCGGGCCGCGACACATGTCGAGCCAGTCCTCGCCGCTCTTGTACACCGTCAGCTCCTCGCCTTCCGGCAGTTCGGCGGCCCATTCGGCCTTGAAGCTTTCGCCGTCGGCGCGCCATTTGTCGATCAGCTGCTGGCGCGACCAGACTTCGCGCGTCAGCGGCTTGTCGGCGCGAATGATCTCGCGCATCTTTTCCTCGATCGCGGGCAGGTCGTCGATGGAAAACGGGTCGCGGCTGGCCGGGGCCATCACGTCGTAATAGAACCCGTCATCG
>JACXVD010000052.1 GCA_014763545.1 Sphingomonadales bacterium
GCGGCGCAAGGCCGAGCGCGAGATCAAGCGCAAGACCGCGACCAATGCCAAGAAGCTGCGCCTGCCCGGCAAGCTGACCGATTGCAGCGGCGACGGCAACGGCGAGACCGAACTGTTCATCGTCGAAGGGGACAGCGCGGGCGGCAGCGCCAAGCAGGCGCGCGACCGCAAGACGCAGGCGATCCTGCCGATCCGCGGCAAGATCCTGAACGTCGCCAGCGCCAGCGCCGACAAGATCCGCGCCAACAGCGAAATCGCCGACCTGATCCTCGCCCTCGGCTGCGGCAGTCGCAAGGATTGCGACCCGGAGAACCTGCGTTACGACCGGGTCATCATCATGACCGACGCCGATGTCGACGGCGCACATATCGCCACGCTGCTGATGACGTTCTTCTTCCAGGAAATGGCGGAAATCGTGCGCGGCGGTTACCTCTATCTCGCACAGCCGCCGCTCTACAAGCTGACCGCGGGCAAGGAGAGCGCCTATGCGCGCGACGATGCCCACCGGGCCGAGCTGGAAGCCGGGCCGTTCAAGGGGCGCAAGGTCGAAGTCAGCCGGTTCAAGGGGCTGGGCGAAATGAACCCGCAGCAATTGCGCGAAACCACGATGAACCCGGCCAGCCGCAGCCTGATCCGCATCACCCTGCCCCCCGAATTCGAACAGCGTGCAGCGGTGAAGGAACTGGTCGACCAGCTGATGGGCCGGAACCCGGAACACCGCTTCAACTTCATCCAGAACCGCGCGGGCGAATTCGACCGGGAGATGATCGACGCCTAGCGCGGCGGCGCTTCCGGGCACCGGGGCCACCGGCGGATGAGCAAGCCGGTCTATGTCCTCGGCACCGGCCTGTCGCACGACGGGTCCGCCGTCCTGCTCGAAAACGGGCGTGTCCGCGTCGGCATCGAGAAGGAGCGCGTCACCCGCCGCAAGCACGATGGCGGTAACGATGCAGCGGCTGTCGCCTATTGTCTCGACGCTGCCGGGATTACCCTCGCCGACGTCGATCTGATCGTCCAGAACGCCAATTTCGAAATCCCCCGTGCCGACTGGTTCGAAGGCCCGCGCCCGTTCGGTGGGCCCGGCGGCCCCCCGGTCGAATTCATCTCGCACCACCTCGCCCATGCGTGGAGCGCGGCGGGCACGACAGGCTTCGGCGACTGCGCGATCATGGTGATCGACGGTTGCGGCAGCCCCTACGACCAATGCGTCGATCTCGCAGGGGCGCAGGTGCTGACCCCGCCCGGCCCCGGCATGTGGTGCGAGAAAGACAGCTTCTATCGTTTCGACGGGCGCGAGATGCACCCGCTGGTGAAGGATTTCAGCCAGTTCGGGTGCAGCCCCGGCGATGGCCTGGCACTGCCCACCACGCGGCATTCGATCGGCGGGTTCTATTCGGCGATCAGCAAATATGTGTTCGGCAATATGGATGACGCCGGCAAGCTGATGGGTCTGGCCCCCTACGGCTCGCCGGGCGCAGTCGGGGAAGAGGCGTTCACACTCGAAGACGGGCGCATTCTGGTGACGAAGGGCTGGCAAAAGTCCCTCGCCCGCCCTGCATCGGGTTACGAAGACTTCCGCGCCAATTTCGAATATTACGCCGATGTCGCTCGCTGGGCGCAGGACCAGGTGGAACTCGCGGTATCGGCGGTTTTCCAAGAGCGGCTCGGTCGATTTCCGGCGGAGCGGGTCGCCTATACCGGCGGTGTCGCGTTGAACGCGGTGGCGAATGCACGGCTGCTGGACGATGGCGTGGTGCGCGATCTGTATATGGAGCCGGCAGCGGGGGACAATGGCCTTGCGCTCGGCTGTGCCTATTACGGTTGGCTGAAGCTGCTGGGCGGCGAACGCGCGGCCCATGATGGATCGACCTGTTTCGGGCGCAGCTATTCATCCTCCGAAATCGCCGCCGCGCTGGCCGATGCGCTGGCAGATGCGGGGGGTGAGTGGGAAATTACCCCGCTGGCCGGAGAGCCGCTGGTGGAGCGCGCCGCGGCCTTGCTTGCCGCTGGCAAGACGCTGGCGTGGTTTCGCGACGGGAGCGAGTTCGGCCCGCGCGCGCTGGGCCATCGCAGCATCCTCGCCCACCCCGGCATTCCCGGGATGCGCGACCACATCAACGCAGCGATCAAGTTCCGCGAGGATTTCCGGCCCTTCGCGCCTGCCGTATCGGCGCACCGTGCGCCAGACTGGTTCGAAGCCGGGCGCGACAGCCCCTATATGATCCTGGTCGACCGGACGCGCCCCCATGCCCGGGAAGCGCTCGCCAATGTCACCCATGTCAACGGCACCGCGCGGGTGCAGACGGTCGAGCCCGGCTGGAACCCGCTGTTCCACCGCCTGGTCGAAGCGTTTGGCGCGCTGTCCGGCATCCCGGTCCTGCTCAACACCAGTCTCAACCGGCGCGGCATGCCGATTGTCGAAACCCCGCGCGAGGCGCTGGCGCTGTTCGCCGAAACCGCGCTCGACGCGCTGGTGTTGCAGGATTTCCTCGTTCTCAAGCGATGATCGCGGTGCCCAATGAAAAGGGCGGCGCCGGTTGCCCGGGGCCGCCCTCTCTCGGTGATCTTGTCTTGAGCGATCAGCCCGAGACGTAGTTCTTGCCGATCTTCAGCACATAGGCGCAGGTCTTGGTCAGGCGACGCGCCTTGTCGGCGTCGCTGTTGATCCAGCCCTTGATCTTCTCGATGCGCGGGCTGATCACGGGGCCGAGATCGTTGATCTCGCTGCCCGACATTTCCTGCGCGCTGGTCAGGAAGGCGGCGCCCATCTTGATCGAATCGTCCTTGTCTTCCTGCTTGTCCGAATTGTTGGCGAACAGGATCTGCAGCGCGGCGCAATCCAGCATCATGTCGTACATGACCGGATCGTAATTGTTGTCGGTCGCAGCCATCAGCGGCGAGGTGGCGAGCGATGCAGCGGCAACCATGGCCGCGGCGGAGGCAATAAGTTTCATTGGTCGAATTTCCCCTTCAAATTGCAGCCGGTCCCGCTTGGCCCTGCCGCACGTCCAGAATGTCTCGCCCCGGTTGATCGCCTTCCCGATGCGTGTTTTCAAGTGACAAAGCCTGTCATGCACCATTGCCGGACGGTATGGCAAGACAGGTGAAGGTGACTTGGAAGGGAAATGACCGTGCGAAAAATGCTGCTGGCGAGCCTTGCGGCGGCCCTCTGGGCCAGTGCCCCCGTGCCCGGCCTGGCGCAGGATGCGCCGCCAGAAACCGCAGGAGAAAGCGATCCGGCCAGCCTGCCGGATGATGGCTCGCAGGATGCGCTCCTGCAAACGCGTGCCGAACAGATCGTCGCGGTGCTGAAGGGCGATCGCCCGGCCAGCGACGTATTCTCCGCCGGTTTCCTGGGTGCGGTCAGCCCCGAGCAGCTGACGGCACTCGCAGCGCAGATGGAGGATCAGTTCGGCACACTCGCCGGGGTCGATTCCGTCACGCCGACCGGCAAGGGTTCGGCCATCGTCGCCCTGCGTTACGAACGGGCGATCGCGCGCGGCCGGATGGAGCTTGCGCCCGATTCCGGCCAGCTCGTCAACGGCCTGCTGTTCAACGATTTCGAAACGCTGGACGATAGTGTCGCCGCCGTCACCTCCGACATCGCCGCGCTTCCGGGCCAGGTCAGCGTGCTCTATGCCCCGCTCGACCGCTGGCAGGAGCCGATCATTGCCATCGAGCCGGACCGGCAGATGGCGATTGGATCGGCGTTCAAGCTCTATGTCCTGTCGGACCTCGCCCATGCGGCGGCGAAGGGCGAGATCGGGTGGGACCAGCTCGTCCGGCTCGATCGGCGCTCGCTGCCCAGCGGGCGGATGCAGGACTGGCCGCAGCAAACCCCGGTGAGTGTCGCGACGCTGGCGATCATGATGATCTCGATCAGCGACAACACCGCGACCGACCAGCTCATCGCATTGCTGGGCCGCGACAGTCTGGCCGGCGAAGTCCGCGCGAGCGGGCATTCCGCGCCCGACAGGATGCTTCCCTTCCTCTCCACGCTCGAACTGTTCGCGCTCAAGGGCGATACCGAGCGCGGCGGGCTCTATGCCGCGGCGAGCGAAGAGGAACAGGCGCAGATACTCGCCACGCTCGACAGCGAGACGGGCGGCGACGCGCGCAATATCGCCCCGCCCACCTTCGCCGAACCGCATGCGATCGACACGCTGGAATGGTTCGCCAGCGCCAATGATTTGCGCGGCGTGCTGGAGCGCATCCAGCAGCTGGACGAACCGATCGCGCGCGACATCCTCGCGGTGAACCCCTCGCTCACCGCGCCGATGCGCGAGAAATGGGCTTATGTCGGGTTCAAGGGCGGGTCGGAGCCGGGGGTGCTCAACCTGTCATGGCTGCTGCAGGACAAGTCCGGTGCATGGTTCGTGCTGGTGCTGAGCTGGAACGATCCGGATGCGCCGCTCGATAATTCCAGGCTGGAATTGCTCGCCCAGCGCATCCTCGGCCTCAAGCGCTAGCCCATCGCCTGCCCGGGCCCTTGCTCTCGCCCGGCTAGGTCCGTAACGCTGGCCGGGAACAGTTTTCAAGGACAACCGATGACCGATCAGACGCCGACGCGGTTCGAAGGCACCAGCAATTACATCGCCACCGAAGACCTGAAGGTCGCGGTCAATGCCGCGGTCACGTTGCGCCGCCCGCTGCTGGTGAAGGGGGAGCCGGGCACCGGCAAGACGGTGCTGGCGCATGAAATCGCCAAGGCGGTCAATGCGCCGCTGATCGAATGGAACGTGAAGTCCACCACCAAGGCCCAGCAAGGGCTTTACGAATATGACGCGGTGGCGCGCCTGCGCGACGGGCAGCTGGGTGAGGAACGGGTCCACGACATCCGCAACTACATCAAGCGCGGCAAATTGTGGGAAGCCTTCACCGCGCCCGAACTGCCGGTGTTGCTGATCGACGAAATCGACAAGGCGGATATCGAATTCCCCAACGATTTGTTGCAGGAACTCGATCGGATGAGCTTCGACGTTTACGAAACGCAGGAGCGGATCGAAGCGCGCGAGCGACCGATCGTGGTGATCACCTCGAACAACGAGAAGGAACTGCCCGACGCGTTCCTGCGGCGTTGCTTCTTTCACTACATCAAATTCCCCGACCGCGAGACGATGCGCGACATCATCGAGGTGCACTTCCCCGGCATCCAGAAGGCGCTGGTCGGCAAGGCGATGGATATTTTCTACGACCTGCGCGAAGTGCCCGGATTGAAGAAGAAGCCTTCGACCAGCGAATTGCTCGACTGGCTGAAGCTGCTGCTCAACGAGGATATGCCGCTCGAGGTGTTGCAGGACAGCAATCCGAACAAGGCGATCCCGCCGTTGCACGGGGCGCTGCTGAAGAACGAACAGGATGTGATGCTGTTCGAACGGCTCGCCTTCATGGCCCGGCGCAACAGCTGAGGCACGGGCGCATCGGCATGAAGGCCCTCGCCAACCGCCTCGCCCGCCCGCAGGTCACGCTGCTGCTGTTCGTATTGGTCGCCGCGATCATGGCGGTGATGCAGTCGTTTTTCCCGGCAACGCTGGCGGTTCCCTTGCCGGGCAGCACCATTCGCCCGGTGCTGCTGCTGGAATTCGCGGCGACACCGCAGCATCTCGTCCATATCTTCGGCGAACCGGGCGATCCGCAGCGCGCGGCGCGTATCGCCGGGATGACCACGGGCAACCAGCTCGATTACCTGCTGATGCCCGCCTATGCGCTGTTGACGCTCAGCTTCTTCCTGGGCGTCGGGCGCGAGTTGGGCGGCACTATCTGGCGGCTGTTCGGCTGGATGGGCGTGATTGCGGCGCTGGCCGATTCGGTCGAGAATGCGATCATGTTCCGCATGGTGGCCGACATGGCGCATCCGCTAGGCGAGATGGCGATCCTGCCCTTCCCGGTATGGACCAAATTCGGCCTGCTCGCGCTGACATGCGGCGGGGCGGCTCTCGCTTTCGCCAGGATGCGCCGCTGGGTGCTCGCCGCACTATGCCTGCCTGCGCCGCTGCTGCTGGTGCCCGCGATGCTCGATCCTTACGGCATCGGGCCGACCGCCACGGCCATGATCGGCCTGGGCTGGCTGGCGATGGCGATCCACGCAGGCAGCCGGTGGTGGCAGGCGCGGCGCGCGAGCTGACGCTCAGCTGACGGCGAAACAGTCGATCCCCGAACGTTTGAGGTCGCGGCATGTTGCTGCGGCGTCGGGCGCGGTGGCGCGCAGGCGATAATATTGGCGTGCATTCACCACAGCGGGGACGATCGCCATCTGCATCCCCGAAAGCTCGGGCCGCAGGCGGGTCAGCCGCTGCCAATGCGCGGCCGCCTCTTCCTGCGAGGTCGCGGCGGCCAGCTGGATGGTTTGCCCCTGCCCCTGCATCTGACCCGTGCGTCCGGCGATGTTGAGCATCGGCGCGTAGGCGAGACGCGGCGGCCCGGCGGGGGCCAGCCGCGCCGCCGGAACCCGGTCGGCCCTGGCGAACCGCGCCTGCCGCGTTTCGAGCATCTTCGGGCTGAGTGGAACTGCCGTTTCGGTCAGCCCGGCAATCCGCAGCGCGTCATCACCGGCGGCAATCGGTTCGTCGGTGACGATCACGGCGGTCGAGACGAAATCGGTCTTGCTGTACAAGTCGCGGGCGAAATCGCCGGGCAGGCGGATGCAGCCATGCGAGGCGGGATAGCCGGGCAAATGCCCCGCGTGGATCGCGATACCCGTCCACGTCAGCCGCTGCATGAAGGGCATCGGCGCATTGCTGTAGATGTTGGAGCGGTGGAAGGTCTTCTTCTGCAGGATCGCGAAGACACCCGATGGCGTGGTGTGCCCGCGCTTGCCGGTCGAAACGGGGCTGCTGCGCCACAACACGCCGTCTTCGAACACATACATCCGCTGGCTGGGCTTGCTGATGACGATGACCACGCCGTCGGTCAGGAAATCGGCCACCATGGCCGGCGGGGCCGGCGGCGGTGCAGGCGGCTGTGCGGCAGCCGCGACGGCTGCGAAGCTGCCGCCATCCTCAGGCGTTGCCTCGACGGAGGGAGCGGACATGCCCGTCATCAGCAGGCATGCTGCCGCGATGAATTGCCATGCCGAGAACAAGCGCATTCGCGCGACTCCGTTAACCCAATCAGTTAACGGTTATAATATCGTGCCCCGCGGGACAAGGCAGCGGCCCGAAACCGCGCTGCCGCCGTTAGTCTGTCAGAGGCTGTAGGCCAGTTCGAAGTCGCCCCAGCGCCGCCCGTTGATCACCAGCGGCACATAGACATTGCGCACGATTTCATGGGTCTTGCCGTCGCCTTCCTGGCGATAGACCGCCATCATATAGGGCGCGTTGCTCTTCTTCGCGAGCCGGTCGATCGGATCGAACAGGATCCGGCCGTTGCGGCAATATTTGGTGTCGTGGGCGATATCGCCGATGGGCTGGCGCGAACGGTCGGTGATGTGGGTGGGCAGGAAGCCGTTCATATCGGCCTGCGAACACATTTTCGTCGGCGCTCCCTGCGCAACGACGCGGTCGATCACCGGGCGCCATTCGGCATCGGCAAAGTCGGTCAGCCCGGTGCGGTAACGCTTGGGATTGCTGCCCGGAATTTCGCGATAATCCTGGTCGAACAGCTGCGCCATGCTCAGCCGACCTTCCTCGATCGCCTTTTCCGCGCGTTGCGCCACTTCGCGCGCATAACCCTGCGCGCGTTCGACCATGGCGCTGTCTTCCGGCGACAGCCCGGCCTTGACCACCGCATCGAACATTTCGCTGGCGGTCAGTTCGAGGTCTTCGATCTTTACATGCGCGCTCTGGAGCGTCGCCTCGTTGGTGATCGCGGCGGCATCGAAACTGGCGAGCACATCGGTCACCTTGTGGACATGCTTGCTGATGGTCGAAGTTGCGCGGGTGATCTGGTCGTTCTGGCCGTCGACTTCGACGATCAGCTCGCTCACGCCCTGGATCGTGTCTTCGATCTGGCCGACCGAACGCTTGGCATCTTCGCTCGCCTTGGCGCCGCCTTCGATCTTGGCGATCACCTGCTCCGCCTCGCGGCCGAGCATGTCGATCGTGCGGGCGATCTCGTCGGTGGCGCGGCGCGTGTCGCTGGAAAGGTTCTTCACCTCGTTCGCCACCACCGCGAAAGTGCGGCCTGCATCGCCCGCGCGCATCGCCTCGATGGTCGCATTGAGCGCGAGGATATTGGTCGTCTCGGCAATCTGGTCGATGTCCTGCGAGCAGCGGCGAACCTGTTCCATCGCAGCGGCAAAGCCGGTCACGTGCTGGCTCAGCGCATCGACGAGGTCGAGCAGGTCGGTGATCTGGCCGAGCGAGGACTGGATCATGCTGCGCCCTTCGCCGAGCCGCTCGATCGCGCGTTCGGACAGCAGGCGCGCTTCGTCGCTTGCTTCGGACACGCGCAGCTGGTCCGCTTCCAATTCGCGAACCGTATCCTGCAGCGCATTGTGTTCGGCCCGCAGGCGTTCCGACGAATCGATAACCGCCTGAACCAGACCGGCCGCTTCGGAACAGCCGATCGTCACCTTGCCGCAGGCCGACGGGATGCGGCTGATATCAATGGCGCTTTCGGCGTTGATCTCTTCGAGCTTCATGTGCGTTGCAGTCCCCTGATGGTGGCAGGGGAAGTAACCGCCCATGGTTATCATCGGATTAAGGTGCGGCGGCCTGCACAAAATTTCCTGTCGCTCGGGCCGCCATGCCTGGGCGCTAGTCGCGCGTGCCGAGCTTTTCCAGCGGAACCGTCGCATACATGCGCTGCACCGCCGGCCGCGCGGCGATCTGCTCGATCCAGCGCAGCAGATGCGGCGTATCGTCGGCATTGACCATTTCCGCGAAGCCGAACTGCATCCCGCCGGCGATGGCGTAATTGCAGATATCGGCCAGCGTATACATGCCGCCCGCCAGCCATTCGTTGTCGGCCAGATGGTCGTCCAGCCGCCGGACCGATACTGCGATCTTACGCATTTCCTCGTCCAGCAGATCCTGTGGGAAGCCCTCGCGCGCGCGGCGCCATTTCACCTGCTGTTCGGGGATCGGGATCTTCTTGAGATGCTCCTCGAATTCCGCGTCGGACAGCTTCTGGGCGATCGGCTTGATCCCGCGGTGCCAGCCGATGGTGGAAACGCACCAGCAAAAATATTCATCGACCCATTTGGTCCACACCCGCATCTGCGCGCGGTCGAAATGGTCGTCGGGCCGCAGCTTCACCTCGGTGGGATGCGCATCTTCGAGATATTCGCAGATCACCGTGCTTTCGGTGACGATCCTGCCCTGGTCTTCCAGCGCCGGAACCTGTCCGCGCGGATTGATCGCCTTGAACCAGTCCTGATGGTGTTCGAAATTGGTCGGGTCGAGCCGGTGCACCGTGAAATCCCGGTCGTATTCCATCTTTTCGGACAGGGTGAGCATCGGCTTGAGCGAATTGGCGGCAGGGCCGAAGCTGTAGAGCTTGAGCATGGCAGGCGGTTCCTCTCGGTATGTTTTGCCGCAGCATAGATTTTGTAAGTATTACTTACAAGTCTCAAGACTGGCCCTTCCCCTCCGCACCGGATATGGATGGCCGATGTTCTTCAACTTCGTCGATGAGCTGCGCGCCGCGGGCATTCCCGCCAGCTTCAAGGAACACCTCACGCTGATCGAGGCGCTCGACCGCGACGTGATCGAGCAGACGCCCGAGGCGTTCTACTACCTCAGCCGCGCGACCTTCGTGAAAGACGAAGGCATGCTCGACCGGTTCGACCAGGTCTTCAACAAGGTCTTCAAGGGCCTGCTGACCGATTACGGGCAGAACCAGGTCGACATTCCCGAAGACTGGCTGAAGGCGGTGGCCGAAAAATTCCTCTCGCCCGAAGAGATGCAGGCGATCCAGTCGCTCGGTTCGTGGGACGAGATCATGGAGACGCTGAAGCAGCGGCTCGCGGAACAGGAAGGCCGCCACCAGGGCGGCAACAAGTGGATCGGCACCGGGGGCACATCGCCCTTCGGCAATTCGGGCTACAATCCCGAAGGCGTGCGCATCGGCGGCGAAAGCAAGCACAAGCGCGCGATGAAGGTCTGGGAAAAGCGCGACTTCAAGAACCTCGACAACACGCGCGAACTGGGCACGCGCAACATCAAGATGGCGCTGCGCCGGCTGCGCCGCTTCGCCCGCGAAGGGGCGGCGGACGAGCTGGATATCGACGCCACGATTACCGGCACCGCCAAGCAGGGCTGGCTCGACATCCACATGCGCCCCGAACGGCACAACGCGGTCAAGCTGCTGCTGTTTCTCGACGTCGGCGGTTCGATGGACCCATTCATCAAGCTGTGCGAGGAGCTGTTCAGCGCGGCGACCGGCGAATTCAAGAACATGGAGTTCTTCTACTTCCACAACTGCCTCTACGAAGGCGTGTGGAAGGACAACCGGCGGCGCTGGCAGGAACGGACCAAGACGTGGGACCTGCTTCACAAATACGGGCATGATTACAAGGTGGTGTTCGTCGGCGATGCGGCGATGAGCCCCTATGAAATCACCCATCCGGGCGGCAGCGTCGAACATATGAACGAGGAATCGGGCGCGGTGTGGATGCAGCGCGTGGTCAACACCTATCCCGCGACCGTGTGGCTCAACCCCATTCCCGAGCGCCAGTGGGGCTATTCGCAAAGCACGCGGATCATGCAGCAGCTGGTCAACGACCGGATGTACGAGCTGACGCTCGACGGTCTCGATGCGGCGATGCGCGAATTGAGCCGGAAACAGGGGGCTTGAGCGGCGTCGAACTGCCCGCCGGAATAAGCATCGCCGATCCACGCCCGGTCGCGGCGCGGGCGCCCTACACCTTCTTCCTGCCCCATCCCGACGAACTCGCCGCGCTCGCACCCGGAGATGCCGTGAAGGCGATATTCAAGCAGCAAAGCGGTGAAACGAAATACGATGCCGAACGCATGTGGGTGGCGGTGGAAGAGGTTGCGGATGGATGGGTCACCGGGCGGCTCGACAACGAGCCGGTCGACATGCCGCGGTTCGCGCTCGGCGACCCGGTGCGCATCCCGCTGACCCATGTAATTTCGACGCGCTTTGCCGAGGGCAGGCAGCGCCCCGCTGTGCCGGATCGGCGCCAGTACTGGGACCGTTGCTTCGTCGATGCCTGCGTCGTCGAAGGGCGCAGCCATGTCGATTATCTCTACCGCGAGGAACCGGATATGACGCGCGAGGGAGATGAGTATCCCGACAGCGGATGGCGGCTGCGCGGCACGCAGGATGCCATCGACGAGGACGAGGCGAATGGCGACGCTCCGCTGTACATCGCGCTGGGCGCAGTGCTCAACAAGGACGACCGCTGGCTGCCCCTGATCGACAGCGGGTACGACCGCCATTTCCGCTGGGACGAAGCAAGCCGAAGCTATTCCGAATGCTGTTGAGCGATGCGGTTGAGCATGCGGCTAGCGTGCCTTACGGTGCCGGTCGGAATCGGAGGTTGGAATGCGCATGAAGCCTGCCCTTGTCGCACTGGTTGCCCTCGCCTCGGGTGCGGCGGCTCCGGCGCCGCAGACACCCGGCGAACCGGAAGCGAGGGCGAAGGAACAGGGCGATGCAGTTCCGGCCAATTGCCGCGACACGATCCAGCAGGTCCGGGCAGACCGTGGCTTGCCCTTGCTCGATCGCGGCAATGCCCGGGCCGACGAGGCGCTGTTGGTCGCGGCGGTCGACCAGCGGGTCGGGGGCTGTTCGGTGCTGGTGATGCGCAACGATACCGGCGACATTCGTCCCCTGCCCCAACCGAGCACCGACGGTAAGCTGCAACCGGTCCGCTGATCCGCAGCTTGGAGCAGAAGCTCAGCCATTCGCGCTTCCACGCCGTTCGCCAGCGGCTGGAATCCTACGACCCCGGAACGGGCTGGCGGCTGTGGCTCTACGAATTCCTGCTGTTCGGGTTCAAGCAGGCGTGGGCCTGCCTGTTCGGCGCGCTGCTGTTGGCGCTGCTATTGGCGACGCATTTGTTCTATCCTGCCGATGCCCCGCTGCATCGGCATGATTTCCTCACCATTGCGGCGGTGTCGATCCAGGGCGCGCTGCTCGCCTTCCGGCTCGAGACGTGGCGCGAGGCGTCGGTGATCCTGATCTTCCATATCGTCGGCACGGTGATGGAACTGTTCAAGACCAGCGCGGGATCGTGGACCTATCCCGAGGCAAGCCTGCTCCACATCGGCTCGGTGCCGCTGTTCAGCGGGTTCATGTATGCCAGCGTCGGCAGCTATATCGCGCGGGTCTGGCGCATTTTCGACTTTCGCTATTCCCGCTATCCACCGCGCTGGGCGACGTGGGTGCTGGCGGCGGCGATCTACGTCAACTTCTTCGCGCACCATTATGTGTGGGATTTCCGCTACCTGCTGTTCCTTGCGGCCGCAGCGCTGTTCTGGAACACGCGCGTCCACTTTCGCAACTGGCGGGTGCATCGCTGGATGCCGTTGCTGCTGGGTTTCTTTCTCGTCGCGCTGTTCATCTGGTTCGCAGAGAATATCGCCACCTTTGCCAACGCCTGGAACTACCCCTCGCAAGCGCATGGCTGGGAACCGGTGCCGCCCGAGAAACTGGGTGCCTGGTTCCTGCTGATGTTGATCAGCTTCGTGCTGGTTTCCCTGGTCCAGCCGCCCCGCGTGCCGGACGATCAATAAGCATCGACGGCTTCGAACAGCGCACGAATCTGGGCGCGTTCCTCCAGCGTGATCTCGGGTCGCCACACGTCGAAGATCAGCAGTAGCCGATTTTCAGGTGAGTGGTTCCACGCCTCATGCTCGACCGTATCGTCGAACACCATCAATTCGCCGACGTCCCACTGCCTGGTATCGCCGCCAACCCGGAAGCCGCAGTCGGGTGGAATGATCAGTGGGAGGTGGCAGATGAAACGTGTGTTGAGCATACCGGTGTGCGGCGGAATTTTCGCTCCGGGGCGCAACAGGGAAAACATCACCGAAGGTGCGCGGGCTGTAATGTCGCACAGCGGGACGTCTTGCTGCAGTGCCGCCCATGTCGCGGGATTGCGCGTAGTCCGTTCGGCTATGGGGGCACCCTTGTCGGTTAGATAGCAGGTGCTCCATTCATCATTGTCGACCAGCCCATGCACATCGCCCTGCGGACGCGAAGTGTCGCGCTGGACATAAGCGCGAAACGAACCCTCTTCGCCGATAAGCGCCAGCCCTTCTTGCCTGATGGCATCGGTTTTCGAACGCAGAGTTTCGCGCCATTCGTACCCTTCGCTCGATGCGAAAGTGCAGTAATCGGTATCGGGGTAGAAATAGGTCATCGGCAGCTGCGGATACTGGACATATTCCGGATCGCGCTGGCGGTGCCCCAGCATGATTTCGATCGATTTGCGAAAGCGCGGATGCCACTGCGACGCTGGAAAACCTGCTGCATCCAGGGCGCCAAGCATCTGATCGCGGAATCGATCCGCCAGCCAAAGCGTGGCATCGCGCGCTCGCAGCAACTCGTCGCGGGCGAGAGGTTCACCCTCGCCTGCCAAGCGCCCCACTTGCCCATAATAGGCATTGGCTGCCCGGTGATCGCCCGCAAGCATCCGGTTGTCCGCCTTGGCGAGCATGGCTGCGACATCGCGGCGATTTGCCGTTAGCCGCCGGTCGGCTTCGGCTTCGTCGAATGCGGGGTCTGGTCGATCGATTGCCATGGTCAATAAAGCAGCAGATCGGCCACTTCTTCGCGCCAGGCGTTTTCCTGTGCTGCGGCAAGGCGATCGAGGTCCCCCGGTTCGGCGACGACATCGTCCACCCATTGGCGCAGGTCGGGCCCGCCGTTGATCACGTCGATGGCCAGCCGGTCGAACTCGTATTCATAGGGGAAATCCCGCCAGATGGGATAGTCCGGGTGCAGGTTGCGGATCGCCTTGAAGGCGAGCGCCTGCATGCGCCAGGGCCGGAATGCGCCGTGGTCGTAGAACGGCGCTTCGGCGTGGATCATCAGCGCGCTGCACAGCTCGCCTGCATGTTTGTGGAAGGTCGGGGTGAACCAGCATTCGCGCAGCGCGCAGCCGGCCAGCCATTCGGGCGCGATGCGGGCCATTTCGGCCAGCACCCGCCCGGCGTCGAGGTCGGGCGCGCCGAACAGCACCTCCAGCGGGCGGGTGGTCCCCCTGCCCTCGCTGAGATTGGTGCCTTCGAGCATCACCGTGCCCGCATAGGCGCGCGCCATGTTGAGGTTGGCGGCATTGGGGCTGGGATTGATCCAGAGACGATCGTCCGGCCAGCCATAACCGGGTGCAGCCTCGGGCAGCCAATGGTGGATGTCGACCACGCGGTAGGCGACATCCAGCCCGAAATGGCGGATGAACCAGTGCCCCATCTCGCCCATCGTCAGCCCGTGGCGCATCGGCATGGCAGCGGCGCCGACGAAGCTTTCCTGACCCGGGATCAGCAGCGTGCCCTCGACCGGGCGCCCCGCCGGATTGGGGCGATCGAGCACCCACACTTCCTTGCCGTGCCTCGCCGCTTCTTCGAGCAGGTAGAGCAGCGTGGTGACGAAGGTGTAGATCCGGCAGCCGAGGTCCTGCAGGTCGAACAGGAAAACATCCGCGCTCGACATCATCTGCCCGCTGGGGCGGCGCACTTCGCCATAGAGGCTGAAGACCGGGATACTGTATTCCGGGTCGAGCTCGTCCTGCGTCTCGACCATATTGTCCTGCTTGTCGCCCTTCAGCCCGTGCTGCGGGCCGAATGCGGCGGTGATATTCACCCCTGCCGCAATCAGTGCATCGAGCGAATGGGTCAGGTCGGCAGTGACCGAGGCGGGATGCGCCACCAGGGCAACCCGCCGCCCGTCCAGCTGGCACATGAGATCGGGTTCGGCAAGCAGGCGGTCGATACCGAAGCGCAGGCTCACAGCGCCCCCGCCAGCTTCAGGGTGCGGCACGCCGGGTGATGGAAATCGGGTGCGCCGGGCGGAAAGGCCAGCGACCAATATTCCATGCCACCGTCGCGATCCTCGATCACCGCGGTCAGCGCGACATGCGCGGGCAGTGGCAGCACCGCCCCGATGTTGGCATGTAGCGTCAATTCGTCGCCATTATAGGCGCACGCCACCGCAACCGCCGCAACCTCGGGATTGCTGTACCCGGTGCGGTAATCTTCCAGATCATAGGCCGCCCATTCGCTGGATGGCGAGAAATTGAATTCGCGGTAACCGCGCGATCCCTCGTGCTGCCAGAAACATTCGAAACAGGTGGTTTTCCACAAATCGTCTGCCCGCCCCGGGGGGGCGAAGAACGGTATCTTGATGCGCGAGATCTCGCCCTCGATACGGAAGCGGACATGGCAGCCGCCGTGGGTCGGCTCGATCTGCGCGCTCAGCGCATGAACCGGGCCCGGCTTGCAATCGGGATGGAGGATGAGCGAATGCATGCCCTGCCTATCGCGCAACCGCCAGCCCCCCGCAAGCCACTTGGGCCCAGCCCCCGCGAGCGACTTGAGCCGAGCCGCCGCAAGCCATTGGGCCAAGCCGCCGCAAGCCACTTGGGCCAAGCCGCTGCAAGCCACTTGGGAATGCCCGTATTCGCTGCTAGGGCGCGCGCGTCATGACGAACTACACATCCGATCTCCTGCGGCTCCTCGAAGAACGCGGCCATATCCACCAGGTCACCGACCCGGAGGCGCTCGACGCGCTTGCCGCGAAGGAGATCGTGACCGCCTATGTCGGCTTCGACCCGACCGCGCCTTCGCTGCATGTCGGCAATCTGGCCTCGATCATGCTGCTGCGCCGGGTGCAGCAGGCGGGGCATCGCCCGATCGTGATCATGGGCGGCGGCACCGCCAAGGTCGGCGATCCGTCGGGCAAGGACGAGACGCGCCAGATGCTGACCGACGAGAAGCTGGCCTCGAACATCGCCTCGATCCAGGGCAGTTTCGAACAGATCCTGCGCTTCGACGACAGCGAAACGGGTGCCGTGCTGGTGAACAATGACGATTGGCTGAGCAAGCTCGGCTATATCGAATTGCTGCGCGATGTCGGCAAGCATTTCACCATCAACCGCATGCTGACGTTCGATTCGGTCAAGCTGCGGCTCGATCGCGAACAGCCGCTGACCTTCCTCGAATTCAACTACATGATCCTGCAGGCGTACGACTTCCTCAAGCTCTCGCGCGACTACAATTGCCGCGTGCAGCTGGGCGGCAGCGACCAGTGGGGCAATATCGTCAACGGGATCGAATTGGGCCGCCGGATCGACGGCAGCGAGTTGTACGGCGTGACCGGCCCGCTGGTCACCCGCTCGGACGGCGCGAAGATGGGCAAGAGCGTGTCGGGCGCGATCTGGCTCAATGAGGCGCAGCTGCCCGCCTACGACTTCTGGCAATATTGGCGGAACATGGACGACCGCGATGTCGGCCGCTTCCTGCGCCTGTTCACCGACCTGCCGCTGGACGAGATCGCGCGGCTCGAGAAGCTCGAAGGCAGCGAGATCAACGCCGCCAAGGTGGTGCTGGCCAACGAGGTGACCGCCCTGGTCCGCGGCAAGGACGCCGCCGCTGCGGCAGAAGCTACCGCATCGGCCACTTTTGCCGGTGGCGGCATGGGTGAAGACCTGCCGACGCTGGAATTGCCGGCAGAAGGCATGGCGCTGGCCGCGATCTGCACCGCGATCGGGTTCACCCAATCCAACGGCGAGGCCAAGCGCAAGCTGGCCGAAGGTGCCGTGCGGCTCGATGGCGAGGTGGTGAACGACCCCGCCCGCATCGTTACCCTGGGTGCTGGCCAAAGCCTGAAATTAAGCCTGGGCAAGAAACGTCACGGCATTTTAGGGTCCGGACTCATTAGAGCCACCACGTGACGAAGGCTGCGATGGCGATAGTTGCCATGAAGGTTTTGATATTGCGGTCGAAGCGGGTGGCGA
>JACXVD010000002.1 GCA_014763545.1 Sphingomonadales bacterium
GCGAAGGCGAGGGTGAGGGCGAGGGCGAGCAGGGGCGGAGCGATGGGTTTCATGCGCTGCGTTGTGCCACGCTGCGGAAAAAGCGCAACTTTCGCCTATCCCGCCAAGTCTTCCAGCGCGTGCATGTCTTCGTCCGACAGGCCGAAATGGTGGCCGACCTCGTGCACCAGCACATGGGTGACCAGATGCTCCAGCGTCTCGTCCCCGCGCTCGGCCCATTCGTCGAGGATCGGGCGGCGAAACAGGCGGATGCGATCGGGCATTTCGCCCGACAGCTCGATGCTCTTTTCGGTCAGCGGGCGGCCTTCGTAGATCCCGCTGAGTGCGAACGGTTCCTCCAGGCCGACTGCGGCCAGCGTTTCCTCGTCGGCGAAATCTTCCACCTGCAGCACGATATCGGCCAGATGCGCGCGGAATTCGGCTGGCAGCCGCGCCAGGGCGGCGCGCGCCATTTGCTCGATCTCGTCTGCGGAGGGGGCCTCGCCGAAAATGCGTGTCATGCCAGCACAGCTAGGCACCGTGCAGGCGCTTGCCAAGCCGCGCCCCCCCGGCTAGTGCGCGCTCCTTGCCCAGCCGGGCATGCGGAGCGGTGGCCGAGTGGTCGGAACCGCAACGGAGTGGAGGTGGGGCGAAGCCCCAACGCGCACGCCTTGCGTGCCCGCCCCGCCGCAGCTAGAGGGCAGCGCCTGTTCGTCAGGCATGCGGAGCGGTGGCCGAGTGGTCGAAGGCGCACGCCTGGAAAGTGTGTATACGGCAAAACCGTATCGAGGGTTCGAATCCCTCCCGCTCCGCCATCCAGGCAATTCCCTGTAGCTATGCCTCATCGCGTGGCCGGTTGCCAGAAATCCAAGCGTGATCGAGTGCGCGGTGATGGGGGAGCGAAGCGCGCCGTCGCTTACTCCTGCACATCGGGCGCGTAGTTCCTGACGATCTCGATGAACGATCGGATGGCAATCGTTTCGAGCTGGCCCATGCGGTGTTCGAAGGGTTTGTTGTGTCCGGCAAAGACGGTCATCCCTTCCATCGATGCCGAGATGAACAGCGCCAGGTCTTCGCGACTGTCGGCATCGAGGTCGGGCCGCATCTCTTCCACGATCTCCAGCAGCGATGCGCGTGCGCGGGCGTAGAGTTCCTGAACCCGTTCGAGCACGAAGGGGTCGTGATTGGAAAGCGCCCACAGTTCGGGGAAGACATGGGTCGTCTTCTTGGTGCGGATGTCTTCGAGGATCAGTCCGCAAATCTCCGCCAGCCGCTCTTCGGCGGTCTCGTTGGTGAAGTGGATGATGGCTTCGAATTCGATCTCGTAGGCGCGGATGATCGCGTCGAGCAAGTCCTTGACCAGCTCTTCGCGGGTCGGGAAATGATAGGTCAGATTGCCCAGTTTCATGTCGCATGCCGCCGCGACTCGGCGCATCGACATGCCGCGATACCCCTCCTCCACCAGCAGGCTCAGCGCGGCGCCCAGGATCTGTTCGCGCGTCTCGTGGCCCTTCGCATACCCGCCCTCACGCTCGGGGAAGGCGAGGTCGGCGACGGCTTTCGTCTTGAATTTACGCGATTCCAGATTGGAAAAAGGCATCCCGACTCCCCCGATCAGAAACTTGTCATAGGACAAATTTAGGACGCTTGACAAGGTTTGTCTCGCAATGAGAGCTTTAGTCCATCGCGCTGGTTTGCGCGGCACGGGCAATGGGGAGATACGCAATGCGATACAGGCCGATGGGCATGGCACTGATGGCGGGCACCCTGCTGGCCGCCCCGGCAATCGCCGAGCCTGCACGGGCCGACACGGCGCCTCCGCTCGCGGCGGAAGAGCTCCCCAGCGTCCAGACCCTGCCCGCGGACTACCCGGCGAGCTGGGTGCTGGTGCATGATTTCCATTTCAACTCGCTGATGGATGGCCGGATCGCGATCGTCGATACGACCGACCAGGTGCGTCCGCTCAAGGGGCTGGTCCGTGCCGCGCAATTCGCCAACATGCTGCACGCCCCCGCGAAGCACGAAATCTATACTTCGGAGACGTTCTATTCCCGCCTGACGCGCGGCGAGCGGACCGATGCGATCACCATCTGGGACACCGCCACGCTGCAACCCAAGGGCGAGATCGTCCTGCCCGGCGGCAAGCGCCAGCAATCGGTCACCTACAGCGGCACCTTCCAGTTCACCAACAACCAGCACTGGGCGCTGGTCGCCAATTTCACACCCGCGCAGTCGGTGACGGTGGTCGACCTCGACGGTCGCAAGGTGCTGGGCGAGATCGACCTGCCCGGCTGCACCCACATCTATCCCACCGGCACGCGCGGCTTTTCCAGCCTGTGCGCCGACGGTTCGATCATTTCGATGACGCTGGCCGACGATGGCACGGTCGCCAGCTCGAAGGTGGTCGAGAACGTGCAGGATATCGACAATCATCCGCTGTTCGGCATGCCCGCGATGGTCGGCAAGACGGCATGGTTCGTCAGCTATGACGGCCAGCTGCGCGGCATCGACCTGTCGGGCGAGTTTGCGCGCCCGCTGCCGGGAACGGCGAGTGTCGGCAGCGCAGCGGGCGGTGCGCCCGAATGGCGGCCCGGCGGCTGGCAAGTGATCGCCAGCGATGCGCAGGGCCTGCTCTATGTGCTGATGAGCCCCAATGGCCGCGAGGGCAGCCACAAGGACGGTGGCACCGAAGTCTGGGTGGTCGACCCGGTCGCCAACAAGCAGTTGCGCCGGATCGACCTCGGCGGGGTCGGCTTCTCGATCACCGTGACGCATGAGGCGCGCCCGCAACTGATCGTCGCGCGGCCCGATGGCCGGATCGACGTGTTCGATGCGCAGGACGGCACGCTGGTGCGCCAGCTGGGGGCCACCGCCGCGTTCAATCCGATCCTGCTGGCTCCGGCGCAGTAAGATGGCGGCTGTCACCCTCGCGCTGATCCTGCTGCTGGTGGCATCCGCCGCGCACAAGTTCATCCAGCGCGACAGCATGGCGCCGGTTACCGCGCGGCTGGTCGGTGTGCCTGCCGCCGCGGGGGCGCTGGTGCTGTTGCTGGCGGCGAGCGCCGAAATTCTCGCCGCGCTGGCGCTGGTCATGCCTGCAACGCGGCTGGGCGGGGCCATGGCCGCCGCTGCGATCTGGACGAGCTATGCGGTCGCCCTGCTGCGCCATCGCGGTTCCGTGCTCGACTGCGGCTGTGACCTGGTCCGCCGCGAAAAACCGGTGGGGCTGTTCGCGATCCTGCGGCCGGTGCTGCTGGCCGCCGCCGCGCTGAGCGTCGCGCTGGTGCCGCCCCGGGGCTGGACGGTCGATGCCCCTTTCGCCGCCGCTGCGCTGCTGGCGCTGTGGTTCGCCGCCTCCGAACTCGCCGCCATTCCGGCCTTTAGTCGCTCCGCCAAGGGGATGAAATCATGATCCTGACATCTCAGATCCTGCTGTGGGTCGCCGTCGTCTTGCTGGCCGTCATGGTCGCCGCGCTGGCCCGGCAGGTCGGCATCTTGCACGAACGCATCGCCCCGGCGGGCGCGCTGACCCTGCATCAGGGCGTATCGGTGGGCGAAGTGCCGACCTCGCTCGAACTCAAAGCGGTCGGCGGCGGCAGCGTGACGGTGGGCGGCAAGCGCGACGGGCGCAGCCAGCTGGTGTTCTTCGCCGCTCCCGATTGCCCGATGTGCAAGTCGCTGCTGCCCGTGCTGCGCTCCTCCGCGCGCGCCGAGGAGGACTGGCTGGATGTGGTCCTGGCCGGTGACGGTGACGAGGCGGGCTATCGCCGGATGGTGACCGAACACGGCCTGGCCGATCTGCCGCTGGTCCTTTCGGAGGCGCTGGGCCGCAGCTTCGGCGTGTCCAAGCTGCCCTATGCCGTGCTGCTGGACGATGGCGGCCGGGTCGCCTCGCTCGGCCTCATCAACAGCCGGGAACATCTCGAAAGCCTGTTCGAAGCCAAGGAGCGCGGCGTCGCTTCGTTGCAGGACTATCTCGCCCGCCGCGACGGGAGTGCATGACGATGGCCGGTTTCGACAAGCTGACAGAACGGTTCTCGCGCAAGCTGGCACAGGGCACCTCGCGCCGCAGTTCGCTGGCCTGGCTGGGTCTGGTGGCGACGGGTGACGCGACGATCCCGACGCTGCCGATCGCGCGCGCGGCAACCCCGCATGGCGACGGCGCGGCGCGCCCGCCCATTCCATCGGGGTCGGCGCAGGACCCGGGCGACCGGGCGAGCTGCGACTACTGGCGCTATTGCGCGATCGACGGGTTCCTGTGCAGCTGCTGCGGGGGCACGGTGAACAGCTGCCCGCCGGGCACGGAAATGAGCCCGATCACCTGGATCGGCACCTGCACCAACCCGGCCGATGGCCGCGCCTATGTGATCAGCTACAACGATTGCTGCGGCGTCACCTCCTGCGGGCAGTGCCTGTGCAACCGCAATGAAGGCGACCGGCCGCAGGTGCGGCCGCAATCGAACAATGATTACAACTGGTGCCTGGGCACCGAGAGCAGCGTCTACAATTGCTCGGTCGCGGCGATCATCGGCGTGGCGGTGGAAGACGCGGGATGAACCCGGCCCGCCTGCTCCTTCCCCTGGCATCGCTTGCCCTGCTGGCTGCGGTCGGCGCGCAAGGGGCGCTGGCCAGCGGCAGCGGCGGCAGCACCGGCAGGGGCATGGCGGGCGTCGCCAATCCGGAGCAGGCACGGGTCGACTACATGCTCAAATGCCAGGGCTGCCACCAGCCCGACGGCAGCGGGGACATGGCGCATACGCCGCCGCTCAAGGGCGCGGTCGCGCAATTCCTGCATGTTCCCGGGGGGCGCCAGTTCCTCGGGCGGGTGCCCGGAGTGGCATCGACCGACCTTAGCGATGTGCGGCTGGCGCAATTGCTGAACTGGACCGTCCAGCGGTTCGATCCGGCCCACCTGCCGGGCGATTTCCAACCTTATTCGACACAGGAAATCTCGGAACTGCGCCGCGTTCCGCTCCGCCTCGAGCGGGCGGAAACGCGGGCCAGGCTGGTTGCGGCGATCGAGGAGGGAGCGCCGACGACCTGAAATTGCACTTAGGGAGGCTAGTTGGGATGATTAAGCGGAATTTCAGGGCATTTGGGGTGCCCAGCATTGCATTGGTGGCAGCCCTTGCGGCCACTCCGGCCCTCGCACAATCGCAGGACGATGTGCCGGTCGCAGGTGAAATCCTGGTGACCGCGTCCAAGCGTGCGGAAAATTTGCAGGATGTACCGATTTCGCTGTCCGCGATCGGCGGCGACAGCCTCGCCAAGTCGCGCACCACCAATGTGGACGATCTGGTCACCAAGGTGGCGAACCTCCAGCTGACCTCGATCGTGGGCGACAACACCCCGATCTTCGCCCTGCGCGGGGTTTCGATGTCGGACTATTCGCTCAACCAGTCGAGCCCGGTGGCGACCTATTACGACGAGGTTTACAAGGGCAACTTCGCCTTCCTCGGCGTCGCCATGTTCGACCTTGAACGGGTGGAGGTGCTGCGCGGGCCGCAGGGCACGCTCTATGGCAAGAACACCACCGGTGGCGCCGTCAACCTGATCAGCCGCAAGGCCGAACTGGGCAGCACCGAAGGCTATCTCAATCTCGGCTATGGCAATTACAACCGGGTCGATGTGTCGGGCGCGGTCAATGCCCCGCTGGGCGCCAACGCGGCGATCCGCATCGCGGGCACATGGTCCAATGCCGATGGCTGGTTCAAGAATGTCGTGCCCGGCAAGGCCGACCTTGCCAGTGTTCGCGAATATGGCATTCGCGCCTCGCTCTATGCCGAACCGGCACCCGGCGTGCGGCTGACGCTGCGCGGATCGACCAGCTACCAGAACCCGCGCAATTACGGGATCTACGCGCAGCCCGAAGCGGTCAATCGCCCAGGCCTGGGCGAGCGCCAGATTGCCGCCAATATCGACGATCGGCGCCGCGCGCGGACCTATTCGCTGGCGATGACGGGCGAATTCGACGTCTCCGACAGCCTGACCCTCACCAGCATCACCTCGTGGGACAAGGGGCGCCTGTCGTTTTACGAAGACACCGACGGCACGGCGGGCCAGCTGCTGGAGATCCCCTATCTCGATCGCGCCAGCCAGTTCGCGCAGGATCTGCGCCTGACCAGCGACACCGGCGGCCCGTTCGACTTCATCCTCGGCGCCTATTTCAACCGCGAGAAGGTCTATAACCAGACCACTTTCGAGATCGGCAAGGACATCGACCTGACCGGCGACAATGTGGTGACCGTGGACGATTGCGTGGAAGGGCTGACCAATGCCGATCCCAGCGACGACGGGATCGCCTGCCTGTTCCGCAACAGCTTCGACCAGGTCAAGAAGAGCTACGCGCTCTATACCGATGCCAGCTTCGAAATCTCGGACCGCGTCACTCTGCGTGGCGGGCTGCGCTATACGCATGATACGGGGGTCCAGTCGAATTTCACCTCCGATGCGCTGGGCGTGGACCAATCGCTGGTGGCGAACCTGATCCCGCTGTCGCGCCTCAGCTATTCGACCGATAACCTGTCCGGCAAGATCGGGCTGGATTACAAGCTGGTCGACGGCAATTTGATCTACGCGTCGGTCAGCCGCGGTTACCGCGCGCCCAGCTTCAATGCGCAGGCGTTCTTCGACCCGTCCGAACTTTCGGTCGCGAAGGCGGAGAAGGTGACCGCCTATGAACTGGGTGCCAAGACCCAGTTTGCGAACCGCCAGGTGACGTTGAACATGGCGGCGTTCTACTACAATTACAGCAACCAGCAGTTCATCAATGTCGATCCTTCGACGGCTGCCCAGACGCTGCTGAATATTCCCAAATCGCGGATTTACGGCGGCGAGGCGGAATTGACGGCCAATGCCGGCGACATGGTCACCGTGCGGCTGGGCGTGGGGCTGCTGTCCACCGATATTCGCCAGGGTAGCGTTAGCGGGGTGAATGTCGCGGGCAACAAGCTGTCCAACGCACCGGCGCTGACGCTGAATGGCGGGCTGGATGTGACCGCGTTCGACAACGGCAGCGGCAAACTGTCGTTCCATCCGGAATTCGCCTATCAGTCGAGCCAGTATTTCGAAGTGCTCAACGTGCCGCGCCTGCAGCAGGACGGTTACGTGCTGCTGTCCGGCCATATCGACTGGGAATCGGCCGACGGGCGCTGGAACCTGTCGATCTGGGGCAAGAACCTGACCGACAAGCTTTATTTTACTTCGCGGGTGGACCTGCTGGCGGGCTTCGGCTTCGACTATAACCATGTCGGTGCCCCGCGGACCTATGGCGTATCGGCCGGGATGAAGTTCTGAACTGCGAAATTGGGAGAGGACAATGTCGCAATACCGGATGCTGATCGGCGGCGAGCTTGTCGCCGGCGATGCCACGCTCGATGTCGTCAACCCGGCCAATGGGGAACCGTTCGCAACGGTTCCCCGGGCCAGCGTGGCGCAGGCCGACGCAGCGATTGCTGCGGCGAAGGCTGCCGTGCCCGGCTGGTCGGACGTTCCCTTTGCGGAACGCCAGGCCAAGCTGGTCGAACTGGCCGATGCAATCGCCGCCAATGCCGGTGACCTGGCGCGCCTGCTGACGATGGAACAGGGCAAGCCATTGCCCGAGGCGCAGGGCGAACTGGCCTGGACCGAAGGCTACCTGCGCCATTATGCCACGCTGGAATTGCCCGACCGGGTGATCCAGGACGATGCAAGCGGCTATATCGCCGTCCAGCATCGTCCGCTGGGCGTGGTGGTGGGGATCATCGCGTGGAACTTCCCGCTGCTGGTGGCGTGCTGGAAGATCGGGCCGGCGGTGCTCGCAGGCAATGCCATCGTGCTCAAGCCTGCGCCGACCACCCCGGTCACCGCACTGCGGCTGGGCGAAATCTGCCGCGATATCTTCCCGGCCGGGGTGGTGAACATCATCACCGATGCCAATGATCTGGGCCCGCATCTGACCAGCCATCCCGATGTCGCCAAGGTCGGCTTCACCGGGTCCACCGCCACGGGCAAGGCCATCCTCGCCAACAGCGCGAGCGGGCTGAAGCGCATCACGCTGGAACTGGGCGGCAACGACCCGGCGATCGTGCTCGACGATGTCGATGTGAAGGAAACCGCCAAGGCGATTTTCGGCAATGCCTTCCTCAATTGCGGGCAGGTGTGCCTGGCGGTGAAGCGCGCCTATGTCCACGAAGACATCTACGATGCCATGTGCGAGGAGCTGGCGAGGCTGGCCGAGGAGGCGATCGTGGGCGACGGGCTGGAACAGGGCACGTCGATCGGCCCGATCCAGAACCGTGCGCAGTTCGAGAAAGTCCAGGGCTTCCTCGAAACCGCGCGCCGGGACGGCAAGGTGATTGCCGGCGGCGAAGTGATGGACAAGGGCGGCTACTTCATCCGCCCGACCATTGTGCGCGACGTCAGCGATGGCGATATGATCGTGGACGAGGAACAGTTCGGCCCGATCCTGCCGGTGATCTCCTTTGCCGATGTTGATGACGTGATCGGGCGGGCCAATGCCAGCGAATACGGGCTGGGCGGATCGGTGTGGTCGAAAGATATCGGCCGTGCCGCCGATATTGCCGGGCGCATCGAAAGCGGGCAGGTCTGGGTCAACCAGCATATCGCCATCGGTCCGCATATCCCCATGGCCGGGTTCAAGAATTCCGGTCTGGGCGTCGAACAATCGGTGGAGGGCCTGGCCGAATATACGCAGGTCAGGGTCATCAACGTGGCGCGGTGAGGGTGGAAAGCGCGGTGACGATGGAAAGCTATGCCAAGGGGCCGTCCGACGCGCCGCTGCTCGACCTGACGATCGGCGCGGCGCTGGAAGAAGCGGCAGCGAAGTGGGGGGACCGGCTGGCGCTGGTCTCGTGCCACCAGGGCATCCGCATGAACTGGGCCGAGCTGGACGCAGAAGCCAGCCGGATCGCCTGCGGCCTGCTCGACCGCGGGGTGAGAAAGGGCGACCGGGTCGGCATCTGGGCGCCCAATTGCGCCGAATGGGCGGTGATCCAGTTCGCCACCGCGAAAATCGGCGCGGTGCTGGTCAACATCAACCCGGCCTATCGCACGAGCGAGGTCGAATATGCGCTGAACAAGGTGGGTTGCACCGCGCTGGTGACCGCCGCCAGCTTCAAGAGCAGCGACTACATCGCCATGCTGCGCGAACTCGGCCCGGCCAGCCTGCCCCGGCTTGAACTGATGGTGGCGCTGGGCGGCGGGGAGCATGACGGATTCCTGCCGTGGGATGCGCTTCGCGTGGAGCCCGACGGGGCGAGGCTGGCCTTGGTCGCAACCGGCCTGGCCGCAGACGATCCGATCAACATCCAGTTTACCAGCGGCACCACCGGCTTTCCCAAGGGAGCGACGCTCACCCATCGCAACATCCTCAACAACGGGCTGTTTACCGCGAACACCATTCGCCTCTCCGCCGATGACCGGATTTGCATTCCCGTGCCGCTGTACCACTGTTTCGGCATGGTGCTGGGCAATCTGGCCGCCGTGACCAGCGGTGCGGCCATGGTCTATCCGGGCGAGGCGTTCGACCCGGCTCTGGCGCTTGGGGCGGTGCAGGATGAGGGCTGCACCGCCCTGTATGGCGTCCCGACCATGTTCATCACCATGCTGAACCAGCCCGATCTGGCGGACTACGATGTGTCGACCCTGCGCACCGGGATCATGGCCGGGGCGACCTGCCCGGTGGCGACGATGCGCGGGGTGATGGACAAGCTGAACATGGCCGAGGTGACGATCGGCTATGGCATGACCGAAACCAGCCCGTTGACCACCCAGACGGCAACCGACGATCCGCTGCAGGAACGGGTGGAAACGGTCGGGCGCGCGCATCCTCATGCCGAGGTCAAGATCATCGGCCTCGATGGCGAAACCCTGCCGCGCGGCGAGCAGGGCGAATATTGCTCGCGCGGTTATGCCGTCATGCTCGGCTATTGGGACGATCCGGAAAAAACCGCCGAGGCCATCGACGCCGACGGCTGGATGCATTCGGGCGATCTCGCGACCATGGACGAGAACGGCTATGTCCGCATCACCGGCCGGATCAAGGACATGATCATTCGCGGCGGCGAGAACATCTACCCCCGCGAGATCGAGGAATTCCTGCTGACCCACCCGGATATTGCCAATGCGCAGGTCTTCGGCGTCGCGGACGAGAAATATGGCGAGGAAGTCGGCTGCTGGGTGATCCCGCGGGCCGGTGCCTCGCTCGCGCCCGATGATATCGCGGCCTACTGCAGGGGCCGGATCGCCCATTACAAGGTGCCGCGCCATGTCCGCCTGGTGGACAGTTTCATCATGACCGTGACGGGCAAGGCGCAGAAGTTCGAAATGCGCAAGATCATGGAGATGGAGCTTGCCCGCGATGGCTGACGACCTGCCCCCACTGCACTTCACCCGCGTCGAGCGCGACGGCAACATCCTGGTCGTCACCCTCGACCGCGCGGACAAGCGCAATGCGTTGAGCGCAGCCTTTATCGAGGAGCTTTGCGCGCTGTTCGAGTGGGTGCGCCGCAGCGATGCCGGTGCGGTCGTGATCCGTGCCGAAGGCAGCGTTTTCTGCGCCGGGCTCGACCTGGTCGAACACCATCTGGAAGATCGCAGCGCCAGCGATTTCATGCATATCTGCCGCCGCTGGCATGCTGCCTTCGATGCGATCCAGCATTGCGGCAAGCCGGTGATCGGTGCGCTCAACGGGGCTGTGGTCGGTGGCGGGCTCGAACTTGCGTCCTCGTTCCATATCCGGGTGGCCGATCCGACCACCTATTTCGCGCTGCCCGAGGGCCAGCGGGGCATCTTCACCGGCGGCGGGGCGACGGTGCGGGTCGCGAGGCTGGTCGGCGAGGCGCGGATGGTGGACATGATGCTCACCGGGCGGGTCTATGCCGGGGACGAAGCCGTCGCGGTCGGCCTGTGCCAATATTCCGTCGCGGGATCGAGCCTCGACAAGGCGCTGGAGATCGCGCGCAAGGCCGCGGAAAATCCGCCGCTGTCCAATTTCGCGATCACCTCCGGCATCGCCCATATCGGTAATATGCCCGCCAACGACGCCTTCTTTGCCGAGGCATTCATTGCCGGGGTCACCAATACCCAGCCCGCCTCGGTCGAGCGCCTGGCGGCATTCATGAACAAGACGGCACCCAAGACTCTCAAGTCCTGACCTGCGTTGCACAGGCGGGGGCGAAGCTGTGGCCCGGCGAATGACACAAGGACAATGCTGATGAAAAAGACGGTCTCTTCCATCCTCGTCGCCGCCAGCCTGGCCATGCTGTCGGGCTGCGGTTCGTCGGACGACAAGCCCGCTCAGGATTCGGTGAAGGATGAAGCCGCGCCGGTTTCCGAACCGGCCGAAGCTGCCCTGCCGGCGCCAGCCGCCACGGCCGAAGCGGAGCAGGCGGTGGCGGACCCGGCACAGCCCGCAGTCAAGGAAACAGCGGTGGCGCCTGCCCCCGCTGCACAGCCCACCGAAAAGCCCAAGCCACAGGCCGCCGCCACCCCGCTCGCGGCTGCTGTTCCCGTCGCGACACCGTCGCCGGTGGCGGCACAGGCCGCCCTCGCGCGTCCCGCTGCCTTCGCCCCGTGCACCGTGTGCCACACCGACAAGCAGGGGCAACGCTCCGGCTTCGGACCCAATCTGTTCGGGGTGGCGGGCACCAAATCGGGCGAGCTGGGCGGCTATGCCTTCTCTGCTGCTATGAAGGGGGCAGGGATCGTCTGGACGCCCGACAATCTCGACAAATTCATCGAGTCTCCGCAGGCGGTGGTCCCGGGCACCAAGATGGCCTTTGCCGGGGTGAAGGATGCGGCCAAGCGCAAGGCGATCGTCGATTACCTGCTGGCGCTGAAATGACCGGCGCCGGCGCGGGCCTGCTGTCGCAGGAACAGGGCGCCGTCGCGCGGCTGGTGATCGATCGTGCGGGTGAGGGCAACAGCCTGTCGCTGGGCCTGGTCGCCGCGATGCGCGCCCAGCTTGCGGCGCTGGCGCCGCGCGAGGATATCAAGGTGATCGTCATCACCGGGGCGGGCGGGCGCATTTTCAGCGCGGGGCACGACCTCAAGGAATTCACCGGCGAGCCGGATATGCAGATGCTGTGCGACGATTTCGCGGGCATCGCCGCACTGATGCAGCAGATCGTCGATCAGCCGCAGATCGTGATCGCCCGCGTAGAAGGCGTGGCGACCGCAGCCGGGTGCGAGCTGGTCGCCGCATGCGACCTCGCGCTCGCCGCCGACACGGCGCGCTTTGCGGTTCCGGGGGTCAATATCGGCTTCTGGTGCCATACGCCGCAGGTGCTGTTGAGCCGCGCGGTCGGGCGCAAGCACGCCATGATGATGCTGGCGACGGGCAAGCTGTTCCCGGCGGAACACGCGCTGGCCATCGGGCTGGTCAATTCGCTGCATCCGGTCGAGCAGCTGGATGCTGCGATCGACGCCGTTGCGACCAGCATTTCCTCCAAGCCGGCCTCCGTGCTGCGTGCGGGCAAGGCATCTTTCAGCCGGCAGGCGGACATGGCGCTGTGCGATGCCTATGGCTTCGTCCAGCAGCAGGCGCTGGCCAATATCGTCCACCCCGACGCGCGCGAGGGCATCGCCGCCTTCCTCGAAAAGCGCGCACCAGACTGGCTGAGCTGAGGCGGCGTGGCGCCGATCAGATCGGGTAGTGACCGGGTTCGGTTTCGAAGGTGATCCAGCGCAATTCGGTGAAAGCGTCGATCCCGGCCTTGCCGCCGAACCTGCCGTAACCGCTCGCCTTCATCCCGCCGAATGGCATTTGCGGTTCGTCGGATACGGTCGCGGCGTTGATGTGGCAGATGCCCGCCTGGATTTGCCGGGCGACCTTCAGCCCGCGCGCCGTATCGCGGGTGAAGACGGCGGAGGACAGGCCGTATTCGGTGTCGTTCGCCAGTTCGATGGCATGGGCTTCATCGCGCGCACGGGCGATGCCGACGACGGGGCCGAAGCTTTCGTCGCGGAACAGCTTCATGTCGGCAGTCACCTTGTCCACCAGATGCGCGGGCATCACGACATTATGTGTCGTCTCGCCGCCGACGAGCAGTTCGGCACCCTGCGCCAGCGCATCCTCGATCAGGGCATGGCATTTGGCGACCGTGTGCGTATCCACCACCGCGCCCAGCGGGGTGTTGCCGACCGCCGGATCGCCCGCAGCCATGGTTTCGACCTTGGCCTTGAACTTCGCGGCGAATTCGTCCGCCACCGCTTCGACCACGATGATCCGTTCGGTCGACATGCAGATCTGGCCCTGGTTCATATAGGCACCGAAGGCCGCTGCCTTGACCGCTTCGTCGAGATCGGCGTCTTCCAGCACCACCATCGGCGCCTTGCCGCCCAGTTCCAGCAGCACCGGTTTCAGATGTTCCGCCGCGCGCCGGGCGATGATCTTGCCGACCGTGGTGGAGCCGGTGAAATTGATCCGCTTCACCTGGGGCGCGTCGATCAGCGCGGCGACGACATCCGCCGCATCCTGCGGGGCGTTGGTCACCACATTCACCACGCCTTCGGGGAAGCCCGCCTCGGCGAAGGCTTCGATAATCAGCGCGTGGGTGCGCGGGCAGGTCTCGCTGGCTTTCAGGATCACGCTGTTGCCGCAGGCCAGCGGCACGGCGATGGCGCGTACGCCCAGGATGATCGGCGCGTTCCACGGGGCGATGCCCAGCAGCACGCCGACCGGTTCGCGCAGCGCCATGGCGATCGTGCCTTCATGGTCGGACGGGATCACCTCGCCCGAAATCTGGGTGGTCAGCGCGGCGGCCTCGCGCACCATGCCGGCGGCCAGGGTGAGGTTGAACATCGCCCAGCCGGCGGTGGCACCGATTTCGCCCATCATCGCGGCAACGAATTCGTCTTTCTTCGCCAGCAGCGCGTCGGCCGCCTTCATCAACACGGCGCGGCGCGCATTCGGGCCCATTTTCGACCAGATGGCGAAACCGGCCTGCGCCGTCGCCGCAATCGCCGGGATGTCCTGCGCCTGCATGGCCTTTGCGCTCGATGCGACCTCGCCGGTCAGCGGATTGAGACGGGTGAATTCCATGGCAATAATTCCTCTCTTCCGACCTGCATCGCTGTGCAAACCGGTTGTGTGCAATGTGCTGCTAGCGCGTGCGATCCGCCGGTGCGGTTCCGGATATGCCCGATACCGCCATCTCCGCAAGGGTCCGTGCGGCGCCGCCCCAATCGACCTGCTGCACGTCGATCCCCATGATTCCGGCCAGCCGGTCGCCCTGCTGCTGGGCATAGAGATAGGTTCCGTGGATCACGTTCATCGCCAGGAACACCGCCTGGTCATCGAGCGCGGGCAGATGCGCGCGGACAATCCCGATCAGGCGCGAGCGGACCTCGGTCACCAAGGGGCGCACCAGCTGTTTCACCTCGGGCGACGGGTCGGCCAGCGCCTGGCAATAGACTTTGTGGCTGGCGATGGGGCGTGCATCGACGAAGCGCGGTTCCAGCACCGGGGCGTAGAAACCGGCGATGTAGTTGGCCAGCCGGGCGTCGCCGCGCCGCTGCAATGCTGCGAAGGCATCGAGCTGTTCGCGATTGATCGGGGCGAAATGCAGCTCGAACAATTCGGCGAAAAGCTGGCGCTTGTCGGCCCAGTTGCGACTGAAGGAGGCGAGGCTGGTGCCTGCGCGCGCGGCGACGGCGCGGATCGTGCAGCGGTCGTAGCCGTCTTCGACAAACTCTTCCGCGGCGGCGACCAGGAACCGGTCGCGGCTGGTGCTCGCCTTGCCTCCGTCAGGCCGCGGCGCTTGCATATCGTCCGTCGAGATAGATCAGCCCCCGCCGATGTTCGCCGAGGATGGCATCGTGCACCAGCCCGCGAACGATGATGTGACTGCCGAAATCATCGGCGCAATCGACGTCGCAGACAATACTCGCAAGCGCCCCGCGATAGACCGGCACGCCCAGCGGGTGATCCGCCCAGTCCGCCGTGCGGAACCGCTCCGCCGGGGGGGTGGAGACGAATTGGTGGCACCATTCCGCGTCACCATCGCCCAGGATGTTGATGCTGAACCGCCCGTGCGCCAGCAGCGGCGCGGCGAGCGAGGCGTTGCGGTTGATCGCCAGCAGCATCGAGGGCGGATCGAAGCTGAGCGACATCACCGCCGTCATCGCGATGCCACAGGGCAGGCCGTCGCCGTCGCGGCTGGCGACGATCGAAACACCGCTGGCCAGCGCCCGCAGCGCCAGGCGGAAAGCCTCGCGCTGCGGAGGAGGGGCGGTTTCGGGGGCGGGCGTGGTCATACTTGCGGCCTATTCCGCCACGATGCCCGATTTCTGCATGAATTCGCGCACCTGGCCCCATTCGCCATCGCGCTGCGCGTTCATATGGTCGCCGATCCGTGCGCGGCTCTGGCTGGTGAGGTAGAACATTTCGTACAGTTCCACCCGGCTGCCCAGCGCCGAACCGGCGAAATCCCACGCCATGCGCATGATCCGCGCGCGTTCCTCTGCCGGCATGCCGTTCGATCCGGGCAGGTATTTGCGCAGCTTGTCTGCGATTTCCGGGTTTTCGAACAGTTCGAGCGATGGGGTGCACAGCAGATTGTGCCCGCCGATCACGCGGATGATCTGGTTCACCCGGCTCATCCAGCCCGGCATCACGCAGCGCAGCACCGAAAGGTCGCGGTGCGGGAAGAACGCGCCCGCGCCCCAATCATGCGCCCGCGCTTCCGCGCCGACGATGGCCGAACGGGTGAGGGTCAGATAGGCGTGGATTTCGCCCAGCATCTCCGCCGTTTCGGGATAGGCGAGGCTGTTGGTGACCTTGGCGATGCTGGAGCACAGATCATAGGCGAATTCCAGCTTCACCATCGCGCGGATCGCGGTCTGCTGCAGCGTGTTGCCCGGCGAAACCCCGGCGTTGAGGTTGTTGTAGACGGTCAGATCGCCATCGCAGAACACGCGTTCGTAAGGCACTTCGACATCGTCGAAGATCACGAAGGAATCCTGTTCGTCGAAGCGCGAGGAGAAAGGCGCGTCGGCGACGCTGGCATCGACGCCGTAATGGTCGCGGCAGATCTGGATCACGCCCTTGGTCTTCACCGGGATCGAGAAGATCAGCGCATATTCTTCCGCGCCGGAGGGAATGGGCGCGGAGGAATAGACGTAGAGTTCGTCGGCCAGCGGGCCGAGCGTCGCCAGCACCTTGCCGCCGCGCACCACGATGCCGTTTTCGTTGCGGTCGACGACGCGCAGGGTCAGGTCGCTGTTCATCCCGGCCAGCGGCGGCGCGCTCTTGTCGATATTGGCGTGGACGATGGTGTGGGTCAGCGCCAGGTCGCCGTCGATCACTTCGCGGTGGAACTTCGCCAGCCGCTCATACCCCTCGGGCTTGCCGCGCGCCCAGATGTCGGAACGGGCAGTGTGGCCCGACAGGACGACGTTTACGTAGTCGGGCGTGCGGCCCAGCATGCCGTTGGAATAGCGCGAGAGGCGTTCCAGTCCGCGATGGCGGATCGCCAGATCTTCGGCGCTCTTGGGCAGCATCAGGCTGACGTTCATCTTCTCGCCGGGCTTTTCCGGGTCGTCGATCAGGCATTCGTCGGCATATTCGTTCTGCCAATCGAAATAGCCCGCCATGCCGCCGATCGAACCCCTGAGCAGGGGGTCGTGCGCCACGTCGATCTTCTTGTTGCCGAGCCAGACCTCGCGCCCGTCGTCGAGCGATTCGATATATTGATTTCCGGTTCTTACAGCCATTTTCGTTCTCCCAGTTGAATACGCTTGTATCCGCGCTCAAACGCCATGACAATAGAAAAGAACTAGGGTCCGCTAGACAGAACATTTGTGCCGTCTTATGCACGGGTCCTCGGGCACAAGCCCGGCTGCCAGTGCGCAAGGAGAGGATGGGGCGATGGAAGTTGCAGCGAAAGCGGGCCGCAAGGTCGATGCCGCCTGGGCGCGCGAAGCCTTCGCGGCGATTGTCGGCGATGGCGGGGTGTTGGCGGATGACGGTGCGCTTGCCGAATTTCACGACCCCTTCGTACCCACCGGCACCGCCGGGCATCGCCCCAGCCTTGTCGTGCAGCCCGAAACCGTCGAACAGGTGCGCGCCTGCGTCGCTCTCGCCAATCGCAGCGGCATCTGCCTGTGGACGTCCTCGATGGGGCGCAATTTCGGCTATGGCGGATCGGCGCCGGTGGTCGACCTGACCGTGGTCCTCAATTTGCGGCGGCTGAACCAGATATTGGAGATCGACGTCGAGCAGGGTTATGCGCTGGTCGAGCCCGGGGTCACCTTCCACCAGCTTTACGAGGCGCTTCGCGCAATGGACGCGCCGCTGATGATGTCGGTGCCGGACCTTGGCTGGGGCAGCATGGTGGCGAATGCGCTGCAGCACGGCATCGGCTACAATATCCTCGGCGATCACGCATCGGCCCTGTGCGGGCTGGAAGTCGTGCTGCCCGATGGCGATCTGCTGCGCACCGGGCAGGGCGCGATCGCAAACAGTCCGCTGTGGAATTCGCACCGGCGCGGCTTCGGCCCGGCGCTCGACGACCTGTTCAAGCAGTCCAATTTCGGGATTGTCACCAAGGCCGGGATCCGCCTGGCGGCGCGGCCGGAAACGATCCTGTGCGGCACGTTGCGCTGTGAAGGCGATGGCGATGTCGGCCCGCTGGTCGATGTAGCGCGTTCCTTGCTGCGCGAAGACGTCATGCAAGGCGTACCGATGATCGTCGGCACGCCAGCTGAGACTGGGTCCGAGGCCGGGCAGGCGGGTGAGGGCGGCGTGTTCACCTATGCTTCGCTGCGCAAAGTGTTGCGGCCGGGGCGCTGGAACCTGCGCTTCGGGCTCTATGGCCACAGCACCATGGTCGAGGCGCGGCTGGCGATCCTGCGCCAGCGGTTTGCCCACGCCCTGCCGCAGGCCGAGCTGGAGATACGCCGCTATCCCGGCAGCGCTGGCCTGGACGAGGTCGAGCCGCGCGATTACATTACCGCCGGGATTCCCAACCAGCTGTTGCTGGCGCGGTTGACGGGGGTGTTCGGTCCGGATCTGGGCCATCAGGATTTTTCGCCCGTCCTGCCGATAACCGGCGACATGGCCGTTCGCTACGATGCCATGGTGCGCGATGCGATGGATCGCCATGGCGTGGTCGGCGCGGTGGGAATGATGCTGCGCGATGGCAGCATGACCGGTGCCAGCATGATCATGTTCGACCGCCGCGAAGCGGCGCAGCTGGCGGCGGTGCGCGCCGCGGTCGGCGAGATGGGGAAGCGCGCGGCGGAGTGGGGCTGCGCACCCTATCGCGCCCATGTCGCCATGGTCGATGCAGTCGCCGATGTGCAGGATTTCAACGATCATGCGCTGCGGCGGACCTATGGCCGGATCAAGGATGCGCTCGACCCCAACGGTATCCTGTCCCCCGGCAATCACGGCATCTGGCCCGGCAAGGGTTGAGGCAGCGAGCCCGGCTGCGGATAGGTGGTCCGACGGGGAGATTGACTCGCCTCGCGATGCTGATTAAAAAAAGAACTGTATTCTACTAGAAAGAACGATGAGGCGACTCCGAGCCAATCAGGCACGGTGTCGACCCGCGGGAGAAGGCTGGGAATGGAAGACGGGCAGCGGCCATCATTGGCGACCATGCGGCGATATGCATGGATCAACGTGTTCAGCGGATTCCTGGTCTGGGGCATCGCGCTGGCCGGTGTGTCGATGATGATGCCGGTGATGTACGCCAATATCTCCGAGACGATGAACTGGACGGTCGGGCAGACGACCACTTTCATGGTCATCAAGTCCTCCGTTTCCGCAGTCGCCGGGCTGATCGCAGGCAGCCTGTTCGTTCGCTTCGGGCTCAAGCGGGTCTATCTGCCCTCGCTCTGGTCGGTCGGGCTGGCCACGGTCGCGCTGTATTTCGCGCATGATCTGTGGGTCTATTACGCGCTGGCCGCGATTTCCGGCTTCGGTTCGATCCTTTGCCTGGTCGCGATCCAGCTGACCCTTGCGCGCTGGTTCGATGCCAGCCTGGGCCGGGCGACCGGCATGGCCATGCTCGGCGGCGCGGCGGCGGGCACCGTGGTCCCGCTGGCGTCGAACTACGGCTTGCAACATTTCGGCTGGCAGGCGACCGCCGGTGCGGCCGGGGTGATCGTGCTGGCGCTCGCGTTGGTCATTTCGCTGCTGGTGCGCGAAAGCCCGGAACCCTATGGCTACACCGCCGAGGAACTCGATCCCGGCAAGGCCGCCGCGCATGGCGGGCCGCCCGCCGCACGCGATCCGGGGCCGGAATTCAAGCAGATCCTGCGGACCCGCAGTTTCTACCTGCTGGTGATCGCGACCGCCTTTTCCGGCGTCATCAGCAACGGGATCAATGAATATATTCCGTTGTTCATCGAACGGCACACCAATCTCGGCAGCTATATGGCGGCGCTGGGCTTTACCATCGTGATCGTCCTGTCCGGCCTCGGCAAGCTGGTGTTCGGCTGGATGTTCGATCGCTTTTCGACCCGCGGCGTCGCGGCCTGCTGGGCACTGTGCGGCGTGGCGGTGTTGCTCACATTCCCGCTTTCGGGGCTCGTCACCTTCGCGGCCTTCACCATGGTGCGCGGCCTGTCGCATGGCGGGATCGTGGTGCAGGCGCCGATCCTTGGGCGGCACATCTATGGCGTGCGTTCGATCGCCCAGCTGATCGCCATCCTCAACGCTACCTTCCACCTCGGCGCGGCGGCGGGCATCGGCCTGATCGGGCTGGCGGTCGACTGGACGGGCGGCTTCACCATCCCCTTCGCAGTGGTTGCCGTGCTGGCCTTCATCACCGCCGGGATCGGGCTGACCTTCAAGCCGCTGCACTGGAGCGGTTACCGCGCCGCGCGGGGCTGACGCCGGGTGCTCGACCTCGCGCTGCTCGCGCTGGCGAGCTTCGTGGCCGCGCTGGCGAGTTCCAGCCTGTCGATCGGCGGTGGCTACATCCTGTTCGGCGCGGCGACGCTGCTCTATCCGCTGCCCGCCGCCATCGCCTTGCAACCGGTGCTGTCCTACTCCTCGCTCGTGTCGCGCAGCGTGGCGTTTCGCGATGCGATCGCGTGGGACATCGTACGCCCCTTCTCCGCCGGTTCGCTCGCCGGGGTCGCGCTCGGGCTGGTGGTCTATCGCATGATGCCCGAACGCGGGCTGGCGCTGGCAGTGGGTACGGCGATGCTGGTGCTGGCCTGGGTGCGCCCGGTCATCGCTGCCCATCACACGCGCAAGGCCTATGTCGCGGTCGGATCGCTCCATGCTCTAAGCGGGACCGTGCTGGGGCTCGGCTCGGTGCTCCAGCCGGTGCTGCTCAACGCGGGGATCGACCGGCGCACACTGGTCGGCACCTTCGCCACCTGCCTGCTTGCGCTCGAGGGGATCCGAACCCTGGGCTATGCCGCCTCGGGCTTTTCCTATCGCCCTTATGCCCTGCCGATCGCGGTGGCAGTGGCGACAGGCGTCGCCGGGACCTGGGCGGGCAGGGCGCTGATCGGGCGGCTTCCCGAAAGCTGGTTCCGCTGGATTTTGCGGATCATGATTTCGCTGCTGGCCTTGCGTCTTGTGGCGCTGGGGCTGGGGTTGCACAATTGACAGCCGCGCTGTGCCGGTATAGCTAATTACAGAATAGTATTCTGTTAAACAGAACAAACGGTCCTGCGCGGCCGCTGGGAGATCCGACGAGCATGGCCGACGCTCCACTACCGCTTTCCCTCGATACCGGGCAATTCGCGGGCGCACTGCGCGCCTTTCGCGATACGCTGGGCGCAAGCGGCGTGCTCGACAGCGACGAGGATCGCGCCGCCTATCTCGATGCCTATGCATTCGGCGACGGGCTTGCGCACGAGGCGAGCGCGATTCTCGCCCCTGCCGAAGTGCCGCAGGTGCAGGAACTGGTCCGCATCGCCAACCGCCATGGCGTGCCGCTGTGGCCGGTGAGCCGGGGCAAGAACCTGGGCTATGGCGGCGCGGCACCGGTGCGGCGCGGCGACGTGATCGTCGATCTCAGCCGGATGAACCGCGTGCTCGACGTCGATCCGAAGCAGGCCAACTGCCTGATCGAACCCGGGGTCAGCTTCTTCGACCTGTTCGACCATCTGTGGCAGGAACAGATCCCGCTGTGGATGTCGGTGCCGGGCAACAGCTGGGGCAGCGTGGTGGGCAACGCCCTCGACCGCGGGATCGGCTACACCCCGCTGGGCGACAATTGCGAGGCGATCTGCGGGCTGGAGGTCGTCCTGCCCGATGGCGACCTGCTGCGCACCGGCATGGCCGGGGTGGGCAAGGGCGTGGGCTGGCGCAATTACAAATACGGCTATGGCCCCGCGTGGGACCAGATGTTCATGCAGTCGAATTTCGGCATCGTCACCAAGGCTGGGCTGTGGTTGCAGCCCGAACCTGAGATGACTGCATCGGTCGAACTGGCTTTCCCCGAATTCGACGATGCCGGCTGGGCTATCGATATCCTCTCCGACCTGCGCCGCCGCGACATTATCCAGCACAATATCGTCTTCGGCAGCCCGGTGCGCGCCGCCTCGGTGCTGTCGCAACGGTCCGAATGGTATCAGGGCGAAGGCGCCTTGCCCGACGAGGCAGAGCGCAAGATCATGGAGAAATTCCACCTCGGCTGGTGGAATGCCAAGATCAGCCTGTTCGGCCCCGCCTTCGTGGTCGAAGGCAGCATGAAATTGTTGCGCAGCCTGTTCGAAGATCGCATCGGCAAACCGCTCGATTTCAAGACCTGGAACAAGGGCGAACCCTACGACAAATCGGCGCGCGGCGTGCCCACCACCATCGGCCTGCAAAGCGTCAACTGGTTTGGCGGGCGCGGCGGCCATCTCAGCTTCGCACCGGTCATGCCGCAGGACGGGCCACAGGTGCTCGACTATGCGAAACAGGTGAAGGCGATCTATCGCGAGATGGGGCAGGACTATTACTCCACCTTCACCATCGGGCGGCGCCACATCAACAATGTCAGCCTGATCCTCTACGATCGTGACGATCCGGCGGCGACACAGCGGGCAGACCGGCTGTTCCGGCGGCTGGTGGGGGTCGCGCTCAAATCCGGCTATGCCGAATACCGCGGCCACATCGACTATATGGATGCGATTTCCGACTGCTACGATTTCAACGATCATGCGCAGCGCCGCCTGAACGACAAGGTCAAGGCCGCGCTCGACCCGGCGAATATCATTGCCCCGGGCCGCAACGGCATCGGGAGGCGCGCATGAAGTCCCTGTTTCCGCTCGCTGCCGTGCTGGCGACGCTTTCTGCCTGTTCGGGCCAGGGCGCGGCGGACAAACCCGCCAAGCCGGCAGACAAGGGCATGCCGCAGATCGAAGTCGTGACCTTCGGCCTCGCTTCCAGCGATCCGGGCGAGCGGCTTTACGGCAGCAAATGTGCCTATTGCCATGTCGGCAAGAACACCGGTGCGATCATGCTGAAGAAGCGCCTCGCCCCCTCGCAACCGGCGGAACTGCACCTGCGGACCGATCTCGATGCCGATTATGTGACGACCGTGGTGCGTCACGGGCTGGTCAACATGCCTCCGCTGACGCGCGCCGAATTGAGCGACGAACAACTCGCGACCATCGCCACCTGGCTGGCGCGCAAGGACCGCAAGTGAGGCGCCGTACCGTGCTGGCGGCGGCGGCGGGGGTTCCGCTGGCCGCGCTCGCCGCAGGCGGCCTGTCGCGAACGCTGCAGGGCGATGCCGTGCTGGTGTTCGATGCACGGCTGGCGCGGGGCAGGGCGGCGGCCGCCAACGCGGCGCGCGCCGGGATCGCCAGCCGCGCAAGCGGCGGCGAGATTGCCGCACTGCTGCTGGATCGCGGGCACACCTTGCCGCAGTGCATCTTCGGGGTGACCTGCCATGCAGAAATGATCCTCGCCGCCGACGTGCTGCGCCAGCGCGGCTGGCAATTGCACGAAGCGATGCGTTTCGGCGGACGCGATACGTGGCGAGCGGCAAGCCATCTGGGCGAGCGCGAACTGGCTGGCCTGCGCGATCTGCTGTTACCCCTGCAGGGTCGCGGCGATATCACCGCAGGCCGTGGCTGGATCGCGCTGCGCAACAAGCTTTGAAGGATCGGGAAAACGTGGAATTCGATTATGTCGTTATCGGCGCCGGTACCGCCGGCGCGGTGGTCGCCAACCGCCTCAGCGAAGATCCGTCGTGCACGGTCCTGCTGGTCGAGGCCGGGGGGGAGGCGAACCACCCCTACATCCGCATGCCGGTGGGATTCCTGCAGGCGCTGCGCAACCCGGCGCTGACCTGGCCATACTTGTCCGAGCCCGAGCCGCATGTCGGCGGGCGCCAGTTCCCGCTGCCGCGCGGGCGGGTGCTGGGCGGCAGCTCGTCGATCAACGGCATGGTCCATTTCCGTGGCCACCCGCTCGACTTCGACGATTGGGCGCAGATGGGTTGCACGGGCTGGGACTATGCATCGATCCTGCCCTATTTCCGCAAGTCCGAAGACTATTGGCTGGGCGAGTCCGAGCAGCGCGGCAGCGGCGGCCCGATCGCGGTCCGCGCGATCGACGCCAGCCGCCTGATGGCCGACGAGCTGCGCCAGTCTGCCGCCGCGATGGGGGTGGATTATGTCGGCGATTACGACGGCCCGGTGAACGAAGGGCTGGCGGACGTGCAGGTGGCCTTGCGCGATGGCAGCCGCTGCGGTGCCGCGCGTGCCTATATCGAACCCGTCCGCGCCAGCCGACCCAATCTCGAGGTGATGACCCACACGCTGGCGAAACGGCTGGTGATCGAGGATGGGCGCGCCATTGCGGTCGAGGTGGAGCGGCAGGGCGTGCCGATGACCCTGCGCGCCCGGCGCGAGATCGTGCTGTCGGGCGGCACCTATAATTCGCCGCAGCTGTTGATGCTGTCGGGGATCGGTGACGGCGCTGCGCTGGCCGAAGCGGGGATCGCGCCGGTGCATGACTTGCCCGGCGTGGGCCGCAACCTGCAGGAACACCCGCGCATCGCCAACCAGTATGCCGCGCAGCTCAACCACAGTTTCGCGCGCGAATTGCGCTTCGATCGGGCGACGATGTCCTTCTTCAACTGGTATCTGCGGGGCAAGGGCCCATTCGCCAACCAGATCGCGGCGGGCTGCCTGCTGCTGCGCAGTCGCGAGGGACTGGACCGGCCCGATGTGCAGATCATGGTCAGCCCGACGCGGGTCGATGCGAATATCTGGTTCCCGGGCGTGCGCAAACCGGCAGAGGATTGCTTCTTCGCCTCCATCTGCCTGCTGCGGCCGCAGAGCCGGGGGCACTTGACGCTGCGCGATGGCGATTACCGTTCACCGCCGCGCATCCTGCTCAACATGCTGTCCGACGATGACGACTGGCGACGGCTGAAGGACGGGCTGGCGCTGTCGCGCCGGCTGTTCGAGCAGGAGCCGCTGGCGGGCCATGTGCTGGCCGAAACGCTGCCCGGGCCGCAAGGGCAGAGCGAGGAAGGGCTCGATGCCATGCGGGCCGAACTGATCGGCGTGGTCCACCACCCGGTCGGCACTTGTTCGATGGGCATGGGCGCAGAGGCGGTGGTCGATCCGCAACTGCGCGTCCACGGCCTGGGCGGGCTGCGCGTCGTCGATGCCTCGATCATGCCGACGCTGGTTGGCGCCAACACCAATGCGGCCACCGTGATGATCGGTGAAAAAGCGGCGGACATGATCCGCGCCGCCGCCAAAGCCTGACGGGAAAGGACTTACCCAATGGACCGCGAAACCGCATTCGCCAGCGCGCGCGCCTGGATCGCGCAGGCCGGAAACCATTTGATCGACGGCGAATGGGTCGCTGGCGCCGACCGGATCGAGGTGCTCGACCCGGCGCAGGAGACAGCGATCGGCAGCATTGCCGCAGGCGGCCCGGCTGAGATCGACGCGGCGGTGGCGGCGGCCACGCGCTGTTTCCGGTCGCCCGGTTGGCGGGCGATGCCCCCTGCCGAGCGCGAGGCGCGGCTGCTGCGGCTGGCGGACCTGGTCGAGCGCGACACGGCGCAGATCGCGGCCATCGAAACACTCGACAACGGTGCGCCCTTCGGCATGACGCAGGCGATGGTCGGCAAGGGGGCTGTTTCCTCGATCCGCTACAACGCGGGCTGGGCGCGGCGGCTGGGTGGCGACCAGGTCGATGTGTCGGTGCCCGGGCGCTTCCACGCTTTTACCCGTAACGAGCCGGTGGGGGTCGCCGGGCTGATCGTGCCATGGAATGCGCCCTTCGCGATCGCCTGCAACAAGGTGTCCGCCGCGCTTGCCGCCGGATGCACCGCAGTGATCAAGCCTGCCGAACTCGCGCCGATGAGCACGCTGCGGCTTGCCGAACTGGTGATGGAGGCAGGATTTCCCGCCGGTGCGCTCAATGTCGTCAACGGGCCGGGGACCAGCGCAGGCGCGGCGCTGGCGGCGCATCCGGGTGTGGCCAAGATCTCCTTCACCGGCTCGACGGCCACCGGCAAGGCGATCATGCGCCAGGCGGCGGACCGGGTGGCGCGCGTGTCGCTGGAACTGGGCGGCAAATCGCCGGTGGTGGTGTTCGACGATGCCGATCTCGATCGGGCAATCCCGGGTGTCGCGATGGGCATCTTCGCCAACAGCGGGCAGGTCTGCGCCGCCGGATCGCGGCTGTTCGTGCAGGACGCGATCTACGACCGCTTCGTAGAGGGCCTTGCCGCCTTTGCCGCGCGGCTGCGGTTGGGGCCGGGCGAGCGCGAAGGCAGCGACCTGGGGCCGCTGATTTCCGCCGCCCAGCGCGACAAGGTGGAAGCCTATGTCGCCTCCGCTCGCGCAGACGGTGCGCGCGAAGTCTTCCGGGGCACGGCGCCCGATGGGCCGGGCTTCTTTGTCCCGCCGACCATCTTCGACCAGGCACGGCCCGATATGCGCGCCGTGCGCGAGGAGATTTTCGGCCCGGTGCTGTGTGTGATGCGTTTCGCGGACGATGCCGCGCTCGCCGAGGTCGCAGCGCAGGCGAATGACAGCGATTATGGCCTCTCGGCCTATGCCTGGACGCGCGATCTCGAACGGGCGCAAAGCATGGCCGCGCTGTTGCAGGCGGGGTCGGTCAAGATCAACGGGGCGGGGATGGAATTCGCGCTGCCCTTCGGCGGGGTCGGCGAATCCGGCCTGGGTCGCGAGAATGGCCGCGCAGGCGTGCTGGCCTTTACCGAGCCGAAATCGGTGATGATCGGATATTGAAGCAATCTTCCGGCCGGGCCGCAATCGCCGCGGCCCGACCGGAAGCGGATGCTCCCGTCAGGCGGCTTCGAGCGCCGCAGTCTGGTCGGCCGCGGCCCAGTTCCCATGCAGGCCGAAGCGCAGGCGTACCGGAATCTCGATCGTGGCGATCGGACCCTTGGCGATTTCGGTGGCATCGAACAGCAGCAATTCGCTGCCGCGCTCTTCCAGCCGGTTGACCACCATCACGATCCACCCATCACCTTCCGCCGCATCGGCCGAACGCGGGATGAAGCAGGGTTCCTGGATCGAAGATACCGGGCCGACCCAGTATTTCTGCTCCGCGCCCGTTTGCAGGTCGACGAAGCCCAGCGTGTTCATCACCCAGCCGCCGGCGCTGCCGCCCTTGATTTCGACCGGCTGCGACGGGTCGATCACGACCAGCCAGCCATAGCGGTATTTCTTGCCGGTCATCCGGTCGTCGTATTTGGGAAACTCGCCGATCATGTCGGACAGGCGCTCCGAACGGTATTCTTCCTCGTTCTGGCTGAGGTCGACCGTCCAGCGCGACAGATAGGTGCTGCCTGCCACCGGGTCGAACGGGGCGTCGTTGATGTCCGGGAAGAAGGGCATCATGTTGTTCGACGCAACCGGCAGGTCGAGCGTGATCTTCGTGCCTTCGTTCCAGGCATTCATCACGTGCCCGGCAAAGCAGCTCGGCCCCTTGAACCAGCGAATGTCGGCGGCGGTCGTGCCGGGCTTGCGCGGCACCACGGCAAGGTAGCTGGGCAGGGAGGTGTCGAAGCCGAAATGCGGCTTGACCGCTTCCAGCCGTTCCCAGCTGCTGGTCATCGGCATGACCGGGAACAGCGCGTAATCCTGCGTGATCGCGAAATCGTGCATCATCGCGTAATAGGGATTCTCCCACCAGATCTCGAATAGCAGGTTCCCCTGCGGATCGATCTCGTAATAGGTCATGTCGCGGGTGAGCACGCCCTTGGTGGCATAGCCGAAGCTGCACAGATTGCCGGTTACGGGATCGGTCTTGGGATGGGCGGAAAATGTCTCGCCGGTCATCTTGCCGTCGAAATCGGTGTAGCCGAAGGTTTCGAGGCTGTTGGGGTCCATCACCAGCGCCGGGGAGTCTTCCTTCAGCGCGTACAGCCGCCCGCCGTGGATATAGGCGTTGGTATTCGCGGTGCCGCGGATCTTGCCCTTGACCTCCTCATCGTCGGTCAGCGGATTGCGATAGGCGCCGAACAGCGCCCGGCCGGCCTCGTTTTCCAGCTTCCACTTGTCGGTCTTGGCCCAGCGCTGCTTGTAATCGACCTTGCCGTCCTTGAACCGGAACATCGAAATCATCCCGTCGCCGTTGAAGGCGATGTCGTCCCCCAGCTTCGGCGGAAACTGGTGCTCGGGCTGCACGCGGTAGAAAGTGCCGTCGAGTTCGGGCGGGATCGTGCCCTGCACATTCAGGTCTTCCACATCGGCTTCGACGCGCGAGGGCTTGTTGAAGCCGGTAAACGCGGGGACGTGCGGGAAAGCAGTCATCGGTCTCTCCATATGTTCTGATTAGCAGAACTATATTCTATTATGAAAAATTGGGACTGTCCAGTGTGCTTCTGAAGCACCGGTATCTCGCGGATTTCTGCCAAAATCGAGTGATGGTTGTGCGACTCGATTGACAGTGGGGAGGAGATGTGCTTTCAGAAAGGAACGATATTCTGTTGAACAGAACAAACGAGCCGGATCCGGCCGACAACGCTGGGAGGAGACCCTGAGATGAAACATATGCGCACCCCCCTCTTGCTTGGCGCAGGCCTGGCCGCCTTCACGGCGCAGCCTGCCTTTGCCGAAGATGCCGCCGAAGAACATGCCAGCGGCGACAAAAATGGCGAGATCATCGTTACCGCACAGTTCCGCGAAGCGACTGCACAGGACACGGCGATTTCGCTCGAAGTCATTTCCGCCGATTCGCTGGCCGATGCCGGCGTGACCCAGGCGACCGACCTCAACCGCATCACCCCCGGTGTGCAGCTGAGCCAGGGCGGCACCGCGATCCAGATCTTCATCCGCGGTGCAGGCGATTTCTCGACCACTTCCTACAACGATGCGGCGGTTGCGCAGAGCTATGACGGCATTTTTGCCGCGCGCACCCAGTGGATCGCCGGCACGTTCTACGATCTCGAGCGGGTCGAAATCCTCAAGGGGCCGCAGGGCACGCTCTATGGCCGCAATGCGACCGGCGGCGTGATGAACATCCTGCCCGTCCAGCCGAAGCTGGGCGAGAATTCGGGCTATCTCACCGGCCAGATCCAGAATTACGACGGCTATCTCGCGGAAGGCGCCCTCAACCTCGCGCTGGGCGACAAGGCCGCGCTGCGGGTATCCTACCAGGGTTCGTGGCGTGATGGTTACATCAGCGACGGGACCGACGACGACAAGCACCAGTCGGTCCGTTTCCAGCTCAAGGCCGAGCCGACCCCCGACCTGACCCTGCGCTTCGGGGCCAACTACCAGCACATCGGCGGGCGCGGCCACGGCCAGGTGGTTTACGAACCCACCGCGCCGACCGGCCCGGGCCTGCCCGGCACGCCGATCATCCCGTCCGATCGCTGGACCTCGATCAACGATTCGCTCAATTCGCTGATCGGTCAGCTCGCTGCCCCTCCGGGGACCTATCCGATCGACACCAGCCTGATCCGCCAGGATATCGATGCCTGGGGTATCAACGCCCATGTCGACTGGGATTTGGGTCCGGCAACGCTGACGATCATCCCTGCCTATCAGCGCGTGGTGAACGATTCGCAGTCCTTCCCGACGCTGAGCTTCAACACCAACGATCCCTATTCGGGGCGGCCGAGCACGTCCGATGCCCAGACGCTGGAAGTGCGGCTCGCCAATTCCGACGGCCCGCTGGTGTGGGTGCTGGGCGGCTATTACTTCAACGAGGACCAGGACAGCCTCAACGAAGTGTCGCTTGGCTTTGTCAGCGACACCGCCTTCGTCGCCGATCTCAATACCCGCGCCTATGCCGCGTTCGGCGAGGCGACCTATTCGGTGACCGACAGTTTCCGCCTCACTGCGGGCCTGCGCTATACCGACGAGACCAAGACGGTCGACGCGCATCGCTATGCCAAGCTGGGCAGCCTTGCCTGCCTCGGCGGCGGCACGGGTCCGGGCAACAGCTGCGAGCTGCTGACCACCGCGGGCACCAATGTGCAGGGCACCTATTCGGCCAACCGCCTGAACTTCAAGCTCGGCGTCGAATATGACGTGACGCCGGACAATTTGCTCTACGCAACCGTGGCCACCGGCTTCAAATCGGGTGGGCAGGCGAATGCCGACCTCGACCCCTACAAGCCCGAGGACGTCACCGCCTTCACCATCGGTTCGAAGAACGAATTCGGCAACGGCCTGGTCGTGCTGAACCTCGAAGGCTTCTATTACGAATATCGCGACCGGCAGGAAAACTTTGCCGCGCTCGACCGGGGCGGGGCGCAGGTCTCGTCGCTGTTCAACGCGGGCAAGGCGGTGGCCAAGGGTGCCAGCATCGAATTCACCCTGCGTCCCAGCGACAACGACACTTTCTATGTCGGCGGCGAATATGTCGAAAGCGAATACAAGGATTTCACCTACTACAACTATCGCACGGCCAGTCCCGATGCGCGCACCAGCTGCGCGGTCAGCGCGGTGCCGAACGGCAATGCCCAGATCGGCTATTGGGAAATCAATTGCGACGGCTTCCAGCTGCCGCGTACCCCTAAATGGTCGGGCTCGGTGCGCTACAACCACAGCTTCCCGCTCGCCAACGGTGGTTCGGTCGATTTCTCGCCGAACATGACCTTCGCCAGCTCGCGCTGGTTGTCGGCCGAATTCGTCGAGAACGCCCGGGCCAAGGGTTACGCGGTGTTCAACGCATCGCTGACCTACCGCGCGCCGGACGATCGCTATTCGGTGCAGGCCTTCGTGCGCAATATCGGTGACACGGCGGTCTATACGGGCACCCAGCAGTACCCGTTCATCGCCAACTACAACGGCCTCGATATCGCTCCGCCGCGGACTTACGGCGTGCGGGTCCGATATAATTTCTGACGCCCGAACAGACCTCTCCGGCGCTTGCGCCCTGTGCCGGAGAGGTCGCCCTGGTCGGCATAAAACCCGGCCATAAACAGAACGATAGTCTGATTGAAAGAACGGTGTTGCTATGCGACTGGTACGGTTCGACGGAGGCAGGATAGGCGTTGCGACGCAGGGCGGGGTGGTCGACATTTCGCGTCTCGTCGGGGCTCCCGATGCGGAATGGCCGGAGGTTTCCAGCCTGCGGTTCATTGCCCGCTTCGACGGGCTGCGCCCGGCGATCGAACAGGCGGTCGCACAGGGCGAAGTGCTGCCGCTCGATGCGATCCGGCTTGATCCGCCGGTCGGCTTTGCCAGCAAGGTGATCGCCTATCCGGTCAATTATCACGCCCATGGCAAGGAAATGGGCGCAACCTATCGCGCCAAGAACCAGGGTTTCTTCCTCAAGCCGCCATCGTCGATCAGCGGCCCGGCCGATCCGATCGTCCTGCCCGACGTGCCGGGGCGCGAGGTACATCATGAGGCCGAACTCGGCATCATCATCGGCAAGACCTGCCGCTCGGTATCGCGCGAAAACTGGCGCGAGGCGGTGTTCGGCTACACCTGCCTGATGGACATGGTGGTGCGCGGCCGCGAAGAGCGCGTGTTCCGCAAGGCCTACGACACATTCTGCCCGATCGGTCCGTGGATCGTCACCGCCGACGAGATCGCCGCGCCCGATGCGCTGTCGATGAAACTGTGGGTCAACGGCGAACTGCGCCAGGCCGCCAATACGCGCGACCTGGTGCTGGACATCCCCGGCATGATCGAAACCGCTTCGGCGGTGATGACGCTGTATCCCGGCGATGTGATCGCGACCGGCACGCCCGAAGGGGTCGGGCCGGTGGTCGATGGCGACAGCGTGCGCATCGCCATCGACCAGATCGGCGAAATGACGCTCGACGTCCGGCAGGGTAGCGAAGGCGGCACCGAAGTGTTCGAAGCGCCTTACGAACCGCCGATCGTGAAGCAGGAGCTGACCGACCGATGAGCGCGCTCTCGCCGCAACTCGAGCAGCTCTATGCCTCCTTCTCCAGTCTCAATATGGAGGGGGGCTGGCACCGCCGTTTTCCGGCGCTGTGGCCGCAGCCGCGCGAGAATTTCCTGCCGCATACCTGGCACTATGCCGATGTGCGTCCGATCCTCGACCGCGCGGGCGACCTGGTCGACACCGAATTCGCCGAACGCCGCAATCTGACGATGTTCAACCCGGTGGAAGGCAACATCTACTCCACCGTGCGCACGATCGTGGCGGCTTACCAGATGGTCAAGCCGGGCGAGGTCGCGCGTGCCCATCGCCACACGCCCAATGCGCTGCGCATGATCCTCGAAGGCCGCGGCACCTACACGGTGGTCGATGGCAAGGAAGTGGAGATGCGCCCCGGCGACGTCCTGCTGACGCCGAACTGGTGCTGGCACGCGCACGAAAACAAGGGCGCCGAGAACTGTTACTGGATGGACTTCCTCGATGTACCGCTGGTGCATCTGCTGGAACCGATGTTCTACGAGCCGCACCCCGACGGGCTCGAACAACAGGTCGAGCGGCTGGACGAAGCCCCGATCGCCTTCCGCTTCGAAGAGACATGCGCCGCCTTGGCAGACGCGCAGCCTAGCGCGACCCACGGGATGCTGAAAGCGACCACACTGGGGCCGGCACAGCTCGCCACGCTGGCGCTCGATGTGATCGAGATCGAACCCGGCCAGGCAGGCTTGCCGATCCGCGAAACCGCGAATGCGATTTATGCGGTGATGCGCGGCAGCGGCGAACTGACGATTGGTGGCACAGCCAGCGAATGGCGCTTCGGCGACACGGTGGCCGTGCCCGCCTGGCGCGAACACAGCCTGCGCGCAGGGCCGGACGGCGCCATGCTGCTCAAGGTTTCCGACCGCACACTGATGCAGAAACTCGGCTGGTACCGGCACCAGGCGGCTGACGGACAATGAACTGGGATGCGCGCGCCGCAAGCGTGTCGGCGCGCATTTGGAGGTAGTTATGGCAGACAAGCCCCGCATTACGATTGCAGGTGGTGGCATTGGCGGAATGGCAGCGGCGCTCTCGCTGCTGCGCAGGGGCTATCCGGTCCGCGTCTATGAACAGGCGCCCGAACTGGGCGAGGTCGGGGCCGGGGTGCAGATCAGCCCCAACGGCTCGCGCGCGCTGGATTCGCTGGGCGTGTTCGAAAGCCTCAAGGCGCAATCCTGCGCGCCCAAGCGCAAGGAATTCCGCCTGTGGAACACCGGGCGGTCATGGCCGATGTTCGACCTCGGCCCGATGGCGATCGAGAAATACGGCTATCCCTATCTGACCGTCTATCGTCCCGATTTGCTCGCCACGCTTCACGCGGCGGTGTGCGATATCGATCCCGATGCGGTGGTGCTGGGCAGCGAGGTGGTCGGCGCGGAGGCGGATGAACACAGCGCGACCCTGCTGCTGGCAGACGGTTCGCGGATCGAAAGCGACATCCTGATCGGTGCCGACGGGGTCAAGTCGACCGTGCGCAAATCGTTGTTCGGCGACGATCACACCGAATTTACCGGAATGATCGCCTGGCGTGCGGTGATCCCGATGGAGCGCCTGCCCGAACGGTTCCACGAGATGGTCGGCTGGACGTGGATCGGGCCGGGTGGCCACCTCGTCAACTACCCGCTGCGCGGCGGCAAGCTGATGAACATGATCGGCACGATCGAACGCAACGACTGGCAGGTCGAATCCTGGTATGCCGAAGGCTCGATCGAGGAATGCCTCAACGATTTCGCCGGCTGGCACGAAGATGTGCAGACGCTGATCCGCGCGGCGCCCAAAGTACTCAAATGGGCCTTCATGGAACGCGCCCCGCGCCAGGTCTGGAGCCTGGGCCGCGCCACACTGCTGGGCGATGCCTGCCATGCGACCCTGCCGTTCCTTGCACAGGGCGCGGTGATGTCGATCGAGGACGGGGTCGTGCTCGGCCGCTGCCTCGACGAATTCGCCGATCCGGTGGAGGCGCTGCGCCGCTACGAACAGGCACGCGTCGAACGCACCAGCAAGATGGTGCGCGGGGCGAAGGAGAATACCGCCCGCTTCCACGAAGGCGCGCTGAAGACCGAAGAAGGCGCCATCGCCTATATGGAAAGCGAATGGAGCCGCGATCCGATCAAGGAACGCTACGACTGGCTCTATCGCTACGACGTGGAGACGGCCGAGATATGACGCAGCCCATGCCCCCGGCGCGCCTGCTGGCGGGCGTGCGGGTGCTCGATCTCACCAATATCCTGTCCGGTCCCTACGCTGCCTACCAGCTGGCGCTGCTCGGTGCCGATGTGATCAAGGTCGAACGGCCCGACGGCGGCGACCTTGCGCGCAAGCTGGGTGCCGATCCGGCGCTCAATGCGCGGATGATGGGCACCTCGTTCCTCGCGCAGAATGCGGGCAAGCGCTCGCTCGCCCTCGATCTCAAGCAGGACAGCGCGAAGGAGGCGTTCCGGCGGCTGGCCGCCGGGGCCGATGTGCTGATCGAGAATTTCCGCCCCGGGGTGATGGACCGCCTGGGGCTGGGCTATGCGGCGCTGTCGGCGCTCAATCCCCGGCTGGTCTATTGCGCGATTTCCGGCTTCGGGCAGGACGGGCCGCTGCGCGACAACCCGGCTTACGATCAGATCATCCAGGGCTATTCGGGGGTGATGTCGATCACCGGCGATGCGCAATCGGCACCGCTGCGCGTCGGCTACCCGTTGTGCGACACGCTGGGCGGGCTGACGGCGGCCTTTACCATTTCCGCCGCGCTGCAGGCGCGCCACGCCAGCGGGCGCGGTTGCATGATCGACGTTTCGATGCTCGATGCGACGCTGTCGGCCATGGGCTGGGCGGTTTCGAATTACCTGATCGCCGATGTCGAAGCCCAGCCGATCGGCAACCAGAACATGACCGCGGCGCCATCGGGTGCCTTCACTGCCAGCGATGGGCAGCTCAACGTCGCGGCCAACAAGCAGGAACAGTTCGAGGCGCTGTGCCGGGTGATGGACATGGCCGAACTGCTGGCCGACCCGCGCTTTGCCGAACGCGAGGCGCGCAAGCAGCACCGCCACGCATTGAACGCGCTGCTCAATGCCCGCTTCGTGACCCGCCCGGCAGCCGAGTGGGAGGCATTGCTCAACGCCGCCAACGTGCCCGCCGGACGGATCCTGACCGTGCCGCAGGCGCTCGCCCATCCGCAGGTCGAAGGGCGCGATTTTGTCCAGCAATTCGATGAAACCGTGGCCGGGGTGGAGGGCCTGCGTGTCACCCGCGCCGGCTATACGCTGGCCGACGCGATCCCTACCGCCGCCTGCCCGCCGCCGACTTTGGGCGAACATTCGGCCGAAATCCTTGCCGAGCTGGGCTATAGCGAAGGGGAAATCGCGGCGCTCGCCGGTACGGGGGCGGCGTGATGGTGCCGCATCGGCGAGGTGCCTCAGCTCGCGCGGATCAGCCCCGGGCGCATCCCCAGCACCAGCGACAGGTCGCGCACCTCGCGCACCAGCAGGACGGACAGCTGCGCGACATATTCCTCGGTGAAGCGGGTAATCGGTCCGGACAGGGTCATCACGCCCAGCAGCTGCGCGCCACGGCCGAACACCGGCGCAGCAATCGCCGCCATGTCGGGGTTCACATTGCCGAAGCTGGTGATCGCCATCTCGTCCAGCTGCACCTCGCGGGGCAGGTTGCCGAAGCGGCGGAACGCCTCGGCAGCGGCGCCTTCGTCCAGCGGACGGCGATCGCCCACGCGGATGTTGTAGTCGCGGATGGTCTGGCGCCCATCGACCCGGAACAGGCACAGCTGGTAATCGCTTTCGAGCACGAAGAAGCTGGCGCCTTCGTTCGTGTCGGCAACCAGTTTTTCGAGCACCGGCTGGACGAACTGGCGCAGGTCGAAACTTTCCTGATAAACGCTCGCCAGTTCGAGCAGGGCGGGGCCGAGCTGGTAGGTTCCATCGGCGCGCTGCACGATGAACCGGCTCTTCTCCAGCGAACCGAGCAGGCGCAGGATCGTGCTTTTGTACAGCCCGGTCGCCCGCGCGATCTCGGCCAGGGTCATCACCGGTTTCTGGTGGTTGAAGGCCTGAATAATCAGGAAAGCCCGATCAACCGCGGCGACGCCGCCCTTGGATTCCATTGCGAATTTCCCCGACTTCGAATGCGAACTGATGTTCCGTTTAGCAGAACGACTGGACGGCGTGTCAACCGCCATAGGCCCAAAAAGGTGTGCACATGAACGACCTGCCCGCACGGGTTCACATCCATGAAGAGGGGCCGCGCGAAGGCTTCCAGATCGAGCCCGGCCCGATTGCAACCGCGCGCAAAGTCGAACTGATCGACGCGCTGGCGCGAACCGGGCTGGACCACATCCAGGTCGTCTCTTTCGTCAATCCCAAACGTGTGCCGGGCATGGCCGATGCGGATGAGGTGGTTGCGGCGCTGACACCGGTGGAAGGCGTGCAATACAGTGCCCTGTGGCTCAACCAGCAGGGCCTGCTGCGGGCCCTGGCGCACCCCGGCCTGACCCTGGAAGGCAAGCTGACGCTCTATGCCTCGCCCGCGTTCTTGATGAAGAACCAGAACCGCACGCCGGATGAGCAACTCGCTGCGCAGCCCGAATTGCTGCGCATGTATCTGCATTATGGCGTTCCCGTCCGCTCGGGGTTCGTCACCGCTGCCTTCGGCTGCAATTTCGAGGGCGATATTCCCCCGGCGCGGGTGGTCGAACTGATCACCCGACAGCGCGAGATCGCGCGCGAGCAGGACGTGGTGCTCGACCACTTCGGACTGGCCGACACGATGGGCTGGGCCAATCCGCAGCTGGTCCGCCGGGTGGTCGGCGCAGTGCGCGACGCGCATCCGGACATATCGCTGTCGCTCCACCTGCATGACACGCGCGGGCTGGGGCTCGCCAATGCACTGGCGGGGCTGGAAATGGGGGTCGACCGGTTCGACACCGCCGTCGCTGGCCTCGGCGGTTGCCCCTTTGCGGCACTGAAGGGGGCGGCGGGCAATATCTGCACCGAGGATTTCGTCCTGCTGTGCGAAGAAATGGGGATCGACACCGGCGTCGATCTCGATGCGCTGATCGAATGCGCGCGGCTGGCCGAGGATATCGTCGGCCACCCGCTGCCCGGCAAGGTCAAGGCGGGCGGCAGCCTGTCCGCGATGCGCCGCCGCATCGGCTGAGTTCGGACGGCCTGCGCGTGGATCACCTTGTCGCCCTCGACCGGCTGGCGCCTGCCACGCGTACCCGGATGGCGCGCCTGCCGCGCTCGCTCACCATCATGCTCGATCGCGTGCTGGCGAATGCCGACGATGCGGAGCGCGCCTGTGCCCCGTTCCGCCACTGGCTCGACGGCGAAGCCGGGGCGGCCATTGGCCTCCATCCCACCCGCATCCTGATGCAGGACACGGCAGGCGTTGCCGCGCTGGTCGATCTCGCCGCCTTGCGCGATTGCGTGGCGCAGGCGGGCGGCGATCCGGCAGGTGTGGAACCGGTGATCCCGATCGACCTCGTCATCGACCATTCGGTCGAAGCGATCCATTCGGATGGGGCCGATGCCCGCGCGCGCAACGAGGCGACCGAATTCGCGCGCAATGGCGAACGCTATGCCTTCTTCCGCTGGTGCGAGCAGGCTTTCGCGAACTTGCGGATCGTCCCGCCGGGCAATGGCATCTGCCACCAGATCAATCTCGAAGACCTGGCCGAGATCGCCCGCGAAGAGCGCGGCTTGCTCGTCCCCGAAGTGGTAATCGGCACCGACAGCCACACCACCATGGTCAATGCGCTGGGCATATTGGGCTGGGGCGTCGGCGGAATCGAGGCGGAGCTGGCGGCGGGCGGCCAGGCGCTGTCGGTCACCCTGCCGGGGGTGGTGGAGGTGGAGCTGGCCGGGCTTGTGCCTGTCGGCGTGACGGCGACGGATCTGGCACTGACGCTGACGCGCTTCCTGCGCGATGCCGGTGTGGTGGGCGACATCGTCGAATTCACCGGATCGGGCGCGGCTGCATTGCCGCTGCCCGACCGGGCGGCGATTGCCAATATGGCCCCGGAATATGGCGCCATGGCGGGCCTGTTCGCGGTCGATGGCGAGAGCTTGCGCTATTTCCGCAGCATGGGGCGCAGTGACGCGCAACTGGCCCGCTTCGAAGCCTATGCCCGGCAGACCGGGCTGTGGGCGGAGGAAAATGCAGCACTCCCGCGCGCTTGGCGTCGTCGGCTGCGCTTCGACCTGGGGAGCGTGGCCCCGGTGATGGCGGGGCCAGCGCGCCCGCAGGACATCCATCCCCTGCACGCGGTGCCCGCCAGCCTGCCCGGCTCGGGTTCCGGCAATGGCCGCGTGATGCTCGCCGCGATCACCAGCTGCACCAACACTGCCAACCCCATCCTGATGATCGAGGCAGGGCTGGTTGCCCGCCGCGCGCTGGAGCTGGGAGTGCAGCCGCCGGCATGGGTCAAATGCAGCCTTGCTCCCGGCTCGCGGCGGATCGCCGAGCTGCTCGAGCGCGCGGGGCTGATGGAGCCGCTGGCGCGCATCGGGTTCAACCTCGTCGGTTTCGGCTGCACCACCTGCGTCGGCAATTCGGGCGACCTCAACCCGGCGGGGCAGGAATTGATCGACCAGTTCCCCGAGGAAGTGGCCGTGGCGGTACTCTCGGGCAATCGCAACTTCCCGCGCAGGATCCACCCGCGCCTGGGCGCGAATTACCTCGCTTCGCCCCCGCTGGTGGTCGCGGCAGCAATTGCCGGGACTTTGCAGGTGGACCTGGGTGCGGAACCCTTGGGGCATGACCGGTCGGGCCATCCGGTCCACCTCGCTGATCTCTGGCCCAAGCCGGGCGAGGCGGCGGCGCTGCTGGCCGAAGTAGCGCGCGCGAGTGGTCCGCCGCCGGGCGCGCGCTTTGCCAATCCACCCGCCTGGGAAGCGATCGCAATTTCAGGCGGCCCGCGCTTCGAATGGGACGCGCAATCGCTGCGGATCCGGCGCCCGACTTTCTACGACCGGCCCGCCGGGAATGCTTTGGGTGACATCGCCGATGCGCATCCCTTGCTGTGGCTGGGTGACGATGTGACCACCGATCACATTTCCCCGTTGGGCAAGATCGCGGAAGGGTCGTCTGCCGCGGCTTACCTGCGCGACCATGGGTGGGATGCTGCCGCACTGCCGGGCTATGGCGAGATGCGCGGCAATCACGAGGTGATGCAGCGCGGCGGTTTCGCCCATGCGGCGCTCGGCAATCGCCTGTGCCCCGATACCGGCAGCATGGCGCTGGATCCGCAGGGGCAGCCCCGCCCGGTGTTCGATGCGGCGGCGGCGTGGCGCAGGCGCGGCAGGCCGCTGGTGGTGCTGGCGGGCCGGAACTACGGGGCCGGATCGGCGCGCGACTGGGCGGCCAAGGCGACGGCGATGCTCGGCATTCGCGCAGTGATCGCGCAAGGTTTCGAGCGCATCCATCGCGCCAATCTCGTCTCGCTCGGCATCCTGCCCGTGGTGTGCCGCGAGCTGCCGTTCTGCGCCGATGTGGTGCGCGTCGATCTTGCGGGCGTGGGCACAGCGGGGCCCCAGCAGGTGATATTGCATTCGGCCGATGGCAGCACGCAGCGGATCGAAGCCGAGCTCGCGATCACCGGAGAGCATGAGCGGGAAATGCTGGCCAGCGGCGGGATATTCTCCCGCATTCGCCAGGCAGCCCTGACAGCAAGCGCCCGAACAGACCCCGGCTGACGCGGCCCGGCGCGTTCAGAGCAAGGCCATCGCCCGCGCCGCAACGTCATCCGGCGTGCCGGAGGCATCGAGCCGGTGCCACGATCCCAGGTCGCCAATGTCGTAGAGCGCCTGCTTGCCCACCACCGCCGCATTTGCGTCCGACGCGTCCATGATGCGTGCTTCGACGCGGTCGGCGCGCAGCGCGCGCGGGGCCTCCAGCCAGATGCCGGTGAAGGGAATGTCGGCCTCCACGGCGACCGCTTCCAGCGCGGCACGTTCTTCCGGGCGCGCGAAGACCGCATCCACCACCAGCGAATGCCCGGTGGCCAGCACCACGCGCGCCTGCTCGGCCAGCCGGGCATAGACCGCCCGGCCATTCTCGGGCGAGTAGGCATCGGGCGGCAGGCCCTGTTCCGGCTCCACCCCCGCCATCAGCTTGCGCAGCACATCGCTGCGCAGCCAGCGCGCGCCGGGGGCGCGGCCGATGCCGGGCGCCAGCTGGCCCGCGAGGGTCGATTTGCCGGTGCCGCTCAACCCGCCAATCGCCACCATCCGTGCCGCTTGCGGCGCGAGGAAACCTTCGGCGGCGGCGAGATAGTCCAGCGCCTGTGCTTGCCGCTCGGCTCTCGCTGGCCCCTCGGGCATGGTCGCAGCGGTGCTGGCGGCCACATGCGCGCGTATTCCGGCCCGCAGCGACAGGAACAGCGGCAGCGTGGCGAGGCCGTCACCCTCGTCCATCCGGTCGCACCAGCGGTTGAACAACAAGCAGGCTTCGCGGCCATATCCGCGTTCGCACAGGTCCATCAGCAGGAAGGAGACGTCGTAGAGCACATCGGTCGTCGCCAGTTCCGCGTCGAATTCGAGGCAATCGAACGGCGTCGGCTCGCCGCGCCACAGGCAGATGTTGGCGAGGTGGAGGTCGCCGTGGCAATGCCGCACCAGCCCCCGGCTTGCGCGCCGGTCGAGCAGTGGTGCCAGCCGGTCCAGCGCCTCTTCGCTCGCGCTCAGCAGCCTTGCGCAACGCGGATGGGGCAGCAGCGCGTCGGGCAGCGCCATCATCGCGGCACGGTTCCCGGCGATGACCTCGCGCAGATGCGCTGCCCCGTCATCCCGGTGGCCGATTGCAGCGCTGCGATGGAACCGGGCGATCCGGTCGGCCAGTTGTCGCAGCATCGCAGGGGTGAGTTCGCCGCGCCGCGCCACCTCGACCAGCAGGCTGTCGCTGTCGAAGCGGTGCATTTCCACCACCCAGTCGACCGGCTCGCCCGCGCCCAGTTGCAGCCCGCCATCGGGCATGCGCCCGACAGGAGTGACCGCGATATAGAGTTCGGGCGCGATCCGGCGGTTGAGGGCCAGTTCCGCCTCGCACATTTCCCGCCGCAATTCAGGCGTCGAAAAATCGAGATAGGGCAAATGGACCGCGCGCTTGAGCTTGTAGGCGCGCTCGCCGGCGAGGAAGACGACCGCAATATGGGTTTCGACCCGCTCGACTGGCCCGGCGATCCCATAGGTGGCGGGCCGCAAGAGAAATTCGATAATTTCGTCCTGCGCGGGTGGAGGGTTCATCGTCTCAGCAGATCCTCGGCAGGGGATCGTCCTCCAGTTCCTCGAGCATCCGCTCGCCGCCCAGTTCGGTGCGCAGCACCACGCCATGGGCGGAGCCATTCACCGATCCGATGCGCGCCGCCTGCTCGCCGCCGGGCAGGGTGCGCCACAGCGCCTCGACCTCTGCCGCGATGGCAGGGTCGACCACCGCGACCACGCGGCCTTCGCAGGCCAGATACCACGGATCGTAGCCGAGGATTTCGCACACGCCCTGCACCTCGTCGCGCACGGGAATGTCGCTTTCGCGCAGTTCGATACCCAGCCCGGTGCCGCGCAGGATCTCATGCGCCACCGTCGCCAGCCCGCCGCGCGTCGCGTCGCGCATGAAGCGCACCCCGGCCATATTCGCCAGCGGCTGGCAGAAGGGCAGCAGGCTGGCACAGTCCGACGCCAGCCCACCCGACAGGTCGAATTCCTCGCGTTCGAGCAGCACCGTCACCGCGTGATCGCCGATCGGGCCGCTCACCAGCACTTCATCGCCCGCACGGATCGTGCCGAGGCCGAGGCTGCAGCCGGGCATGCGCTCGCCGACACCCGTGGTGGTCAGGTAGAGCCCGCCGCCATGCCCGCGCGGCACGACCTTGGTGTCGCCCGCAACGATGGCGACGTCGTTTTCGCGGGCAGCGGCGGCGATGCTGGCGACGATCGTCTCCAGCGTAGCCAGCGGCAAGCCCTCCTCGATCATCGCGCCGAGGGTCAGGAAGCGCGGCACCGCTCCGCTTACCGCCAGGTCGTTGCAGGTGCCGTGGACTGCCAATGCGCCGATATCGCCGCCGGGGAATTGCAGCGGCTCGACGATGAAGCCGTCGGTCGAGACGACGGCGACCATCTCCGGATCAAGTGCGATCGGCGCCGCGTCGAGCCCGGGATCGAGCTGCTGCGTGCCGAAATGGCGGGCAAACACATCCTCGATCAGCTCGCGCATGAAGCGCCCGCCATTGCCGTGGGCGAGGGTGATCAGCGGCCCCTTGTTCATCGGCGCAGCACCGCACCGGCTTCGACCAGCTGGCCGAAGGCGAGGCCACCATCGTTGACGGGCAACAGTTTGGGGAGATGCGCGATCATTCCATCCTCTTCCAACAAGGCAAGTACCCGCTCGGCCAGCAACCGGTTCTGGAACACGCCGCCCGTCAGGCCGACCGCGTCGAATGCCGAGCCATCGGCCAGGGCAAGGGCAGTTGCGCGGATAGCTTGCGCCAGGCTCTCGTGAAACAGCGCGGCGCGCTGTTCGCGGGGCAGGGCATCGTCGGCCAGCATGGCCAGCAGGGGGTGCCAGTCGATCCGCAATACGCCCTGCGCATCGGCCTGCAGCGGCAAGGTGGGCGCGCCGTCCAACGGGCCGGTCCAACGCCGTGCCAGTGCTTCCAGGCCAGCGGGCGCCTGCCCTTCATAGCTTGCCTGTGCCATGCCGCTGACCAGCATCGCCGCGGCGTCGAACAATCGGCCGGCAGAGGAGCAGGGGAACGTGCCCAGCCGCCGGCCCCATGCCGCGCGGGCGAGCGCGGGGTCCGCAATCGGCGGGCTCCAGTCCTGCCCCGCCTCCCACAGCAGCGCGGCGGCGGAACGCCAAGGTTCCCGCGCTGCCCGGTCGCCGCCGGGCAGGGTGAATTCGCGCAGCGACGCGACGCGGCGCCAGGCACCCGGCTGGCCCAGCAGAGCCTCGCCGCCCCAGATTGCCCCATCCTCGCCCAGCCCGGTCCCGTCCCACGCAAAGGTCAGCCAGGTGATGCCGGGCTTATGCTCGGCAGCGAGGGCGGAGGCGTGAGCATGGTGATGCTGCACCCGCACCAGTGGCAGGCCCTGCTGCTCGGCCCAGCGGGTCGTGGCATAGGAGGGATGCGCATCGCAGGCGATTGCCTGTGGGTCGATGCGATAGAGCCGCGCAAGGTCGGCGGCGACCTGTTCGAACACCTGCCGCGCGCGGGGGCTGTCGAGATCGCCGATATGCGGGGAGGCGATGGCGCGCGCCCCGCTGCCCAGCGCCAGCGCATTCTTCATATGGCCGCCGGTCGCGAGCAGCGGCATGGGCAATGGCTCGGTCAGCGCGAGTTCGAGCGGGGCGATGCCCCGGCCGATGCGGATCGGCCGCGCCGCGCCTGCGATCGCCCGCAGCACCGAATCGTCCGCCGGGCGCAGGATCGGGCGGTTGTGATGCAGCATACAGTCGGCGATGCCCGCCAGTCGATCGTCCGCCTGGTCGGGCTCGGTCAGCACCGGTTCGCCCGAGATATTGCCCGATGTGGCCACCAGCGGCCCGCCGAATTCTGCCAGCAACAGGTGATGCAGCGGGCTGTAGGGCAGGAACAGGCCGACCTCGTCCAGTCCCGGTGCGATCAGCTGCGAAAGCGCCGCATCTGCGCGGCGACGCACCAGCACGATGGCACGCTCCGGCGCGGCGAGCGCGGCCAGTTCCGCCGCATCGGGCAGGGCGAGCGCACGCACCGCGTCCAGCCCGTCATCCCCGCGCTGCGGCACCATCACCGCCAGCGGCTTGTCGGGGCGATGCTTGCGTTCGCGCAGGCGCGCCACCGCCTCGTCGCTGCCCGCATCGCACATCAGGTGATAGCCGCCGACTCCGCGCACAGCGACCACTTGGCCGGCGCGCAGTGCGTCGAGCGCGGCTTGCAATGCTGCCTCGCCCGCCAGATCACCGCAGGACAATTGCGGCCCGCATGCCGGACAGGCGAGCGGCTGGGCGTGGAAGCGCCGATCGTGCGGGTCGCCATATTCCGCCGCGCATGCCGGGCAGAGATCGAACCCGGCCATCGACGTTGCCGGGCGATCATAGGGCAGCGCGGCGATGATCGTGTAACGCGGCCCGCATTGGGTGCAGTTGGTGAAGGGGTAGCGGTGGCGCCGTTGGCCCGGGTCGGCCATCTCGGCCAGGCAATCGTCGCAGCAGAACAGGTCGGGCGGCACATGGATCGCGGCGTGTTCGCTTTCCTCGCTCGGCAGGATCCGAAAACCCTCCGCGCCGCGCCATTCATCGGCTTGCGATGTCGCCAGTTCGGGCCGGGCAAGCGGCGGTGCCTGTTCCACCAGCGCGCATTCGAAGGCGGCGATGGCGGCAGTTTCGCCTTCCACCGCGATATGCACCTCACCCGTGCAATTGCGGACATCGCCCGCAAGGCCGAGGTCCGCCGCCAGCCGGAACACGAAGGGGCGGTAGCCCACCCCCTGCACCCGTCCGGTCACGGTGATCCGGCGCGCCGCGCGTGTGCGCTCGGCGATGTCAGGCATCGCCGGTGACCGGCGCGGGCGGCGCATCCTCCGGTCGGCACTCGCGCTTGCCGGTGGACCACCAGATACGGCAGGCGCCTTCGTCCGACACCATGCAGGGGCCGACCGGGCTTGACGGGGTGCAGGCCGCGCCGAACAGGCGGCACTGGTCGGGATAGATGCGCCCCAGCACCACGCGCGCGCAATCGCAGCCGGGCGGCATTTCGCCCGCGCGCTTGCGATGGGGGTCGGCGGCGAGATCGAACCGCAGCCGGGCATCATGCGCCGCGAGATGCGGACGAAGCGCGAAGCCCGATGCAGGCAGCACGCCGATGCCCCGCCAATTGGCATCGACCACTTCGAAACATTCGTCCATCAGGCGGCGCGCGGTGGGGTTGCCGCCCGGGCGCACCAGTACGGGGTAGCAATTGTCAAGGAAGGCGCGGTCCTCGACATGCTGGCGCAGCACCGAATAGAGCGAGGCCAGCAGGCTGTCCGCACCGAAGCCGGCCACCGCTGCCGGGATATTGTGAGCGGCGGGGACGAAATCCCATTCTTCCGGCCCCATCACCGTGGCGACATGGCCGGGCGCCACCAGCGCGTCGAAGCCGACCTCGCCGCTTGCCAGCAGCATGGCCACCGCCGGCCAGGTCAGCCGTGCCGACAGCAGGATCGAGAGATTGTCGGGCAGCCCCTCGGCGATCATCCCGGCGAGCGGGGCGGTGGTGGTCTCGAACCCGGCCATGAAAAACACCACTTGGCGTGCCGGATTGTCCCGCGCGATCCGCACCGCTTCGGCAGGCGAGGCGATCGGGCGCACATCGCCGCCCGCCGCGCGCGCCTGTTCCAGCGAGCGCGGCTGCGCCTTGGGCGCGTTGCACGGCACGCGCAGCATGTCGCCGAAGGCGACCAGCGTCACCTCGTCTCTCTGCGCCAGGGCGATGGCGTCGTAGATGTCCTCTTCGGGGCAGACGCAGACCGGGCAGCCGGGGCCGGGGATCAGTTCGACCTGCGGCGGCAGCAGCGCGCGCAGCCCCGCGCGCGAGATCGAGCGTTCGTGCCCGCCGCAGACATTCATCACCCGCACCCGCCCGGCCAGCGGCAATGCGCGAATGCGTTCGAGCCATGCGGCAGGGTCGGTCATCGCATGCAGCCTATTCGGCGGCCTCCGCCGGTATCGGGGCCTGTGCCGCAGCCAGCCGGGCTTCCAGCCATGCGAACCAGGGTTTCAGGCTTTCGGGCCGCTTGGCGCTGATCGTTTCGACCGGGGCGCCATTGGCCAGCGCGCGGACATTCTCCGCCGCCCGCTCGGGCGAAAAATCGTCGAGCACGGCCAGCAGGTCCGACTTTGACAGCAGGACGAGATCGGCCGCACGGAACATCACCGGATATTTCGCGGGCTTGTCGTCTCCTTCGGTCACCGCCAGCAGCACGACATTGGCGTCCTGCCCCAGGTCGAAGCCCGCCGGGCACACGAGATTGCCCACATTCTCGATGAACAGCAGGTCGACCGCGTCGAGGTCGATCTGGTGCAGCGCCTCGTGGACCATGCCGGCATCGAGATGGCAGGTCTGCCCGGTGGTCACCTGCACCGCGGGCACGCCCTTGGCGCGGATGCGCCGGGCATCGTTGTCGGTTTCGAGGTCGCCTTCGACCACCGCGATCCGCCAGCGGGGCGCCAGCGCATCGATGGTTGCCTCGAGCAGCGCGGTCTTGCCCGCGCCGGGCGAGGACATCAGGTTGATCGCGACGACGCCATGGCGGCGCATATGGTCCCGATTATGGGCGGCAGCGTGATCGTTGGCATGCAGCAGGTCGCGCACCACCTCGATCGAGCGCGGGTCCGGCCCGTGGTGGTGATGGTGGTGGTGACCGTCATGGACATGGACTTCACCTGTCCCGGTGGCGCATCCGCATTCCTGGCACATGGCCTGTTCCTTTCACCCGGCAGCCGGCGCGTCGCAGTCTAACGCAACCCGCCTGATCTGCAATTCATCACCCGATACGAGATCGACCTGCCAGTCGCCGCATTGCGGGCACAGCAGGCGGTTGGCGCTCGCTTCGCCCCCGCCGCCACAGCTGCGGCAGGCAACCATGACCGGCAGCAATTCGATCGCCAGTTCGGCCTGCGCCGCGCAGCTGCCCGCCCGCGCGACTTCGAAGGCGCGCTGCAGCAGTACCGGCTCGACGCCCGACAGCGGGCCGACGGCGAGCAGGATGGAATCGACCGCGCCGCCGCCATTGTCTGCCGCGATGCGTTCGACCTCGTCGATCAGGCCCTGGCAGATTGCGAGTTCATGCATGGCCGGGACTCGCAGCGGCATCGGCCGCGGCCCGCATGGCGGCATCTTCGGCCAGTTCGATCGCCAGCATCTCGTCGTAGATTTCCCAGGCGCTGGCCGCTTCGGCCTCGGTCATCTTCTCGATGGCATAGCCGGTGTGGACCATTACGAAATCGCCCACTTCCAGTGGTTCATGCTGCATCAGGAACAGGCTGACGGTGCGCGAAACGCCCTTCGCTTCGCAGCGTGCGTTGAAGCCGTCGCGTTCGACGATGCGCATCGGAATGCCGAGACACATGGGGCAAACTCCTGTCGGGCCGAAGCCTATCATATCACATTATATGCGCATATTAGGAAAATAAGATTGATGCCTGCCAATGCCAACGAAGCTGCGATAGGATAGCCGAGTCTCGCAAAGGGCAATGCGTGGAGACTACAGTTGTCGACGGTTCTGATCCTTGGCATCGGAAACACCTTGCAGGCCGACGATGGCGTTGGCGTGCATGTGGTCGCTGCACTCGAAAAGATGGATCTTCCCGGCGATGTCGCGTTTCGCGACGGCGGCACGATCGGCCTCTCGCTGCTGGCCGAAATCGAGGATTGCGATTCGCTGGTGGTGGTCGATGCGATGAAGCTCGACGCAAAGCCGGGTACGATCGCGCTCTACGAAGGCGATGAAATTCAGGCCCAGCTCGGCGGCAAGAAGCGCACCGCGCATGAAGTCGCGGTGTCCGACCTGCTTGCCGCTGCGGCGCTGATGGGCTGCACCCCCCGCCACATGGCGCTGGTCGGCATCCAGCCCGGCCGGGTCGGCTGGGGGCTGGAAGCCGAAGGTGCGGTGGCCGAAGCGATCCCGCGCGCCTGCGCGATGGTGCGCGATCTGTTGGAGAAATGGCATGTCCCCGCGTGATGTCGGCCATGATGGCGGGCAATTCGCCCAGGTCAGCACCGGGATGGCGCATGCGGTCGAACGCGAGATCGGCCAGCACCTGCTCGCCCTGGCGCATGACGGAACCGAAGCGGCGATCGACCTGCGGTCGATCCCGATGAGCGATGCCGACCGCGCCGAGCTGGAGGAATCGCTGGGCCGCGGCGAAGTGAGCGCCACGCTCGATGCGATGGGGCGCAGCGACATCTGGGAAACCGCCCACGCGGGCGTGTGGTGGGTGCGCCATTTCGGCACCGAAGGCCAGGTGATGGCCGAAAGGATCGAGATCGCCCGGGTGCCGGATATTCTCCGGGCCGATCCGGCCGATGTGGAGGCGGCGGCCATCCGGCTCGGCCGCGCGAGGGACTTTATCGACGCGCATGCAGACAGCGTAGCAGGAGGGTAGCAATGGCAGACTGGATGTCGCAGCAGGGCACGGTGGGCGAAGCGCTCACCCGGCAGGGCATATCCCGCCGCTCGCTGCTCAAATATTCGAGTTATCTGGCGACGCTGCTGGCGCTGCCGCCCACGTCGAGCCAGGCGATCGCCCAGGCGCTGGCCGGGGCGAAGCGGCAGTCGGTCATCTGGCTTTCCTTCCAGGAATGCACCGGCTGCATCGAATCGCTGACCCGTTCGTTCAGCCCTTCGGTCGAGGAGATGATCTTCAACCTGATCTCGCTCGACTACCAGGAAACGCTGCAGGCCGCCGCCGGCGAAGCGGCCGAGCGTGCCCGGCTGGAGGCGATGGAGGCCAACAAGGGCAAATATGTCGTGGTGGTGGACGGTTCCGTCTCCACCCGCGACGGCGGGATCTATTCGACCGCTGCGGGCAAGACCAATCTCGAAGTGCTGAAGGAAACCGCGAAGGATGCACTGGCGATCCTGTCGGTCGGCACCTGTTCCTCCTTCGGCGGTATCCCGCGCGCCCATCCCAACCCCACAGGGGCGGAGCCGGTCAGCGCGATCATCACCGACAAGCCGATCATCAACGTGTCGGGCTGCCCGCCGATGCCCGAAGTGATCGCGGGCACGATCGCCTATCTGGTGACTTTCGGCAAATTGCCCGAGCTCGACCATCTCGGCCGGCCCAAGCCGTTCTTCGGCGATAACATCCACGATCGCTGCTATCGCCGCCCGTTCTACGACCAGGGCAAATTCGCCAAGAGCTTCGACGACGCCGGCGCGCGCGAAGGCTGGTGCCTGTACGAACTGGGCTGCAAGGGCCCGGTTACCTACAACGCCTGCGCCACGATCAAGTGGAACGGCAACACATCGTTCCCGATCCAGTCGGGCCATGGCTGCCTGGGCTGTTCGGAACCGAATTTCTGGGATGCGGGCAGTTTCTACAAGCCGCTGCCCGGCCGGATGACCGGCGCTGGCGAGGCCGTGCTGGGCGCTGCCGCAGTCGGCGCCGTGGCAGGCGCCGGGTCGGCCTTCATCGCCCGCAGGCGCAAGGCTGCCGCGAGCGACCCATCCGCCTCGCCCAGCGTACCGGAAGGAGCTGACCAATGACCCTGCTCGAATTTGCACGCGGGCCCGCGATCAATGCGGCGCTGGTGATCTTCGTCTTCGGTGTGATCTGGCGGCTGTTCTGGCTGCTGTTCCTGCCGCGTGCCGCCGATCATTCGGTGGCGAAGCTGGGTGCGGGTGCTGCGGTGAGCAGCGCGGCGGGCGGCTTCGTGCGCCACATGTGGCCGCCGCGCGAATATGCCGCGCGCACGCGGTTCAGCCTGATTGTCGGCTATGTCCTTCACTTCGGGCTGGCGATCATCGTGTTCGGCTTCGCCCAGCACATATTGTTCATCCGCGACATCTTCGGGATCGGCTGGCCGGGCCTGCCGACCGGCGTGATCACCGTGGTTTCGGTCATCACCCTGGCGGCGCTGATTGCGGCGCTGGTGCGGCGGATGACCAATCCCGTGCTCAAGATGATCTCGACCTTCGCCGATTACTGGGCCTGGTTCGTGGTCACCCTGCCGGTGGTCACCGGGCTGATGGCCGTTTCGCACCTGCTGCTGCGCTATGAAGACATGCTGGGGGTTCACATCCTCTCGGTGGCGCTGATGCTGGCCACCTTCCCCTTCAGCAAGCTGATGCACGCCTTCCTGGTGTTCGTCACGCGCAGCCAGACTTCCTTCTTCTACAGCCGTCGCGGGAGCCATGTATGAGCCAGCGTATCGTAGTCGATCCGATTACCCGGATCGAAGGCCATCTGCGGATCGAGGCCGCGACCGATGAAACCGGCGCGATCACCGACGCCTATTCCTCCGGCACCATGGTGCGCGGGATCGAAACCATCCTGAAGGGTCGCGACCCGCGCGACGCCTGGGCCTTTGCCCAGCGCATCTGCGGCGTGTGTACGCTGGTCCACGGCATGGCGTCGATCCGGTCGGTGGAGGATGCGCTCGACTATACCATCCCGGTGAATGCGCAGATCATCCGCAACCTGATGGTGGCCGCGCAATATGTGCACGACCATGTCATGCACTTCTACCACCTGCATGCGCTCGACTGGGTCGATGTGGTCTCCGCGCTCAAGGCGGACCCGGCGGCGACTTCCGCGCTGGCGCAGTCGATCTCGTCCTGGCCGAAATCGAGCCCGGGCTATTTCGCCGACACGCAGAAGACGCTGAAGAATTTCGTCGAGGGCGGCCAGCTGGGCATCTTCGCCAATGGCTATTGGGGGCACCCCGAATACCGCCTGCCGCCCGAAGCCAATCTGATGGCGGTGGCGCATTACCTCGAAGCACTCGCCTGGCAGCGCGACGTGGTGAAGCTGCATGCGATCTTCGGCGGCAAGAACCCGCATCCCAACTTCCTGGTCGGCGGATCGCCTTCGCCGATCAGCGTCGAAGCCGGGGCGAGCGGGGGCACCGCGCTCAATATCGAAGGGCTGCAGAAGGTGAAGGATGTCATCACCAAGATGCAGACCTTCGTCGACCAGGTCTATGTCCCCGATACGCTGGCGATCGCCGGTTTCTACAAGGACTGGTTCGCGCGCGGCGAAGGGGTCGGCAATTTCCTGACCTATGGCGATTTCCCCGAACGCGGGCACGGCGGGCAGGACAGCTGGCTGATCCCGCGCGGCGTGATCCTCGACCGCGACCTGTCGAAGATCCACCCGGTCGATCTCGACAAGCCGGGCGAGATCGAGGAATTCGTCTCGCACAGCTGGTACGATTATACGACCGGCAAGGACAGCGGGCTGCATCCCTATGACGGGCAGACCTCGCTCAATTACACCGGGCCCAAGCCGCCGTTCGACCAGCTGAATGTCGATGGCAGCTACAGCTGGCTGAAATCGCCCCGCTGGAACGGCAAGGCGGTGGAAGTCGGGCCGCTGGCGCGCGTGCTGATGCTCTATGCCAAGGGGCATGAGCCGACCAAGGAACTGGCGGGCATGGCGCTGGGCAAGCTGGGCCTGCCGCTGACCGCCATGTTCTCCACCATGGGCCGCACCGCTGCGCGCACGCTGGAAAGCAAGATCATCGTCGACCAGATGGCCCGCTGGTACGAAGAGCTGGTCGACAATATCCGCAAGGGCGACCTCGCGGTGCACAGCGAAGAGAAATGGGATCCGGCCAACTGGCCCGCGCATGCCAAGGGCGTGGGCTTCATGGAGGCCCCGCGCGGTGCGCTGGCGCACTGGATCGTGATCGGCAACGGCAAGATCGACAATTACCAGGCGGTGGTCCCCTCCACCTGGAACGCCGGTCCGCGCGATGCCAAGGGCCAGCCCGGCCCTTACGAGGCGGCGCTGATGGACCGGCACAATCTGCACGATCCCGCGCAGCCGCTGGAGATCCTGCGCACGATCCACAGTTTCGACCCCTGCCTCGCCTGCGCGGTCCATGTGACGGACAAGGACGGCGAGGAACTGGTCAAGGTCAAGATCCGTTGAGGAGCATGGTGCGATGAACAAGCCGATCGACGCCGCCGCCGCCAGCAAGGTGATCCTCTCGCAGACCGAACAGCATCTGGTCGGTTACATGGAGGCCTGCCTGCATTGCGGCATGTGTGCGGAGGCCTGCCATTTCTACGAAGTGACGGGCGATCCGAAATATACGCCGGCCTACAAGCTGTTCCCGATGGCCCGCGCCTACAAGCGCGAGCGTTCGCCGCTTTCGTGGTTCGGCCTGACCCGCAAGGTGACCGAGGAAGAGCTCAAGGAATGGGAAGAGCTGATCTTCGATTCCTGCACCATGTGCGGGCGCTGCACCACGATCTGCCCGATGGGGATCGATATCGCCTCCATCGTCGGCCAGGCGCGCAAGGCGTTTGCCGCAGCCGGGCTGGGGCCGGAAGACCTGCAGGCCGCGGCGGAAAATTCGCGCGACCACGGCAGCCCGCTGGGCCTTTCGCCCGAAAAGCTGATGGACCGCGTCGAATGGCTGGAAGACGATTTCGAAACCGAGATGCCGATGGACAAGGCGAAGGCCGACATCCTGCTGACCGTGTCAAGCATCGAGGCGATGAAATATCCCGATTCCATCGTCGCCATGGCCAAGATCATGAACACGGCGGGGGCCGACTGGACTTTCTCCAGCAAGGGCTATGAATCCACCAATTTCGGCTATCTCGCGGGTCGCCCCGACATTGCCAAGTTGATGGTCACGCGGATCGTCGAGGCGGCGGAAGCCGTGGGTGCGAAGACGGTGGTGATCCCCGAATGCGGCCACGCCTATGGCGTGATGCGCTGGTCGGGCGCCAATATCCTCGGTCGCCCGCTGCCTTTCGAAGTGCTGCACATCACCGAATATATCGCCAAGCTGGTGCGTGACGGCACGCTGAAGATGAAGCCGTTCACCGATGCGATCACCTATCACGACCCGTGCCAGGTTTCGCGCCGGGGTGGGGCGACGCAGGACGCACGCGATATCCTCGCGGGCTTTGCCACCGACTTCCGTGAAATGGACCCGACCGGCGAACTCAACTGGTGCTGCGGCGGTGGTGGCGGGGTGCAGGCGATGGCCCGCGCCGCGGATTTGCGGCACAAGGTGTTCCAGCTGAAGATCGACCAGACCGAAGCGACCGGCACCAAGAAGCTCGTCTCCGCCTGCGCCAATTGCCGCATGACGATGGACGAAAGCAAGGACGCGCTGCATTGGGACGGCGAGCTGATCAGCCTGATCGAGCTGGTCGCCGATGCGCTGGTGGTCGGCGACGAGGACGGGGACGGCGACGAGTAGGCCCAGGCCATGACCGGCATGACCTTGCGCAATCCCCTCGTCGGCATATTCGCGCCCCTGCTGGCGGCCAATGTGCTGCTGTGGGCCGGGGCATGGCTGCTGTTCGGCGACCGCCCGGTCCTGCTCGGCGCCTGCGCGCTGGCATGGACGCTGGGGCTGCGCCACGCGGTGGATGCGGACCATATTGCCGCGATCGACGGGGCGACCCGCCGCCTGATGCACCGGGGGCATGGCAGCAGGGATCGCGGGTGCGATGCAGGGCAGGGCGGTGCGGAGGATGCGGCAGCGCAGCCGATGCTGACCGGGCTCTATTTCTCGCTCGGCCATTCGACGGTGGTGTGGCTGGCCTCGCTCGGCGTCGCGCTGGCGGCGGGGGCGGCCTCGCCCTGGCTTGGCGGCGTCGGCAAGCTGGGCGAGATTGTCGGCCCCGGCACCTCGATCGTGTTCCTGTTCGCCATTGCGCTGGCCAACCTGGCGGTGCTGGCCGGGTTGCTGCGCGCGGCGCGGCGCGGCTCGCGGGGTAGCGACAGTGCTGCCGAGCTGGACGAGCGGCTGGTGCCCGGCGGGCCGATCGCCCGGCTGGCGCAGCCGCTGTTCCGGCTGGTCACCCGCAGCCGGCACATGTTCGCCATCGGCGTCTTGTTCGGCCTGGGCTTCGACACCGCGACCGAGATCATGGTGCTGGGCATTTCGGCCTCGGCCGCCACGCAGGGTACGGCGATCTGGTCGATCCTGATGTTCCCGGCGCTGTTCACCGCCGCCATGGCATTGGTCGACACTGCCGATTCGGCGATGATGGCGCGCGCCTATGGCTGGGCCTTCGACCAGCCGCAGCGCAAGCTGACTTACAATATCGCGGTCACCGCCGCCTCGGTGCTGCTCGCCCTGCTGATCGGCCTCGCCCAATTGGCCAGCATGCTGCCGCTGGGCGGCGAGGGGTTGGTGGATGGCGTGCTCGAACGCGGCGGCTATGTGGCGATTGCGGGCTTTTTCGCGATCTGGCTCGCGGCGCGGCTGCTGCCGCGATTCGCGCGCCATCGCGCACCTTCGGCCTGACGCAACAGCTATCTTCTCGGACCAAGGTACAATTGGCCGCGCACGCAGCGGAGAGCAATCTCTCGCCCAGAGCAAACTTGGCGAGAGGAGCAAGCAGATGCTTGAACAGGCACTGAGCAAATTCAGCGGGCAATCGCTGATCAAGGACAAATTCGACAATTTCATCGGCGGCAAGTGGGTTGCCCCGGTCAAGGGCCAGTATTTCGACAATATCTCGCCGGTCACGGGCAAGACCGTGTGCCAGGTGGCGCGCGGCACGGCGGAAGACATCGAGCTCGCGCTCGACGCGGCGCATGCCGCGCGCGATGCCTGGGGCCGTACCTCGACCACCGAGCGCGCCAATATCCTGAACAAGATCGCCCAGCGCATGGAGGATAACCTCGACATGCTGGCGCTGGTCGAAACGATCGACAACGGCAAGCCGATCCGCGAAACCACCGCGGCCGACATTCCGCTGGGCATCGACCACTTCCGCTATTTCGCGGGCTGCCTGCGTGCCCAGGAAGGCTCGATCTCCGAAATCGACCACGACACCGTCGCCTATCACTTCCACGAACCGCTGGGCGTCGTCGGCCAGATCATCCCCTGGAACTTCCCGCTGCTGATGGCGGTGTGGAAGCTGGCCCCGGCGCTGGCTGCGGGCAACTGCATCGTGCTCAAGCCGGCCGAACAGACCCCGATGTCGATCATGGTCTTCATGGAACTGATTGCCGACCTGCTGCCCGCAGGCGTGCTCAACGTCGTCAACGGCTTCGGCGTCGAGGCGGGCAAGCCGCTGGCGCAGAACAAGCGGATCGCAAAGATCGCCTTCACCGGCGAAACCACCACTGGCCGCCTGATCATGCAGTATGCGTCGGAAAACCTGATCCCCTGCACGCTGGAGCTGGGTGGCAAGAGCCCCAACATCTTCTTCGCCGATGTGATGCGCGAAGACGACGACTATCTCGACAAGGCGCTCGAAGGCTTCGCCATGTTCGGCCTCAACTCGGGCGAGGTCTGCACCTGCCCCAGCCGCGCGCTGGTGCATGAATCGATCTACGACGCGTTCATGGAAAAGGCGATTGCCCGCGTTAACGCGATGAAGCTCGGCAGCCCGCTCGATCCCTCGACCATGGTCGGTGCGCAGGCGTCGAACGACCAGCTGGAAAAGATCCTCAGCTATATCGGCATCGGCAAGGACGAAGGCGCCAAGGTGCTGGCCGGTGGCGGTCGCCAGATCCACGAAGGCGAGCTGGCGGAAGGCTATTACGTGCAGCCGACGGTGCTGGAAGGGCACAACAAGATGCGCGTCTTCCAGGAAGAGATCTTCGGCCCGGTGCTGGCGGTGACCAAGTTCTCGACCCCCGAGGAAGCGCTGTCGATCGCCAATGACACGCTCTATGGCCTGGGTGCCGGCGTGTGGAGCCGCGATGCCAACACCTGCTACCGCTTCGGCCGCGCCATCCAGGCGGGCCGCGTGTGGACCAACTGCTATCACCTCTACCCCGCGCACGCCGCGTTCGGTGGCTACAAGCAGTCGGGCATCGGCCGCGAAAACCACAAGATGATGCTCGAACATTATCAGCAGACCAAGAACATGCTGGTTTCCTACAGCCCGAAGGCGCTCGGCTTCTTCTGATGCCGGGCGGCGGGTCGCCGACTTTCCATCTTCCGCCCGGCAGACCGGCTTCCTCTCCAAGCCGGGCGGGAATGGAGCCACTCGGGCAGGCGGGGTTGACCCCGCCTGCCCTTTTCGGCGTTGTGAATTGGTGGAATGGAGAGCCATGACAGCTACTTGCCCCCCTCGCATACTCGCGAGCCCGGAAGCGGAAGAATGGATCGCGCGGCTTACGGCGATCCACGGCCCGCTGATGTTCCACCAGTCGGGCGGCTGCTGCGACGGGTCGGCACCCATGTGCTTCGCGCGCGGCGAATTCCGCGTCGGCGCGCAGGATGTGCTGCTGGGCACGCTGGCTGGCGACACGCCGGTGTGGATCGGCGCGGCGCAGTTCGAATATTGGCGGCACACCCAGGTGACGATCGATGTGGTGCCGGGGCGTGGATCGGGTATGAGCCTCGAAGCGCCCGAGGGCATCCGCTTCATCGTGCGCAGCCGCGTGTTCACCGACGCGGAGGCCGAATGTCTCGCCGCCGCAGGCGAACCGCCGCGTGGCGACAGCTACGAGGTGTCATGACGGGGTGATTAGACCTTGCCGCTGGCTGTCGCCGCGGCGTAACATATAAGCGGGCGCTCCAGCCAAGAAGGGTGCCGCACAGGAGAGGGCCTTGCAGGCAACAGCAAGCCAGATAGATCAGCACCAGGGCGTGATCGCGGTATCGTCGCATGCCGCCGATCCGGCGCGCGCGATTGCCGAAATTGCCGATGCGATCGCCGGTGCCGAGCTGGCAGGCGGGCTGCTGTTCTGTTCGCACCGCTTTCCGCGCGAACGGCTGGGCACTGCAATCGGCGAGCGGCTGGGCGGTCTCCCGCTGATCGGCTGCACCAGCGCGGGCGAACTCACCGCGCGCGGATACGATACCGACAGCGTGCTGTTCATAGGCTTCCCGGCAGAATTGTTCACCATGCAGGTGCTGCATTTTACCGATCTCGACGGGTTCGATCGCGAGGATGCGCGCCGCCAGATCCGCCACCTCGCCGCGAATGCGCGCCAGGAATCGGGGCATCTGGGCAAGGAGCTGAACCAGGTCGGGTTGTTCCTCGTCGATGGATTGTCGCACCGGGAAGAGGTGCTGACGATGACCGCGCAGGATGCGTTGGGCGATATCCAGCTGATCGGCGGGTCGAGCGGCGACGGGCTGCTGTTTCGCGAAACGGGGGTGCTTTACGATGGCGGCTTGCATCAGGATGCGGCGGTGATCGCGATCCTGACCAGTTCGCGGCCCTTGCACGCCTTCTGCGCGAACCATTACCGCCCCGGCCCGGCCAAGATGGTGGTGACCGAAGCCAACCCCGAAAGCCGGGTGGTTTACGAGATCAACGCAGCCCCCGCGGCCGAGGAATACCGGCGCCTGGCCGGCAATCCCACCTCCAGCCTCGATGTCGGGTTCTTCGCCGCGCATCCGCCGATGGTGCGCACCGGCGGCACCTATCACGTGCGGTCGATCCAGACCGCGAACCCCGATGGCAGCCTGACCTTCTATTGTGCAGTCGATCGCGGGATCGTGCTGACCATCGGCGAACCGGTCGACCGCGTGGCGCAGATGCGCCAGATGTTCGCCGATATCGAACAGCGCATAGGCGAGGTCGATACGATTGTCGGCTTCGATTGCGTGCTCAACCGGATCGATGCGGAAAACCGCCAGCTTTCGGGCGACGTCTCGCGGCTGTACGCCGATCACCGGGTGTTCGGCTTCAACACCTATGGCGAGCAATTCCTCGGTGCGCATGTCAACCAGACCTTCAGCGGCCTGGCGATCGGGCGCTGATGGCGACGCGGATCAAGCCTGCCGACGCGCGCGATGAAGAGCTGGAGCAGCTGCGCGAACAGCTGCGCCGGATGGAGAAGATCAACCAGGCGCTGATGGACCGGGTCGAGCGATCGACCGATATCCAGGGTGGCGCGTTCTCGATGTTCGAAACGGCCATCGCGCTCGAAGCGATGGTGCGCGAACGCACGACCGCGCTGGAAGAGGCGCTGGGCCAGCTCAATGCCGCCAATGCCCTGCTGGAGGCAGCGCATCGCGATGCCGATGCCGCCCGCTCGCGCTTGCGCGATGCGATCGAATCGCTGAGCGACGGCTTTGCCCTGTTCGATGCCGAAGACCGCTTGGTGATGTGCAACCGCGCGTTCCTCAAATTCTGGCCCGAGCTGGAGGATCTCTCCGACCAGGGGGCGGAGTTTGCCGCATTGGTCGAACGGTTGGCACAGGGCGGGCGGACGATGGGCTCGCTGATTTCCGCCGATCGCTGGATCAAGGAACGGGTTGCCCGCCACCGCCGGGCCGGGGTCCATGTCCAGGCGATGAGCGACGGGCGCTGGCTGCAGATCAGCGAATTGCGCACCACTGAAGGCGGCACGGTCGGAATCTACACCGACATCACCGAAGTTAAGGCCGAAGATGCGCGCGAACGCGCGGTGGAGCTGGCCGAGAAGACCACTATCCTGCAGTCCACGCTCGACACCATTCGCCTGGGCGTGGCGGTCTATGACGCGGACCGGCGGCTGATCGCGTGGAACGGGCAATTACTCTCGACTATCGGCCTGCAGGATGACGATCTGCCGCTGGTCATGGTGCACGATGGCATGGTCGATGCCTGCCGCGCGGTGAACGGCCCCTTCGGCGAGGCGCGGCCGCTCGAATGGCTTCCCCCCGGCTCGCGCGAGGTCAAGGCGTTGCGGCGGCAGGCGAGTGGCCGGGTGGTCGAAGTGCGCCGTGCCAGCATGCCCGGCGGCGGCATGGTGATGACGTTCGAAGACGTTACCGAGCGCATGCAGGCGGCAGAAATGCTCGAAAAGCGGGTCGAGCAGCGCACGTCCGAACTGGTCGAGGTCAACCGCCAGCTGGTCGATGCCAAGGAAGAGGCCGAACTCGCCAACCGTTCGAAGACCCGCTTCCTCGCGGCGGCCAGCCACGATCTGCTCCAGCCGCTCAACGCCGCGCGGCTGTTCGTGTCGGCGCTGGGCGAGCGGCGGCTGGCGGCGCCGTCGCGCGCGCTCGTTTCGCGCGCCGCAGTGGCGCTCGATTCGGTGGAGGAACTGCTCGAGGCATTGTTCGAGATTTCCCGGCTCGATGCCGGGGCGATCCAGCCGGAGATCGGTTCGATCGAACTCGACCGTATCCTGTCGGCGCTGCGGATCGAATTCGCGCCGGTGGCGCGGGCGGGCGGGCTCGAACTCGACATCCAGCCGACCGGCCTGTGGGTGCGCAGCGATATTCGGATGCTCCGCCGGGTGCTGCAGAACTTCATTTCCAATGCCATCCGCTACACCGCCGAAGGCAAGGTCGAGGTGGACGTGCGCGAGATCGGCGACGAGGTGGTGATTGCCATCCGCGACACCGGGCCGGGGATCGATCCCGCGCAGCATGAAGCCGTGTTCGAGGAATTCCGCCGACTGGAAGGCAAGGGCAAGCGCCCCGGTAACGGGCTGGGTCTGGCAATCGTGCGCCGCGCCTGTGCGATGCTGGGCCATTCGATCGCGCTCGAATCCGAACTGGGGGCCGGTTCGGCATTCTCGCTGACCGTTCCGCGCAGCGAGCCGGTCGAGCGACCGGCGCTGCCGCCCGAGCGGCGCGAGCGGATCGGGGCGTCGGGCGGTGGCACAGTGCTGGTGATCGACAACGATCAGCGCATCCTCGAAGGGATGTGTGCCTTGCTCGGCAATTGGGGGCTGGACGTGGTCTGCGCGGGCGATCCGGGCGATGCCAAGGCGGTTGCCGCCGCGCGCAAGGGGCTGGCGCTGTTGATCGCCGACTATCACCTCGACGACGAACTCACCGGCGATGTCGCGGTGGCGCAGCTGCGGGACCTGCACCAGGGCGAGCTGCCCGCGGTGATCATCACCGCCGATCGCAGCGAAGAGGTGAAGTCCGCGCTCGCATCGCAGGGCCTGCCGATGCTGACCAAGCCGGTGAAACCCGCGCAGTTGCGCGCCCTGCTGCGCCAGCTGGCGACCACCGCCTGAGGCGCGCTGCTATTCGGTAAAGCCGATCCGGTTGGCCAGGATCACCGCCTGCGTGCGGCTGAAGACGTTGAGCTTCTGCAGGATCGCGGAGACATGCGCCTTCACCGTGGTCATCGAGACATCGAGTTCGTAGGCGATCTGCTTGTTGAGCCGCCCGGCGACGAGATGGCCCAGCACCACGCGCTGTTGCGGGGTCAGGCTGTCGATCCGGCGACGGATCGATTCTTCCTCCTCCGCTTCGGGATGGTCTTCCAGCGTTTCGGGAACGTAGATCTCGCCGGCGAGCACCTGCTCCAGCGCGGCGACGATTTCTTCGCGTTTCATCGACTTGGGGACATAGCCCGCAGCCCCGGCGGCCAGCGCGTCGCGCACCGTCACCCGGTCGAACGCGCCCGATACCATCACCACCGGGGTGCTGGGAAAATCGTCGCGCAATTGCTGCAGGCCGGAAAGCCGCGAAGTGTCGGGAATATGGAGGTCGAGCAGGACGAGGTCGAGCTCGTCGATGCGGGTCAGCTGGTCGAGCGCTTCCTCGAAACTACCCGCTTCGTAAATGGCGCAATCGGGGAAGCTGAGCTGCAGGATCGAACGCAGCCCATCGCGGACCAGCGAATGATCGTCGACGATCAGGACACTGTCGGGGGCTGGGCTTGTCGGCACGGCGGCTCTCGTTCGGGCGATTGCGGTATGGCGGTTCATCCGATGGATCGGACGGGGCGCACCGGCGCCCCGTCCGCCTTTCCTTACTTAGCGAGCTTGAACACCCAAAGCGAGCCGCCCTGGCTGATCTCCTTGAAGGTCTTGGCGACTTCGCCGCCCCACAGCGGAACCGCGCCGCCCCAGCCTGACATCACGGCGATGTATTGTTCGCCGTCCTGCGTCCAGGTGATCGGGGAGCCGACCACGCCCGAACCGGTGTTGAACTTCCACAGTTCCTTGCCGGTCTTGGCGTCGAACGCCTTGAGGTAGCCTTCCGGCGTGCCGGTGAAGACGAGGTTGCCGCCGGTGGTCAGCACGCCGCCCCACAGCGGGGCAGGGTTCTTGTATTCCCACACGATCTTGCCGGTCTTGGGATCCATCGCGCGCAGCGCGCCGATGTGATCTTCGGCGATCGGCTTGATCGTGAAGCCCGCACCCAGATAGGCCGCGCCCTTCTTGTAGGCGATGGGTTCGTTCCAGATGTCCATCCCCCAGTCGTTGCTGGGCACGTAGAACAGGCCGGTGTCCTGGCTGTAGGCCATCGGCATCCAGTTCTTGCCGCCGAGGAACGAGGGCGAAGCGAACACCACCGAACCCTTCTCCGCACCGTCGGGCGCGCCCGGACGGTTGGCGTCGTTGTAGTTGGGGCGGCCGGTCTTGGGGTTGATCCCGTTGGCCCAGGTGGTTTCCATCACGAACTTGTTGGCCGAGATGAACTTGCCGTTGGTCCGGTCGAGGACGTAGAAATAACCGTTACGGTCGGCCTTCGCGCCCAGCTTCATCGCCTTGCCGTTGATGGTCGCGTCGAAGGGAATGAATTCGTTCACCCCGTCGAAGTCCCACCCGTCGTGCGGGGTGGTCTGGTAATGCCACTTGATAACGCCGGTATCGGCGTCGATCGCCAGGGTCGAGCTGGTGTAGAGGTTGTCGCCCGGGCGCAGGTGGCTGTTCCACGGCGCCGGGTTGCCGGTGCCGAAATAGACCATGTTGGTGCCCGGATCGTAGGTGCCGCCGAGCCAGGTGGCGCCGCCGCCGGTCTTCCACATGTCGCCCGGCCAGGTGGCGTTGGTCTTGCCGGTGATGCCGTTGGGCTGGCCGTTTAGCGTGCCCATGTGGCCTTCGATCACCGGGCGTTCCCAGATCAGCTCGCCGGTGTCGACATTGCGGGCCTGCACGGCGCCGATGACACCGAATTCACCGCCCGAATTGCCGGTGATGACCATGTCCTTGACGATGATCGGCGCGGCGGTGGCGGAATAGCCGGCCTGGTAGTCGGCGATCTTCTTGTTCCAGATGACCTTGCCGGTCTTGCGGTCGAGCGCGACGAGATGCGCATCGAGCGTGGCGAAGATCACCTTGTTGCCGTGGATTGCGGCGCCGCGGTTGACGACATCGCAGCAGGGCATGATGCCGTCGGGCAGGCGGGCATCGTATTCCCAGACCTTTTCGCCCGTCTTCGCGTCGAAGGCGAACAGGCGCGAATAGGAACCGGTGACGTAGATCATCCCGTCATAGACCAGCGGCTGAGATTCCTGGCCGCGCTGCTTTTCGCCGCCGAGCGATGCGGCATAGGCCGGCACCAGCTTGGTAACGTTGTCGCTGTTGACTTCCTTCAGCGGGCTGTAGCGCTGCTGCCACGGGCCGAGGCCGTAGGACAGCACGTCACCCGGGGTGTTGGCGTCGTTGACGATGTCGGCGCTGGTCGGGCCTTCCTCGGCCGCGACCGGTGACGCCAGCGCGGTGCCGGCAAGCGCCAGCGCCGCGAAAAGACTGGTGTATGTGCCCTTCATCTATCCCTCCTGTGTGAATTTGATAATCATCGTTCGCCCGCGCGGAACATGGTCCGCCGATCGTGCTGGGGCAGCCTATCGGGTGGCGGGGCACCCACAATTGAACCTTAGGACAAGCCCGGCCGCGCTACGGGCAATCCCGCCTCGCGCAGCGCGGGTCATGTGTTGGGCTGGGTGGCGAGCGCGGGCTTCCATTCGACGCCGTGCCGGGTGAAGAGCGTCGCCAGCCTGCCGTCCTGCGCCATCGCTTCGACCGTTTCCTCGATCGCGAAGCCCAGCGTGCGGCTGTTTTCCTTCACCGCCATGCCGATATCCCAGCCGGGCGAGGCGATGGCGGGCAGCGGGCCGCGTCGCCGCTTGGCATTGCCGCCGGGATTGTCGGCCATCGCCGCATCGACCTGTGCCCGTGTGGCGACCGCGAAATCGGCCTTGCCATCCTGCACCGCGCCGACCGCTTCATAGCCGGTGGGGTAATGCACCACATCCTTGCGCAATATGCCGCCGAAACCGCCGAGCAGGTAGAAATCAGGAATGGAATCGAGTTCCGCCGCCAGTCGCTTGCCCGCCAGTTGCGGCGGGGGCACGTCGCAATCGCGCGCTTCGTTGCCGCAGACGGCGGCGAAGCTTTCGCGGTAATAGGGGGCGACGAACACGACCTGGTCTTCCTGCGCGGCGAAGCGCGGGTCGAACGGCACGTGCAGCATCACGTCGCACGGCTGGAAGCCGAGCAGACCGCCGCGCCATACGACATTGCGCAGATCGTCCGACACCGCCTCATCCGCGGTGAACAGGGCAATGTCGGCCCGCACGCCGAACGCTTCGGCCAGCGCACGGGCCAGGTCGACGTCGATCCCGGCAGGTTGCCCCGCCGCATCCCACGACCAGGGCCGGTTGTCCGCGTAAAGCCCGACCCGCAGCACGCCCAGGCTGCGCACTTTTTCCAGCGGCGCGGCCGACAGCGGCGAGGCGAAGGGGGAGGTCAGGGCCAGCGCGCCGAGCGACCCCGCCAGCGTGCCGAGGAAGCCCCTGCGATGCATGGCCTCAGTCTTCCGTGTGCTGGGTTTCGAGCCAGCTGCGGATTGCCCAGCCGGCCTTCTGGCCCAGCACATCGCCGAAGGCAGGCATATAGACCTTGCCGTCATGGCTGGAGCCGTGGCGGAAACGTTCGACGAACCATTCGTCACCCGAATCGCCCAGTTCGAGATAGCGCAGGTCGGGCGCGATCCCGCCCGAGATCGCCTGCAGCCCATGGCAGCGCGCGCAGTTCTGGCCATAGGCCGATTCGCCGATCTTGATGGCAGTGGCATCGCCGCTGTAGGGATTCTTCTCGACCCAGGTATCGTTGCCGCCGGGCAGGTCGGGCAGGGCGCTGGTGTCCACCGCCTGCGGCGTCACATTGCCATGCGCCATGATGCCGGGGGCCATCGCGAGGCAAAGGCTGGCGCCGGAAATGGCGAGCAGGATGCGGCTGGCCGTCTTGTTCATGATCTGGGTAATCCTCTGCAACCAAGTCGCCCACTGGGAGGGGCTGTTTCAACGGTTTGAAAATAACCGGACTCTCCTGCGCTCACCCATTGTACTTTGGGAGAATACATCTCCGCGCGCGCGGAAGGGTAAGCTCGCGCCATGTACGGGAGATACAAGTTCGGGGCCTGCGCGGCGGCGCTGGCCATGGCCGCAGCGACATTCGGGGTAGCCCGGGCGCAGACGGCCTATGTCAGCAACGAGCGGTCCGATTCGGTCACCGTGATCGATGTCGCCAGCGGCGCGACCATCGCCACCTTCCCGGTCGGCCACCGCCCGCGCGGGATCACGTTGAGCCGGGATGGCCAGTATATTTTCGTGTGCGCCAGTGCCGACAATGCGGTGGAAGTGCGCGAGCGCGCCACCGGCAAGCTCGTGGCCGTGCTCCCCTCGGGCGCGGACCCGGAACAATTCTTCGCCTCGCGCGACGGCAAGCTGCTGTTCGTCGCCAACGAGAACGATGGCGCGACCACCGCGATCGACCTCGCTACGCGCAAGGTCGCCTGGCAGGTGCCGGTCGGCGAGGAACCCGAAGGCATCGCCGAAAGCCCCGACGGCAAATATCTGCTGGTCACCAGCGAGGAGGACAATCTCGTCAGCTGGATCGACCTCGCTACCCGTGCCGTCGTCGCGACCACCGAGACCGACCTGCGCCCGCGCCATGTCGAGTTCACCCCCGACGGCAAGGAAGTGTGGGTGGCGGCGGAAGTCGGCCAGAAGGTCCAGGTCATCGACGTTGCGAGCCGCGAGGTAGTCGCGACGCTCGACTTCGCGCCGCCCGGAGTCGTCGCCTACAAGGTGCTGCCCTGCGGGATCCGCTTTACCTCCGATGGCAAGACCGCAGTGGTGGCGCTGGGTCGGGCGAACATGATCGCGATCATCGACGTGCCCAGCCGCACGGTCACCGGCTATGTCCGCGTTGGCGGGCGCCCGTGGCACCTGGCGATCACCGCCGACGACAGCCGCGTGATCGTGGCCAATGGCACGAGCGACGACGTCTCGATCGTCGACCTTGCCCGGCGCGAGGTCGTGCAGACGATCCCGGCGGGCGAGGGGCCATGGGGCGTCGTGCTGGCGCCGTGATACTTTGGGTCGCCGGGTGCTGTCCGGCGAGCCCCGCGATGCCTCCCTCCAAAGTAGGAGAACCAAAGTCCAATTCCTGTGATGCGCGCCGCGCCGCATCTTCGAACGGCCGCTCAAGACGGCTGAAACCAATACAGGGGGATGGACGATGCTCTCCAAATACATGCTGCGCGGCGCGGTTGCCGCTGTCGCGCTGTGCGCCACCACCACTCCGGCGCTCGCCGGAAGCAATGAGGCGCTGCTGAAGCGCCTGCATGAAAAAGGCATCCTCTCGGACGAGGAATATTCCGAACTGATGGCCGAAGAGCAGGCTGCGCAGAAGGCGCCGCCGCCGATGGCGTCTGCCGAAGGTGCGCTGGATTCCAGCCGCGTCGTGCGGATGACCGACAGCGGCATCGGGCTGGAAGTGGGCCCGGCGACGATCAAGTTCTCCGGCTCGGTCAACGGCTTCTACGTGCACGACAATCCCGATACGCCTTCGGCCACCACGGCGGTGACAGGCGGCATTGCCAGCGTCGGCACCAGCAATTCCAGCGCCGTGCGCAACGGCCTGCTGCCGGGCTTCCTCAAGGTCGATGTGACCACGGTGCAGGAAGGGCTGAATATCGGCGCCCACTTCGGCATGTATCCGGGCATCAACAGCACGGCCTGGGGCACGCTGGGGGCGAACAACGGCGGCCAGCCGACCGCGCTCGCCACTGCCGGGATCGACTTCCGCCAGACCTATATGACCATCGGCAATTCCAGCCTCGGCGAATTCAAGATCGGTCGCGATATCGGCCTGTTCGGTTCGGAAGGTATCCTCAACGACATCACCCTGCTGTCGTCGGGTACGCCGGGCGGCAATGTCGCGCCGGGCAACACCACCCTGGGCCGCATCGGTGTGGGCTACATCTACACCGACTTCCAGCCGCAGATTACCTATACCTCGCCCAGCTTCAGCGGCTTGCAGGTGTCGGCGGGCGTGTTCCAGCCGCTGATGTCGCTCACCGCGCCGACGCAGACCAACAGCGCCCCGGGCTTCCAGGGCAAGGTCACCTATGACGGCAAGTTCGGCGGCATTGCCACCCGCCTGTGGGTGTCGGGCATCACGCAGAAGCACAACACCGTTGGTGCGGGCACCGGCGGGCTGGTGTCCTACACCGGCAGCGGCATCGACATGGGCGGCAAGGTGACCGCCGGGCCGATCACCGCGACCGGCTATTACTACACGGCCAAGGGGCTGGGCACGACCGTGCTCAACCTGCTCGACACCGATGCCTTCGGCAATCCGCGCAAGAGCGACGGCTTCTACGGCCAGGTCATGGCCAGCTTCGGCAAGATCTCGGTTGGCGGCAGCTACGGCGAAAGCTCGCTGAAATATGCCAACGCTGCCGATGCGGCGGCCAACCCCACGCTGCTCGACAAGAATTCGAGCTGGGTCGGCCAGGCCCGTTACGGCCTGACCAGCTGGGTGACGCTGATCGGCGAATATGTCCACTCCAAGGCCGAAGCGCATAATGGCAACGAAGCGAGCAGCGATGCGATCGCCTTCGGGGGAATCCTGTTCTTCTGATCTTCGCCGGCTTGGTATAATGCATTAGACAAAGGACAGAGCCGGCGGGGGTCGAAACGATCCCCGCCGGTTAACTGTCTGTGGTTCACGTTAGGGAGGTCGCCATCTTTACCCGTTCGACATTGCTCACCGGCTGCGCGCTTATCGGTGCTTTTGCGGCATCCTCACCTGCCTGGGCGAGCGAGACTGCCGACGATGCCGCGAGCGCCGACCGGCCCGAGATCGTCGTCACCGGCACCGGCCTGCCCGAAACCCCCGCGACGCCGGCATACGACACGCAGGTGATCGAACGCGACAAGTTGGTCGCCACCGGTTCGGGGCGGATCGAGGATGCGCTGGCCGATGTCGCGGGCTTCCAGCAGTTCCGCCGCTCGGACAGCCGCTCTTCCAACCCCTCGGCGCAGGGCGCGACCCTGCGCGCATTGGGCGGCAACGCCTCGAGCCGCGCGCTGGTGCTGCTCGACGGCGTGCCGATGTCCGATCCGTTCTTCGGCTTCATTCCCTTCAGCGCGATCTCGCCCGAACGGCTTGCCAGTGCGCGGGTTACCCGCGGCGGCGGCTCCGGCCCGTTCGGCGCGGGTGCGCTGGCGGGGACGATCGAACTCAGCAGCGCCGATGCGCAGACGCTCGGCCTGCTGGGCGGGCAGGCGCTGGTGAACGATCGCGGCGAGACGGAAGTTTCCGCCAGCATCGCGCCGCAGCTCGGTTCGGGCTTTGCAGTGGTTTCGGGCCGCTGGGATCGCGGCGAGGGCTTCTACACCACCCCGCTCGACCAGCGTGTCCCGGCAACGGTCCGCGCAGGGTACGACAGCTGGTCGGTCCAGCTGCGCGGCGTCGCGCCGCTCAGCGACACGGTGGAGCTGCAGGCACGCGGGCTGGTGTATGACGACAGCCGCACCCTGCGCTTCGCGGGGGCCGACACCACCAGCGAAGGGCAGGATGCCAGCCTGCGTCTGGTCGGTCGCGGCGATTGGCAGTTCGATGTGCTCGGCTATGTCCAGGCGCGCAATTTCACCAATGTCGTGATCAGCTCGACCCGCTTCGTGCCGGTACTCGACCAGCGCAACACGCCCTCCACCGGGCTCGGCGGCAAGCTGGAACTGCGCCCCCCGGTGGGCGATGCGCATGTGCTGCGGATCGGCGCGGACTACCGCCGCTCGGATGGCGAGCTTTACGAGAATGCGATCAGCGCCATCAGCGGTGCGGTTACCGCGCGGCGCAATGCAGGCGGCACCAACACCGACCTCGGCCTGTTTGTCGAGGATGACTGGACGTTCGGCCCGGTCACGCTCACCGCCGGGGCGCGGGCCGACCGCTACACCATTCGCGATGGCTTCTATGTCGAACGCAATGGCGCCAATGCGCTGGTCAGCGATACAAGCTATGCCGACCGTGCCGGTTGGGAAAGCTCGTTCCGCGGCGGTGCGCTGGTGCGGCTGGGGCAGGGGCTGGACCTGCGCGCGGCGGCCTACACCGGGTTGCGGCTGCCCACGCTCAACGAACTCTATCGCCCCTTCACTGTGTTCCCGGTGACGACGCTGGCCAACGCCGCGCTCGAGAACGAGCGGCTCGAAGGGTTCGAGGCCGGGGTGGACTTCCGCCCGTCGGATAATGCCAGCTTCTCGCTGACCGCCTTCGACAACAAGGTGAAGGATGCGATCGCCAACGTCACCATCGGGACCAACCTGCGCCAGCGCCAGAATATCGACGCGATCCATGCGACAGGCATCGAAGCGAGTGCGTCGCTGTCGTTCGGCCCGCTCTCGTTCGACGGGTCGCTGGCCTATACCGATGCGGTGGCACGCGGTTCGGGCGCGGCGGCGGCGCTCGACGGCAATCGCCCGTCGCAGACCCCGCGTTGGGTGATGGGCGGAACGCTGAGCTATCGTCCGGCGGAAAACTGGCTGGTGTCGCTGACCCTGCGGCATGTCGGGGCGCAGTATGAAGACGATCTGGAAACCGATATCCTGCCTGCGGCGACGACGCTCGACGCGTTCGTGCGGGTGCCGGTCTTCGCCAATGTATCACTGGTGCTGCGGGGAGAGAATTTGACCGACGAGACGATCTACACCCGCAACCAGGGCGGTTCGATCGACCTGGGCACGCCGCGCACCGTGTGGGCGGGCGTGAGGTTCGGCCTGTGAGCGCGGCGGCCATCCGCTACAACCGCGGTGCGCGCTTGCTGCACTGGCTGATCGCCGCGCTGGTGATCGCCAATCTGGCGAGCGGGCTGCTGCATGATCCGCTGGAGGACTATGTCCGCCTGATGCCGTCGCACAAGGCGATCGGGATGAGCGTGCTGGCGCTTTCGCTGGCGCGACTGGCATGGCGTTTTACCTGGCGCGCGCCCGCCTATCCGGAAGCCATGACGGCATTCGAGCGTGGCTCGGCCAAGGCGGTACATGCACTGTTCTACCTGCTGATGCTCGCCATGCCGCTGACCGGCTGGATCGTCTCTTCGGCCAGCAAATATCCGCTCGACTGGTTCGGCCTGTTCGACATTCCCAAGCTGGCTGTGACCAAGGGCAGCGCGACCTACGGCTTCGGGCATGAGGCGCACGAACTGCTCGGTTACCTGTTCCTGGCGCTGGTGGTGCTGCATGTCGCGGCGGCGCTGCGCCATCACTTCGTGCTGCGCGACGACATATTGCGCCGAATGGCGTGATGCGGCGGCACCTGCTTGTCTTGGGCGCGCTGGCGATCCCGGCGGGCGCACAGGCCAATGATGGCGCGAGCGAACCGCAGATCGTGGTGCTGGCACCAGGCGGCGCGATCGACGCGGACGAAGCGGCGCAAATCGGGCGCGATGCGATTGCCGGCGGCACATCGCCCGATCTCGCGGGGGCACTCGCGCGCGATGTGCCGGGGGTTTCGCTGTCGGAGGCGCAAGGCAATGCCTGGCAGGCGGGGATCGGCTGGCGTGGCTATTCCGTGTCGGCGTTGCAGGGCACCGAACAGGGCATGGCGGTCTATCTCGACGGGGTCCGCTTCAACCAGCCGTTCGGCGATACGCTGGCGCTCGACCTCTTGCCCGAGGCCGCGCTCGAAGGGGCCGAACTGCGCGAGGCGAGCCCGGTCTATGGCCGCAATGCACTGGGCGGCGCGATCCTGCTCGCCACCGCCAATGGGCGCGAGACAACCGGCGGCGAGGCGGAACTGCGCGGAGACAGTTTCGGCGGCTACGGGGGCAGCCTGACTCTGGGCGGCAAGCGGGCGCTGCTGGTGGTCGAGGCGATTCGCGATGCCGGATGGCGCGATGACAGTCCCTCGCGGCTCTACCGCCTGTTCGGATCGGCAGGCGTCGAAGGCGCAGGGTGGAGCCTCGATGCCAAGCTCGTGGCCGCCGATACGCGGCTGCATGGCAACGGGGTTGCTCCGGTCGAACTGCTCGATGCGGATTACGCGGCGGTCTTCACCCGGCCCGACATCACCGATTCGCGGTACTGGCGCCTGACCCTGTTGCCGCGCATCGACATCGGCGAGAGCGGCCGGATCGAGGGAGCGGTGCATTTCCAGCATCTGCGGCGCGATTCCGAAAATGGCGACCTGGCAGATTTCGGCGCGTGCGATGCCGATGCGGCGGTCCTGTGCCTGGGCGACGATGACGAGGGCTTTGCCGATCCGCTGCGCGATCCGGCTGGCACTGCCGTCGCCGCCGACCCGGGGATCGACGATTACGCAGTGCGCAATCTGGGCCACGAGCGCACGCGCGGCGGCGGGGCGAGTGCACAATATCTCGACGAGCGCGAGACGGCGCGCGGGATGCGCCGCCTGTCCTTCGGTTTCGCCTGGGAAAGTTATCGCACCCGCTTCGATGCCGATAGCGAGCTGGCGTACCTGACCGAAGGCCGCGAAGTGATCGGCCTCGGCATTCCCATCGCCGCCGATTCGGGCGCGATCACCCCCGTCTCGGTCACCGCCCACCTGCGCGATTTCGCGCTGTTCGCCAGCGCCGAAATACCTTTGACCCCGCAATTGTCGGTCGAGGCGGGCCTGCGCTGGTCGGTCAACCGCGTGCAGCTGGAGGATCATCTGGGCACCGCGCTCAACGGCGACCATCGCTTCCGCGACCTCGCCCCCTCGCTGGAGGTGGATTTCCGCCCGGCGGAGGGTTGGGCGCTCAACACCGGGGTCGCCGAAACCAGCCGCAACCCGACCCCGGCGGAGCTGTCCTGCGCCGATCCCGAGGCACCCTGTGCGCTGGCCAATTTCTTCGTGGCGGATCCGCCGCTCGACCCGGTCAAGGCGCGCAATTGGCACGCGGGCCTCAGCCGCGAGGCGGGACCGGTGACTTTCCAGCTCTCCGCCTGGCGCAGCGACAGCCGCAACGACATCCGCCACATCGCCTCGGGCGTGCGCGGGCGCGCCTATTTCGCCAATCTCGGGCGCAGCCGCAGGCAGGGCATCGAGCTGTCGGGCGAATGGCGCACCGGCGCCTGGCGCATTGGCGCCGACTATGGCTTCACCGATGCGCGCTTCCGTTCGGACTTCACCATCAGCAGCCCGGCCAATCCCGCCGCCGATGAAGATGGGCTGGTATCGGTGGCCGCGGGCGACCGCCTGCCAGGTATTCCCGCCCACACGGCGAACCTGCGGCTAGGCTATGATCGCGATGGCTGGGGGGTGGAGGGGGCGCTGCGCTACCGCTCCGGCCAGTTCCTGATCGGTGACGAAGGCAACGACCAGCCGCGCACACCGGGCTACGCCGTGTTCGACCTGCGCGGCCATGTCGCGCTGGCAAAGGGTGTGCGGCTGGTGTGGGAAGTGCGCAATCTGTTCGATCGGCGCTATGCCACCTTCGGCACCTTTGCCGAAATCGACGAGATCGATCTGGCAGAAGCGCCCGGCGCCAGCGATCCGCGCGCCTATGCCCCGGGCATGCCGCGCCGTTTTTCACTCGCGGTCAGGGCGGCGTTCTAACCGTCGATCCGGGGGAAGATCTCTTCTTCGAGGCGCGGATAGAAATGCGAGACGGAGCGCTGTAGTTCATACCGCGCGGCGGCCACGCGACCGAACCGCGCGGGGATGGCGATCTCGCCCGCTTCGGTCATGTCAAGCCCGCTGGCGACGGCAGCGCGCAGTGCGCCTTCGAGCCAGGTGAGCCAGTCGCGCGTCTGGGCGATGGCGGCGTCGGTGCCTGCCCCGCTGGGGTCGACCGGGCCATGGCCCGGCACCAGCTGGCGGTGGGGGATCGCGGCCAGCCGGTCGAGTGCCGCCTGCCATAGCGCGAAATCGGCCTGCGGCGTGGCCGGCGCGCGGTCGAAGAACACGCTGTCGCCCGCGATCAATGTGCCGCTCGCGACATCGAGGATCGCGAGGTCGGCATCGCTGTGGCCCGACAAGGCGAAGAGTTCGAGCTTGCGCCCGCCGAAATCTGCCGGGCCTTCTGCCACATCGCCCTTGGGCAGCACCACCTGCGTCCCGATCATCCAGCCGGTGAGGATGCGGTACATGGCATCCGAAAATCCCTCCCCGTCGCGCTCGATATCGGCGCGCGTGCCGGGCAGGGCATGCAGGATCGCGGGATCGAAGGCCCCTGCTGCCAGCGCGTGGTCGGGGTGGAGATGGGTGATATAGACCAGCCCCGCCGGCTTGCCGGTCAGCTGCCGGGCGAGCGCGTCGAGCGCCTTGCCGAAGGCGAGCGAAGAGCCGGGATCGACCACGATCGCACCCGCACCGCTGTCCATGATCACACTGTTGGCGATCGCCCCCCCATTGGCGAATTCGACCGGCTGATCCGCCCCGCGCACCACCCAGATGCCGTCCCCGATCTGCTCGGCTTGGGGGTGGTAGTCGCCTGCGAACTGGTCGGATCGGACTGCGACCGGCACCGCCACTGCTGCGCCGAGGAAGGACCGCCGCGAGAACTTCATTGCCCGGCCACCGCCAGTTGCGGCCCGTTCCCGGCCAGCGCCAGCTTCCCGTCGAATTCGCGGCCATTGGTATCGCGCGCGGCAATCGCGACAGGTCCGCTGGCCGATGGCTTGACCAGCAGGGTGAAGCTCGGGTCTTCCGAAACCGAACCCCAGATGGTCATCGCGCCGAGCAGCTTGCCCGCGGCGTCGGTGACCTTCAGCTCGTCGAGATTATAGGCCGGGATATTCTCGACCAGGCCGGTATCCATCGGATGGCGCAGGCCAAGGCGCAGCCGCAGCCCGTCGCCCTCCGGCCAGGCCGCACCGCGCATTTCGCCCAGATGATCCGCCCAGTCGCCCTTGACCCGGCTGACCGGCGGGGCGGAACAGCCGCCACCCGCCGCATCGACCCAGGCGCCGCCGACATGCCACACCCCGTCGCCCGCCAACACGGCGGCGCGCACCGGGGTGCGCTGGTCGAGCTTGATCCGGGTGGCGATGAAGGCCGCGGCAGAGATCGGGCGATAATCGACCGCCACCGGGATCGGATTGAGATCGGCAAAGATCACGATCCGCTGCACATCGGGGATGGTCCGCGCATCCACGGTCAGCGGCAGGACATGCTGGTTTTCCGCCAGCATCGGCAATTGCACCTGCACCCGCTCGTCGAACACCACCGGGCTGCCCGCGAACAGTTTCTTCGCGTGATAGTCCCACATCGGCGAGCCGAGCGGATCTTTCGGCAGCGGGGCCGGAGCCTGCGCCATAGCAGCGGCTGGCGCGGCGAGCGCGGCGGAAGTTACAAGCATCCTCATCATACCAAGGTGCAATGTATCGCCACTGTGCATCCGCGCACATTGGACCTTGGAACGAAGGAGAGGACATGCGCGCAGGGCGGGCAGTGGCATTTGTGCTGGTGGCACTGTGGGCGGGGCAATCCATCGGCGCGGCACCTGCCGACTTCGGCCCGGACGGCTATCGCACCGCCCGCTATCGTGCGCCGGTCGGCATCGACCCGGCGCCTGCCGGCCATATAGCGCTGGCCGCCGCGCTCATGCTCGATCCGAAACGCGATGCCCTGTTCATCGATGTCCTGCCGGTGGAAGGCGGGGTGCGTGAAGCAGCCAGCGGGCGCTGGCGGCTCTCGGAGCGGCATGTGACCATTCCCGGCGCGCGGTGGCATCCCGAAACCGGGCGCGATCCGGTCGATCCGGTGCTGTGGCGCGGGCTGGAGGCAGAGGTGCGGCGCGCCCGCGCACGCCAGCCGGGCATCCCGGTGGTGCTGTTCTGCCGCAGCGATTGCTGGATGAGCTGGAACGCAGCCCGCCGGCTGGCGGCAGCAGGTCACGCCGATATCTGGTGGCTCGCCGAAGGGACCGATGGCTGGCACGATGCCGGGCGCGAATTGGTCGAAATACAGCCGGTGGCCATACCCGGCCGATGAACCAGTCGCCTCCTCGCGGGGCGAGAGAGATCGCTAGCAAGGGAGTTGAATGCGATGGCGAAACTGATTGTGGCCTATCCGATGCACGACGGCGCGAAATTCGACCGTGACTATTACACCGCCACCCATATCCCGCTGGTGGAAACGCATTGGGGTCCGGCGGGCATGACCGGCGCGGAGATCATGTGGCCTGCCGATGGCGGCCAGCCCTTCGCATGTATGGTGGCGCTGGCCTTTGCCGATGATGCGGCGGTCGATGCGGCGCTGGCTTCACCCGGAACACCCGAAGTGCTGGGCGATGTCGCCAATTTCACCGATATCCAGCCGACCGTCTATCGCACGGCCTAGCGGCAGGTCGGGCAGCGCGCCCCGCAAGCAGGGGCGCGCTGCCGCCCATATCACTTCAGGCTCTTGAGGAAGTCGACCAGTTCCTTACGCTTGGCCGGATCCTTGATCCCGGGGAAGCTCATCTTGGTGCCCGGCACCAGCGTGCGCGGGTTTTCGAGCCATTTGTCGAGATTGGCTTCGTTCCAGGTCAGGCCCGATCCCTTGAGCGCGTCGGAGAAGGCGTAGCTGCCCAGCTCGCCCGCCTTGGTGCCGTAAACGCCCCACAGGTTGGGGCCGAGCTTGTCCTCGCCGCCCTTCACCGCATTGTGGCACACCGCGCAGCGTCCGAAGCTGGCCGGCGGGGTCGCTGCCGCCGCCGCAACCTTCACCGGGGCCGGAGGTGCAGTGGGCGTTGGCGTGGGGGTCGGAGTGGGCGTCGGCGTCGGGCTGGGGGTGGCCGTCGGCTCGGGCGTGGCGGTGTCGCTCGCGCTCGGCGTGGCTTCCGGCGTTGCGGCGGCATCCGGCGCGACCGGGCTTTCCATCGCGGTATCGTTGGCAGCGGGGGTGGCCGTGTCTTCCGGGGCGTTGCCCGAACAGGCGGCGAGGGTTAGCGCCAGGCAAGACCCGGCGAGCAGCATGCGCAGTTTCATGTCCATCCTTCCCAACAGACGTGTGGCTTCACCGATCTCATCGCATGTGTCGCGCCGCTGTTACATTGCACCTTGGATCAACCGCGTTGCCCGCCCTATGGTTGGGCGATCACCTGTCGGAGAGGTCCTGTGGACATTGCCGAAGCCGTAGCGAGTCGCCGTTCGATCCGCCGGTTCCTTGATCGCCCGGTCGATGCGCAGGTGCTGGCCCGCGTGCTCGAACGGGCGCGGCGCGCGCCATCGGGCGGCAATGTCCAGCCGTGGAATGCCGCGGTGCTGAGCGGTGCCGCGCTGGCCCGGCTGAAGGAAGTGGTGGCACAGGCCATTCCGCAAGGCCTCGGCGCATGGTCAGCCGAATATGCGATCTACCCGCCCGGGCTGGCAGGCGACTATCTCGCCCGCCGTTTCGCGGTGGGTGAGGCGATGTATGCCGCGCTCGGGATCGGGCGCGAAGACAAGGAGGCGCGGCGCGGCCAGTTTGCCGACAATTTCGCCGCTTTCGGCGCGCCGGTGCTGATGCTGGTCCACACGCCGCGCTACATGGGGCCGCCGCAATGGGCGGATATCGGCATGTGGCTGCAGACGATCATGCTGTTGCTGCGCGGCGAGGGCCTCGACAGCTGCGCGCAGGAAGCCTGGGCGGTCTACCAGAAGCAGATTCGCGAGGTGGTGCCGATCCCGGAGGATCACATCTTCTTCTGCGGCATGGCGATCGGCTGGCGCGACCCGGATGCACCAATCAACAATTTTCCCGTTCCGCGCGCGGCGCTGGGCGAAAGCGTCAGTTTCTACACCGGTTAAAGCCCGGCATATTGCCGCATCATCTGCTTGGCGATCACCAGCTGCTGGATCTGCGTGGTGCCTTCGTAAATGCGGTAGATGCGCGCATCGCGAAACAGGCGTTCGGCTTCGTATTCGGCAAGATAGCCCGCCCCGCCATGGAGCTGGACCATCCGGTCGACCACCCGCCCGCACATCTCGCTGGCGAACATTTTGAAGGCCGATGCTTCCAGGCTGATCCGCACGCCGGTGTCGGCCTTGGCGCAGGCATCCTTCATCATGCATTCGGCAGCGTAGACTTCGGCCTTGCTGTCGGCGAGCATCGCCTGGATCAGCTGGAAATTGATGATCTCCTGCCCGAAGGCCTTGCGTTCATGGGCGTAGCGCAGCCCGGTTTCGAGCGCGCGTTCGGCCAGCCCCAGGCTTGCCGCGCCGACCGACAGGCGCCCCGAATCGAGCGCCTGCATCGCTGCGGTGAAGCCCTTGCCCTCTTCGCCGCCCAGCAGGGCCGAGGCGGGCACGCGAACGTCCTCCATGATGATGTCGGCGATTTGCGAGCCCTTCTGGCCCATCTTCTTGTCCGCGCTGCCCACGGTGATGCCGGGCGTATCCATATTGACCAGGAAGGCGCTGACATGCTGGTTGCGCGGCAGCGGTTCGGCATGGGTGCGCGCCATGATCAGCGCCATCGAGGCCTGCGGCGCGTTGGTGATGTAGCGTTTGGTGCCGTTGAGGATGTAGTCGTCGCCGTCGCGCACTGCGCGGGTCTTCATCGCCGCAGCATCGGATCCGCTGTCCGGTTCGGTCAGGCCGAAGCAGGCAATCTCGCCCGCGACCGACCGGCCCAGCCACTCGGCCTGCTGCTCGCGCGTGCCGCCCTTCTTGAGCGCGGTGGTGAACATGCCGGTGTTGATCGACATGATCGAGCGGAAGGCGGGCGCCGCGCGGCTGAGCACCCTGATGGTCGCGATATACTGGCTGGCCGACAGGTCCGATCCGCCGAATTCTTCAGGCGTGGTCAGGCCGAACAGCCCCATGTCGCGCATTTCCGCGAGGATTTCAGGCGGAACGCGATCGTGTTCGATCGTATCTTCCTCGGCCGGAACCAGCCGCTCGTTCACATAACGGGTCAGCTGGTCGAGAAAGGCCTCGAACACGTCCTGGTCCATTCCGGGGGCGGCGGTTTCGCTCATTATCCTCAATCCCAAGCTCAAATCGGTTGCGCAGTGATACCGATTTGGCCGGGCGTGTCGAGCCACAGCGGGCGGCTGCGTTCACTGCCGCACCGATCGGTTGCGCCATCAGGCGAGCGGTGCGAGGCTGGTCAACACCAGCCGGACCAGATCGGCCTGACCCTTCGCCCCGGTCTTGGCATAGATGCGCTTCGAATAATTGCGCGCCGTCTCCTCCGTCAGGCCGAGGTTTCGGCCGGCCTCGACGATCGACTGCCCCCGGCTGATCGCATCGGCCAGCGCTGCCTCGCGTCGGGAGAGGCCGAAATGCGATGCCAGCACGGCTGCTGCGCAGTCGGGATCGGCCTGTCGCTGTCGCCGCATGGTACCGATGGCAAGGCTGGGGCAGGGCAGCGCCGTTGCCTCCGCTGCCGCCGGCCGGAGAAGCAGATTGCCCACCGGGCGGCGTGCGCCCGGTGCGGCTCCCGCCATGGCGGCGCAGGCGGCGGCGATATCGGGCGCTCGTTCGCCCGCTGTCCAGCCGGGAGTGGGGGCCAGAACATGGCCCTCCGCATCCAGACCCGCCTGCTCGATACCCAGCAGCGCCAGCGTTTCCTCCGCCATGGCTGCGCGCCATTGCAGGGCGTCGATGCGAGCCCGGGCATCGAGAGCGGTGGCGAGATGCGGCGCTAGCGCGGTAAGCAGCGCCGCATCCGCCGCCGCGAACTCGCTCCGCGAATGGACCAGCAGCAGCCAAGCCTCGTTGGCGTCGGGCGTGCGAATACGGATGAAGCGGGCGTGGCCTATCTGCATCCGGTCGAGCGCCGCCTGCTGCGCCCCTGCCCCCGCGCCATCCGTATCGAGCGCCCGCATTTCCTCCAGCGCATAGACGCGCCCCGGGCGCAGCGCGGCAAAGGGGAACAGGTGGAGCGCGGCGAGTTCCTCGATTGCCGGATGCGGCAGATCGCTGCGCCCCGCGTCCAGCACATGCGGGCTACGTTCACCCATCTCGCGGGTCCGCACGGCCAGCAGCAGCCGGTCGGCGCCGGTACGCGCGAGCAGCCGCCGCAGGAAGGTGGCCCACAGCGGTTGCTCGAACACGCCGCCATGCAGCGGCAGCAACAGATCGGTTTCGTCGGTTGGAGCCAGCGCCATGATGTTTGCTCCCATATGGGAGTATGCGCACCGAGTCCATCGCGGCATGAAGCGGAGCAGCAAGGGCGCCCAGCCCGATGGAACCCATCCCGATGGAGCCATGATGACCGGCCTGAAGCACAAGACCCTGACCCATCTCGAACGGCTCGAGGCCGAGAGCATCCACATCATGCGTGAGGTGGTGGCCGAGGCTGCCAATCCGGTGATGCTCTATTCGGTGGGCAAGGACAGCGCGGTGATGCTGCATCTGGCGCGCAAGGCCTTCTATCCCTCGCCGCCGCCGTTCCCGCTGCTGCATGTCGATACGACGTGGAAGTTCAAGGATATGTATGCCCTGCGCGACAAGGCCGCGCGCGACGCGGGGATGGACCTGCTGGTGCACCATAATCCCGAAGCGGAAGAGCGCGGCATCAACCCCTTCGACCACGGCCCGCTGCATACCGATATGTGGAAGACGGAAGGGCTGAAGCAGGCGCTCGACAAATTCGGTTTCGATGCCGCTTTCGGTGGCGCCCGCCGCGACGAGGAAAAGAGCCGCGCGAAGGAACGCATCTTTTCCTTCCGCACCGCCAGCCACGGCTGGGATCCGAAAAACCAGCGGCCCGAATTGTGGAACCTCTACAATGCGCGCAAGGCAAAGGGCGAGAGCATCCGCGTCTTCCCGCTGTCCAACTGGACCGAGCTCGACATCTGGCAATATATCCATCTCGAAAATATCGAGATTGTCCCGCTCTATTTTGCGGCCAAGCGGCCGACCTACATGTGGGAAGGCCAGCTGTTCATGGCCGACGATATCGAGCGGCTGGAACAGGTGATGGGGCGCAAGCCCGAGATCACCGAACGCAACATCCGCTTCCGCACCTTGGGCTGTTTCCCGCTGACCGGCGCAGTCGAGAGCGACGCGGCGACCCTGCCGGAAATCATCCAGGAAATGCTGCTCACCACTACGTCCGAACGGCAGGGCCGCGTGATCGACAAGGATGGCGGCGACGCCTCGATGGAAAAGAAGAAGCAGGAGGGGTATTTCTGATGAGCGACGCCCCGAGCATGGCCAGTGCCGGCAAGCCGGACGATGCGATCTACCAGACCGATGCCCTCATTGCCGAGGATATCGACGCCTATCTGGAGGCGCACCAGCACAAGACGATGCTGCGCTTCATCACCTGCGGCAGCGTGGACGATGGCAAATCGACCCTGATCGGGCGGCTGCTCTACGATGCGAAGATGATCTTCGAAGACCAGCTCGCCGCGCTCGAAGCGGATAGCAAGCGGGTGGGTACACAAGGGCAGGAGATCGACTTCGCCCTGCTGGTCGATGGCCTCGCCGCCGAGCGCGAACAGGGCATCACGATCGACGTCGCCTATCGCTTCTTCGCGACCGAGAAACGCAAGTTCATTGTCGCCGATTGCCCGGGCCACGAACAATATACCCGCAACATGGTCACGGGTGCCTCCACCGCCGATCTGGCGGTGATCCTGATCGACGCGCGCAAGGGTGTGCTGGTCCAGACCCGCCGCCATTCCTACCTCTGCCACCTGCTCGGCATCCGCAATATCGTGCTGGCGGTGAACAAGATGGACCTGGTCGATTACAGCCAGGAGGTGTTCGACGCGATCGTCGCGGATTACGATGCCTTTGCGAAGGAAATCGGCATCGAAAGCTACGTCGCCATGCCGATTTCCGGCTTCAAGGGCGACAATATCACCACGCTTTCGGCCAACATGCCGTGGTATCGGGGCACGCCGCTGGTCGAACATCTCGAAACGGTCGAGGTCAATTCCGCGCGCGACATCGACAAGCCGCTGCGCATGCAGGTGCAATGGGTCAACCGCCCGAACCTCGACTTCCGTGGCTTTTCCGGGCTGATCGCCAGCGGTTCGGTCAGGCCGGGCGATGCGGTGCGCGTGCTGCCTTCGGGCAAGACCAGTACGGTCAGCCGGATCGTGCTGTTCGACCGCGATCTCGAAGAAGCGGTCGCCGGCCAGTCGGTGACGATCTGCCTGGCCGACGAGGTCGATTGTTCGCGCGGCGACGTGATCGCCGCTGCCGACGCACCGCCGCAGGTTTCCGACCAGTTCGAAGCGACGCTGGTGTGGATGGACGACGAGGCGATGCATGTCGGGCGCGCCTATTGGCTCAAGCTCGGCGCGCAGACGGTGTCGGTGACGGTGCAGGCGCCGAAATACGAGATCAACGTCAACACGATGCAGCACCTGGCGGCCAAGACGCTGGGGCTCAATGCGATCGGCGTGGCGGAGATTGCCACCGACAAGCCGATTACCTTCGAACCCTATGCCGAAAACCGCGCGCTGGGCGGCTTCATCCTGATCGACAAGCTGAGCAACCGGACGGTCGCCGCCGGGATGCTGCACTTCAGCCTGCGCCGCGCGCAGAACGTGCATTGGCAGCCGACCGACATCAGCCGCGATACCCATGCCGCGATGAAGAACCAGACGCCCCGCGTGCTCTGGTTCACCGGACTTTCCGGCTCGGGCAAATCGACCATCGCCAACGAAGTCGAAAAGCGGCTCAATGTGATGAACCGCCACACCTTCCTGCTCGATGGCGACAATGTGCGCCACGGGCTGAACAAGGATCTGGGCTTTACCGAAGCCGACCGGATCGAGAATATCCGCCGCGTGGGCGAAGTCGCGAAGCTGATGACCGATGCCGGGCTGATCGTGCTGACCGCCTTCATCAGCCCCTTCCGCGCAGAGCGCCAGATGGTGCGCGAGATGCTGGCCGACGGCGAATTCATCGAAATCTTTGTCGATACCCCGCTCGAAGTGGCCGAGGCGCGCGATGTGAAGGGGCTCTACAAGAAGGCGCGCGAGGGCAAGCTGAAGAACTTCACCGGGATCGACAGCCCCTATGAAGCGCCTGAAATGCCCGAAATCCGGGTCAACACCGTCGAGATGACGGTCGAGGAAGCCGCCGAGCATATCATCCGCCAGATCCTCCCGCTGAAATAAGCGGGCTGCAGAGGGAGCACGTTCTATGTTCCTGTTCCACGGACACGAGGCGCGCAGCCGCTCGCTGGTCAAGGCGATCAGCTGGCGCACGCTCGGCAGTATCGACACCTTCCTGCTCGGCTGGCTGTTCACCGGCAGCCCTGGGGCTGCAGGCGCGATTGCCAGCACCGAAGTGCTGACCAAGATGGTGCTCTATTATTTCCACGAACGCGCCTGGGCTTCGGTGCGCTGGGGCTTCCAGCCCGACGATCAGCCGGAAGAGGCACCGACGCTGCCCGAGATCATCGAAGAAGGCGGGCAATAGTACCCGCGGCCGGGTCCGCCTGCGAGGCCCCGAAGGTGTTTGTCAGCCAGCCGCACTGTCCCGACCCGCCGTGTCTGAAAGCTTGATCTGCTGCGGGCGCTGGCCTGTCATCCGGTTGAAGAAGCGCGAGAAGTAGGATGGGTCGGTAAAGCCCAGCTCCCATGCGACTTCGGCGCAGCTGGCGTTGGTGAAGCGGAGCAACCGCTGCGCCTCCAGCGCGAGGCGCGCGTGGATCATTTCGAGCGGGCTCATCGCCCAGGCGTCGCGCGTGAGGCGTGACAATGTGCGCTCGGTGCAGCCCAATTCGCCAGCGTAGAACGAAAGCGGGCGATGGTTGCGATAATGCGCTTCCACCAGCGCGCGGAACCGGCGCTGCAAACCACTTTCGCCGCCGCGCCCCTGTTCGATCCTGTCGCCAAGCGCGAGCCACAGCCAGGCATCGGCCAGCGAGCGGGTAAGGCGCAGCCGAGGGGCGGAGCGATCATTGCCTGCCTCGATGAGCAATTCTTCACCCAGCCCGGCCAGCCGATCCGCGAGTCCCCGGGGCAGCTCGACCATTCCCGGCGTTGCCAGCGCATCGCGGAGCTGGTCGCCTTCTTCGAGCGAAGAGAGCAGTTCGTCCGACAGGGTGACCACCAGCCCTTCCGCTTCGGGTGCGAAGGTAAATCCGTGCGGCACGCCCGGCGGCGCGACGACAAGGACGGGCCCGCCGCTGCGATAGATCGCGTTGCCCACCATCGCGACGAGCGAACCGGAACGCAGGAACAGCACCTGCGCCAGCGCAGCATGGCGGTGCGGGGCGATTTCCCAATCATGCAGGCGACTGCGCGAGGCGATGGTTTCGCAATGGACCAGTTCGGCCAGGCCAATGCCCATGTTTCCTGGCGAATGCTCGCCATACAGGCGGTAGAACGGCACGGCTGAGGGAGGATGCGTCATGTCCGGATAGTACCAGATAACGTCGGCCTCGTCCCTTCCAAACACGAACCCGGCCCGGCAGCTTGCGCAAAAATTGGTGGAGAAGGGCTGGCATCATGAAGACACAGGTCTGCATCATCGGCGCGGGTCCGGCGGGCCTGTTGCTGGGCCATCTGCTGCGCGCAGAGGGGATCGACTGCGTCGTGCTCGAACAGCGTACCGGCGACTACGTCCTCTCGCGCATTCGCGCGGGCGTGCTCGAACGGGTGACGACCGGGCTGATGGAACGGCTGGGGCTCGATGGCCGGATGAAGCAGGAGGGGCTGCTGCACGACGGGTTCAACCTTGCCGATGGCGAGCGGCTGATCCGCATCGACATGGCGGAACTGACCGGCCAGCAGGTGATGGTCTATGGCCAGACAGAGATCACGCGCGACCTGATGGATGCGTGTGAGGGTCTATCCGTTCGGTTGGCTCGGCATCCTCGCCGATGTGCCGCCCTGCAACCACGAACTGATCTACGCCAACCATGAACGCGGCTTCGCGCTCGCCAGCATGCGCAGCGCCAGTCGCAGCCGCTATTACATCGACGTTTCGCTGAGCGAGACGATCGAGGACTGGAGCGACGAGCGCATCTGGGACGAACTGGCGATCCGCCTCGGGCCAGAGGCGGCCGCGCATATCACTTGCGGCCCGACCATAGAGAAAAGCATCGCGCCCTTGCGCAGCTATGTCTTCGCGCCGATGCGCCATGGCAGCCTCATGCTGTGCGGCGATGCCGCGCATATCGTCCCGCCGACCGGGGCCAAGGGCCTCAATCTCGCGGCGAGCGACGTGCACTACGCCAGCGAGGCGCTGTCACACTTCTTCCGCCATGGCGACGCCGACGCGATCGCCGGATATTCCGCCAAGGCGCTGGCCCGCGTGTGGAAGAGCGAGCGGTTCAGCTGGTCGCTCACCCGGTTGATG
>JACXVD010000053.1 GCA_014763545.1 Sphingomonadales bacterium
GAACGGTGGCGGACAGGGTGGGATTCGAACCCACGGTGGGCGTGAACCCACGGCGGTTTTCAAGACCGCTGCCTTAAACCACTCGGCCACCTGTCCAGTGGCAGTGCGGCTAGCGCGCTTGGCACGGCTTGTCACCAAGCGAGTTCGATCGGTTCATCGGGAAAAACATCCCCATCCGGCATGCAACCCGTTCAATTGTCTCGCAAGCTGTGCGAGACTGGCGCCATGACCCGAATTCGCCTGAACCTGCTTGCCGCGCTGTCCCTGCTGGGCGCGATCCCTGCGACCCCGCTCGAAGCACAGGATCCCTCGTTCGATGCCTATCTGCAATTGCTGATCGCCCGCGCCCGCGCAGAGGGCGTGAGCGAACCGACGATCAGCCGCATGACCGCGGGGCTAACGCCCAATCCGCGGGTCATCGAGCTGGACCGCAGCCAGCCGGGCACGCCGACAAGTTCGGGCTATCCCGCGCTCGCGCCCTATATCGCCCGCCATGTCGATGCCAATCGCATCAACGGCGGGCGCAGCGTCTATGCGGCCAGCCGGTCCACCACGCAGGCGATCGAGCGCGAATATGGTGTCCCCGCCGAGGTATTGATCGCGATCTGGGGGCACGAAACCAACTACGGCGGTTATCAGGGCAATTTCGACCTCGCACGGTCGCTTGCCACGCTGGCGTGGGAAGGGCGGCGGCGCGATTTGTTTGCAACCGAATTCGTCGACCTGCTCAAGATCGCCGACAAGGGTTTCGCGCGCTCGCAACTGGTCGGGAGCTGGGCGGGGGCCTTCGGCAATCCGCAGTTCCTGCCCAGCGTATACCTGCGGCTTGCGCAGGATGGCGATGGCGACGGGCGAGCGGACATCTGGAACAGCCGCGCCGATACGCTCGCGTCCATCGCCAATTACTTCCGCGATGCGGGCTGGCGCAGCGGGCAGCCGTGGGGCGTACGGGCGCGCGTGCCGGCGGGGTTCAACTGGGGCGCGGTGGCGAGCAAGATCAATTCGCCTACCTGCCCGCGCGTGCACGAACGACACAGCCAGTGGAAGACGGTGGCCGAGTGGCGCCAGCTCGGGGTCCAGCCGCAAGCCTATCTTGCCGACGATGTCATGGCATCGCTGTTCCAGCCCGATGGCCCCGACACCCCCGCTTGGCTGTTAACCACAAATTATCGGGTTATCCTCGAATATAACTGCTCGAATTACTACGCGATGAGTGTGGGATTGCTTGCAGATGAGATTGCCCGTTGATGTCCGTTTTCCCGTCAAGACCGCGGCTATCGCGCTCGGATTGACGCTGCTCCTCGGCGGCTGCGGCCTGATTGGCGGCAGTGGTGGCGATCGCCCGCAGGCGGCTCTGTCGCCGGGCGAACTGCAGCTGGCAACGGCAGGCAGCAACGGGCCGGAAGCCGACTATCCCATGGTGCTGGGCGATCCGTTCAAACTCGATGGCCAGCTCTACACACCCGCCGACACGCTGAACTACGACACGGTCGGTTATGCATCGCTCGATGCCGAAGGCGGGCAGGGCGCCACCGCGTCGCACAAGACCTTGCCGCTGCCGAGCTATGTCGAGATCACCGATCTGGACAGCGGACGGACGATCCTGGTTCGCGTCGAACGGCGCGGGCCGATGAGCACGACGCGCGAAATCGCGCTTTCACCCGCCGCGCTCGACCAGCTTGGCGCGCATGACGGCAGCCCGGTGCGTGTCCGCCGGGTCAACCCGCCGGAGATCGAACGGGCCGAATTGCGCGCCGGAAAGGCTGCGCCGGTGCGGATGGAGACACCCAAGTCGCTGCTCGCAGTGTTGAGCCGGAAACTGCCCGCAAACGGCTCCGCCTCGCTGCGCAGTGCAGCGGTCGATACCGCCCGCCAGCAGGCCGAGGCGACCGGATCTGTGCCGCCGCTCCCCAAACAGGCGGCTGCCACGCCCGTCGCCGTTGCGCCGCCGCCAGCGGGGGCAAGTTTCACCGATGCCTTCGCCCACCCGGTCGTCGCCAAGGCACCGGCCACAGCAAGCGCGCCAGGAGCGAAAACGGTGCCTACCCCTGCCGCCGTCGCGACGAGTAATCCGAAGTCCTACGCACTGCAGCCGCTCGAAACCATCCCGCGCAGTATCGCCGCCCGCCCGCAGCCGACGACTGTCGCACCGCGTCCGGCGCAGCCTGCTGCAGTAGCGGCACCCACAGCAACCACCGTCGCCAAGGCACCCGCCGCCGCCACCGCCGGCGAGGCAGCGGTCGATCGCTTCGTGGTGCAGGCTGCCGCCTTCTCGAGCAAGGCCAATGCCGATCGCGCCGCACAGAAGCTGGGCGGCAAGGTCAGCCGCGCGGGCAGTTACTACCGTGTCCAGACCGGCCCCTACGCAACCCGTGGACAGGCGGAGGCCGCGCTCGCCAAGGTCCGGGCGGCGGGTTATAGCGACGCACGAGTCTTCACCGCAGGTTAGTCCGCCGGCCCCCGCCCGGCGGCGGGAGCAAAATTGGCGCGTCTTTTCGGAATAGTTTTCGCCGTTTTGGCGCTGGCCCTGTCCGGCACTTCGGCGGCACAATCACGTGCGTCACGGGCCGATGCGATCCTCGGCAATACGCCGGTCGCGCTGCTGGCCGAGCTGCCATCGGGGCAGGTGCTGTATGCGCGCGAGGCGGATCGCCGCTTCGTCCCCGCATCGGTGACCAAGGTTATGACGGTCTTCTCCGCCTTCGAACTGATCAAGGCCGGCAAGCTCGATCCCGGACAGGCCGTGCTGGTCGATCCTGACATTGCCGACGAATGGTCGGGCACCGGTTCGACCATGTTCCTCAAGTCCGGTGACGAGGTGCTGGTCGACCAGCTGCTGCACGGGATCACCACCATCTCGGCCAATGACGCCGCCGAATTGCTGGCGCGCAAGGCGGGCGGGTCGGTCAAGGGCTGGACGGACATGATGAACGCCAACGCGATCCGGCTGGGCATGGCCGACAGCCATTTCAACACGCCGAACGGGTGGATGGACGGCGGCGCGACCTTCACCACCGCCAATGACCTGCTCCGGCTTGCGACTGCGCTGATCACGCGCCACCCGCAGCTGTACCGAAATTATTTCGGCAAGCCCGACTATGGCTACGGCGGGATCGCAATGCGCAATCACGACCCGATTACCGGCGTCGTGCCGGGCGCTGACGGGATCAAGACGGGCTATACCAAACAGGCCGGCTACAATTTCCTCGGCTCGGCACAGCGCGGCGGGCGGCGACTGGTGATGGTGCTTGCGGGGATCGAAGATCCGCGTGACCGGAGCCGGATCGCGCGTGAGTTCATCGAATGGGGTTTCCACGATTTCACTGCCCACCGCATCTTCGATGCCGATCAGGTGATCGGCCACGCCGATGTGCAGGGCGGTGTGGTCGGCAGCGTGGCCCTGGTGTCGCAGGTGCCGGTGATGGTCTCGCTGCCGAACGCCGCAGGCAAGCCACGCTTGACGATCCACTATGAGGGACCGCTGCGCGCGCCCATCGAACGGGGCGAGCAGGTCGCAGAGCTGGAAGTCGCGGTGCCCGGCATGGATGCCTATCGCGTGCCGCTGGTGGCCGCGCAGACCGTGGGCGAGGCGGGTTTTGCGCGCCGGATATTCAACGGCATGATGGGCTGGTTCGCGTGACACGCGGCAAGTTCATCGCGCTGGAGGGCGGGGAAGGGACCGGCAAGTCCACCCAGGCCCGGTTTCTGGCCGAGGCGCTGGAGGCACGCGGGTTGCAGGTCGAATTGACCCGCGAACCGGGCGGCACCCCCGGAGCGGAGGCGATCCGCAAGCTGCTGCTCGATCCTCCGGGCGATGGCTGGGGCCCGCGTGCCGAAGCCCTGCTGTTCGCCGCTGCGCGATCGGACCATGTCGAAAAGCGCATCCTCCCCGCGCTCGAAGCGGGCCGCTGGGTCGTTTGCGACCGCTTCGTCGATTCGAGCCGGGCGTACCAGGGCGGTGCCGGGGGCGTGGGTGATGACGCGGTGCGGGCACTGCACGCGGTCGGCAGCTGCGGCTTGCGGCCCGACCTGACCTTGCTGGTCGAGGTTGCGCCAGAGCAGGTCGCAGCGCGGCTGGCTGCGCGCGACGGCGGCCAGAGCGACGCAATCGGCGGCCGAAGTGCCGCCTACCATGCGGATGTCGCCAGCAGCTTTGCCCGGCTCGCCGCCGAAGATCCAGCTGGCTTCTCGCTTGTCGATGGCAACGGCTCGCCCGACGAGGTCCACCGGCGGATCATGCAGCTCATCGCCCCATTGCTGGAGGGTACGGCGTGAGCCTGCTCGGCCACGAGACAGCCTGGCGCGAATGGCGCGATGCGATGGGCGGTGACCGGATGCATCACGGCTGGATCCTCGCGGGACGGCGGGGCCTCGGCAAGATGCATTTCGCCCTGGCGGCGGCACGCGAACTGGTGGCGGAGCCGGGCATACCGCAGCCGGAGGGCGCGCATCCCGACATCATCGTGCTGACCCACCTGCCCAAGGACGACAAGGAAGAGAAGAAGCGCGAGGAGGGCAAGCCCTTTGAAACCAAGCGCAACATCGCAGTCAGCCAGATCCGCCAGGTTCAGGCGCGCCTGACCACCAGGCCAACGCTGGGCAGCCGCCGGGCGATCATCATCGACCCGGCCGACGATCTGGAAAAGAGCGCCGCCAACGCGCTGCTCAAAAGCCTCGAAGAGCCGCCGGCGGGCACGTTCTTCCTGCTGGTGACCCACCGCCCCTCGCGGCTGTTGCCGACGATCCGCTCGCGTTGCCGGATGCTGCGTTTCCCCGCGCTGGACGATGGTGCGGTGGACAGGTTCCTGGCCGCAGAAGCGCCCGAAGCCGATGCCGCGACGCGCGCCGCCGCCGTTGCCGCCGCGAGCGGTTCGCCGGGTGCGGCGCTCGATTTCGTGACGCAGGATCTGGGCAAGCTCGACCGGTTGATGCGCACAATTTCCCAGGCCGGCGATCCCGACTTCACCCTGCGCGGCAAGCTGGCCGAGGCGATCGGCGCGCGGCCCGACCGCGAAAGGGTTCAGGCCAGTCTCGACCTCGCCCGCTCGGTGCTCGCCGCGCGGATGCATGGTGCAGGACGCGCCAGCATCCCCGCACTGGTCGATGCCCATACCGAATTGGTGCGGCTGGCGGCGCAGGCGCCGACCTATAATTTCGATCCCGGCCTGCTGGTGATGGAAATCGGCACCTTGCTTGCCAATGCGGCTACCCCTAGGGAGCCGGCCCATGGCTGACCCCTTTTACATCACCACCGCGATTTCCTATCCCAATGGCCGCCCGCATATCGGGCACGCCTATGAGGCAATCGCCGCCGATGTCATCGCACGCTTCCAGCGGCAGATGGGCCGCGAGGTCCGCTTCCAGACCGGCACCGACGAGCACGGGCTGAAGATGGCGCAAAAGGCGCGTGACCTTGGCCAGACGCCGCGTGAGCTGGCGGATGAAATGTCCGAGTATTTCCGCGCGATGTGCGATGCTCTTGATATTTCCTACGATCGCTTCATCCGCACTGTGGAGCCTGAACACCACCGCGCCAGCCAGGCGATCTGGCAAGCGATGGAAGCCAAGGGCGATCTCTACCTCGATCGCTACGAAGGCTGGTACTCGGTCCGCGACGAAGCCTATTACGACGAAAGCGAACTGGTCGCGGGGGAAGGGGGCGAAAAGCTCTCGCCGCAGGGTACCCCCGTCGAATGGACGGTGGAGGAAAGCTGGTTCTTCCGTCTGTCGAATTACGCCGACAAGCTGCTGGAATTGCTTCGTTCTCCGGGCTTTCTCGAACCCGAGAGCCGCCGCAACGAAATGATCGCCTTCGTCGAGGGCGGGCTGCGCGACCTGTCGGTCAGCCGCACCAGCTTCGACTGGGGGGTCAAGGTTCCGGGCAGCGAAAACCACGTGATGTATGTGTGGGTCGATGCGCTCACCAATTACCTCACCGGGCTTGGTTATCCCGACGATACGGAGCTTTATCGCAAGTTCTGGCCGGCCGACATTCACCTGATCGGCAAGGATATCGTGCGGTTTCACACGATCTATTGGCCGGCCTTCCTGATGAGCGCCGACCTGCCGCTGCCGCGGAAAGTATTCGGCCACGGCTTCCTGCTCAATCGCGGGCAGAAAGAATCGAAATCGCTCGGCAATGTCACCGATCCACTGGCCCTGACCGACCAGTTCGGCGTCGACACGCTGCGCTATTTCCTGCTGCGCGAAGTCAGCTTCGGGCAGGACGGGAGCTATTCGCCCGAGGCCATCGTACTGCGCGCCAATGCGGAACTGGCCAACAGCTTCGGCAATCTGGCGCAGCGCACGCTATCGCAGATCTTCAAGAATTGCGACGGCCGCCTGACTGCCGTGCAAGGCCATACCGAAGCGGACAACGCGCTGTTCGAATTGCTGCGCCGGGTAACGCAGGAGGAAATGCCGGCGCATTACGAGCGGCTCGCCTTCTCGCAGGCGCTCGAAAGCTGGATGAGCGCGGTGTTCGCCTGCAATGCCTATATCGACGAGCAGGCCCCCTGGGCGCTCAAGAAGACCGACATGGCGCGCATGGAAACCGTGCTCGCGACGCTCTACATCGCCATCGCGCAGCTCGCAGTGGCGGTGATCCCGGTGATGCCGGGTTCGATGGGCAAATTGCTCGACGCTATGGGGATTGCGTCGGAGCTGCGCGATTTCACCGCGATCTGGTCTCACTGGTATTCGCCGCTGGCCGAGAGCGACTTCCGGCTCGACAAGCCGCAGGGCCTGTTTCCCCGGCTCGAATTGCCGGAGGAGGATGCTGGCTGATGCTGATCGACAGCCACTGCCACCTCGAATATCCCGGCCTCGTCGAAAACAGGGCGGATGTACTTGCCCGCGCCCGCGCCGCGGGGATCGACGGCTTCCTCAATATCTCGACCCGCAAGAGCGAGTGGGCGCAGGTGGTCGGCACAGCCGAACGTGAACCGGACGTCTGGGCCAGCGTCGGTATCCATCCGCATGAAGCCGATGCCCATGCCGAACTCGATGCCGCAGCGCTGCTCGAAGCGACACAGCACCCCCGGGTGATCGGCATCGGCGAAACCGGGCTCGACTATTACTACGACAAATCCGACCGCGCCGTGCAACGGGCCTTGTTCCGCACCCATATCGGGGTCGCCCGCGAAACCGGCCTGCCACTGATCATCCACACGCGCGACGCGGAAGATGACACGCTGGAAATCCTGCGTGACGAGGCGGGGAAGGGCGCCTTCCCGGCGCTGATCCACTGCTTCACCGCGTCGGCGGCATTCGGCAAGGCAGTGCTTGAGCTGGGCCTGTCGATCTCCATCTCAGGCATAGTCACATTCAAGAATGCCAAGGAACTTCAGGAAATAGCGCAGGAAATTCCCGCGGATCGACTGCTGGTCGAAACCGACAGCCCATTCCTCGCGCCGGTGCCGCATCGCGGCAAGACCTGCGAACCGGCCTTTACCGTGAATACCGCGCAATTCCTCGCGGACCTGCGCGGTGAAAGCATCGAGGCGCTCGCTGCGAACACATCACGCAACTTTTTTGCGCTGTTCAGCAAGGCCGCACCGGCAAAGGCCACGGCGTGAAGCTGCTGATGCTCGGTTCGGGCACCTCGACCGGGGTGCCTCGGGTCGGTCACGACTGGGGCGAATGCGATCCCGACGAGCCCAGGAACCGGCGTACCCGCGTCTCTATCCTGGTGGAAAGCGACGAAGGCGCGCGCCTGTTGGTCGATACGTCGACCGATTTGCGCCAGCAATTGCTCGCCAATGCCATCAACCGGATCGATGCCGTGTTCTGGACGCACGATCACGCGGACCATTGCCACGGGATCGACGATCTGCGGGTGCTGCGCTATGGCCGCGCCGGGCCGATCCCGGGCTATGCTGCCGGCGAAACCGTGCGGCGGCTGCGCCAGCGGTTCGACTATGTCTTTGCCGGCCAGCATGGCTATCCGACCATCGTAAGCCTCGATGCGCTCGACCGTGTGCGGATCTGCTGCGGCTTCGGGATCGAAAGCTGCCAGATGCCGCATGGGCCCGCGCAATCGACCGGATACCGTTTCGAATGTGACGGTAAATCTATCGGTTACGCGACGGACTTCAGCGAGATTACAACCGGAATGCTCGACCTGTTCGACGGGATCGACCTGCTGGTGACCGATTGCCTGCGCCGTCAGCCGCATCCGACCCATGCGCATCTCGCCATGGCGCTCGAACTTGCGGAGCGCTGCGGCGCGCGGCAGACCGTGTTGACACATCTCGACAAGAGCATGGACTACGCGGCGCTGTCTGCAGAGATACCCGGCGATGTGCTGGTCGGGTATGACGGGCTGGAGATCGCGCTGTGAACCGGATCGACAGCATGCAGTTGATCTACCTGGTTGCATGGCTTGCGCTGATGGCAACAGCTTTCATGTCGTTCCGGCTGAGCTGGAAGTCCGGCATCAAATATGCGCTGATCTGGGCCGCGATCTTCGCAGGAGTGGGCTTTGCCTTCGTCGCCTTCACGGGGCAATGACAGGCAAGAGGGGGCGCGAGAGGGCGACCACACCACGTCCTGCGTTAAATCTGATTTAACATAATATATATTATCATTCCAACATCGGAGTTGATCGTGTCCGAGCAACTTGCCCGCCTCCTCCACATCATGGCCACCCTGCGGCACCCGGAAAACGGTTGCGAATGGGATCTCGCGCAGACATTCGCGACGATCGCGCCATATACGATTGAGGAAGCCTATGAGGTCGCAGACGCGATCGAGCGCGAAGCCTGGGCCGAACTGCGTGAAGAACTCGGCGACCTGTTGCTGCAAGTGATCTTCCACGCGCGCATGGCCGAAGAAGCCGGCCTGTTCGCTTTCGATGACGTCGCGGCGGCGATCTCCGACAAGATGGAGGCGCGCCATCCGCATATCTTTGGTGACGCCACTGAGGCAACCGGCCGCGAGGAACGCTGGGAAGCACTGAAGGCTGCCGAACGGGCAGCCAAGGGCGCAGACAGCGCGATGGACGGCGTTGCCCGCGCCTTGCCCGCCTTGCTGCGTGCCGAAAAGCTCCAGAAGCGCGCCGCGCGCGAAGGCTTCGACTGGCCCGACACGCGCGGCCCGGCCGAAAAGCTGGCCGAGGAGGTTGGCGAGCTGGAAGCGGCCAGCCCCGAGGAGAAACTGGAGGAGGCGGGCGACCTGCTGTTCGCCGCGGTCAATGTCGTGCGCGCCCACGGCATCGCCCCCGAAGACGCGCTCCGCGCCGCCAACGCCAAGTTCGAACGCCGTTTTCGTGGGATGGAGCAGCTTGCCGGCGGCAGCATCCAGGGCTTGGCCCTGGCGGATCAGGAAGGACTATGGCAGAAAGTCAAGCAATCGGAGAAACTTAAGCCTTAGGCATCAGAGGCTTTCGAACTGACCGAGCTCCTTGGGATTGAGCCGCACCACCAGTCTCCGCAAGGGGCCATGCTCACCCTGCCCGGCGTCGACCTCCTCCAACACGTCGCCATGTGCGTGAAGCCAGGCGATCCTGCGCCCTTCGCTGGCAGGAAGCACGAATTCGCACACCCGCGCCTTTCCGGTCAGCATTCGGCCCAGCACGTCTAGCAGGTGATCCACCCCCTCGCCCGTGGCGGCCGAGATGGCGACGACGGACTCGTCCTGATCGGCGAGCACACCCAGGTCTTCCGCCCGTTCCGCCGGTAACAAATCCCATTTGTTCCACACTTCCAGGATCGGGATCTGGCTGTCGCCCCCCTCCCCGTCGATTACGCCGAGATCGGCCAGCACTTCGAGCACCTGCACTTTCTGGGCGGCACTCGCCGGATTGGCGATGTCGCGCACATGCAGGATGATGTCCGCCCCCGTCACTTCCTCCAGCGTGGCGCGGAAGGCGGCAACGAGCTGGGTCGGCAGATCGGAGATGAAGCCCACCGTGTCCGACAGGATCGCCTTTTCGACACCGGGCAGCGAGATCGCCCGCATGGTTGGATCGAGCGTGGCGAACAGCAAGTCCTCCGCCATCACTTCGGCACCGGTCAGGCGGTTGAACAACGTGCTCTTGCCCGCGTTCGTGTAACCGACCAGCGCGATGACAGGCCAGGGCGCCCTGCCCCGTCTCTCGCGATGCAGCGCGCGGGTCTTGCGCACTTGTTCGAGTTCCTTGCGCAGCCGCCCCATGCGCTGGCGGATCATGCGCCGGTCGGCCTCGATCTGGGTTTCGCCCGGACCGCCGAGGAAGCCGAAGCCGCCGCGCTGGCGCTCGAGGTGGGTCCAGCTGCGTACCAGCCGGCTCTGCTGGTAATCGAGATGCGCCAGTTCGACCTGCAACCGCCCTTCCGCAGTCGCCGCGCGTTCCCCGAAGATTTCGAGGATCAGGCCGGTGCGGTCGATCACCTTGCGAGCCAGCTTTTCCTCGAGATTGCGCTGCTGGATGGCGCTCAGCGCGCCGTCCACCACCACCAGCTCGGCTTCGTTCTGCTCGCATTTGATGGCGATGTTTTCGACCTGCCCTGCCCCGAACAGCGTGCCTGGGCGCACATCGCGGACCGGCAACACGAACGCCTCGGCCACTTCGATGCCGATTGCGAGCGCCAGGCCGCAAGCTTCCTCCAGCCGCGCCTCGGTGTCGAGGTCGTGCCTTTGCCCGCGAATATCGGGGCAAACGACGAGGGCCCGCGCACCGCGCGAAACCTCGCCCATCAAATCATCATCAAAGCTCAGTCGTCCTCGCCTTCCCAGTCGTCGCTCAGGTCAACATTGGTCGCGGGCTGGATCGTCGAAACCGCATGCTTGTAGGCGAGCTGCACATAGCCCTCGCGTTCGAGCAGCATGCAGAAGAGGTCATAGGAGGCGATCTTGCCCTGCAGCATCACGCCATTGACCAGGAACATGGTCACCTGCACTTCGGCCTCGCGCACCCGGCTGAGGAACACGTCCTGCAGCAGGCGCTGCTTCTTGCTGCCGTCGGCCGCGCCGAATTGCGCAGCGTCGAGCGGCTGGCTGGGCATGATCGTCGAGACGGCATGCTTGTAGACCAGCTGCGACTGGCCATCGCGGCGCAGCAGGATCGAGAAATTGTCGAACCAGGTTACAATCCCCTGCAATTTCACACCCTTGACGAGGAACATCGTCACCGGTGTCTTGTTGCGGCGCAGGAGGTTGAGAAACGCGTCCTGAAGGTTCGGTCCCTTGCCGCCCGAAGTGGGAGACGGCGGCGGAGCCGCTTCCGGCTCTTTCTTAGGCACAGGGCGGGCGCTGAGGGTGCGTCCGGTGGACATTGCATGTCTCCTTTTTGTTGGCGGCCGTTTTTGCGGTCCGCAATCTGGCGGGGCAGGCCGAACCTGCCACCACCGGTAATGTCGCCCCGAATAATGACGTTACCGGGTCAATCCGGCAATCCACTTTCTGGCGCCTTGTTCCATAGGATGGCTATTCCTGCTCATCCTCCGGCTTGCGATCGGCCATGCCGAGCAGCTTGAGCTTGCGATGGAGCGCAGACCTCTCCATGCCGATAAAGGTCGCCGTCTTCGAAATATTCCCGGAAAACCGCCGGATCTGCACGCTAAGATATTCGCGTTCGAAGCTCTCGCGCGCTTCGCGCAGGGGCACGCCCATCAGGGTGGACATGCCATTTCCCCCGCCAAGCCGCCCGCCGGTCACCTCGTCAGGCAGCATGTCGGGCTCGATCACCCCCATGCGGTCACGCGGGGCGAGAATCACCGTGCGCTCGACCACATTGCGCAGCTGGCGGACATTGCCGGGCCAGTCATAGGCTTGCAGCGCCGCCATCGCCTCTTCGGAGATGTCGGGGGGCTGCACGCCCTGCTCCATCGCGTAGCGGGTGAAGAAATGCTCCGAAAGTGCGGGTACGTCATCGCGCCGTTCCGCCAGCGAGGGGATCGTCACCGGCACGACGTTGAGCCGGTAGAACAGGTCTTCGCGGAAGCGGTGTTCCTCCATCTCCTTTTCGAGGTCGCGCGACGTGGACGAGACCACCCGCACATCCACCCCGATCTGGCGATTGCCCCCGACCCGCACGAAACTCTGCTCGGTCAGGACGCGCAGGATACGCGCCTGGGTGGACAGCGGCATGTCGGCCACTTCGTCGAGATAGAGCGTGCCCCCGTCGGCCATTTCGAGCAGCCCCGGGCGTACCAGCTTGCCGTTCGATTCCTCGCCGAACAATTCCTGTTCGAAGCGTTCGGGCGTGATGCGCGCCGAATTGACGATTACGAAGGCGCTGTCGGCGCGCGGGCTCCAGCTGTGGAGCAAGCGTGCCGCGACTTCCTTGCCCGCCCCCGCCGGCCCGCTGATCAGCACCCGGCTGCCGGTGTTGGCCACCCGCTTCAGCGTGGCGCGCACCTGGTTGATCGCGGTGGAATTGCCGGTGAACTCCTCACCCCGGGTAAAACCCTGCCGCAGCTGGCTGTTCTCGCGCCGCAGGCGTTCGGTTTCGGTGGCGCGTTCGACCAGCAGCAAAAGCCGCTCCGCCTCGAACGGCTTTTCGATGAAATCCATCGCCCCGCGGCTGACGGCAGAGACTGCCGTGTCGATATTGCCGTGGCCGGAGAAGATGATCACCGGCAGTTCCGGTTCGCGCTGCTTGATCGCATCGAGCACTTCGAGCCCATCCATCGGGCTGCCGTGGAGCCAGACGTCGAGCAGGACGAGGCTGGGGCGCCGCTCGTCGATCGCTGCCAGCGCCGCCGTGCTCCCGTCCGCCGTGCGGCATTCGTAGCCTTCGTCACTGAGCACGCCAGAGACGAGTTCGCGAATGTCGCGTTCGTCGTCGACGATCAGAATATCGAGCGCCATTGCGCCACCTCCATGATGAAATTCGCCGTCATTCGGCCGCTTCGCCTGCCTGGACACGCGGATCGCGCGCGAAACGCAGGGTCACTCTAGTGCCCCCTTCCCCGCTGCCGCCGTCCCCTGCGGAGGAGAAATTCATGTCGCCGCCGTGTTCCTCGACGATCTTGTTGACGATCGCGAGGCCCAGGCCGGTGCCCTTCTCACGCGTCGTGACATAGGGTTCGACGATCCGTTCGCGATCCTTCGGCAGCCCGATGCCATTGTCCTCGACCGCGATGGTGAACATCTCGTCGTCCAGCGACAGCGAGACCGCCACCTTCCCGCGATAGTCCGGTTCGGCATTGCGAGCGCGCGATTCGACCGCTTCGATCGCGTTCTTGAGCACGTTGGTCATCGCCTGGCCGAGCTGGTGACGGTCGCAGGCGATGATGACCGATTCGCCTGCCGAATTGGCAAAGCGAAAATCGACCTGCGGATGGGCAACTTCCTGCAGGAACAGCGCCTGCCGGACGAGGTCGAGCGCATCTTCGCGGCGAAACACCGGCTTCGGCAGGCGGGCGAAGCTGGAAAATTCGTCGACCATTTTCCTGAGATCGCCGACCTGCCGCACGATGGTGCTGGTCAGCTCGTCGAACAATTCGCCATCCTTCTCGATCTGGCTGCGATAGCGGCGCTTGAGACGCTCGGTCGCGAGCTGGATCGGGGTCAGCGGGTTCTTGATTTCATGCGCGATCCGCCGCGCCACATCGGACCACGCCGCCTGACGCTGGTCGAGCAGCTGGCGCGTAATGTCGTCGAAGGTAATCACGATGCCCTCCGGCGCGGCAGCCAGTTTCACCGCCAGGGTCAGCAGATCGCCCCCCTTGTTGTAGCTGACGATCCCGCCACTGAGCTTGCCCGCAATCAGTCCGGCGATCTGGGGCGCAAATTCTTCCAGCACCTGCCCCACCGGCGGCGTGGCGCCTTCGGTCAGCAGCAACCGCTTGGCGGCGCTGTTCATCAGCAGGACGCGCCCTTCCCGGTCGAGCGTAATGATGCCCGAGGTGATCGATTCCAGCACCGCCTCGATGAAGGCCCGCCGCTCGTCGAGTTCGCGATTGGCGCCGAGCAGGGCGTCATTCTGCTTTTCGAGCTGCGCGGTCATGCGATTGAAGGCGCGGTTGAGCATGCCGATTTCATCCGCCCCGGTGCGCCCTTCGACCCGCAGTGCGAAATTGCCGCCCCCCACCTCGCGCGCGGCGCCAACCAGGTCGGTGAGCGGCTCGACCTGCCGGTCGGCAAAGCGCAGCGCGAACCACACGGCGACACCGACCAGCACGAGGCTCATCACGAACAACGCGAGGTTGAACCGCAACTGCAAGGCTCGCGCGCGGCGTGTCAGCACGTCATAGGCGCTGGAAATCTTCTTCGCCTGTTCCCACGAACGGAACGACGTCGCCTCCGAATTGCGCGCGTCATAGAGGTAGATGCCTGCCTGCTCGTCGATCGGGGCGACCGCTTCGATCCGCCGGGCATCGGCTGCGATATAGACCGGCGATCCCTTGGCCAGTTCGGCCAGCGCCTTGGCCGAAATCCGCGTCGGATCATTGCCTTCGGTCAGGTCGTAGGCTGCAGCCACCCGCATCGAATTGCCGTTCACCCGCTGCAGGATGACGCTTTCGTTGATGTCGCGGCCCTGCATCTGATACGCCATGAAGGCGGCGAAATCCTTGTCCGCCAGCTGCACCGGGGTGATCGCCTTGAGCCCTGTCATGTAATAGCGCAGGTCGCCCGCCATGGTGATCGTCTCTTCGCCGACCTCCTGCTGGTTCTGCTCGTAATAGGCGCGGGCGAGCTGGTTCGCGTTCTGCATCAGCCCGCGCGAATTGTCCGAAAACCAGAAATCGACACCCGACTGGAACAGGAAGGCGGCAAAGCCCGCGACCAGCAGCGTCGGCACCGCCGCAACCATCGAGAAGAAGAACACCAGCCTGACATGCAGCCGCGCCGTACTCCCCGCCGCACGCCGCAGGGCAAGACGCCTGCCGGCCAGCACGAGCAAGGTCATGGCCGGGATCAGTGTGCCGATCAGCAGCACCGAGACCTTGCGCGAGGGCAGCAATTGCCCATCGGGCGGCGCACTGGTGAAGGTCATCCAGGTCGCCCAGACCATCAGCATGACCGAAATCAGCGCCGCGATTTCGAGGATCAGGAAAAGGTTGGCCCGCCGCGAAGCCAGCACGAAGCGCCGCCACCAGCGCGGCATCTGCCTGGATTTTTCTGAAGGGGCGGCATCCATCGTTGCCGTCATACAACGGCGGTGTTGCAAAAATGCAAGGGTTTTTCGCTGTACCGCTTGGAAGTGCGATCAACCGCGTCGCGCGAAGCGATCCGGATCTATCGCCAGATCGGCGAGCCGCTTGCGCAAGGTGTTGCGGTTGATGCCGAGTACATGCGCGGCGCGCAGCTGGTTACCACCGGTTTGCCCCAGCACATGTTCGAACAGCGGGCGTTCGAACGCGGCAAGCGCTGAGTGATACACCGTGCCCTCCCCCGGCTCGTTGAGCGACAGCCAGTGCGTCAGCGCCTCATCCAGCGTCAGCGCCGAACTGCCACCGCGCTGCACCGGGGCCTCGCGCAGCAATTCCTCGATCGTCATGATGTCGATCAGGTCTTCGCGCGCCATCAATGCGAGGCGGAACACGAAATTGCGCAATTCGCGGACATTGCCCGGCCATGCCTGGCGTTCGAGCAGCGCCATACCGGCCTCGTCCACCTGCCGCCGCGGCAAGCCCTCTTCCGCTGCCCGGGCGAGGAAATGCCGCACCAGTGCCGGGATGTCGTCCGCCCGCTCACGTAGCGGCGGCAGCTGGATCGGCACGACGTTGAGGCGGTAGAACAGATCCTCGCGAAAGGTCCCAGCAGCGATCATCGGCTTGAGGTCGCGGTTGGTCGCCGCGATGATACGGACGTCGATCGCAATTTCCTGCCGCCCGCCAACACGCCGGATGCGCCCCGACTGGAGTGCGCGCAGCAACCTGGTCTGCGCTTCTGCGGGCATGTCGCCGATCTCGTCGAGGAACAGCGTGCCGCCGTTCGCCTGTTCGAACTTGCCGATCGACTGGCTCACCGCACCGGTAAACGCGCCCTTTTCGTGGCCGAACAACTCGCTTTCGATGAGTTCCTGCGGGATCGCGGCGGTGTTGACCGCGACGAAAGGGCCCGACTTGCGCTGGCCAAGCTGGTGGATCGCCTCTGCGACCAGTTCCTTGCCGGTCCC
>JACXVD010000105.1 GCA_014763545.1 Sphingomonadales bacterium
TATTTCGAAGGCTGCATGCCGATCGAGGTGATGGCGGCGCGCGGGGTGGACACATTGCGCTTCGGCCCGATGAAGCCGGTGGGCCTGGACAATCCGCGCGACACCACGCCCGAATTCCCGCAGGGACGCTGGCCCTATGCGGTGGTCCAGCTGCGGCAGGACAACAAGCTGGGCACGCTGTGGAACATGGTCGGCTTCCAGACCAAGCTCAAATATGGCGCGCAGGTTGAACTGTTCAGGACGATCCCGGGGCTCGAGCAGGCGGAATTCGCCCGGCTGGGCGGGCTGCATCGCAACACCTTCCTCAACTCTCCCACCGTGCTCGACCGGCAGCTACGGCTGCACCAGGCGCCGCATATCCGCTTCGCCGGGCAGGTCACCGGCTGCGAAGGCTATGTGGAAAGCAGCGCGGTGGGGCTGCTGGCGGGAATCATGGCGGCGTGCGAGCTGGCCGGGCGCGAATGGATCGGTCCGCCGCGCACCACTGCGATGGGCGCGCTGCTGGCACATATCACCGGCGATGCCGAGGCCGAGACCTACCAGCCGATGAACGTCAATTTCGGCCTGTTCCCGCCGCTCGAGGGCAAGGTCCACAAGAAGTCGCGCAAGGAAGCCTATACCGGACGCGCGAAGCAGGATCTCGCCGCTTGGCTGGCCACAGCGGAGCTTGCGCCCGCACGCTAGGTCAGCAGGCGCATTTGGCCTTGGCCGCCTGCTTCGGGGCGGTGCTGCGGAATTCGTCCATAGTCAGTTCGCGGTCGTGGTTCGCATCGGCCTTGTCGAAGCGATCTGCCGTGGCGACCGCCCATTCCTCGAACGTCAGCAAATTATTACCGTCCTTGTCGAGCTTGCGGAAGGCGTCGGTGCGGGTCGAGAGCATCTCCACGCGGCTGATCTTGCGGTCGCGGTTGCGGTCGTAGCGGAAGAAGCGCCGTTCCTCGCGACTGAGCTCGCTCGCTTCGGGCGGCGCGGGGCCACGCAGATCGCCGGGGTCTGCCGTGGGAATTTCAGCTTCGCCGCTTGCCAGCGGCAGCGGTTCGGGGGGCGGCGCGCCCTGTTCGACCTCGGCCCTGCCCTGCCACCAGAACAACCCCACCCCGGCCATCACCAGGGCCAGAAAAGCTCCGAGAATCATCCGGTTCATTGCACGCCCTCCGGGCAGCAGAATATGCTATCGGCCGAACATTCCAAGCCGCATCACCGCCAGCATCGCGCGGCGCCCCTCGATCATCACTGGATCGCCGCGCCGAAGCGCACGCACCGCCATCCCGTCCAGCACCGCAAGCGGGCGCAGCGCCGCAGACTGTCGCAGCGGCGCGGTGCCCTCTTCAGCGGCAAGCCGGAATGCCATCGCGCGTTCGTCCGTATCGGACAGGCGGGCAGCGAGATCGACCAGCGCCCAGCGGCGAGCGGCCCGGAGCGCAAAATCCGTCTCGCCGCCAAGCAACCGTGCGGCGCCGCCCCAGGCGATTGCCCTGCCCTGCGCGAAGGACAGCGCCGCCCCGGCACGCAGCGGCGGGTCGGCCAGCAATTCCTCCCACCCGTCGACCAATGCGACCAGCGAAGCCTCTTCGCCGCGCCAGCATGATCCGATCTCGTCGAGAACCGCATCACCCCGCGCCCGGGCTTCGGGCGACATGGCCAGCTGTTCGCGCCACCATGCCAGCCGCATCTGCGCCAGCAAGGCTTCGCGCGATTGGCCGACAAGCTGCGCCATCCGCGCGTCGAGTGCCAGCAGGCAACCGGTTACCGCGCGCGCCTGGGGCGGCGCGTAGTTCAACGCCAGCCGCTGCAGCGGGGGCAATATCCCGGATTGGTCGCCAGTCACCCCCGGGCTTTGCCCGCTCATGCCAAGGCGCGTCAACCTGGGCGAAAGCGCAGGGAATCCGCCTACTTGCCGGGCAAGGACTCGTTAACCCTGTTGCTTTGCGGATCGAAAACCAAGCGGCGCTAGATCACGGTCGGATTTGTATCGTTCGATCCGCTGGATGCAGGGCAGAATATGGGCGTTTTGAAAACCTTCATGAAGAGGCTTCGCGCCGATCGCAGCGGCAATGCCGTGATGATCGTTGCGCTGGGCATCCCTGCACTGATCGGCGGCACCGGGCTCGCGGTCGATACGGCGCAATGGTACATGTGGAAGCGCGAATTGCAGTTCGCGGTCGATCAGGCAGCCATCGCCGGTGCCTGGGCGCGCGCGGACGAAGACACGGAAGGCACCTACGTCACCCGCGCCACGCAGGAATTCAACGCCAATGTCCAGGTGACGTCCGACTTCGCGACCCAGCCCTCGGTCGAACTGGCGAATTATTCCGGCGGCACCGCCAACAGCGTCGCGGTTTCGGCGACTGCCAGCAAGCGGCTGCCCTTCTCCTATTTCATCACCGGGCAATCGGCGACCATCTACGCCTATGCCCAGGCCAAGTTCGAAGAAGGCGCGACCTTCACCTCCTGCCTCGTCGCGGTCGACGAGGATGCGGACGGAGCGATCACCATCGGCGGTTCGTCGGTGCTGACGGCGAGCTGCGGCCTCGCCGCGCTGTCGACCAGCGACGAAGCGATCAAGGTCAACGGCAACCCCACCGTCGACGCCGGCTGGATCCTTTCCGCCGGCGGGATCGACGACTGGTTCAAGACCAACACCGACGACACGATCCTGGAGCACCTCGACGGCTTGCAGGACCCGTTCGCCGACCTGTCGCCGCCCAACCCGAGCGAAAGCCAGGTCGCGCGCACCTACAGCTGCGCACAGGCAAGCGCCACGACCTATTCCGACGTCGATCAGAGGAGCTCGTCGACCTACAGCTATTACACGGGCCCCAACACCAGGAACCTGACCGCCTATCCCAATTATCCGAATGCCAAGTCGCCCACCAGTTCGAGCAGTTCGACCCAGAACCAGCTGGTCGCAAACGGCACACAGGACGGGACGGTAACGTCCACCAACACCACCTATACCGATCTCGGCGGCAACGGCAGCAACAAGGTCTGGGAAGCGAAGACGACCTCCAGCACCACCACTTATGCCAACACCTACACCGACAATGGCGTGCCGCAGGGCACGGTGCTGCCCGGTAC
>JACXVD010000054.1 GCA_014763545.1 Sphingomonadales bacterium
CAGCCCCGACTGCCCCGTTATAGGCGGCGCCTCGCAAGGCCGCTGCGATCCGGAGACGTGGGTGAGTGGCTGAAACCAGTTCCCTGCTAAGGAACCGTACTCTATCAGGGTACCGAGGGTTCGAATCCCTCCGTCTCCGCCACTGATCGGGCAATGGGCGGCAAGCGGCGCCAGTCCGAAAACCAACCTCTCATGCACCGGTACGCCGCGGGCGATGGCGCCGGGGATGGTCCCTTCATAGGAAGGCACGCAGGGCGTGCGATTTGCAATGGCCAGCCCCAATCGGAGCAGCAATTGCAATCTTCGCGAATAGCACGGCCAGGCGTTGGCGGCAGGGGGCGCACATTGGTGCTGGCACTCGGCGCCGTGGCGGCGCTGGTGCTGGCATTCGTCGCGCTGTTCTTCTCGGTCCTGCTGCTCGGTTTCTCCTTCGACGCGCCGGGGTCGCACTTCATGGATTCGGGCCTGTGGTTCCGGCTCCTGATCTTGTGGCCGCCGCTTTCGCTGGTGCTGGTCGCGCTGGCGGCCGTTACGTCCATTTTTCGCAAGTCGCTGCGGCTGCTGTGGATCGCCCTTGGGCTTCTTGCAGGCACGATTGTGGCGATGACTATCGCCGTCAGCATCTTCAGCTAGCGCGGTTCGCTGTTCATCAACCTCCATGCTTCCGGCGCCGCATCGGGGCTGGCCGAGGCGGGATCGTGTCGCGCGTCGGCCAGCCCAGGAACGGTCAGAAGCTGTAGGCTATGGCCAGCACGGTGGCGCATTCCCACCGCTGGTCGATCGCCGGGCTCTGGTAGATCGACTTGTCGAGATGGGTTCCGCTCATCGTTCCGATAAGCGTCACCCCGCCGCCCAGCGCATAGACCGCGCTGAGCGATCCGCCGAAATTGGTCGCCGCCTGGGTGATCGGTGCGACGGGCAGGATAATTGGGCGGTTCTTCCTGATCGCCTTGGCCCGCTGGGCTGCGGTGACGCCATACATGCGGTCGGCGGTTTCCTGGTCGAGCCAATTGACCTGCGCACTCGGGATCAACCTGAGCGAGCCCATGTCGATCGGGTAGGAATATCGCAGCTGAAACTCCCCGCCATCGAATTCACCGGTGATATCGTGGCGGTATTCGGCGGTGAGTTCCCCCAATTCGCCCCTCACTCCCAGGCGAATGCCTGCGTCGACGGAAAAATCCTGCCGGTCGCGCGCGGTCGTCATCCGTCCGGCGACGAAGGTGGAGGCGAAGGGCGAAATCGGCCCCTTGATCGGCTCCAGCGTCAGCCCGGCTTCCAGGCCTTCGATGTAGGCCGGGCCGAATTGGGCGGACAGGACCGGAATTGGATTGGCGACGGTGTCCTCGCCCTTGAACGGAGTTTCCGTAAACACGGCACCGGCGCCGATCATGATCCGGTTGGCGGAAGCCACGGAGTCCGCTCGATCAGCCCCGTCGCTCGCCATGGCGGCAGGAGCCGCCATGAGTCCGGCGCAAGACGCGACGATCCCTGCCGCGAAGCGGCATAAACAAGTGTAACTCATTGTCAGATTTCCTTTTCGAGCTTGAACCTGTGCGCCGCGAGCGAGCGGCGATTACCCTCCAGCGTCCCCATGTTCAGATGGGAGCGCAGCGATTGCCTTGCTTCTCGCGTCGCCCGACGGACACTCGGCGAGATGGTCGAAAACAACGGCCTCCCTCGGATGCGCTGCAAATCTGGCCAGGATAAATCCGGTCGATCCGCGCATAGGAACGCTGCCGTATTCTTCTCGGGAGCGATATCGGCGGAACCGCTGCGCAGCACCAGCACGCCAGAGGTACCGGTGCATCTGGCACGCCCCCTGCCCCAACCCGGTGGACACACGGGCAGCGTGTCGACGGATTCTTAAGCATGTTCGGCCTATCCATGGCGCTTAGTTCCGAGGCCATGCCCGTGCAGACAAAATCCCGGTCCCAATCAGCCATCCGTGCCACGGCCGCCGCCTTTGCGCTGTTGCTGATCCCGGCAATCTTCGGCGGGCTCTATTTCCTGATGCAGGCCGAGTTCGCGCAGGTGCGCGAACTGCGCAGCACCACCGAACAGGCAATTGCGACCCGCGACGATTTGCAGCAATTGCTGATCGCGCATATCGACGCAGAGACGGCGGTGCGCGGCTATGTGATCACGCAGAATCCCGATTTCCTGCAGCCCTATAATGCCTCGCTCGAACGGCGCGAGCGCCTGTTCCAGATCCTGCGCCAGCGGCTCGATCCCGATTTGCAACCGCAGCTTGCCGCCCTGCAGCAGGTGTCCGACACGCGCTGGGAGAATCTGCGCGCCAATCTGGCCGATGTGCGCGCGGGCCGGGTCGATGCGGCGCGGCGGCGCACGGCGTCGGGCGCGGGCAAGGCGTTGATGGACGATATCCGCGACCGCATCGCCCGCATCGACCGGACCGCGCTGGACAAGATCCAGGGCCTGAGCGCGGCGGTGACCGGATCGCGCGCCGGTGTCGAAAAGGCCGTGACCACCTTGATGATCGGGCTGGGCCTGCTGTTGCTGGTCGTCGCGGTCGTTACCGGCCGTTCGCTCCACCAACGGCGCGAGGCACTGGCGCGGGTGAAACGGCTGGCCGACCGGCAGAAGGCGATGTTCGAAGGCGCGGTCGATCCGATGCTGCTGCTCGATTCCGAAGGCCGCATCCTGCGCATGAACCCCAGTGTCAGCCGCATGTTCGGCTATGAAGAGCACGAGCTGCTCCACCGCCACAACACGGTGTTGATGGAAAGCCGCTTCACGCTCGAACAGAGCATGGCATGGCTCGCCTCCGTCGGCGAGGCAGGGGCGCATGGCGCAGGCCGCCGCCAGGAATTCACCGGCAGGTGCAAGGACGGATCGACCTTCGAAACCGAAATCGCGATCAGCCGCTTCATCAGCGATGGCGAGCACCAGTATGTGGTGGCGATCCGCGACATCACCGATCGCAAGCGCGCGGAGAAGATGAAGAACGAATTCGTCTCCACCGTCAGCCACGAATTGCGCACCCCGCTGACATCCATCGGTGGTTCGCTGGGGCTGCTTTCGGCGGGCGCGGTCGGCCCGCTCAACGAAAAGGCGCAGCGGCTGGTCACCATCGCGCATTCGAATTGCGAACGCCTGATCCGGTTGATCAACGATATTCTCGACATCGAGAAGATCGAATCCGGCAAGATGGAGTTCGACCATCGCCGGATGCAGGTCGCCCCGCTGGTCCAGCGCACCGCATCGGCCATGCGCGGCTTTGCCGAACAGCACCGGGTCCGCATTGCCGTCGACCTGCCGACCGTACCGGAAAGCGTGGTGGGCGATCCCGACCGGCTGGAACAATTGCTCACCAACCTCATGTCCAACGCGATCAAGCATTCGCCCGAAGGCGCGCAGGTCGAGGTGAGCGTGCGGCGCGATGGCGACATGACGCGGATCGAGGTGGCCGACAGGGGCGCGGGCATACCGCTCGATTTCCGCAAACGCATCTTCGGCAAGTTTGCCATGGCCGACGCATCGGATTCGCGCGCCAAGGGCGGCACCGGGCTGGGGCTGTCGATCGTGCGCGAGATCGCCCAGCACCACGGCGGCGATGTCGGCTTCGCCGATCGCGAGGGTGGCGGAACAATCTTCTTCGTCACCATTCCCCGGATCGAGGACAATCTGCCCGAACGGCCGGAACGCAACGGCAAGCATCGCCTGCCCAAGGTGCTGCATGTCGATGACGATCTCGATTGCCTCAACGTCGTCTCCAGCGCCTTTGCGGAGCGGGCGGAGATCGTCTCTTGCGGTTCGCTCGATCAGGCGCATGAACTGGTGGCGAGCCAGCGCTTCGCCGCTGCGATCATCGATATCGACATGCATTCAGAAGACGGGCTGCGGCTGATCCCGCAATTGCGCGAAGCGCAGCCCAATGTCCCCATCCTGCTGTTTACCGCACTCGATTCAGGATACACCGATACGGGTGCGGACAAGGTGCTGGTAAAGAGCCGCGCGAGCATCGGCGACCTGGTCAGCGAGACCATGCGGCTGATCGCAGCGAGCAAGCGGAAGGCAGCCTGATGCGCGTACTCTATGTCGATGACGAACCCGATATCCGCGAGATCGCGGAGATTTCCCTCGGGCTCGATCCCCAATTCGAGGTCCGTACCGCGCCGTCGGGCGAGGCTGCGCTGGCGCTGGTCGAACAATGGGTGCCCGATGTCGCGCTGTTCGATGTGATGATGCCGGGTATGGACGGGCCGCAATTGCTGGCCCGCATGCGCGAGCGCCCCGCGCTTGCAAATTTGCCGGTCATCTTCGTCACCGCGCGCGCGCAGCGCAGCGAGCTGCAGGATTTCGCACGGCTCGATTCGGTCGGCGTGATCGCCAAGCCATTCGATCCGGTAACGCTGGCGGCGCAGGTGCGCAGCCTCGCGCGGTGAACCCGTTGGATGCCAAGCTGGCCGAACTCGGCGCGCGGTTCGACGCCCGCGCAGGGGATGAGCGCACTTCGCTGGCCGATGCCCTGGCCGCGGGGGATCGCGCCGCGATCGCGCAGCAGGCCCACCGGCTGGCGGGCATTGCCGGCATGTTCGGCCGCGAGGAAGTCGGCACCGCCGCCCTCGACCTGGAAGCCGCAGCCGAAGCGGGGGCCGACATGGCGGATGCGGCAGCGCGGCTCGACCGGCTGCTCGCCTCGCTGCAGCCCTAAAACTTCATCCTAGCTGGCGGCGGTGAAACCCTTGCGGGTCATCGTTCCCCAGCCCTGCTGCTTGCGGACGAACTGCCACCAGCCCTGCAGCCGCCAGATATTCGACAGCTGGCGATAACCGAAGTTTTCCAGCACCGAGACGACCGCGAGGATCGCCAGTTCGCGCGCCTTGGGGAAACGGCGCAGCTGGATTTCCTCGATCACCAGCGTGGCCATCGACAGGAAGATACCCAGCGTCACGGTGACCGAGAGGAACGCGAGCAGCCAGGGAAGCGCCAGCAGCCCCAGCGCCCACAGCAGCGGCACCAGCGCATAGCCGAGCACTTCCAGCAGCGGGCCGACCACATCGACCAGCAGGATCTGCCCGAAGCCGACGAAGCCGATCCGCCCATAGCGCGGATTGAACAGCATCTTGCGGTGCTTGACGAAACATTCGAGCGAGCCGCGCTGCCACCGCGCGCGCTGGCGCGACAGGATGGTGAGGCTGTCGGGGCATTCGGTCCAGCACACCGGTTCGGCAATGAATTCGATCCGATAGGGCTGCCGACGCTCGCGCATCAGCCGGTGCAGCTTGATCACCAGCTCCATATCCTCGCCCACCGTGCCATGGCTGTATCCGCCCACGCTCAGCACATGGTCGCGCCGGAACAGGCCGAAGGCGCCGGAAATAACCGTCAGCGCCTGCATCTTGCCCAGCCCCAGCCGGGCCATCAGGAACGCGCGGAGGTATTCGACGATCTGCACCAGCGCGAGGAAATTGCGCGGCAGGCGAATATCGCTGATCCGCCCGCTATCGACCTTGCAGCCATTGGCGATGCGGATGGTGCCGCCCACCGCGATGGTCAGGTGCGGCTGGTCGACGAAGGGGCGCACCACGCGCAGCAGCGCATCGCTTTCGAGGATCGAATCCGCGTCGATCGCGCAAAACAGTTCGGATCGCGCGCAATTGATCCCGGCGTTGAGCGCATCGGATTTGCCGCCGTTTTCCTTGTCCACCACCAGCAGCTGGGGCAAGCGGGGCGAAGCATAGAAGCCGCGGATCTCCGCATGCGGGACAGCGGTATCGACATAGCGAGTGACCCGTTCGAGGCCATAGGCGTCGATCAGCCGGGCCAGCGTCCCGTCACGCGATCCGTCGTTGATGACGATCACTTCCAGCTCGGGATATTGCAGCGCCAGCAGGCTGCGCGTGCTTTCGACGATATTGAGTTCTTCGTTGAACGCCGGGGCCAGCACGCTGATCGCCGGCGCGCGTTCGGAATAGCGCCGCCACAGCGTCGCCCCGCTGGATACCGGCGGACGCGTGGCGAGCGCGGCGGAGGCATAGAGCAATTGCAGCAGGTACAGCATGACCTGCGCCAGCCCTGTGAGGATAACGATCAGCGCGATGGCTTCGGCCGATATGACCATCCACGCCTGCGGATCGGTAATGGCGAACCCGGTCATGCCGCCCTCGCCTCCGCCAGCATCGCGCTGGCCGCATGGCGCGCTTCGCCCTCGGCATTTTGCGATGCGTCCCACAAGGTCGCCAACCCGCGCGGACCGAGGCGCAACAATGCTTCGCCCGCGCGGTAGCGCACGGTCCAGTCGCCATCGTCGAGCAGACGCCCCAGCAAGTCGATCGCCTGGGTAATGCCCGATTTCCCCGCAGCTTCGGCTGCTGCGGCGCGCACGGCGGTGTCGGCACTGTGCAGCCCTTCGAGGATTGCCGCGCCGCCCGCAGGATGGCCGGTGCGGCCGAGCGCACGATAGACACGCAGTTGCAGCGATGGCTCGCCCTGCGAGTGCTGCGCCATGGATGCAAGCAGCGCGACATAGCGCCCGCCGCTGTCGGCCAGCGCGTCGGTCGCCGCGACTTTCGCAGCATAGGGAATGTCCTTGTCGAACAGCAGCGCGGCAACCGCATCGGGATCGCGCGCGGCAAGGTCCGACATCAGCGAGGAAACCAGCAGCGAATGCTCTTTCGTCCCGATGGCCAGCTTGCGCACCAGCGTGGCCGGATCGGGCGCATCGTCGCGCCGGGCAAGCACCAGCGCGGCGCCGAGGCGCACATCGCGGTTCCGGTCGTCGAGCGCGGCGGCAACCTGCCATCCCTCGTCCTCGAACAGCCCGAGTGTTTCCACCGCCACCAGCCGCCGCTGGGGCGAACGGGCCCTGAGCCAGCGCACCAGCATCGCGGGTACGCCCATCGCCGCAGCACGTTCGAGCAGGGCTTCGAGATCGGAGCCGCGCGTCAATTCGCCCAGTTCGCAAGTCAGCGCCGCCGCCACCCGCAAATCATCCCCCTTGAGCGGCCCCGGCTCCTCACCCGCGCCGAGCAATTGCGGCAGCAGGCGCGCGCGCAATTCGGCGCGTTGATCACGCTGGCTGCGCGCGACGACCCGCGCGAGCAGCAACGCCGCCAGCGCCAGCGAACCGATCGCGCACAGGGTGAGCGAGGCGTCCCACAGGGCGGTAAGGCTGGTCACAACCCGATCCGGACGCCCAACCGGCCTTCGGTGCGATCCTGCGCCCCGCCGCGCCAGTCGCGCGAGACACTGCCAAGCAGTGAGATGCCATGGCCCAGGGGATACTGCACGCCGCCAAACAGGCTCTTGCGATTGGTCACGACACCGAAATCCGTATCCGGCCCGCTCGCCGCTCCGACATAGAGACGCAGCCCGTCGCGCGGGTAGAGATCACCGCGCAGCTGACCACCGATCCGCATCCGCCCGCCATCGACCACCACGCCTTCCCCGCGCAGCGTCAGCGATGCCTTGCCGCCGGCCAGGTATTGCGTTGCCGAGGGCGCGATGGTCCACACATCCTGCAGGGGGAATTTTCGCCATGCGGTATCGACCCCGATGACGCTGGCATTGTCGCCGCCGGCGATGCGGTAGTCGAACCCCGCGGTCACACCATATTCGGGCCGGAAATCGGCCGACGGCGTGACCGAAGCGCCTGCGCGCAGCCACAGATCGTCGCTCGCCCGGTGGGTGTAGAGCGCAGTCAATTCGCCGTCTTCGAGGCCGAAACGGTCGTAGAGCGTCGCCGACAGGCCCAGCGTATCGCGCCCGGCAAGCGGAATGCCGGCGGAAAGCCTCAGTTCGCGCCAGTCCTCGCGACCATTGGTCAGGTCGCTCACCGCGCCCTCGACGATGATCCAGCCGCGTTCCGCCACGGGCACCGCGCGCCGCTGCGTCACAAGCGCGCGGCCTTCACGCGCATCGGCATATTCGGGCGCCAGTGCCAGCACCGCGGCAAATTGCGCGTCGGCATCGTCCAGCCGCCCGAGCGCGAGATAGGCATAACCCAGCTGGACCCGCGCGTCGGTATCGGTTGGATTGGCTGCCACCACCGGTTCGAGCAGGCGCGCCGCGCGAGCCGGATCGCCCGTTTCGCGCGCGGCGACTGCGGCGGCGTAGGGCGATGTGGTCTTCTGCGCGGCCAGTGGCGCCGCGAAAAGCGCCAGGGCGATCCCGGCGAGCGCGCGATGCATGCTCACTTGTCCTGCAGCAGTCGCGTCAGCCGCGCGAGAAGTTCCTCGGGCATGAAGGGTTTGACCAGATAGTCGTTGGCACCCAGTTCCAGCGCGCCGACCACATCCTTCTCCCCGCGTCGGGCGGTGAGCATGATGACGGGTGTCTTGGCGTGTTTTTCGGAACCGCGCATCCGCCGCAGAACCTCGAACCCGTCATGCACCGGCATCATCGCGTCGAGCACGATGGCATCGGGGTCCGCATCCTCCAGCCGCTCCAGCGCCTCGCGCCCGTCAGCCGCGGTCACGACCCTGAAATTGCGCTGCCCGAGCCGGAACTCGAGCAGTTCGCGCATCAGCGGTTCGTCATCGGCGATCAGGACGGTGTGCATGCAAGGGACCAATCAGGTTTTCTTGCGGAAAAATTACACCTTCCATGGTAAACAAAGCGTTTCCCGCAGCCTGCGCATTATCCTGAAATTTACCGCATTCGTCGCCCCGGGCGGTGTCGGCGAAGCAGCTTGCGGCAGGGCGCGTTTTCAGGCGGGGTCGATCACCGCCACATCCACTCCGCCGCTCATGATCTGCGGCGCGGCACCGACGAAAGTGCCGTCGATCGGGGCGACATCGGCATAGTCGCGGCCCATGGCGATCAGGATATGGTCGCCGCTGGCCAGGCAATTGTTGGTCGGATCGATCCCGACCCAACCGGCCTGCTCGCCGCACCACACCGTGACCCAGGCGTGCATGGCATCGGCACCGACCAGCTTTTCCTGGCCCGGCGGCGGGATCGTGCGCAGGTAACCGCTGGCATAGGCGGCGGGAATGCCGCACCAGCGCAGCCCCATGATCATCACATGGGCGAAATCCTGGCACACGCCGTTGCGGGCACGGAATGCCTCGATCGGGGCCGTCCCGCTGTCGGTCGCGCCGGGTTGATAGGTGAATTCGCCGTGCAGGCGATCCGCCAGCGCCAGCGCCGCGTCCAGCACCGCCGTATCGGGCGGGCACAGCTGCGCGGCCCATTCGCCGATTTCGCGGTTCGCCGCGGCGATGCGCGATGCGAACAGATAGGGCGCGGGCGAGAGGACCGACAGATCGGGCACTTCCAGCGCCAGCTGGCGCAATTCGCCCACCGCCGGCGTCGGCCCCGGATGGCCGCGCGGCTCGACCGCCATGGTGAAGCTGCTGGACACCGCCAGTTCGGCCACATCCGCCTCATATTCCAGCCGCGTCGTCGTGAGATAGTATGGCCCGGTCTCGTCGGCGCGGACGGCAGGTTGCGGCAGGATATCGAGCCGATAGTCCGACATCGCCTGCCCCGGCCACTCCACCGGCTTCAGCCGCAGATTGAACCGCGCATCGGCCACCGGCTTGGCATAGCGCATGCGAATTTCATGGCTGACACGGTAGATCATGCGAGGAAGCTCGTCGGCGGCTTGCTATCCTGCCCTTCCTGCTGGAGGAAATAGGACCGGCTGATCGCGTCGGAGAGCCCGGCCAGCTGGCCCAGCCATCCGTCGAGCGTGGCGGGCACGATCTCCTGCGCGGCCTGTGCCTCCACGCTCGCGACCAGATTGCGGGCCAGCAGATGCGCGGTTTCGGGCAGGCCATCGTCGCGCAGCGGCGGCAGGGCGGCGAGATGGCGGTCGATCACCGCCAGCTGGTAGGCAAAGCCGCGCGGCTGCAGCGGATCGAGCAGCACCATGTCGAGCACCGGCGCGATCGTCGGGATCGCGAGATAGCGGCTGCGATAGAGGCCGAGGCAGTCGAACAGGTCGAGCAGCGCGGACAGATCCTCGCCGCTCGCCTTGCCCGGCACCAGTTCGCGCACCGCCTGCAGCGCCAGCGAGGCCCGTTCCAGCGCCATGCCCAAGTCGAGGAAACGCCACCCGGCGGTGTGGCTCATGCCGTCGGATGCCAGCCGGGCGACCGCCGCCTGGCGCTCCACGATCAGGTCGCAGGCATCGACCAGCTCGTCCGCATCCTCCGCATCGAATGACGGGAACGGGCGATTGATCGCGCGCCATGTATCGCGCGTCAGCCGGTCGCGCAGCAATAGCGCGAGATCGTGGGTCATGCCCGTCAGCTGCCGCACCGATCCGGGTTGCGCGCGTTCGTCCAGCGCGGTCGCAGCAAGGCGGATCGGCTGCCACTTGATGCTCGCGGGCGGCGCCGCATTCCAGCGGCGCAGCAGGTTCGCCAGCCGTGTCGTCGCCGTCACCCCTTCGGCCCGCGCCATCACCCCCGCCGAATGCGACACCAGCGCGCGGATCGCCCGCGCCGTCTGGTTGAGCCGTTCGCCGTAGCGCCCGATCCAGTAAAGATTGTCCGCCGCCTGGGCAGGCAACAGCCCTTCCTCGCGCCGGATCGCCGTGGCCGGCAGCGCAGCTTCGGCGTGGGATTCGGGCGGCTCGGGGTCGATCACCCAGACATCCACCGAATGGTCGCCCAGCCCCATCAGCGAGGTGCGCAATTCGCCGCTCTTCGAAATCCGCGCAAATCCGCCCGGCATCGCTACCCAGCGCCCATCCCCGTCGCGCACGAGGAAGGCGCGCAGGGTGAAGCCGCGCGCTTCGAAATGGCCGTCGGCCAAGGCGGGCGTGGTCGAGAGATGGACGATTTCCTGCGCGGTGTAATCCATCGGGCGGCGGGCTATTCCGGCCATGATCGCCGCGCGCTCATCGGGCGACATGCTCGCGCCGACGCGCGTCCGCCCGTCTTCCAGCCCCGCGACCTGCTGCTTGAAGGCGGAGGACACGACCAGCTTGTCGAAATTGTCGAGCACGCGTTTCCGCTCGGCCTCGCCGCCGCACCACCAGGTCGCGACATTGGGCAGCGCCAGCGGTTCACCCAGCAATTCGCGCGCCAGCCGGGGCAGGAAGGCGGGCATCGCGCGGGTTTCGACCACGCCGACACCCGGCCAGTTGGCCAGCACCAGACCCTGTTCGCAGGCAGAGATCAGGTTCGGCACCCCGATGCGCGAGCGCGCGTCGAAATGCAGCGGGTCGATGTCGCGCGCATTGATCCAGCGCCACAGTCCGTCGATCCGCTTGAGCCCGGCAATGGTGCGTACGAACAGGCGCCCGTCGCGCACCGCCAGGTCGCGCCCCTCGACCAGCGCCAGCCCCATGTACCGGGCGAGATAGGCCTGTTCGGGATAGGATTGGTTGAAGCGCCCGGGCGTCAGCAGCGCGAGGCGCGGATCGGCACGCTGGCAATTGGCCGCCAGCCCCCGCCGCAGCGCCTCGAAAAAGGATGCATGGCTGCGCGCGCCGAGCCGTCCGGCAAGCCCGCCGGTGGAACGCATCAGCGCCAGCCTGTTCTCCAGCGCGTAGCCGATCCCGACCGGCAGGCGCACCCGGTCGGTCAGCACGCGCCATTCCCCGTCCGGCCCGCGCGCGAGGTCGAACGAACAGACGTTGAGATGGCGCCCGCCCGGCGGTTCCAGACCGACCATGCGGCGCGCGAAATGCGGGCTGCCCGATACGACGACAGCCGGCAGGTGCCCGCCCCGGATCAGGTCCTGCGGGCCGTAGATATCGGCAATGACCCGTTCGAGCAGTTCGGCGCGCTGCGCCAGCCCGGCCTCGATTCCCGACCATTCGGCAGCGGAAATGACCAGCGGCATCGGGTTGAGCGGCCAGGGCCGTTCTTCCTCGTCACCCGCCACGCGGAAAGCGAGGCCCAAATCTTCCACCTGCCGGTCGATATAATGCTGCAAACCGGCGAGGTCGCCCTGCGACTGCAGCGCCAGCCCGGCAGCGAGATTGCGCCAGGCATCGGCGATCGGCCCCTGCGCCGCGCGGAAGACATCGGCCTGCGGTTCCGCCGGGGAATAATGCGCCAGCGGATCGCTCGCCGGGTCCGGCCCGAACAGATCTGCTGCCGGATCAGCCATCACGCCCCTTGTCACTCCCTTGCCCTACCGCGCCGCCGGGCGCCTCAGGTCCAGCGTCAGCGGGAATTCGCGCCCCGGTTCCTCAGCCGGAATTTCGACCTTGCCCGGCGTATGGCCGAAATCCTGGAACCGCGCCTTGCGCCGCGCCTCGGCCTCGTAATCGTTCACCGGTACATCGTCATAGGCGCGCCCGCCGGGATGCGCCACATGATAGACACAGCCGCCCAGCGAGCGGCCATTCCAGCTGTCGAACACGTCGAAGGTCAAGGGCGCATCGGCACCCAGCAGCGGGTGCAGGCAGCTGGGCGGGGCCCAGGCCTTGTAGCGGATGCCGCCGACCGCCTCACCGGGGTTGCCGGTCGGGTGCAGCGGCACGCGCCGCCCGTTGCAGCCGATCACATGGCGGCCGGGGACCAGCCCCTTGGCCTTGATCTGCAACCGCTCGGTCGAACTGTCGACATAGCGCACCGTGCCCCCGATCGCGCCGGTTTCGCCCAGTACATTCCACGGTTCGAGCGCATGGCTGACTTCGAGCGACACCCCGCCTGCGCTGATCGCGCCGTGGACGGGAAAACGGAACTGGCGCTGTGCCTCGAACCAGGCGGGGTCGAAATCGTATCCCGCATGGCGCAGGTCCGCGAGCACTTCGAGGAAATCTTCCCAGCAGAAATGCGGCAGCAGGAAGCGGTCGTGCAGGCTCGTGCCCCAGCGCACCAGGTCGCCATCCTGCGGTTCGCGCCAGAACCACGCCGTCAAGGCGCGCAGCAGCAATTGCGCGGCCACGCTCATCTTCGCGTCGGGCGGCATCTCGAAGCCGCGAAATTCCACCAGCCCAAGGCGCCCGGTGGGCCCGTCCGGCGAATAGAGCTTGTCGATGCAGATTTCAGTGCGGTGCGTGTTGCCCGTCACATCGACCAGCATGTTGCGGAACAACAGGTCGACGATCCACGGAAACTTGGGCGGCTCACCCGGCGGCGGCACCTGCGCCAGCGCGATTTCCAGCTCGTACAGGCTGTCGTGCCGCGCCTCGTCGATCCGCGGGGCCTGGCTGGTCGGGCCGATGAACAGGCCGGAAAACAGGTAGCTGAGCGAGGGATGCCGCTGCCAGTAGAGCACGAAGCTCTTGAGCATGTCGGGCCGCCGGATGAAGGCACTGTCGGGGAAAGTCGCCCCGCCCAGCACGATGTGGTTGCCCCCGCCGGTGCCGACCGAGCGCCCGTCGACCATGAATTTGTCCGCCGTCAGCCCGCATTCGCGCGCCAGCTGGTACAGGGTCTCGGTATTCTCGACGAGTTCGCCCCAGCTCGACGCCGGATGGATATTGACCTCGATCACGCCGGGATCGGGCGTGACCTTGAGCACGCCGATCCGCGCATCGGGCGGCGGGGCATAGCCTTCCACCCGCACAGGCAGCTGCATTTCCTCCGCGATCTTCTCGACCTCGGCGATCAGCTCGAGAAAGTCCTCGATCCCCTCCACCGGGGGGAGGAAGACGGAAAGATAGGTGCCTTTCGGCTCGACGGTGATCGCGGTGCGCACCGCCCCTTCGATGATTTCCTGCTCGACGCGTTCCTGCCGCGCCGCGCCATCGGCCTGCGCGATCTTTTCGTGCATCTGCCCGGCATCGGCAGGTGCTTCGCGTTCTACCTCGTCCTGCCCGCGCGCGGCCTGCTGGCTGCGGAAATCGGCCAGCGGCTCGGCCACATCGGTGCTCACGCGCGGGTGGATATAGGGATAATCGGAACTGCCGACCCATGGCAGCGAGCCCAGCGGCAGGCGATAGCCGAGCGAAGAATCCCCCGGCACCGCAGTCAGCACGCCCTTGCGTACCTTCCACTTCTCGCTCTTCCAGCGCGGCGCGCGGCGATCCTGCGTATTCCAGCGCTGGATCGGCAGGGCATAGCCGACCGGTTGCGACAATCCGCGCGTGAAGGCGCGCACGATCCGCTCGCGCTCTTCCGGATCCTCGATCTTCGGGTCGAGCGGGCTGACATTGACCGGCAGCTCGCCTTCGCGCTCGATCCATTTTTCCGGATCTTCGTAAACCGGCTGGACGAAATCCTGCGCCACACCCAGCGCATCGGCAGCGCGACACAGGAAATCTCCGGCCTGTTCGGCGGAAACCACCGCCTCGTCGTCCGCCTCGGGATCGGCGGCGATCAACGCGGGATTGTTCCACAGCGGCTTGCCGTCCTTGCGCCAGTAGAGCGAATAGCCCCAGCGCGGCAGGCTTTCACCCGGATACCATTTGCCCTGCCCATGGTGCAGCAGCGCACCCGGAGCAAAGGCATCGCGCATCTTGCGGATCAGCCGGTCGGCATAGCGCGCCTTGGTCGGCCCCACGGCTTCGCCATTCCATTCGGGCGCTTCGGGATCGTCGGCGGCGACGAAGGTCGGTTCGCCACCCATGGTCAGCCGCACATCCTGCGCCACCAGATCGGCATCGACCCGCTCGCCCAGCGCCAGCAGAGCCTCCCACCGCGTATCGGTGAACGGCTTGGTGATCCGCACCGCTTCCTTGACCCGTTCGACCCCCATGGCGAAGTTGAAATCGACTTCGGCGGGTTCGGCCATGCCTTCGATCGGCGCGGCAGAGCGGTAATGCGGCGTGGCGCACAGCGGAATGTGCCCTTCGCCCGCGAACATGCCCGATGTGGCATCCATCGCGATCCAGCCCGCGCCGGGGATATAGGCTTCGGCCCAGGCGTGGAGGTCGACCACGTCCTGGCTGACACCCTTGGGCCCGTCGACCGGTTCGACATCGGCGACCAGCTGGATCGAATAGCCGGAGACGAAGCGCGCCGCGAAGCCCAGCCGACGCAGCAGCTGCACCAGCAGCCACGCCGAATCGCGGCACGATCCGCTGCCGATGCTCAGCGTTTCCTCCGGCTCCTGCACACCCGTTTCCATGCGGATGACATAGCCGACCTGCTGCTGCACATGCTGGTTGAGCGTGACGAGGAAATCGATCGTGCGCCCTTCATGCCCTGCATGATCGGCCACCATCCGTTCGAACAGCGGCCCTTGCGGTTCCAGCTCGAAATAGGCCGAAAGATCGCCGCGCAGCTTGTCGTCATAGGCGAAGGGGTAGGTTTCCGCGCTTTCCTCGACGAAGAAATCGAACGGATTGATCACGGTCATGTCCGCGATCAGGTCGACCTCGATGCTGAAATGGTCGACTTTCTCGGGGAAGACGATCCGCGCCAGCCAGTTGCCGTGCGGGTCCTGCTGCCAGTTGAGGAAGTGGCCGGCAGGTTCGATCTTGAGCGAATAATTCGGGATCGCCGTGCGCGCGTGCGGCGCCGGCCGCAGCCGGACCACCTGCGGGCCGAGGCTGATCGGCCGAGAGTAACGATATTGCGTGAGATGGTGAAGTGCCGCCCGGATCATGCGCGGACTACACTCCTCATTTCGCTGCAATGCAACATGGAAGATGGCCGCCGGACGCTGCCTGAGCAGCCAAAACGGCTTTTATGCGAGCCCTCGTGCGTCAGACCGGCAAGCCCACGTAATTTTCCGCGATGCTCGTTTGCGCCGCGCGGCTGGTGGCGATGTAATCCAGTTCGGCCACCTGCATCGCCCGCTCGAACGCACCATCTTCGGGGAAGCGATGCATCAACCGGGTGAGCGACCAGCTGAACCGCTCGCTCTTCCACACGCGGGCCAGCGCCTTGGCGGAATATCCGGCGATCGCGTCGGCGTCGCCATGGCG
>JACXVD010000003.1 GCA_014763545.1 Sphingomonadales bacterium
GGCTGACCGCAACGCTGACCAGCCTCGCCAATGGCCACCCGGCGTCCCGCGTCGACGAGCTCCTGCCCCACGCTCACGTGGCCTGAAAACACCGCTTACCTTGGATTGAAGCGACCGACGCTTGGAGCATGTGGGAGGCAACCCGTGACATGCTGGCGAAATCACCCATCCCCGACGCCTAGGAGTGGGCAATCCACGATTATGAGGGCTTCGCCTCTATCCGCATCAACGAATACGACAGCTTCGAGCGCGTGGCCGAGCTGGCCGCGTTCATCGCAGAGCACGGCGCTCTTGGCGCGGAATTGATCGACCACTTTTGCGGCGATTTGGACGAGGCGCGCAGCGCGCTCGAAGATCGACACCTTGGCCAATATCAGAGCCTTGCCGATTATGTGCAGGAGGTGACGGAGGAAACCACCACCATCCCCGAGGCACTCCGCTACTATGTCGATTATGATGCAATGGCGCGAGACGCCGAACTCAATGGCGACCTGTTCACCATTCAAACCGCACATGACGCTGTTCATGTGTTCGTGGGGTGCTGACCATGCAGCAGCCCCAGACCTACCGCTTCCAATGGGCAGGCATCGAGATCGAGGCGACCTATTATAGCCCCATCAAATGGGGCGTGATCGCCCATCTTGAAATCCGCAGTATCCAGCCCGAGCGCGCACCGCTGCCGATCACCGAAACAGGCTATAAATCCCACTTCCACGCTTGCGGCACCGTTGAAGCCAACGGCGGCGATGTGGTGGCGCAGATCATCGCATGGCTGGACGAAGCAGCGACAAAGCCGGAGTGGCGCGCCTATGCCGCCAAGAGCCGCCAAGGCGAGTTGTTCTAAGGAGGGGAACCGCGCCTAGGGCGCGGCTTTCCCCTTCCGCCCCAAGCCCCGGAACCCCTCACGAGAATCGCGGCGCAGCCGTCCAAAGATTTGATGTTAAGTGAGCGCTTCGCTGCTATCGTCAGCCGCAGACGACAGGCGGATCAAGAACAAATCCGCAAATTTTTCTGCACAGTTCCTGCACAGGTAAAAATCACCGATTTTTGCTGTTTAATATCAATACTTTATTGGAATCCAAAGATTTGGAGCGGGTGAAGGGAATCGAACCCTCGTCGTCAGCTTGGGAAGCTGCTGCTCTACCATTGAGCTACACCCGCGAATCGGGGGCCGATTTCCACGATCCGGCGCGATTGGTCAACCTGTGTTCGCGCCCTGCGGGCAGTTGCTGCCGGTCGCAGTCCGGCTCTTGCCGGATCCTGCACTGGGTGCCGGGCAGCCAGCGGCCCTAGCGGGTGACCTGCACCTGCATGAACTGCGGCTTGGACTGGTTCTCGCCCTGATTGAGCGACAAGGGATAATGGCCCGGGGGCAGCGCGCCCAGCGGCATGCCGGCTGCAGCCAGCGCGTAGGGCGAGATGCGGTGGCGGGTGCACAGGCCGCCCGCGCCGTCGCTGACCAGCGGCGTTTCGAATTCGACCGCGATTTCGACGTCGCGGCTGCGCGTCACCCAGCAGACCACCAGCTGCCCCGCGCCGAGGTCGAGCACCAGCCCGGTTTCCTCCGGCACGCCGAGCAGCCCTTCGATCCGCGCACCCGTCTTGGACAGATCGCGCATCACCGCTTCGTAGCGGTGATCGTCGTGGATGATGCCGATCCGGCGGAAGACCGAGCGACGGTCGGCGCGATAGCGATCGGGCCCTTCGGGTTCGATCTTCATCTCGCCCGATGCCATGCGCTCCATCAGCACGTCCTGCGGCATGGCCTTGGCATAGATCCAGCCCTGGATCAGCTTCGCCCCGCGCGAGCAGACGAGGTCGAACTGGTCGAATGCCTCGACCCCTTCGACGGTGGTTTCCATCCCCAGCGCTTCGGACAGGCCGATGATCGCGGTGATGATCTTGGCGCTGTTCTGGTCTTTCTGGGTGCAGCTGTCGACGAAGCTCTTGTCGACCTTGATCTTGTCGAACGGGGCCGAACGCAGATAGCTGAGCGAGGAATAGCCGGTGCCGAAATCATCCAGCGCCAGCCGCACGCCCAGTTCCTTCAGCATCTTGAAGGTCGCCTCGGTCGTCTCGCTGTCGCCCATGAAGACACTTTCGGTCAGCTCCAGCTCCAGCCGTTCCGGTTCCAGCCCGCTGGCGGCGAGCGCATTGGTGACGATCGCGGGGAAGCCGGGGTTGGCGAATTGCACGGCCGAGACATTGACCGCGACGCGCACCGTGCGCGGCCAGTGGACCGCATCGTCGCACGCACGGCGCAGCGCCCATTCGCCGATCTGGTTGATCAGGTCGGATTCCTCGGCGACCGAGATGAACAGGCCGGGGCTGACATTGCCGCGTTCGGGATGTTCCCAGCGCATCAGCGCCTCGCAGCCCACCACCATGTGATCCTTGGTCCGGACGACGGGCTGGTAATGCAGCTGCAGGTCGCCCTCGGCCAGCGCCGCGCGCAGGTCGCGCTCCAGCTCGCTGCGCACTTCGGCCTCGTCCTTGAGATCGGCGGAGTAGAAGCGGAAGGCGCCGCGCCCGCCGTTCTTCGCGGCATAGAGCGCAAGGTCGCTGGCGTGGACCAGCTCGTCCTTCTCCACCCCGTCATAGGGCGCGATGGCGATGCCCACCGACGTGCCGATGGTCGCTCGCTTGTCCTCGATCGGATAGGGCTGCGAGATGATCTGGATGATCTTGTCGGCCAGTTCGCCCAGGCTACCGCGGTCATCGAGATCGGGCAGGATCACCTGGAATTCGTCGCCACCAAGACGGCCGATTTCGCCCCGGTCGCCGATGATGCCACGCAGCCGGTCGGCGACCTGGCGCAGCAATTCATCGCCCGCCTGGTGGCCGAGCGTGTCGTTGACCTGCTTGAACCGGTCGAGATCGAGCATCATCAGCGCGCAAGATCGCTTGGCGACCTTGTAACTCGCCAGGGTGGATTCGAGCCTGCGGTTCATCCGGTGGCGGTTGGCGAGGCCGGTGAGCGAATCATATTCGGCGAGCCGCGAATCCTCCAGCTTGCGCTGGTATTCGGTGGTCACGTCGCTGGCGCTGCCGCGATAGCCGCGAAAATTGCCGTTGCCATCGTGCTTGGGAACGCCGGTGATCGAAAGCCAGGTGTTCTTCTTGTTCGTGCCGACCGCAGCCGAATTGGTCAGCCGCACGGTCAGCGCGGACAATTTGCTATGCGCCGAAAGCTGGAACTTGAGCGGACGGTCCGATTTCTCGTCGGGATTGTCGGGGTCGGTTTCGAACAGCGCCGACAACGGCTTGCCCAGGATGTCGGCAGGATCGACCCCCAGTTTCTCCACTGCCGCCGGTGTGAGGTAGTTGAGCCGGCATTCCTCGTCCGTCGCCCAGACCCAGCCGATCCCGCTATCCTCGAAATCCTCCAGCACCTCGGCGCGCAGCCGCGCGTCGAATCCGCCGCGCATATCGCGGCCGGATGGAGAAATCTTGCCCGAGAGGATCTTGCCGAATGCCATGCGTCCAGACTGCTGGTTAACCTGTGCGCAGGCTAAAGGAGCTTGGTTTATTTTTTCCTAACCCGGGCTTACCGCGCCACTCCGTAGCCATGCCTAGGCGCGGCCAGAAAGCGCTGCCCGCCAGCCTGACGCAATCGCCGCAAGCGATCAGTCGTTGTCGTTGCTCTGCAACGGGGCATGCACCTTGCGCCAGCGGTAGTAGGTCTTTTCCGAAATGCCGACTTCGCGGCAGCTTTCGGTGACGCCCATGCCGCTTTCGATCAGTTCGATGATCCGGCGACAACGCAGATCCTTGTCGGGGATGGCAACCATTACAGTGCGCTCCAGCTTTTCCATAGCATATAGGCGGCGACGACGAAGATCAGGCCGGCAAAGACGCTGGTGAGCGTTCCTGCGCCGGACATCCTCTTGGCAACAACGGTGCCGCCAACACCGCCGAGGATGCCGCCCATGATGAACACCGCGGCGAGCGGCCAGTCGACCAGCCCCGACACCGCATAGTTGAACGCGGTGGTCAGCCCGAATGCGGTGACCGCAACCAGGCTGGTGCCGACCGCGTTGATCATCGGCATGCGGGTGCTGGCGATCAGCCCCGGCACGATCAGGAAGCCCCCGCCAATCCCGAAAAAGCCCGAAAAGGCGCCGGTGCCGAGGCCGTAGCCGAGCACCTTGGGCGCGTTTTGCCGGTGGCATTCGGCGCCCTGGCTCTCGATCCGCTTGCGCCCGCGCAGCATCACCACGCCGACCACGATCATCACCAGCGCGAACAGGAAAAGCAGCTTCTGGCCATCGAAATTCTTGCCCAGCGTCGAGCCCGCCAGCGCGCCGACGATGCCGGCAGCCGCGTACATCAGCCCGCAGCGCCAGACGACATGCCCGGCGCGTGCATGCTGCAGCAGGCCGGTGGCCGCGTTGGCCGCCACCGCGAAGGCGCTGGTGCCGATCGCAACATGGGGGTTTTTCACCCCGACGAGATAGACCATCAGCGGCACCGCCAGGATCGACCCGCCGCCGCCGACCAGGCCGAGCGTGAAGCCGACGAGGATGCCCGAGAGCCCGCCGAGGAAGAGATGCAGCCCGTCGATTACCTGCATGGCCGCCCCCCGCGCCCGGCGTGCAGAAAAGACATATTCACAATTTGCAAAGTCATTCTTCTCACCGGACCAGGCCGACTCTGCCCATTGCGGAAAAGCCGCTTCGCAAATCGGCACTTATCGTTCTATACCAATAGCTTAATATCGCATCGAGGCGATCCGAAGCGCGCTCAAGCGATATATATTTGACTTTCCTTATATATGAAAACAAGCTTGCGTCAAGCAAGCCGTCGCGCTAGCTCGGGGGGATGGACGATGCCGCGAATCCCCCTCGCCGCGAATTGCGCATCGGCGATACGGCGCCCAATTTCCGGGCCCGCAGCACCGCCGGCCCGCTGGCGATGAAGGATTATCGCGGCAAGTGGGTGGTGATGTTCAGCCACCCGGCCGATTTCACCCCGGTTTGCACCAGCGAATTCATCGCCTTTGCCAAGGCGGCCCCGCAATTCGCCGCGCTCGATTGCGAGTTGATGGCGCTGTCGGTCGACAGCCTGTTTTCCCATTTCGCCTGGATCCGCGCGATCCGCGACCGTTTCGGGGTCGAAGTGCGCTTCCCGATTATCGAGGATCCGACGCTGGTCGTCGGCCGGGCCTATGGCATGGTGGCGGACGATGCGACCGATGCCGGGGCGGTGCGCAGCGTCTTCGTGATCGATCCGGAAGGGACGGTGCGCGCCACCAGTTGCTATCCGGTGGAAATCGGCCGCTCGGTCAAGGAAGTGTTGCGGATGGTCGCCGCGCTGCAGGCCGCCGACCGGCGCAAGGGGCTGGCCCCCGAAGGTTGGCAGCCGGGGGATGCGCTGCTGGCCCAGCCGCAACCGACGATCGACACCGTCTTTGCCGCCGACGACATCGTCGCCTGGTTCCTGAGCGAGGAAGGACAGGGCGCCGCCGATGGCTGACGATCCGCCGATCGACGTGCTCAAGGCGCTGGCGCACCCGGCGCGCTTCGCCATCCTCAGCGCGCTGGCGGGCCACGAACGCAATGTCGGCGAGATCGAAGGCGCCACGGGGATCGGCCAGCCGGGCCTGTCGCAGCAGCTTTCCGTATTGCGGCAAGCCGGGCTGGTGAGTTCGCGGCGTGAAGCGAAGCTGGTGTTCTACACCCTGTCGCATGAGGTAATCCGCGACACGGCCAAGGCGCTGGCGGCATTGCTGCCCGGCGATGGAAACGACGCGCCCGCACAGCACGGCGGCAAACTGACCAGCGCGGCGATGTTCGCGCAGCTCGACTAGGCCCGCATTTCCGCCAGCACACTATGGAGCCAGCGCCGCGGTTCCGCGCGTGTGCCGATGTCGGCCACGAATTCCTGCCCCCGCGCCACCGCGCGCAGCCGCCCGCCACGCAGCCAGCGATCGGCACGGTCGTGATAGCTCAGCCCGCCGCGCTTCAGCCACGGCGGCCTGTGCCACAGGCTCGGCGGCCCGCCCGCAACGGTCAGCCGCAAGGGGGACGAGGCGCGCGGTGCAGTGGCCCCCGGCCCGCACCACAGCATGTCGTTCGTGCCATGCGGGGCCAGCGCGTGCGGATGGCCCAGCGCGGCATAAGGCGCCAGGGTCTCGGCCGACGCGCCGGAAAGCGTGACGCACCGCTCCACCTCCAGCCAGCCGAAGATGCGGTGATGCGGCTCGCCCGTTTCCTCTTCGCGAAACAGGCCGAAAAACAGGAACACATCGCCCACGCCCACGCCGCGATTGATGAGGTGGGTCTGCGCCGCGCCGCATTGCCCGAAGACGCAGCGCCCATCGGGCAGGAACATCGGATCGTGATGGCACAGATCTCCCGGGCCATGGCGCCCCCGACTCGCCTGCCCGGCAAGCTCGCCCAGCCCCAGATCGCCGTAACTGGTGCGCGAGGCGACCCCGGCGGGGATCGGCAGGCTGACCGGCCTGCCCCCGACGATGGGCGAAGCGCCGCCGCCCGCCGCGCTGTCGAACCCCTTGCGGCTGAAGACGATCTTCACCCTATTGCGCAACCCCCAGCACCTGCGCTTCCGCCTTCAACCGGCTCGCCTGCGCGGGGTTGGCCGCCAGCGCATCCTTCAGCGCGCGGGCGGCCTTGTCCGGCTCGCCCAGCGTCATGCGGCTGCGCATGAGCATGACCCAGCCATCGACATTGGCGGGATTGGCCTTGAGCTTGGCCTCCAGGCTTTCGACCATGCCGCGGGCCATGTCGTCCTGCTCGCTCGGGCGCATGCGGCTGGCGCCGTCGATCTCCGCCTGGCTGGGGCCGGGGATCGCATTGCCTGCGGTCAGTTCCGGCGCCGCGGGCGGCTGCGGGCGGCCTGCGGTCGCCTGCGCGATGATTGCCGAGGTGTCGATGTGGTTGATCTTGCCCGCCTGTTCGATCGTGCGCTGCAAATCCGCTTCCCACGGCGCACCGGGCGGCGTGTCCTTGAGCAGCGCCGCCCAGGCGTCGATCGCGCCCTGGTGGTCGCCCGCGAGGTCCTTCTTCACCGCAAGAAAATAGCGCGCGCGCGGATCGGTCGGATCGAGCTTGATCGCCTTTTCGAACGCGGTCACCGCTTCGAGCGGGAGCGGATCGCTCTCGCTCGCCATCACCCGCGCTTCGCCCAGGGCCGACCACAGCACGGCATTATCGGGATCGCCTTCCGCCGCCTGGCGATAGGCGCGCGCCGCATCGGCGTATCGCGCCGCGGTGAAATAGGCGAAGCCGAGTTCCTGCCACGCCTTGGCGTCGAGCGGGTCCTGCTGCGCCCGCGCCTCCAGCTGTTCGATCGTCGGCGGTGCATCGGGCTTGGCGGGCGCGCTCGCCGACGTTTCGCCGCCCGATGGCAGCATCCGCCAGCCGATCGCACCGGCGGCGATCAGCAGCGCCACGCCCAGCAGCGCCCAGCCCATTCGCGATGCACCCTGCCCCTGCGCGGCCGGCGTTGCAGCCCCCTGATTATCCCCTGCGTCCATATTGCCCGGATTCTCCGTAAAAAGCGGGAAATGAGGCTGGCGGTTTGCGCCTCGCTGCCTATGATGGCAAAAAAAGGGTCGCGGGATCAACGGGGGGTTTTGATGCCGCATCGCTTTCGCGTGGCTATTGTCGGTTCGGGCCCTGCCGGCCTGAGTGCTGCTGCGCGCGCCGCCCAGCTGGGCATGAGCCACGTGCTCCTGGAAAAGACCGACCACCTGTCGGACACGATCTACAAGTACCAGAAGGGCAAATACGTCATGGCGACGCCCAGCAATCTGGTGCTGCGCTCCGACTTCGATTTCGACGCCGGCATTCGCGAGGATATCCTGGGCACCTGGGATCGCCAGGTGGAAGAATGCAAGGTCAACGTCCGGCTCAACGCCGATGTGACGAAGATCACCGGCACCAAGGGCAATTTCACCATCGAGCTGAAGGGCGGCGACACGATCGAGGCCGAAGCCGTGGTGCTGGGCATCGGCACGCAGGGCAACCCCAACCTGCTGCGGGCGCCCGGCGGCGAGCGCAAGCATGTGCAATACCAGCTCGACGATCCCGGCGAATATTACGACGAGCACATCACCGTCATCGGTTCGGGCGACGCGGGGATCGAAAACGCGCTCGGCCTGGCAAAAGATGCCAAGCAGAACAACATCGTCACCATCCTCAACCGCAGCGCCGATTTCGCCCGCGCGAAGAAGGGCAATGTCGATGCGCTGATCGAGGCGGAGCAGGAAGGCCGCGTGATCGTGCGCCGCGAAACCAGCCCGGCGGAGGTGAAGGACGGCGAGCTGGTGCTCGAAACGCCCAACGGGCAGGAAACCATCCGCTGCGACCGGATCATCGCGCGCATGGGGTCGAAGCCGCCGCGCGATTTCGTCGAAGCCTGCGGCATCCAGTTCACCAGCGAGGATCGCGACGCCTTCCCGCAGCTGTCCCCCAGTTTCGAGACGACCCAGCCCGGCATCCACGTGATCGGCGCGCTGGCGGGGTACCCGCTGATCAAGCACTGCATGAACCAGGGCTATGACGTGATCGAATTCCTCAACGGGAATTCGCAGCTCAAGCCCGCCGACCAGCCGATCCTCGAAGAACGCTTCGCCGCCCTGCCCGGCAATCGCCCGGTCGAGGAATGGCTGGAGCTGTTCAACACCAACATCGTCATCCTGCGCGATCTCTCGCCGCTGCAGATGCGCGAGCTGATGCTCGATTCCACCGTCCATTCCTATCGCAAGGGCGAGGTGATCTTCGAACGCAACGCCGAAGGGTCCTCGATGTTCGCGATCGGGCAGGGCTCGGTCGCGGTCGAGATCAATCCCGCCGATCCCTCGATCACCGTGCCGATCGGCACCGGCTCGATCTTCGGCGAGGTCGGGCTGATTTCGGGCCGCAAGCGCGGATCGACCATCCGCGCGGCGGAAGATACGATCTGCGTCGAATTCTCGCGCAATGCCGCGCTCAAGCTGATCGCCACCAACCCGGCGGCGGGGCGCGCGGTGAACCGCATCTTCATCGAACGGCAATTGCTGCAGATGTTCGGCTCCGGCCTCGCCCCGGCGGACATTGCCGAGCTGGTCGATACCGCCGAAGTCATGCAGGTGCGCGCGGGGCAGAAAGTCGTCGAGGAAGGGGGCGAGGACAAGGACATCTTCGTCATCCGCCGCGGCTCGATGATCGTCGAGAAGGATCTGGGCGGCAAGCCGGTGTTCCTCTCCTATTTGCCTGCCGGTTCCTATTTCGGCGAAATGGCGGTGATCGACGGGTCGAAACGCACCGCCACGGTCAAGGCTGCGATCAAGAGCGAGGTCATCAAATTGCCGGGCGATGCCTTCCTCAAGGTGATGGAGGCCAATCCGCGGCTGCGCGAACGGGCGCTGGCCGACATGCGCGCGCGGCGCAAGACCAACCAGTTCATCGAAAGCCGCAAGGAAAGCTTCTCCAGCGCGGTCGACCTCTACACCGCGACCGCGCAATTCCTGATCAACGAAGGCATCGGCGATGCCACCGATGTGCTGCTGATCGACGAGAAACTGTGCGTCGGCTGCGACAATTGCGAAAAGGCCTGCGCCGACAGCCACGACGGGCTGTCGCGGCTCAACCGCGAAGCGGGCACGACCTACGCCCATCTCCACGTGCCGACATCCTGCCGCCACTGCGAACACCCGCATTGCATGGCCGACTGCCCGCCCAACGCGATCAAGCGCGGGGTCGACGGCGAAGTGTTCATCGACGAGACTTGCATCGGCTGCGGCAATTGCCAGCGCAACTGCCCCTATGGCGTGATCCGCATGGACGCGAAGCCGCCGAAGAAGCCGGGGATTCTCAGCTGGATCTTCTTCGGGCGCGGCCCGGGGCCGGGCGAGCCCAGCTATTACTGGCGCAAGAAGAAGATGGAGGAGGCAGAAGCCGCCACCGGCAAGAAGCCCGGCAAGTTCGCGATCAAATGCGACATGTGCCAGGGCATCGCGGGCGGCCCGGCCTGCGTGCGCGCCTGCCCCACCGGGGCGGCGATCCGCGTGTCGCCGGAACGCTTCCTCTCGGTCACCCGCTTTGCCGAGGAGACCGACTGATGGCGTCGATCCCCGAAGACAAGCCGGTGGGCGCCAGCGCGATCGAACAGCGCCGCGCGGCCGACCATGAGAGCTTCCTGTCGCACAAGCGGCTGCGCTGGCTGAAGATCGCGACCGTCTTCTGCCTCGTCGCGATCCTCATCTACGCCTTCACCCCGTTCGAACCGCGGGCCAACGGCGGCACCTGGTACGGCTATACGTTGGGCACGATCGGTGCGCTGCTGATCGTGTGGCTGTCGCTGCTGGGCATTCGCAAGCGGCGGATGACCGAAGGGCACTGGTCGTTGAAGGCGTGGACCAGCGCGCATGTCTATCTCGGCCTGGCGCTGATCGTCATCGCCACGCTGCACACCGGCTTCCAGTTCGGCTGGAACGTCCACACGCTGGCCTATGCGCTGATGATGCTGGTGATCGTTTCGGGCATTTACGGCATCACCGTCTATGCCATGCTGCCCCAGCGGCTGAGCGACAATCGCAAGGACATGACCACCGAGATGATGGTCGAGGCGCTCGGCGCGCTCGATCGCCAGCTTGCCAGCGCCGCCCAGCCGCTGGACCGCGCGGATGCCGACATGGTGCTCGCCGCGCTGGACCAGGACCCGTTCGGCTTCGGCCTGTGGACGCGCCTGTCGGGCAATTACCGCCGCTGCGCCACGCAAAAGGCGCTGGACCATTTCTCGGGCGGCTATGCGGAGGATTCGGTCGACGGGCGCATCCGATCTCTGCTCTCGCGCCGCCGCGCGCAGCTCGCACAGATGCGGCGGCACATGAAACTCAAGGCCATGCTGGAGGTCTGGCTGTTCGTCCATATCCCGGTCACCATCGCCCTGCTCGCGGCCCTGACGGTGCATATCGTCAGCGTGTTCTTCTACTGGTGAGGGCGTAGGGCATGGCTTTCCTGATCGAGACCATCGACATCACCGACAGCGGGCGCGAAATCGTCCGCAAGAAGGAACTGGCCGCCGACGCGCTCACCATCGGGCGCGATGCGGCGAGCGACATCCATCTCGACGATCTGGCGGTCGAACTGCATCACGCGCGGATCGAACCGCATGTCGGCGGGCAGCTGCAGGTCGTGGCGGAAACCTCGCTGGGTTTCGGGCTGGAAGGGCGCAGCACGACCAGCGCCGTGATCGACCCGAAGGCGGGCGCCGAGCTGGAAATCGGCTCCTACCGCCTGACCGTGTCGCAGGACGCGGGCGAGCCGCCGACCATCTCGATCCGCAAGGCTGACGAGAAGGAAGGCGCACGGCTGGACAAGGTAGCCGGCTTCTCGCTCGGCGAAGTCATGCCCAGCAAGCGGCTGGTCGGCTGGGCGGCGCTGATCGCCATCCTCGTCGCGTTCCTCGCCATCCCGGCCTACACATTCGCCACCCGCGACCGGGTGGCCAAGCCCGATATCAAGCAACCCGGCCAGGTGGTGATGGATGCCAGCTGGTCCACCGGCAAGCTCAGCCTCGCCCACCACGGGCTGGAGGACAATTGCGAGGCGTGCCACGTAAAGGCGTTCGAGCCGGTGACCGACAAGACCTGCCTGACGTGCCACGAAGACGTGCACGACCACGCCGATCCGGCGCGGATGGACAAGGGCCGCGGCCCCCTGTCGCCGGGTGACGAGCTGCAGTGGAAGATCGCCCATGCCTTCGGCAAGCCCGGGCCGGGCGCCTGTTCGGACTGCCATACCGAGCATGAGGGCATGACGAAGATGCTGCCGCCCTCGCAGCGTTTCTGCGCCGATTGCCACAGCTCGCTCGACACGCGGCTGACCGACACCACGCTGGGCAATGCCAGCGATTTCGGCACGGCGCATCCGCAGTTCAAGGCAGTGGTATTCACCGAGCCGGGGCAGAAGGAACCGCAGCGCATCTCGCTCGACAAGCATCCGCGACAGTTCAGCGGGCTGCGCTTCCCGCACGAATTGCACCTCAACCCGCGCGGCGGGGTGGCCCGGATGGCGGGCAATATCGGCGCGAAGGCAGGCTATGGCGGCGACGGGCTGGAGTGCAAGGATTGCCACCGGCTCAACAAGGACAAGTCGAGCTTCCTGCCGGTGGAGATGGAGCGCGACTGCGAAGCCTGCCACAGCCTGGTGTATGACAAGGTCGGCGATACGTTCCGGAGCCTGCGCCACGGCAAGGTGGATGAAATGCGCGCCGATCTCGCCGCGATGGATCGCAGCCCGCGCCGCCCGATCGTGACCGGCCGCCGCCGCCCCGGCGAATTTGCGCAGGGCGGACTCTACTACCAGGATTTCGGTCGCCCGGCTCCGTCGCTCGTCGGCATCAGCAGGGCACTCTCGCGCGACGGGATCTGCGGCGAATGCCACTATCCCACCACGAAGAACGGGCGCGCCGATGTGCTGCCGGTGCGTTTCAGCCAGCGGTATTTCACCAACGGCTGGTTCGATCACGAAGACCACATCGCCATCCAGAAGGGCAAGAAGGCCGAATGCACCGACTGCCACAAGGCGGATGCGTCCAAATCCTCCGAAGACCTGCTGATGCCGGACCTCAAGATCTGCCGCGACTGCCACATGGGGCAATATGATACAAAGGCGGATGTTCCCTCGGGCTGCGCCATGTGCCATTCCTATCACCCGAGCGGCTCGGACATGCCCGCAGGCCATCCCCAGATGGCCCCGCGGCGGTCGCCGCGCACGCGCGGCAAGACCTGACGGCAGCCGGGTCGACGAGGGGAAAGGGGGCTGGATGCTGATTGGGCAGATCACCGATATCCATATCGGCTTCGAACCGGACGCACGGCCGGAAGAGCTGAACCGGATCCGCTTCCGCGCCACCCTTGCCCGCATCGTGGAAGGGCCCAACCGGCCCGACATGCTGGTCGCCACCGGCGACATGACCGATCGCGGCGACTGCGAAAGCTTCGAACGCACCGCCGAGCTGCTGGGCGCGTGCCCGTTCCCCGTCTATCCGATGGTCGGCAACCACGACACGCGCGAGGCCTTGCTGCGCGCCTTCCCCGACACCCCCAGCGCCGACGGTTTCGTGCAATACGAGGTGGAACGCGGCGGGCTGCGTATCCTGCTGCTCGACACGCTCGAACCCGGCCGCCACGGCGGCGCCTTCTGCGAAACGCGGGCCGCCTGGCTGGCCGACCGCCTGCGCGAGCGGCCCGACCAGCCGACGCTGATCTTCATGCACCACCCCCCGGTCGTCGCCGGGATCGACTGGATGGACCCGGTGGCATCCGAAGGGTGGATCGCCCGCTTCGGCGAGGCGGTGGCGGGGCAGGACCAGATCGTGGGGATCCATTGCGGCCACCTGCACCGCCCGATCTTCACCATGTTCCGGGGCCACCCGCTGGGGGTAACCCCGTCGGTCGCGCCGCTGGTGGCGATGGATTTGCGCCCGATCGACCCCGACACGCCCGACGGGCGCGACCTGATCACCACCGAACCGCCGACCTATGCCCTCCACCGCTGGGACGGCAGCACGCTGGTGACGCATTACGAACGGGTCAGCGACTGGCGCGTGCTCGCCAGCTACACGCCGCAATTGCAGGGCATGATCCGCGAAATGTTCGCCGAGCGCGAATAGGCGCGATCAGGCAAAGCAGCGATCAGGCGGGGCGATCAGGCGGGGTCGCATGCGCCACGCCTGGCCAGTCGGCGGTGCCTATTGCCCGCCCATCGCTGCATCGTCGCCGCTGTCCGCCCGGCGCGGGCCGGTGCCGGGGACCCAGGCGGACATGTCGACATTGTCGCTGACCTTCCACGGGGTGCCGCCGCGGGTCAGGAACAGCCGCTCCATCTCGGGCCTGGTGAAGGGCCGCGAACCCAGCCGGCCGAAGATCGCGATCTGGCCGCCGGTTTCGTCCACCGCGCGGTCGCGGTCGAGGCCCTTGGACATGGCGATGGTCGCGCCCTTGGTCTTGGCCCAGGCGATCAGTTCGGGCTTGGGCGGCGGGCTGAAGCCATAGAAGCCGCGCTGGCTCGCCGGGCTGGTCAGTTGCAGCACCTTCATCCCGTTCACCCCGTCGGCGACATAGGCGAAGAGCGAGGCATTGGTCGTGCCGACCACCACATCCTCGACATCGTTCATCCGCCCGCCGAAGGTTACCTTCTGGTAGATCTTCGGCGCCAGCGGATGCTTGACGTCCACGATCACCAGCCCGTCCTGCTTGGCCGCGACATAGGCATAGGTGCGCGCGACATAGAGGCGGCGGGCATCGGCCAGCGGGATGGTTGCCGCAGGCACCGCCACCGGGTTGCGCATGTTGGTGACATCGAACAATTCGACCCCGCGTGCGGTGGTGACCCACAGGTAACGGAACTGGATCGCGCTCGCCCGCGCGTCGGGCAACTCGCGCACCGCCGCGAGCTGCGGGTTCAGCGGGTCGGACAGGTCGACCACCACCAGCCCCTTGTCCGCCGCGATATAGGCGATCTCGCCCGCCAGGGTGATGTGCCGCGCCCCGGCGAGCACCCCGTCGGGGTTCCAGGTGACCGCACGCTTCAGCTTGTTGTTGCGGAATTCGCCATCGGCAAATGTGTCGACATTGACCAGCACCAGCCCTTCCACCGCGTCGGTGATCGCGGCGTAGTGATAGATCGGCAGGAAGGCCTGCTCCTGGTTCATTTCGCGCATTTGTTCGGTGTTGCGGGTGGGCGCGATGGCCTGCATCGTCGGCAGCGCCATGCAGGTGGCGTTGGCCGTCTTGACCCGCGCATCGTGGCCGAGCGGCGAGAACGGGGCAGAGACGATCCGTTCGGAGAAGCCCTTGTTGGCGATCGCCGCCACGTCATAGACCGCGAAGCCGCCTTTGCCTTCGGCCACGAACATGTATTCGCCGCGCAATTGCAGGCAGCCGACCCGGTCGCGCGTGCCTTCGTGCACATTGGCGAATTGTTCGAGCGGATGGGTTTCGCCCGACAGATCCTTGTCCAGCACTTCGCCGCGGGTCCAGTCCTTCAGCTCGCGGTCGTTGTCCTCCACGAACTGGCGGTAATATTCGGGATAGGCATATTTGTGCAGGTAGGACCCGAGCACCGCCTGCGGTTCGTCCCATTCGGTAACGCGCACCGCCTCGAACCCGTTATCCTCGCCGGTCCAGGCGTTGAGGCCGACGAAATTCACGAAATTGGTGCCGAGCAGCAGCAGCTGCGACATGATCGCATTGTTATCGTCGGCATCGGACAGATGGCAGTCGGTGCAGGTCTTGGTCTCGGTCAGCCGCACCGTGTGCGGGAAATGCGGCGCGAAGGCCTGCGAGCTGAAGCCGACCGCGCTGATCGGCGGTTGCTGCACATAGATCCGTTCGCGGTTGATGTTGGTCGAGGACAGCACCAGCGCCGAGGACGAACGCACCGGCGCGATCTCGCTGCCCTTGGTCGTCATGTGCTTGCCCAGCTGGAACATCTGGTCGCGCGCGACCTGCGGGTTGTAGGTCGCGAAATTGCGCGTTTCCTCGCCATCGTAGTGATGCAGCGCGGTCTTCCAATTGGCCTCGATCGGCAGGTGGCAGCCGCCGCAGCTGGTGGTCCACGACAGGTGGCAGGTAAAGCAGGCCATCTCGCTGTCCTTGTGGGCGCGATTTTCCGGCGCGATGCCGGGGCCAAATGCGAAGTTGCCGTCTTCCGCCCCGCTCTCGCTCATCAGCTTGGCGCGCGCCGACTTGGCGTTGAAGCAGGGGCTGTTGTTGCTGCTCTCGGTGGTGATGCAGGGCGGCAGCGCGGGATCGACGCTGTCCTTCACCAGGCTGACCCGCCATTCCAGCTTGGGATCGACCAGCGAACGCTGGATCAGCACCCTCCGCCCGGCCTCGTCATACGACCATTCGAAGCGGCGCTGCCCGTCGGGATTGCGCAGCAGCGCCAGATTGGTGCCCTTGGGCGGCGCCGCCGGCCCGCTGGTCAGGAGGTTGGGATAGGCATCGGCGGTGCCGTGGCAATCCTTGCAGCCGATCTCGATCGCATTGGCGACTTCGCCATAGACCAGCCCGTTGCCGTGACTGTCCTGCGCAAAGTGGCAATCGGCGCATTGCAGGCCCTTTTCGGCATGGATGTCCATCATATGGACCGCCTTGCCCGGGTTCGCACCTTCCGGCTTGGGTTCGACGAACTTGCCTTCATCGCCCTTGCGCCATTTCTCCGGATCGTCGGGATCGACGATCTTGCCATAGGCATCGAGGAGGTTGCCGTCGCGGTCGCGCTTGAAGATCGCGCGGAAATTCCAGCCGTGGCCATGGTAATCGGCGAACTGGGTATCCTGCAGCTCGGGGTTGAGATCGTAGACGTTGCGCAGGAAGTCGAGGTCGGCCCACTTGCCGCGCGGTGCAGCCCCTTCTGGGTTGCGTTCAAGCACCTTGTGTACCTCTTCTGCGGTCGGGAACTTCTGGTGCTCCGGCCACATCTTCGGCGCGTCGGATTCGTAATCCCACATGGTGAAGCCGAGGTAGGAATTCAGGAAGATATTGGGCTGGTGCATGTGGCAGTTCATGCACTGGCTGGTCGGGATCGAGCGGGTGAAGATATGCTGCAGCGGGTGCCCCTTCTCCTTCATCGGAGCGGCACCGTCGCCGTGATCGTCCCTCTGCTCTTCATCGCCCGGTTGTTTCAGTGCGCCGTGCCCGCCTTCCCCGTGCGCATCGCCATGTTCGGGCTCAAGCTTGTCGGAAATGGTCGGATCGACGGTGATCGTCTGCCCGTCGCGCCCATATTGCGCATAGATCGACGCCTCGCGCGGTTCGCGGCTGTTGGCATAGATCACGTGGCAGGCGGTGCAGCCCGAATGGCGATAATCGCCCGGCTGGTCGTTGGTGCCCATGAACCACATGAAGGGATCGTTGAGGCGGGTCTTGTGGATGTTGAGCACCGGGATCGCGACGCGCAGGCCCGTTGCCGGGCCGCGGCTCGACTGCTTGAGGTCGGGCCGGCCCGGCTCTTCCAGCCGCTGGATCGACCCGGTCGGGTTGGGCAGGCCGATTTCGGCGAATTGCGTGCCGATCACGCGCCCGCCGCGTTCGAACACGCGGAAAATGTCGGCCGGCGGCACCACTGTCCACATCGGCAGCGGATAGAGCGCGGCCAGCGCGCCGCGTGCCTTCTGCCGGTCGGTCAGTTCGCCCGGCGGGTCGCCCGGGCTGACGATCTTCGCCGCTTCGCCGTTGCGGGTATAGGCCTCGCCCAGCACGTAATTCTTGTAGGGGACGATGCCGTTGTTATAGGCCGCCCCGCCCCACAGCATCGCGCCGGTCGCCATGATCGAGCGTTCGGCGGCCTCGATGATCGGCAAATGGCACGATCCGCAGGCCTCGCGCGCGACGCGGTAATCGCCCGGGTTCACGAAGCGGATGAATTCGGGCGCCTCGCGGTTGAGCAACGCATAGGTGCGCGGCGGGTTGGCCGACGAGGGATAATGCCAGCTTTCCGGGAAGCGCGGCAGCACATGCGCCCGTTCGCGCGCGGCAACATAGAGCGGATCGTCATGCGCCAGCTTGCTGTCACCGACCACACTCGGATCGCCCCCGTGGCAATCGACGCAGCCGATCTTGACCGCCGTGGTCGCATGCATCGTCGGCGCATCGGTGCGCACATGGCAGGAATAACACCCGTCGGACTTGGCCGCGACCTGCACATCGTCCTGGTTGAACGGCGCGGGCGGCGCGGCGACGCGCGCATAGTCGCGCTCGACCGGCTTTTCGCCTTCCGAGGCGCGGGTCTGGCCGACCATCAGCGCGGCGGCGAGGGTGAAGACGGCGGCCCAGAAGGCGAAGAGGCGGGTGATGCGCATCAGTAGGTAAAGGTCACATTGGCGAGGACCGAATAGTAATTCCGGTCATTCCCGAGATTGTCGAACAGGTCGCGGAAACCGCCGCCTGACAGCAGCGTGGCAGCCGACAGGCGGAAGACGATGTTCTGCGTCGCCTTGGGCCGCCAGATCGCTGAAGCGGACAGATCCCAGCCGATATCCTTGGGGATGCTGCCTTCGTTGCGCAGCACCTGCATGGTCGCGGTATCCTCGAACCACAAATGGTTGGCATTGCCGGTCAGTCGCAATTCGGGCGAGATATCGAAATCCGCGCCCACCCCCAGCAGCATCAGCCCCGGATTGTTGAAATTCGACTGGCCCTGTTCCTTCGAACTGCGCAGCGAATTGAGTATGCCGTTGCGCCCGTTGACCGAGATCACCCGCCCGCCGCCTGCGAAGGGGATCGTCTGGCGCACCCAGTAACTGGTGTCTGCCCCGGCGAAGATCGGGTTTTCGAAGATCGCATCGAACCCGGTCTCGGTGTCGTCGTAGGGGTCGCTGTCGCCGCTGGCCCATGCGCCCGACAGGCGGAAGCGCATCCAGTCGTGGTCGTAGCTCAGCTCCGCCGCGCCGAAGAAGCTGCGGATCTTGGCCGGGCGCGAGGTGAAGAAGCTGTTCCGGTCTTCGCCCAGCGCGGCATAGGCGCTGGCGGTAACGTTGATCCGCCCGATGCGCCCATCGGCATTATAGCCGAGATAGACCACATCGTAATCGCGCCCGCGCAAGTCGCCCAGCAGCGCCGGGCGTACCGGAAAGCCATTGTCGTCGATCTGGACGTCGTTGCCTTCGCGGTTGCGATTGTAGACCACGGTGACCTGGCTGGTGAGCGCCGGAATGGGGAAATCCTGCCGGTAGATATTGCCGACGAAGACGAAATCGTCGCGCGGTTTCTGCAGCACCGCATTCAGCCCGCTGTTCGTGTCTTTCTCCAGCCGCCAGAAGGCCGCGAGATTGAACTGCACCCGGTTGTTGTCGCGATTGCCGAACAATCGCACGCCCAGCTGGTTGTCGTTGAACAGGAAGCCGCGAAAATCAGACTGGAACGGCTGGATGCCCGCGCGGATCGAGATGAAATCGAAGCGCGACGTATCGAACCGGCCCATGTGGTAATCGACGAAGGCTTCCTGCACGCCCAGGAAATGATCGGTGCGGTGCGTCGGCTTGGACGGTTCGACATAGAGCACGCGGCGTTCGGGCACTTTGACGTGATTGACGTTGAAGGCCAGCGTCAGGCGATATTCCACCACCGGCGGTTTGAACGCCGTCATCCCCTTGAGCAGTGCGGCGCCCACGATGAACGTCTGCGAAGCGACATAGCTCGCATCCTTGCCGAACACATCGAGGCTCTGCGGCCGCGCGGTGGTCTGCACACCCACAGGGATCGGGAAGGTGCGCGGTTCGAGCACCGTGTCCGAAATCCCGTTCAGCACGAAGAACCAGTCGTTCCCCTTGATCGGCAGCCACGGCACTTTCGCCGGGTTGATCGGCCGGTCACCCTTGTAGGTGTTCTGGTGATAGGGGTCGGAGAATTTCTCCGTCACCAGCCCCAGCGACTGGATCAGCCGCCAGCGGTCGGGAATCGGGATCTGGTCGGTCGGGAAGGCTTCGGGCGGCGGCGCGCGCACTGCGCCTTCGTTATCCTGCATCGCCCGGTCGGGCAGGTCGGGGGTGTAGCCCGGCCGACGGCGGCCATCGATGATTTCGGGATCGACCGGCGGCACGGTCTGCTCGTCGTAAGGCGCTACATCGGGAGCGGGCGCATCGGGAGTGGGCGCATCAGCCCCGCTGTCCTGCACAACCGCCGCCTGCGCGGCCGCATCACCGGGTGTGCCGGGGGGCAGTTCGCCCGCAGCCTGCTGGAGCGCAAGGGGCAGGAAGAGGAGCGCGTTCACCGCCATCTACAGCCCCTGGCAGACATTCTGTTCGGATGAATCGAGGAACGGGGCGAAGGGGCAGCTGACATAACGCAGCCGCACCTTCCGGCCCGAAACGTCGACCACGATATTGTCGGCGCGGATGCCGACCGGCGCATTGCCGATCGTGCCTGTCGCCAGCCCGCCATTATGCGCGCCGAGGAAGCTGACCATATCGTCCTGGTCGATGCCATCACCCGACACGCCGATCCCGCCGACCAGCACATTGCCGCGATAGATCGGCACCGAGCCGGGGAAGATCTGGACGCCGTTGGCAATCCGCGGCTCGCCCTGCGCGGTCAGCGGCAGCTGGGTGCAGTAACGCGGCGTATCCGCGCTCGCCCCGCCGCTGTTCACATAGGCGAGATGCTGCACCAGGTTCGGCACCACCAGATCGGTCTGCAGCCCGACTGCGAAGGGGCTCCACAGTGCCGACTGCGCCACCGACAGCGGCCCCGGCGGCTGCGCCACTTCGCCATCGGGGAAATAGGGGCGCGAAAGATTGCCGCCCGAGCGGTCGGCAAAGGCGAACGTGCCGGTAAGCGCCGCGGGGTCCTGCAGGAACGTCCGCACCCGCGAAACATAGGCGGGAATATCGGTCAGCCCGGGGATCGACGGGGTGGCGAGCAGCTCTGCCCCGGCATGGCTGCCGGAAAAGAAGGTCGCCGTGCGCGCCTTTTGCAGCGACACATCGGTGCCGAAGATCGGCCCGTCGGGCGAGCGGACGATGCCGAGCACCTGCCCATTGGTGTCGACCACGCTGACCGTTGCCTGCATCCGGCTGTCGAGCGGGCGGCGGATCTGCGGGCGGGCGCGCGACAGCACGCCGAAAGCATTCTCCAGCACCGCCTGCACTTCCGCCTTGGTCAGCGGCTGCGCCACCGACGCGGCATCGGTGCCGCCACGGATGGGGTAGCGGTCGTTACCGCTGCCGTCGGTCAGGACATAGGCTTCGGTATTGGCGAATTCGCCCGCCTTGGCCTGGCGCACGCCCGAAGCTTCGCTGCCATAGGCGGTGCCGGCGTGGATCGTGCCATCGGTATAGCCGGTGATCGCCAGCAGCATGCCCAGCGTAACATTCACCGCGCCGAAATTGCCCGACAGCGGGGCCAGATCGCCGGCAGTCGCATCGCTGAAGCGCAGGGTTGTGCCATCCACCGGGATGCGGTCGGCGCGGATTTCATCGGGCGGGGTGAATCCCTGCGTACCCGCAAGCGCGATCGCCTCTTCCGCGTCCTGGTCGATGTCGAGGATGTTGGGGTCGAACGAATAATCCTGGTCGCCCATCACCCCGATCCCGCCGACGACGACGCCATTCTTGTAGAGCGGGAAACCGCCCGGATCGGCCGAGAGGCCAAGCGGCGAACGCTTGGGCCCGATCAGCGCCGCCGCGCCGCCCATCGGGTTGTAACGCTGCGAAAGGTCGGAACAGGGCAACTGGCTGAACTGCACGCCAAACAGCGGCCCGCTCTCCAGCCCCACCGTGGTGGGTGCGGGCGGGAAATGCTGTTGGACGATCTGGCTCGCCGTGCGGCTGGAAAAGGCATTGCCGCTGCTGGAGAGATAGGCGCCGGTGATCGCCTTGGCGATGGCCGCTGCGGCAGCCGGGATGGTCTGGCCCTGCAGGCCCACCTCGCTGCCGCTGGCGGCAACACCGCCGATACGGTTGCGGCTGATCACGGCAGTATCCGCCGCCCCGTTCATCTTGAACACGGCCAGCACATTGCCCACCCGGTCGGTCACCGCGATCACCACCGGCAGCTTGCGCGCCTGCGCCTCGCCCACGGCCTGCGCGATCACCTGCTGGACATCGGCAACGCTCAGCGAAAGCAGCGCGGGCTGGGTGTAGAGCGCACCCGAAGTCGGGCTGGGCGTGGGGGTCGGCGTGCCCGAGGTCGGCGGGCCATAACCGCCCGAACTGCCCCCACCCCCGCCGCAACCGGCAAGTGCGAGCGCAGCCGCAAGGCAGGCGTAAGTGCCGGGGCGAGAGCGCATCAACGCAGCGCCTCGATCGCGGCAGCCGCCCTGCCCAGCGCCGCGCGGAATTCCGCCGGGCGATAGGCTTGTGGGCTGCGCACGGCGGCATAGGCCCGGTTGATATCCGCCCTGATCCCCGCTGCCGCGCCGGTGGTCACCCGCCCGTCGCGCACCAGTGCGTTGAGCAGCGTGTCGACCGCCATCACCGCCTGCGCCGATCCGGTGTAGTCGGTGAAGCGTGCATTGGTCGCCTTGGCGGCAATCGCCGCAATCACGGTGAAGGCATCGTTCCCGCCATAGCTGCGGGCGGCCAGCGCGCCCGACAGCGCCTGGGCGCGGTCGCCCAGCCGCCCGGCAGCCGCCGCCGCGTCAGCCCGGCCGCTGGCCATCGAGCGATGGAAATCCATGCTCGCCTGGTCGAAGCCTGCCGCCTGCGCCGGGGCGAGCACCCGGCCCACGGCAGAGAGCATGATCATGTTCTCGTCATTGAACGGCGCATAGCCGAAGGCGATCGGGCGCCCCGGATTGGTCTCGAAGGTCCGCGTCGCATTGGGCCCGTCGTTGATCGGGCGGTGGCAGCTATGGCAGTCGAAGAAGTAATATTCGGGGAACACGCCCTGGCTGCCGAGCCGCGTGGCGAACAGCCTGGTCTGGCGGCGCACCGCCTCTGCCTGGCCCACCGCCCACAGCTTGACCCCGTCGACCACCGGCTTGCGCGCGCGGTAATCGGCGTCGACCTGGTGGTGTTGCTGCAGCGCGCTGAACAGGTCGAGTTCGAAGGACACGCGCGGATGGCCCGCTGCCATCATCGAATGGGTGACGAATTGCCCGCTGTCGGTGCTGCCGAAGTGGCAATCGAGGCAGACCTGCGCGCGCACCTGCGGATTTTCCAGCGGCACCATGCCGTTGGCGACGTTCTGCGCGTGGGTGACCTTGGCGCCACTGTCCGGCTCGTAGAGCGAATAATGGCTGGCGATCCAGTTGCCGGAGGGGCCGTGGCAGCTTTCGCAGCCGACCCCGTCGCTGATCTGGAAGCGCGCGCCCCGCTGCGCGGCGGGGGCGAAAGTCGCGTGGCAGCCGAGGCATTCCTTGGCCGAAGTGGCCGGGCCGAGGCCGAGCGCGGCGGCGATCTGGCGGCCTCGCGGGCTGCCCAGCACGGCGTAGGCGCGGCTGTGCGCACCGCTGGGCGAGGACGGTTCCTGCCAGGTGGCGATCTCGTCCTGCCGCACTTCCTCGCCATTGCCTTCCGCGCGACCGTGGCAGGTCGATCCGGCGCAACTGGCGACGCCCTCGTAATGGCCTGCGCCGCCCGCGGCCCTTGCCTGCGGCGCAGCACCAGCCTGGAAAAACAGCGAGAGGGCAAAGACCAGCGGCAGCGCCAGCAATCCCGCCCAGCGCAGCGCCAAGCGCATGCCGCGCGACAAATCAGGCATGTCAGCCAGTGTCACAAGTTACCCTCCCCCTGGGCAAGATGTTCGCTGTGGCGCGCAGCATGCGCCCAGCCCGATGGGCCGGCGCCGCGCGTGCGGCCATGCTGGATCGGACCGGACCGATGCCTCATTCGCCTTCCCTCATCCCGCCGGCAGTGCCGACAGGAATGCCCCCCTGGGCTTCAGGATTGTACCGGCAGGCCCGCGCGTATCGCTGGCCCGCTGCGACCCGGTTTGTCTTATACCCCCCGGACGGATCAGCCTTGCGGCGTCGCCATCCCGGCGGAGAGGATATCCAGCTGCGCGTTGCACCCTTTTTCGATCAGGGCGGCAGCCAGTTCCTCCGGTTCTTGTGGCACTGTTTCGATCAAGGCGAAAGTCACCTTGCTTTCGGGCACACCGCCTGGCCCCTTGATAGTGTATTGCGTGTCGCTTGCCAGCGGCAATTGCTGCGTATCCCACAGGGCGACGTCGACGCTGTCGTCGAACAGCACATTCACCGTGGCCCCGCTGGGCGCGGCGACGGAATAATTGGCGATCCCCTTGCTCTCGGCACGCCACAACCGCACGACCGAAGCGTCGGCCAGACACATGGTGCCCGACCGGCCGACATCGACATACCAGATCGACGGAACGGTGCTCGACTGGTCGCCGCGAATCGCCCCGGTGCGGGCCCTGACCGCCGAGCGCTGGCGGGTAAGCATGGCGAATTTTGCTTGGTTGGGCGTGCCCGGAGCGCCGACGACGCGCGTCCCCGGCCCGGTCAGCACCCGCGTGCCCTTGGCATCGAGGATGGTCACCGAATCGCCCTCTTTCAGCGTGATCCGGTCGGTATCCGCCAGCTTCTTGCCGCGTGGGAACTGGCTGGCGGATGGCCCGCTGGACGCGACGACGGTGCCGGCATGCGCCGCCCCCGAGAGCGCCAGAACCATGGCTCCACCGACCAGAGCGGTGGTTTTCGCGATTGCCCTACCCCAGAACATAGGTTCCGTCCTCGCTCAGATTCTGCGTCCGCATTAGCAAATTCTCCAGTGCCTTGTCAGCCGGGTAACGGCTGGCAATCTCTTCGATCATTTCTATGGCTGCGGCCCGGTTATCCCTGATGATGGCCACTGCCTTGTCGAGCGTTTGCCGATCCTGAACGGGGAAATCGGGCGCCGGTTCGTAGATATCGACCGGCTGGGCGCGCCCGCGCAGGACGATCCGGCCCATCGCCCGCCACCAGTCGAGCCCCGAGCGCTCGGCAAACTCGCGGCTCGCCATGACCGAGCTCTTGAGCGGCTTGTTGGCCGCTTCGAGCCGGGCGGCGGTGTTCATCGAATCGCCCAGCGCAGTGTACTGGATGCGCCGCTCGCCACCGAAATTGCCGACCACCGCCTCGCCCCAATGCAGGCCCACGCGCGTCTTGCCGACTTTGGGCAAGTTGGGGTCCATCGCGGCGACCTCCGCGCGGAAATCCTCGCCCGCTTGCCAGATCGCATAGCCGCATTGGGCCGCACGTTCGCCGTCACCCTCGCGCGCGATCGGCGCCCCCCAGAAGGCAACCACCGCGTCGCCCACGAATTTGTCGATCACACCGCCATGATCGAGCACCACCTGGCTGAGCATTTCGAGATAGCGATTGAGCAGCTTGGCGACCATTTCCGGCGTCAGCGCGTGGCTCATCTGGGTGAAGCCTTCGAGGTCGGAGAAGAGGACGAAGATTTCCTTCTTCTCTCCGTGCAGCGCCAGCAGGTGCGGCTTGTCGACCAGTTCTTCCGCAATCGAGCGCGGGATATATTTGCCCAGCGCCCCTTGCGCGAACTGGCGCTGCACCGCGGTGGAGGCGCGCGCGGCGGAGGTGACCGCGGTGAAGGCAAGGATCCACGCCAGCAGCCAGCCGAAGGCGGGCAGATTGTAGGTATCGACCCCGCGCCATTGCAGCAGGAACGGGGCACCGAGGAACAGCGCGAACTGCGCGAACAGCAGCGGGTATATTCGCCAGCTGCGCAATTCGAGCAGCCCGGTCAGCGCCGCAGCGAAAGCCACAAGCACAGCGAGCAGCCAGATCGTCCACGGCGCAATCGCGGGCAGGCGGGCGCCGTCGAGCATCTGCGCGATCAGGTCGGCATGCACTGCCAGCCCCGCCGGCATATCCCCATTCACGCTGGTGAGGGTCGTGGCGACCCGGTCGAAATCGATAATGTCGCCGCCGATCAACACGTAGCGGCCCCTGACCGCGTCGGCCATTGCCGGGGCCAGCTCGGGGTCCACGAAATTGTCGATCTGCAATTCGGTATAGATCGGCGCATCGCGCAGCGCCGGGATGCGATAGCGGATCGCCCCGGTATAGCCAGGAAGCGATTTGTCTTGCTCGCCCGCACCGATGAGCATTGCGCGGCCCAGGACCGGCGGCAGGCCTGGCTCTATGCTCGGCCAGATACGCGTTGCGCCATAGGTGTTGTCGAGCCGGATGCTCGCGGCCTGCGCCTTGCTGCCGGCAAGCCGGGCGACGAAGCTCTTCAGGAATTCCTGCTGCTCCCACTCGATATCGTCGGGATTGGTCGCCATTTCCGCGAGCGCCACATAGGTCGGCGTGTTCATCGCACGCAGGGCGGCGACCAGCTGGTCGTCTTCGTCCTGCGGCTGGTCGAACAGGATGTCGATCCCGATCGCCTTGGCGCCCATGGCATCGAGATTGGCTAGCGCCTTGGCCAACAGGCCCCGATCGAGCGGCGAGCGCTTGCGCGCGGCGATCAGCGTCTGGTCGTCGTAGACAACCAGCAGGATGCGAGGGTCCTGCTCGATCTTCTGCGCGGTCAAGGCACTGCGATAATCGAACAGGCCGCGTTCGGCGTCGCCGGTGATCGGCAGGTACCAGCTGAACCGGGCAAGCAGGATCGCGAGCACCACCAGCAGCGCGGTCAGCGCCAGCCGTTGCCGCCCGGCCGAGCGCAGATTGCGCCAGCCGGTTGCGATCATGCTGTATTTCCGCCCGCTGTCCGGCATGCGCGAAATGCGCCCTCCCGCCTGGTGAGGCTCCGCCGAATCCCGTCTTATGCGTTTGCGACCCGTCTTATGCGACGTGGTGGAACCGGACCTGCCCCCGCAGGCCCGGCCGCACAAAAGACGTTCGATGCGACAATTTCAAGGCCGCACAGCCAACAGGCCGGATATTTCCGATGCTATTCCGAGACCGGCTCCTGCCAGACCAGCACCGGTTTGCGCGCGGCCAGCGTTTCATCGAGCCGCCGCCGGGGCGCGTGGAAGGGGGCCTGCTTGAGCGCCGGATCGCCTGCCCGCGCGCGTTCCGCCACGCTGCGCAGCGCGCCGATGAACTGGTCGAGCGCGGCCTTGCTCTCGGTCTCGGTCGGTTCGACCAGCATCGCGCCATGCACCACCAGCGGGAAATACATGGTCATCGGATGATAGCCTTCGTCGATCAGCGCCTTGGCGAGGTCGAGCGTGGAGAAGCCTTCCGCAAAACCCTTGTCGCTGAACAGGGCCTCATGCATGCACGGCCCGCTGGCGCCGAAGGGTGCGTCGAGCACGTCTTCGCAGCTGCGCAGCACGTAATTGGCGTTCAGCACCGCATCTTCGGCCACCTGTTTGAGCCCGTCGGCCCCGTGGCTGAGGATATAGGCCAGTGCGCGGGTGAACATGCCCATCTGGCCGTGGAACGCGGTCATCCGCCCGAAGCCCTGCGTGTGGCCGAAGGCCGCTGCGTCCTCTTCCTCGACCAGATGCACCACCCCGCCCTGGTCGCGCGCGGTGAAGGGTAGCGGGCCGAACGGGCTCAGCGCCTCGCTCAGCACCACCGGGCCCGAACCCGGGCCGCCCCCGCCATGCGGGGTGGAGAAGGTCTTGTGCAGATTGATGTGCATCGCATCGACGCCGAGGTCGCCAGGGCGCACCTTGCCGACGATGGCGTTGAAATTGGCCCCATCGCAATAGACGTAGCCGCCCGCGGCATGCACCGCGTCGGAAATGTCTTTCAGCTCCGGCTCGAACAGGCCGCAGGTGTTGGGATTGGTGATCATCACCCCGGCAACGTCCGGCCCCAGCCGCGCCTTGAGCGCCGCGACATCGACCCGCCCGGCAGGCGTCGCGGGGATATTCTCGACCCGGTAACCGGCGAAGGCGGCGGTGGCCGGGTTTGTGCCATGCGCGCTTTCGGGCACCAGGATCACCTCGCGCGCGTCGCCCTTCGCCTCCAGCGCGGCGCGGATGCACAGGATGCCGCACAATTCGCCATGCGCACCTGCCTTGGGGCTCATCGCCACGCCGTGCATCCCGGTGAGCGTGAGCAGCCAATGCGCCAGCTCGTTGACCACTTCCAGCGCCCCGCGCACCGTTTCCTGCGGCTGCAGCGGGTGGACGTCGGCAAAGCCGGGCATCCGCGCGACCTTTTCGTTGAGGCGCGGGTTGTGCTTCATCGTGCAGCTGCCGAGCGGGAACAGGCCGAGGTCGATGGCGTAGTTCTGGCGGCTGAGGCGCGTGTAGTGGCGCACCGCTTCGGGTTCGGACAGGCCGGGCAGCCCGATCGGGTCGCTGCGCTCCATCCCGCCCAGGCGGTTGGCAGCGCCGCTGCCCGGTTCGGGCAGGTCGACGCCGGTGTTGGCGCTGCTGCCGATTTCGAAGATCAGCGGCTCTTCCAGCATCAGCGCGCGGTTGCCGGTATGGGTCGGCGCGACGGTGTCGGGGGCGGCGGTTTCCATCTCGGGCTTCCAGCCGGACTGGTTGGGCGCGTTCATGCCAGCACCTCCTTCAGCGCAGCGGCCAGCGCCGCGATATCCTCTTCGGTCGTCGTCTCGGTCACGGCAACCACCAGCCCGCCCGCCAGCTCATCGGCACCGGGATAGAGCCGCCCGAGCGAGACACCGGCCAGCACATCGCGCCCGGCCAGTTCGCGCACCACTTCGCGCGCGTCGCGCGGCAGGGTGACGGTGAATTCGTTGAAGAAACTCTCATTGACCAGGGCCACCCCCGGCAGTTGCGCCAGCGTGTCGGCGGCGAGGCAGGCCAGCCGGTGGTTTTCCGCAGCCAGCGCGCGCAGCCCCTTTTCGCCAAGCAGCGTCATGTGGATGCTGAAGGCCAGCGCACACAGCCCGCTGTTGGTGCAGATGTTGCTGGTCGCCTTCTCGCGGCGGATATGCTGCTCACGGGTGGAGAGCGTCAGCACGAAGCCACGCTTGCCCTCGGCATCCATCGTCTCTCCGCACAGCCGGCCCGGCATCTGGCGCACATGTTTCGGATCGCGCACCGCGAACAGGCCGAGGTATGGCCCGCCGAACTGCAGGCCGACGCCGATCGACTGGCCTTCGCCAACCACGATATCCGCGCCCAGTTCGCCGGGGCTCTTGATCGCACCCAGCGCGACCGGCTCGGTCACTACCGCGACCAGCAGCGCGCCCTTGGCATGCGCCGCCTCGGCCACTTTCGCGAGGTCGGGAATGCGGCCGAGGATATCGGGATATTGCACCACCACGCAGGCGGTCGCTTCGTCCACTTCGGCGATCAGCGCATCCTCGTCGCACGCAGGACCCAGCGTGGGCGTGCCGGTCACCAGCGTATCGCCGGTGAATTTCGCCATCGTCCGGGCAACTTCGACGTAATGCGGGTGCAGCCCGCTGGCGAGCACCGCACGGCTGCGGCGGGTGACGCGGCCGGCCATGGCGATCGCTTCCCAGCACGCCGTCGAACCGTCGTACATCGAGGCATTGGCCACCGCACAGCCATAGAGCCGCGCGACCTGCGTCTGGAATTCGAACAGCATCTGCAGCGTGCCCTGCGCGATTTCCGGCTGGTAGGGCGTGTAGGCGGTGAGATATTCGCCGCGCTGGATAAGATGGTCGACACTGGCCGGGACATGGTGGCGATAGGCCCCCGCGCCGAGGAAGAACGGCACCTGCCCCGCGACCGTATTTCTGGCCGCGAGCTTGGCCATGTGGCGTTCGACGGCCAGCTCGCTGGCATGCAGCGACAGGCCCGCGACCGGCCCATCGAGCCGCGCCGCTTCAGGCACATCGGTGAACAGATCCTCGATCGAGGCAGCACCGATCACGCCGAGCATGGCGGCCCGATCGGCATCGGTCAGGGGCAGGTAACGCATCGTATCTTCCTCATCCTCCCCCGCCTCGACGGGAGGAACAGCAGGTCACAAACTGTCGCAGAACGCCTTGTAGGCAGCTTGGTCCATCAGCCCGTCGAGTTCGCCCTTGTCGGCGACCTTGAGCTTGAAGAACCAGCCTTCGCCTTCGGGGTCGGAATTGACCAGCGCCGGGTCTTCTTCCAGCGCGCCATTGCCTTCGGTCACCGTGCCGCTGACGGGCGAATAGACATCGCTTGCCGCCTTCACGCTTTCGACCACCGCGGCGTCGCCGCCCTTGGTCAGTTCCGCGCCGGTATCGGGCACCTCGACAAAGACGATATCGCCCAGCTGGCCCTGCGCGAAATCGGTGATGCCGACGGTCGCGACATCGCCGTCGAGTTCGATCCATTCGTGTTCTTCGGTATACAGGCGGGCCATCATTGAGCTCCCTTGCGGTAGTAACGGTGGGGGACGAAGGGCATTTTGACGACGCTTGCCGGCAAGCGCTTGCCCCGAACTTCGATTTCGAGCGCCGTGCCGGGTGCCGCATGGTCGGCAGCGACATAGGCCATGGCAATCGGGTGGCCGAGCGACGGCGAGAAGCCGCCGCTGGTCAACGCGCCGATCGCGCGATCCCCGGCAAAGACCACGGCCCCCTCGCGCGCAGCCTGACGGCCTTCGAGCGTCAGGCCGATGCGCTTGTGCGCCGCGCCCCCGGCGATCTCGCGCAGCACGCGTTCGGCGCCGAGGAAACCGCCTTCACTGCGGCGACGCTTGTTGATGGCGAACAGCAGATCGGCCTCGATCGGGCTATGTTCGGGGGAAAGGTCATGGCCGTAGAGGGGCAACCCTGCCTCAAGCCGCAGCGAATCGCGCGCGCCGAGTCCGATGGGTTTAACCTCGGGCTGGCCGCAGATCGCATCGGCCACCTTGGCCACCTCGTCGGCGGGCAAGGCGATCTCGAAGCCATCCTCGCCGGTATAGCCCGAGCGGCTGATCCAGCATTCGACGCCTGCGACCATGAAGCGGCCGCCTTGCATGAAGCTGAGCGCGGACAGCGGATATTCGCCGCTCGCCAGCCGCTCCAACGCTTCGAAAGCCTTCGGGCCCTGCAGCGCGAGCAGCGCATTGTCTTCGAGATGCGTCAGTGTCACTTCGTCGGGCAAATGCTCGCGTAGATGGGCAATGTCGTCCCATTTGGTCGCGCCATTGACCACCAGGTAGAAACCCGAACTCCAGCGCGTGACCATCAGATCGTCGAGCACGCCGCCCGTTTCGTCGAGCAGCATCGAATAGCGCGGGGCAAAGGGCTTGAGCGTGGACAGGTCGATCGGCAGCACGGCTTCCAGCGCTGCCTCGACCCCTTCGCCCGAAACGAACAGCTGGCCCATGTGGCTGACGTCGAACAGGCCCGCGCTTTCGCGGGTCCACAGATGTTCGGCCATGATGCCTTCATACTGGACCGGCATCCAGTAACCCGCGAAAGGCACCATCCGCCCGCCATGCGCGCGGTGCCAGGCGTCGAGCGGCAACGCATCGGGCGCGTGCTCTTCGATCTCCGGCTCGTCCAGAATATCGCCGTCACTCATTTTCGAACCCCGACATGGGGCGGCGATGTCCGCAGGAGTCGAACACCTTCACCGCCGCCCCCTCTGTCGGGTAACCTGAGAGCTTGGCCGGGCGGGTGGCACCCGGCTTACCCCTTCGGTGGTTTGCCGCCTGTTACCAGGCAAGCGGCAAACGCTTTCCAGAGTGTCGCTACCCCGCCACGGTCCTGGGGCCTGAGAGTTTCCGGGGCGGTTGCTCCTTCGGCGCCCCGCACGGCCATGCAGCCATGCGAGAGCTCTCCCGCGGCGAAGCCGGTTTCCGAAGACGCCGACGACGCCGCAATTGTCGCGGAAAGCCGCGCCCCGGTCAATCGCATATCCGAAGCCTGGGCGAATTTTCCACATGCACGGATGTACAATTTTCTTGTTTATTTTCATATATTTATTGTTGAATAGCACGCGCTTCGCAGTCGCGGCGTATTCGTATATCCGAAGCGCCAGGTGCGCACCGCTGGCTGCCCCCGAATCGGGAACCACCCGAGCGCTCATCGCCAGGCTTCCTGCACCGGCATGTCGGGCGAATAGAAATTGAGATATTGCACCAGCCGGGGCGTCGCCGCGCGATTGGGACTGGCGCCATGCGGCAATTCGTGGCGCCAGATCACCAGGTCGCCCGCCTTGCCCGGCACGGCATGCGCCTGGGCAGAGAGATCGACTGCGCGCGGGTCCTCCGCCCCCAATCCATCGAGCCAGCTCGCCAGTCGGCGATGAAAGCCGGGCACACAGCGGAAAGCGCCGCCATCCGCTGAAGTATCGGTCAGGTAGAGCACGCCTTGCGTGCCGAACGGAACCGGCTGCACGAGGCTGACATCCCAGTGCAGCGGCGATCCGCGGAACCGGCTTTCCGCGCGCTCTGGCGGGTTGAAGCCGACCCGGTCGATCGTCGCCCAGAGATTTTCGGTGCCCCATAATTGCGCGAACGCCTTGTGAGTCCGGGCCGAGCGCCGTGCCACCTCAAGCGCGGCGTGCCGGTAGCGGTCGATCATGATTCCGTCGACATCGGCCAGATACCAGCTGTCCGGATCGTCGGGCGAAGCGCGAAGGTCTTGCCAGATCAGCGCACGGACCGCCGCCACCTCCTGCGCGGTGATCGCCCCGGGCAAAACGACATAGCCCCGCGCCTCCCAATGCGAGAGTGCCGCCTCGTCGAGCACCGGCGCCATCGCCGCAATCTGCGCGAGCCGCGGCCAGTCGTCCGGATGGCATTCTTCTTCACCTGCAACCCAGCGAACATAGCGCGCAAGCAACTCCGCGTCCGGCGCCCCGACCGTGTCTGCGATCCATTGCCGAAATTCGGCGTACCCAGGCCGCGCACCATTGAGGAATCCGAACACCTCGCGATTGCCGAGGCCGAGTGTGTCGAGCAGCACCTGGGCAGCCATCGGAGCCAGCATCGGCCCGCCGGCGCAATGCGATGCCCACAATGCCCGCAGGCCGGGGATATCCTCGCCCGCGTCCACGGTTACCGATTGAGCCACAGGAGGTAAGCCGCCGACAGCACGATCCACGCGCCACCCGCCGTCTTGAGCCGCCGCGCACCGAGCCACATGGCAATTGGCCTGGCGAGGAAGGCACCCAGCATGGCGCCCGGCGCTGCTAGCAGGATCACTTCCCACTGCACCGTGTGGTGCCCGACATGCCAGACCAGCCCGGCGATGCAACTGACCGCGGAAATCACGCAAGCAGTGCCGACGCAGAGCACGATCGGATAGTGTCGCAGGAAGAGGTAGAATGCGACCAGTTCGCCAATCCCGACCGAGAACATCGCCGTAATCGCCCCGCCCGGCACCGCCAGCAGCAACAGCACCGCAAGATCGAGGCGGTCGAGCCGTGCACGCTCGGGAATCGAACGGTTGATGGTCCAGGTGGCCAGGATCAGTGCGAACCCCAACAAGATCGAAAAGCTCTTGTAGCCAAGCAGTACCGCATGCGCATCGAAGGTGAACAATCGCTGCGTCGCCAACATCGCGGGGAGCGACAGCGCCAGCACGGCGATGCACACGGTCCAGTAATCGCGCACCTGTGCGCGCGCCTCGAGCGGCGCCGGCGGATGCTGGTGGTAAAGCCGGTCCGTCCAGCGCAGTCCGCCCAAACTCATGCCGAAGGACTGGATACCCATCGACACCGCCGTGACCCGCAACGGATCGAGCGACATCACGCCCAATTCGCGCAGGGCGTTGAAGACCGGGACGAACACAACGCCCCCGCCGGTGCCGCTGGCATTGGCGATGATCGCCCCGACCACTCCGATCCCGGGAAGGAACCAGAGCTGTTCGAGCAGCCCGGTGTCGCGGTCCACAAACAGCCACAGGCTGGCATAGGCAATCGCCAGGATCGCCCCGCCGAGAATCGCGAAAGCCGAACTGTGGCCCAGCGTCGGCTGGAACTCATTCAGTCGAGGTTCGGGCGCAGCCATCGTTCGGCTGTAGCAGCATCGACCCCGCGGCGCTGTGCGTAATCTTCCAGCTGGTCGCGCCCGATGCGGGCGACTCCGAAATATTCCGCCTGCGGATGGGCGAAATAGAAACCGCTGACCGCCGCCGTGGGTAACATGGCATAGCTTTCGGTCAGCATCAGCCCGGCATTCTCCTCCGCCTCGAGCAGTTCGAACAGGATCGGCTTCAAGCTGTGATCCGGGCAGGCGGGATAGCCCGGCGCCGGGCGGATGCCGCGATATTCTTCCTTGATCAGCGCCTCGTTGGTCAGCTGCTCACCCGGAGCATAGCCCCACAGCGTGGTGCGCACATGTTTGTGCAGCCGCTCGGCAAAGGCTTCGGCGAACCGGTCGGCCAGTGCCTTGAGCAGGATGTCGGAATAATCGTCATGGTCGGCGCGGAAGCGTGCGATATGCGGTTCGATCCCGTGGATGCCGACCGCGAAGCCGCCGATCCAGTCGCCTGCTGGATCGATGAAATCGGCAAGGCAGTAATTGGCCCGGTCGCGGCTCTTGCGCACTTGCTGGCGCAGGAAGGGCAGGCGCACATGTTCCTCGCGGCGCACGCGGTGGATCGTCACATCGTCGCCATCGCGCGCGCAGGGCCAGAAACCCGCGACGCCTTTGGCGGTGAGCCATTTCTCGGAGACGATGCGGTCCAGCATCGCCTTTGCATCCTTGAACAGTTGCCGGGCGCTGTCGCCGACTACCTCGTCCTCGAGGATCGCGGGGAATGTCCCCGCCAGTTCCCAGGCACGGAAGAACGGCGTCCAGTCGAAATGATCGACCAGATCGGCCAGGTCCCATTCCTCGAAAACATGCACGCCGGGCTGTTCGGGCGGTGCGGGCTTGTCCGAATAATCGCAGGCGAAACCGTTGGCGCGCGCTTCCTCCAGCGTCAGCAGCACGCTGTCGGTCTTGCCCGCGCGGACATCGCGCAGGTGGGAATATTCGGCGGCGGTTTCCTCCACGAAGCCATCGCGCTGCGTATTGGAAAGGAGGCGCGAGGCGACGCCGACCGCGCGGCTGGCGTCGAGCACATGGACGACCGGCCCTTCGTAAGCCGGGTCGATCTTGAGCGCGGTGTGCAGCTTGCTGGTTGTCGCCCCGCCGATCAGCAAGGGGATATCCATCCCGGCACGCTGCATCTCTTCGGCGACGGTCACCATCTCGTCGAGCGAGGGGGTGATGAGGCCCGACAGGCCGATGATGTCGGCCTCCTCGTCTCGCGCGGTTTCGAGGATCTTCGACCACGGGACCATAACCCCCAGGTCGATCACCTCGTAGCCGTTGCACTGCAGGACCACGCCGACGATATTCTTGCCGATATCGTGGACGTCGCCCTTAACCGTCGCCATCACGATCTTGCCCTTGGACCTGGTCGCCGCATCCTTTTCCGCCTCGATGAACGGGATCAGGTGCGCGACCGCCTTCTTCATCACGCGGGCGGATTTGACGACCTGCGGCAGGAACATCTTGCCGCTGCCGAACAGGTCGCCGACGACGTTCATCCCGTCCATCAGCGGGCCTTCGATCACCTCGATCGGGCGACCCTCGGCAGCCGCGATGGCGAGGCGCATTTCCTCGGTATCGTCGACGATATGTGCGTCGATCCCCTTGACCAGCGCATGCTCCAGCCGCCTTGCGACCGGCCAGCCGCGCCATTCGGCAGCCTGTTTCTCGTCTTCCTTGCTCTTGCCCTTGAAGCTTTCGGCCAGTTCGATCAGCCGCTCGGTCGCGTCTTCGCGGCGGCACAGGATCACATCCTCGCAGGCATCGCGCAGCGCGAGGTCGATATCGTCATAGATGTCGAGCTGGCCGGCATTGACGATCGCCATGTCGAGCCCTGCGGGGATCGCGTGGTAGAGGAACACCGAATGCATCGCGCGGCGCACCGTCTCGTTGCCGCGGAAGCTGAACGACAGGTTCGACAAGCCGCCCGAACAATGGACATGGGGGCAGCGTTCGCGGATTTCCTGCACCGCTTCGATGAAGTCGAGCCCGTAGCGGTCGTGTTCGGCAATCCCGGTCGCCACCGCGAAGATGTTGGGATCGAAGATGATGTCCTCGGGCGGGAAACCAATCCCGGTGAGCAGCTTGTAGGCGCGCTCGCAAATCTCGACCTTGCGTGCCTTGGTATCGGCCTGACCGGTCTCGTCGAACGCCATGACGACCACCGCCGCGCCGTAATCCATGCATTTGCGGGCATGTTCGAGGAACGGTTCCTCGCCCTCTTTCATGCTGATCGAATTGACGATCGGCTTGCCGGAAACGCATTTCAGCCCGGCTTCGATCACCTCCCATTTCGAACTGTCGATCATCACCGGGACGCGCGCGATATCGGGTTCTGCGGCGATCAGCTTGAGGAAGGTGGTCATTGCCAGCTCGGCATCGAGCAGGCCCTCGTCCATGTTGACGTCGACCACCTGAGCACCGTTTTCGACCTGCTGGCGCGCGACTTCGACCGCCTTGGCATAGTCGCCCGCCATGATCAGCTTCTTGAAGGCAGCCGATCCGGTGACATTGGTGCGTTCGCCGACATTGACGAAGCGGGAGGAGGAAAGTTCGTTCATCTCGGTAATCTCAAATCCATCCGTGCCGGGCCGGTCGAAACATCGCTCGTCACATCCGGCCTCGCACTGGAAGAAAACGGCTGCCCTTCGACAAGCTCGGGGCGAACGGAAGCTGGGCTGCCCTGTCAGGCCGCCATGGTGAAAGGTTCCAGCCCCGCGAGACGCGTGGCGACCGGCGGATGGGGCAACTGGCGCGGCTCCATCCCGGCAACCGCCTGCGCGATCGCGGCGATATGCGCAGGCGTGGACCCGCAACACCCGCCCAGCGCATTGACCGCGCCGCCGGTGGCCCACTGGCGCAAATGGTTGGCGGTGGTTTCGGGCAGCTCGTCATATTCGCCCAGTTCGTTAGGCAGGCCGGCGTTGGGATAGGCCAGCACCAGCGTGTCGGCGATCCGGCCGAGCAGCTGGATATGCGGACGCAGCTGCTCTGCCCCGAAGGAACAGTTCAGCCCCACCGTCAGCGGCTTCGCATGGCGCACCGCGTGCCAGAATGCCTCGACCGTGTGGCCCGACAGATTGCGCCCAGACAGGTCGGTCAGCGTCATCGACAGCATGATCGGCACATCGCGACCCAACTGCCGCTCGAGCTGCCTGACCGCGTAGATAGCGGCCTTGGCGTTGAGCGTATCGAACACGGTTTCGACGAGGATGAAGTCCGCCCCGCCCTCGACCAGCGCGGCGGCCTGTTCGCGATAGACTTCGGCCAGGAAATCGAAGTCGATTTCGCGGAAGCCGGGGTCCTCCACATCGGGCGAGAGGCTGAGCGTCTTGTTGGTCGGGCCGATGGCACCCGCCACGAAGCGCGGGCGCCCGTCCTGCGCGGCGAAGTCATCCGCGGCAGTCCGCGCGATCTGCGCGGCGGCGATGTTCATCGCAGGCACCAGATCCTCCGCGCCGTAATCGGCCTGGCTGATGCGGTTGGCGGAGAAGGTGTTGGTCGACACCATGTCCGACCCGGCAGCGAGATAGGCGCGGGTAATCGCGTCGATCACATCGGGCCGGGTCAGCGCAAGGATATCGTTATTGCCCTTCTGTTCATGCGACAGGCCCAGCGTACCCGCATAATCGGCTTCCGACAGCCTGCGTTCCTGAATCTGGGTGCCGAAGGCGCCGTCGAAAATCAGGATGCGCTGGGCCGCTTGCGCAAGGAAGGCTTCGCGCGCGCTCATGCCGCCTGCTCCATGCCCGCCGCGCCGCGTTTGGGTCGCAGCCCCAAGAGGTGGCAGGTGGCATAGGAAAGTTCCGCCCGGTTGAGCGTGTAGAAATGGAATTCGCGCACCTGTTCGGCATAGAGGCGGCGGCAGAATTCAGCGGTGACGGTGGCCGCCACCAGTTCCCGCGTGCGGGGATGGTCGTCCAGCCCGTCGAACACATGTTCCAGCCATTCGGGCAGTTCGGCACCACAGGCAGCGGCGAAGCTCTTGGTCCGCGCAAGATTGCTGATCGGCAGCACCCCGGGAACGATCGACTTGTCGATCCCCGCCGCCGCCGCGCGGTCGCGGAAGCGGAAGAAGGTGTCGGCGGAGAAGAAGAACTGGGTGATCGCGCGGTCCGCCCCGGCATCCAGCTTGCGCTTGAGATTGTCGATATCCGCCTCGGCGCTCACCGCGTCGGGATGCACTTCGGGATAGGCGGCGACCGAGATTTCGAAGGGGAAGCGCGCCTTCAGCCCTTCGACCAGCTCGGCGGCGCTGGCATAGCCTTGCGGATGCGGCTCGAACTTCGCGCCCGGCTGCCCGGCATCGCCGCGCAGTGCGACGATGTGGCGGATGCCGGCATTCCAGAATTCCTCTGCCACGCGATGCGTCTCGTCCTTGCTGGCGCCGACACAGGTCAGGTGCGCGGCCACCGGCACCTCCACCTCGCTGCGCATCCGCCCGGCGAGCGACCAGCTGCGTTCCTTGGTCGATCCGCCCGCGCCATAGGTCAGCGAGACGAAATCGGGGGCCAGCTGCGCCACCGACCGCACGGCTTCCAGCACCGCTGCCTCGCCCGCCTCGCTCTTGGGCGGGAAGAATTCGAACGACACCTTGATGTCGCCGGGCAGCCCCGCGAACAGCGGCGTGTCCGCAAAACGCAGGGATTGGTGGGGATAGAGCGGCTGGGTCACTTGGCCTGGGCTTTCTTCGTGGGACTATTGGATGTCCGGCGACGCGCCGGATCGAGCGTGGTCACCGGGTCGCCCTTGCGGGTGCCGGTCCAGATGTTGACGGCGAGTTGGCCATCGTCGAGCGTGCGGGTCGCGGCGGGAACGAAGCCCTGGCGGCCGAGCATCGCGCGCATCTGTTCGTCCGCGAAACCGAGCCGGGCGTGGGCATGGCGGCTGCGCAGTTCCTCGCGCCCATGGGCGGCGAGATCGACGATCGCGATACGCCCGCCGGGGCGGCAGACGCGGGCGGCCTCGGCCAGCGCATAGGCCGGTTCCTGCGCATAATGCAGCACCTGGTGGAAGATCACCGTGTCGAACCCGCCATCGGGCAGCGGCAGCGCGCCGAAATCGCCCTGCACCAGCTCGACCGAGGTCGCGGGCAAGCCCTGCAGCCGCGCACGGGCAAGGCGGAGCATTTCCGGGCTCTTGTCGAGCGCGACGATATGGTCCGCCGACGGGGCGAGCAATTCCGCGATCCGCCCGGTCCCGGTGCCGATATCGAGCAGGCGGCCAAGCGGCGCATCTGCCAGCGCATCGAGCAGCGCCGCCTCGACCTGGTCGGCGGGCACCAGCAGGGCACGCAGATTGTCCCACTCACCGGCATGGCGCGCGAAATATTCCGCCGCGCTGCGTTCGCGTGTGTCGCGGATCGCGGCGAGGTGGCGCCGGTCGGCCGCGCAGATATCGGCGAATTCGGCATCCTCCGCCTCGCCCGCGGCAAGCAGATGCGCCAGGCTGCGCTCCATCGCGCCGCCCCCGCGTTCGGAAATCGCCTGGCGCAGGAACACCCAGCTGCCTTCGCGCCGCCGTTCGGCGAGGCCCGCATCGCACAGGATCGCCACATGGCGCGACACGCGCGGCTGGCTCTGGCCCAATACGGTCGCCAGTTCGCCCACGGCCAGTTCCATGGTCGAAAGCAGCCGCATGATCCGCAGCCGCGTGGGGTCGTCGAGCGCCCGGATGATCGATTCGATCCGCATCTGGGAAATGCAGATATAAAGATATTTTTATATGCGCAAGCGTATTTGCCCGAATATCAGACCGAGACGCCGACCAGCAAACCGTCTGCCAGCCATTGGCCGAGCAAGCTTCCAGCAAGCGCCGCGGCCTCTTCCGGGCCTAGCCTGTCCGCCAGCAAGCTGCACGCCTCGCCATAGCTCGCGCCCGATTGCAGCAGCGCCAATGCTTCTGCGTCGGTGCGATCCGCCATGCGGAACACGGGCGACAGACCTTCGCGCCAGACCACCAGGCCGCCCGGCTGCGCCAGCGTGTAATCGCCGACCGCCTCGTCCTGCTTGAGCGCGTTCCACAGTTTCGCAATGTCGTGCGCGACACTGCATGTTTGCACCGCAGGCTGGAAGATCAGCCGCATTTCGGCCCAGTCCTCACCAGCAAAACCGGCCGTCGCGGCGACGAATCGCTCGCGGGTGAGCGGGGCCGCATCGGCGGCGACGAAGGCCGTATGCATCGCCCATTCCAGCCAGGCGAGTTCGGGCACCTCGGGATCGTTGGCGAACAGCTCTCCCAACACTTCGGGAAAGCCCAGCCCGGCATGGTCGAGGGTCCAGCTGGAGGGCGGCGTCGTGATCAGGTGATGCGCCGCAGCCGCTGCGAAGGCTTCGTCGCCCACCCATTGCACGGTGCGCGGGAACGTGTCGCGCAACGCCTCGACCAGCCGGGTGCGATAGGCGTTGCGATAGATGTCGAGCCCGCTGGCAAACCGCGCATTCCACCCCGAAGGCAAGGCAAGCGCGTCGGCCATGACATGCGCCATGAATTCGGCCTGCTGCGCGGCCAGTTCCGCCTGCGCGCTCATGCCGCCACCTTCGCGCCCGCCTGCTGCATCGCGCGGGCGATATCGAGTTCGGCCAGCAGCTCCGCCAGCGGGGGGATCGCATCGTCGCGCTCGATCATCACCGCCGCATCGCCCAGCATGTCGCTGACCTCGGCGAACAGGCGCCAGACCCCGTCGCAAATTTCGCGGTCATGCGTGTCGATGACGATTTCGCCCGGCGTATGCCCGGCAAGATGGACCTGGCGCACCCGCTCGAGCGGCAAGCCCGCGATATAATCGCGCGCCGAAAATCCGTGGTTATGGGCGCTGACGAACACGTTGTTGACGTCGAGCAGCAAATAGCACCCGGTTCGCCGCGCCATTGCCGCGATGAATTCCCATTCTTCCATCTCGTTGCCGGGGAAGGCGCAATAGCTCGACGGGTTTTCGAACAGCATCGCCCGGCCCATCGCCTGCTGCGCGCGGTCGATATTGTCGCATACGACATCGAGCGCGGCGCGCGTATAGGGCAGTGGCAGCAAATCGTGGCTGTTGTGCGCGCTGGTGCGCGTCCAGCACAGGTGGTCCGACACCCACAGCGGATCGAGCCAGTCGGCCAGTTCGCGCAGCCGACGGAGGTAATCGGCGTCGAGCCCGTGGGCACTGCCGATCGACAGCGACACGCCATGCATCGCCACCGGATAGCGTTCGCGCACCCGGGACAGCACGTCGCGCGGTTTGCCGCCCGCGACCATGTAGTTTTCCGAGATGATCTCGAGAAAATCGACCGCCACCTCGCCTTCGAGGAAGTCGTGGTAGTGGCTGCGCCTGAGGCCGAGGCCGAGGCCGGCGAAGGTCTGGATGGTTGTCATATCGTGTCTGCCAAGGCAGGAGCGACCCGGGGAGGACGGGGTTCGGGTCAATGCCGGGCCGCTCCGCCTTGGAACGGTGGATCAGCCGATGTCGCCGATCGTACCGCCCTTGGACAGGCAGGCCCCCGCCTTCATGGCCTTGAAGCCGTGGCCCTTGCAGCTGTTCATGCCCTTGCATTCGTGATCGGCAGTCGCGCAGTCGGCGCTGCCCTTGCAGCTGTTGACGCCGTAGCAGTGGACGGTGTCCTGCGCGCCGACGGCGGCACCGCGGCTGCCCGTCGGGGCATCGGCAGCGAAGGCGCTGATCGACGAAAGGGCAAGCGCGGCAGCGGCCGAGGCAATGGCAGTTGTCTTGCGGGTAATGGTCATGCGAATTCTCCCTGAGAAAAGAGGCGGATCGCCCGAAGCGGGCATCGGCTGGTTCGATGGCCCGACCGCCAACGGTTACAGGCGGATCGAATATTTCGTGGCTGTAACCCGGCCATCGGGTCGGTCGAACCAGAGGGCAGTTCCGGCAAGCGCCGGGACGTGATTTTCTGGAAAGACTGGAGCTTATTCATGGACCGTACCGATCTTGCCCGCCTCAGCACCCTCGCGCTCGCCGCCGGGGTAGCCGCAGGCATCGCGGCGATTCCCGCCGCTGCAGCCGAAAAGGCGCCGATGGAAAAATGCTATGGCGTGGCCAAGGCCGGCCAGAACGATTGCGCGGCGGGCCCCGGCACCAGCTGCGCCGGCACCTCCACCCGCGATTACCAGGGCAATGCGTGGAAGCTGGTGAAGAAGGGCAGCTGCACCAAGATCGCCACGCCCAAGGGCGCCGGATCGCTCACCCCGATCGACCGCTAAGCGGCACACGGGGAGGAGACACGCCATGCAAGGCATGATTTCGCGCTATGACCGGCTGACTTGCCTCCTGTCGGGCCGGTTCGTCGAAAGCATCGCCTTGCTGGCGCTGCGCGTCGCGCTGGCCGGGATTTTCTGGCGATCGGGCCAGACCAAGGTGGTCGAGGGCACATGGCTGGAGGTAAGCGATGCCACGCGATACCTCTTCGAAAACGAGTATTCGGGCGTCCCCCTCCCACCCGATCTCGCAGCCACCCTCGCCACCTGGTCGGAACACTTCTGGCCCGTGCTGCTGGTGCTCGGCCTCGCGACGCGCCTTTCCGCCTTTGCCCTGCTGGGCATGACGCTGGTGATCCAGATCTTCGTCTTCCCCGAGGCGTGGTGGACCACCCACATCCTGTGGGTCGCCATGGCGCTGGCGCTGGTCAGCCGAGGCGGCGGGCTCTTTTCGCTCGACGCAATTGTCGGCAGGATGCGCGGCAAATGATCGCCGACGAACAGACCCTTTCGCGGTTGATGGCCGCCAGCCAGCGCGGCGACAAGCGCGCCTACAGCGTGCTGCTGGACGAGGCCGGCAAGTGGCTGACGCGCTATTACCGCCGCCGCATCGCGCCCGACCAGCTGGACGATCTGGTGCAGGATGTACTCGTCTCGCTTCACCGCAAGCGCGCGAGTTACGATCCGACCCGCCCGTTCCTCCCATGGCTCGCGGCGATCGCGCGCTATCGCTGGGTCGATCATTTGCGGCGCGCCTATCGCAACCAGGAACAGGCGATCGACACGGAAGAGCCGTCCGAACCCGGCGACCAGGATGCCGTGCTGGCCCGCATCAGCCTCGAACGGCTGATGGAAAACCTGCCGCCCGCGCAGGCCGACGCGATCGAACTGGTCAAGATCGAAGGCTGTTCGATCCGCGAGGCATCGGAACGCAGCGGGCAGAGCGAATCGCTCGTCAAAGTGAATATCCATCGCGGCCTCAAGAAGCTGGCCGCGCTGATCGAGAAGGCAGAATGACAATGAACAACAGCTCGCGCGAGCAGGGTCGCAACCGCTTGATCGACGAATTGACCGAGGATTTGACCCCGGTACGCGCGTTCAACCCGCGCGACGGGGTGGCGCTGGTCGCAGGGGCACTCGCCCTTACCGTGTCGGGCATCGCCGCAATCGCCGGGCTGCGCGCCGGGTTGGGCACCACCATGCCATCCCCCTATTTCCTGATCGCCAATTTGCTGCTGCTCGGCGTCGGGCTGGCCGCCGCGACCGCGGTCGTCGCCATGGCCGGGCCGCGCGTCGGCAATCGCCACGATGCGCCGAAATGGGCGCTGGCGATGGCGGCCGTGCTGCCGCTGGCTGCCCTCGCCTCGCTGGCCGGGCAGGGCCACGTCGAATCCGACATGATGCACGATGCCGCAGGCTGGCGCTGCATGGCCTATGGCACGGTGGACGGGCTGCTGGCGGCCACCGCGATGGTGCTGTGGCTGCGGCGCGGTGCCCCCGTCTCGCCCGAACGGGCAGGCTGGTGGACGGGCATCGCCGCCGGCGGCCTGGGCAGCGCGGCATACGGGATGCATTGCCCGGTCGATACGCTGGCACACCTGGGCATCTTCCACATGCTGCCGGTGCTGATTGCCGGGATTGCCGGGCGCATCGCGATCCCGCCGCTGCTGCGCTGGTAGAGCGCCGCGCAGCCCCCCGCGAAACGGGATAGACTGCCCCGGCAACGCCGCTAACATGCCCCGAAAGACAAGTGCTTTCGGGAAGGGACCGCATGCATCCGCGCAACCAGCTGGCCGAGCGGGCAGACAAGCCGGCAGTCATCATGGCGGGCAGCGGTGCGCAGCTGACCTATGCCGAACTCGAAGCCGCCGCCAATCGCGGTGCGCACCTGCTGCGGCAATGCGGGCTGCAGCGCGGCGATGCCATCGCGATGATGGTCGAAAACAGCCTCGAATTCTTCACCACCTTCTGGGCGGCCCAGCGCGCGGGCGTATTCATCACCCCGCTGGCGATCCACCTGACCGCGCCCGAGGCGAGCTACATCATCGGCAATTGCGGGGCGAAGCTGGCGGTGCTTTCCGCCGGGATCGGCGAGACGACCCGGCGGCTGGTGGAGGAACGCGCCAGCCTGATGCCCGGCGTCACCCACATCTTCGGCCATCGCGGGCTGGCCGGCGTGCCCGACTGGACGCAGGCCTGCGCGGCGCTGCCCGACACGCCCATCGCCGACGAAAGCCAGGGCTACCAGCTGCTCTATTCCTCCGGCACCACCGGCCAGCCCAAGGGGGTGCGGGTCGAACTGCCCGACACGCCGCTGGAGGAAGGGACCACCCTGTCCGCCAGCGTGGCGATGGTGTGGCAGATGGGGCCGCACACGACCTATCTCTCGCCCGCGCCGATGTACCACGCGGCTCCGCTCAATTTCTCCACCGCCGTGCAGCGCATGGGCGGGACGGTGGTGGTGATGGAGAAATTCGATCCGCACGGCTTCCTCGCCGCGATCGAGCGCCACCGGGTCAATATGACGCAGGTCGTGCCGACAATGTTCATCCGCCTGCTGCGCCTGAGCGAGGAGGAACGCGGCGCGCGCGATCTCTCCTCGCTTCGGCTGGTGCTGCACGCCGCCGCGCCGTGCCCGATCGCGGTCAAGCGGGCGATGATCGAATGGCTCGGGCCGGTGGTCTACGAATATTACGCCGGGAGCGAGGGCAATGGATCGACCGCGATCACCCCGCAGGACTGGCTGGAACATCCCGGCTCCGTCGGGAGGCCACCGATCGGCGGGGTGCATATCTGCGGCGACGATGGCGCGGAACTGCCGCCGGGCGAAGTCGGCGCGATCTATTTCAGCGGCGGCAAGCAGTTCGAATATCTCGGCGATGCGGACAAGACGGCGGGATCGCGCAACCCGCTGCATCCCGAATGGTCGACGCTGGGCGATGTCGGCTGGAAGGACGAGGACGGCTTCCTCTACCTCGCCGACCGCAAGGATTTCATGATCATCACCGGCGGGGTGAACGTCTATCCGCAGGAGGTCGAACATCATCTGGTGATGCACCCGAAAGTGGCCGACGCTGCGGTGTTCGGCCTGCCCGATGCCGATTTCGGCGAGCAGGTGACCGCAGTGATCCAGCCGCTCGATCCTTTGGAGAGCGGGGATGCGCTGGCCGACGAACTCGACGCCTGGTGCCGCACCAGCCTCAGCCGGGTCAAATGCCCGCGCGCCTTCCACTTCAGCGATGCCCTGCCCCGGCAGGAGAACGGCAAGCTCTACAAGAAGAAATTGCGCGAGGAATTCCTCGCCGCGACGGGGCAGACCGCTTGATCGCCGCGATCCTGTCCGCGCTGATGCTGCTCCACGCGTTGACCGGGCTGGTCCGCGTGCGCCCGCATGGCGTGCCCGGCCATGCAGTGCTCGCATGGTGGGTGCCAAGTTTCTTCGCGCAGGCGTTCGCCTTGCCCAATGCGCTGGTCGCGCTGGCACTGGCAGCGTGGCAGTGGCGCGGCGGCGTAATGGCGACGCCAGGCCCGATCCTCGCGCTGCTCGCCGCGACCGCCAGCCTTGCGATCCACCTGCGCCATCGCAAGGATGCGCGCACGCTGCTGGCCGCCGCCGGATTGCCGCCACGCGTGCCGTTGCTCGCCGGATTGCTCGTTACCCCCGGCGCGAAGCGCGGGACGCGCAAGATCGCCAACCTCTCCTACGGCCCCCATGGCAAGCCGAACCGGCTCGACCTGATCCTGCCTGCCGACCCACCACCCGGCCCGCGCCCGGTGCTGCTGCACGTCCATGGCGGCGGGTGGATCGTGGGCAAGAAGAACGAACAGGCGCTGCCGCTGCTGCGCGAAATGGCGCGGCGGGGCTGGGTTTGCGTGGATATCGACTATCGCCTCGGCCCGAAGCACCGCTTCCCGGCGATGATCGAGGATGTGCTGCGCGCGGTCCACTGGACGCGCGACAATATCGTGCAGCATGGCGGCGATCCGGCGCGCGTCTTCATCACTGGTGGCTCGGCGGGCGGGCATCTGTCCTCGCTGGCGCTGCTCGCGCATGACGATCCGCGTTTCAAGCCGGGGTTCGAGACTGCCGATTGCTCGCTCGCCGGGGGCGTGCATCTCTACGGGCGTTACGACTTTCTCGACCGCGAGGCGCTATGGCATCGCAACCACCAGGCGATGATCGAATGGGAAGCGCAGTGGTTCATGCCGGGGTTGCCCGATGCGGATGCGGACATCTGGGAAGCGGGCTGCCCCATCGCGCGCCTGCGCGGCGACAGCCCGCCGGTGTGGCTGATCCACGGGTGCCACGACACGCTGATCCCGTGCGAAGAGGCAGAGGCGATGGCCCGCCGCTGGCGCGAGGCGGGCGGCGATGTCCAGTTGACCGTCATTTCCGGCGGTCAGCATGCATGGGACATACTGACCAGCGCGGTCACCTGGGGGCATGTGCAGGCAGTCGCCGCCTGGCTGGAACGACAGGCGGCCCGGGACTGACCGTCAGATCGCGCGGCTGATCACTTCCTTCATGATCTCGCTCGTCCCGCCGAAAATCCGGGTGACGCGCGCCCCGCGCCACAATTTGGCGATGTGATATTCGTTCATATAGCCCGCCCCGCCGAACAATTGCAGCGCGCGGTCGGCCACCCGGTTCTGCATTTCGGTATGCCACAGCTTGGCGGCAGAGGCTTCGACGGCGGTCAGCTGTTTCGCCATATGCCGTTTGAGCGCCCAGTCGAGATGCGCCCAGCCGACCTGCAGCTCGGTGGCGATGTCGGCCAGGGTGAAGCGGGTATTCTGGAACTGGAACACGCTGCGCCCGAAAGCCTGGCGATCCTTGGTGAAGGCCAGCGCCTCGTCGAAGGCGCGCTGGGCGGATGCCTGCGCGGAGACGGCGATCGAAAGCCGTTCCTGCGGCAATTCCTCCATCAGATGCACGAAGCCGCGCCCTTCCCCGCCCAGCAGGTTCGACTGCGGCACGCGCACATCGTTGAAGAACAATTCCGACGTATCCGCCGCTTCCATCCCGACCTTGTCGAGATTGCGGCCCTTCTCGAAACCGGGAGTACCGGTATCGACCACGATCAGGCTGGTTCCCTTGGCGCCGCCTTCCGGATCGGTCTTGGCGACGACGATCACGAAATCGCAGTTCTGCCCGTTGGTGATGTAGGTCTTCGACCCGTTGATGATGAAATCGTCGCCGTCCTTCTTCGCGGTGGTGCGGATGGACTGCAAATCGCTGCCCGCGCCCGGTTCGGTCATCGCAATGGCGGAGATCACCTCGCCCGAGACCATGCCGGGCAGGTATTTCTGCTTCTGCTCTTCGGTGCCGAGCCGTTCGACGTAATTGGCGGTGATGTCGCTCTGCAGGGTGAAACCGGCAGGACAGCCGAGATAGGACAATTCCTCCGCGACGATGGCATTGTAGCCGAAATCGAGCCCAAGCCCGCCATATTCGGGGGCGACGGTGGGGCACAGCATCCCCGCCTCGCCCGCGGCGAGCCAGACATCGCGCGGGACGATCTTGGCCTTGTCGAATTCTTCCATCCGCGGTTCGACATGCTGCGCCAGCACCTTGCGCACCGTGTCGCGGAACATGGCGTGGTCGTCGTCGTAGGCGGTGCGGGCGGCGGTATCGAGCATTGTCGCGGTCATGTTTGCTTCCTGTCAGGCAATTGCGCCGCTGCTGTGCAGTCGGGCGATTTCATCCTCTCCCATGCCGATCCCGGCGAGGATTTCGATTGTGTCGGCCCCGGGGGTCCGCTCGGGGGTGGGCGCGTCGCTGGCGGTGACGCTGTAACGCGGCGCAGGGGCAGGCTGGATGTCGCCGCCAACCTCGATAAATGTGCCGCGCGCCGCATTGTGCGGATGCTGCGGCGCCTCGCCCATGGTCAGCACCGGGGCGAAGCAGGCGTCGCTTCCTTCCAGAATTGCGCACCATTCATCGCGTGTCTTGCCCCGGAAGACCTCGGCCAGCCGGGCTTTCAGCGCAGGCCATTGGCGCGGGTCCATCTGGCGGGCGAAATCGGGATCGTCGGCCAACCCGGTAAGTCGCAGCAACTCGGCGTAGAACTGCGGCTCAATGGCACCGAGCGCGACATAGCCACCACATGCGCATTGGTAGCAGTCGTAGAAAGGCGCCCCGCCATCGAGCAGGTTGGTCCCGCGTTCGTCGCGCCATTGTCCGGCGCTGCGCATGCCGTGGACGATCGCCATCAGCAGCGCCGTGCCATCGGTCATCGCGCAGTCGATCACCTGGCCCGGCCCGCCGCGCTGGACATGCAGCATGGCGCTGACCATCGCGAAGGCCAGCATCATGCCGCCGCCACCGAAATCGCCCACCAGGTTGATCGGCGGCAGCGGGTTTTCGCCCGGCCGCCCGAAATGGGCGAGGGCACCGGCCAGCGCGATGTAGTTGATGTCATGCCCGGCGGTGTGGGCATAGGGGCCGTGCTGGCCCCAGCCGGTCATCCGCCCGTAGACCAGCTTCGGATTGGCTGCGAGCAGCGCGTCCGGCCCCAGCCCCAGCCGCTCCATCACACCGGGCCGCAGCCCTTCGATCAGCCCGTCGGCGCTGGCGCAAAGCCGCTTCGCGACCGCGACCCCGGCAGGCTGCTTGAGGTCGAGCGCGATCGAGCGGCGCGACCGGCTCAGCACATCCTTGCCGCCGAACAGGCTCTTCCCGCCCGGGCGGTCGATGCGGATCACCTCTGCTCCGTGGTCGGCCAGCATCATCGCGGCAAAGGGGCCGGGCCCGATCCCGGCAAATTCGACGATCGTCAGGCCATGGAGCGGGCCGGGCAAGCGATCAGCGCCCGGTCCAGTTCGGCGCGCGCTTCTCGGCGAAAGCGGCGGCCCCTTCGCGGGCATCCTCGCTCACGAACACGCGGTCGACCAGCGCGGCCTGCCGCAGCCAGCGTTCGGACCGGGGCCATTCGCGCGATTCCTGGATTACCTGTTTGGAAATCTGCACCGCCAGCGGGCCGTTGGCGGTGATCGTCCGCGCCAGCGCCAGCGCGCCTTCGATCGCCGGACCTTCGGTGACGCGGTTCACCAGCCCGATGGCATGGGCGCGCGCGGCATCAATGAATTCGCCGGTCAGCGCCATTTCCATCGCCAGCTTGTGCGGGATCAGATCGGGCAGGTTGATCACCCCGCCCGCTGCCGCGACCAGACCGCGCTTGACCTCGGGAATGCCGAATTTCGCGCCCGCGCTGGCCACCACCATGTCGCAGGCGATCATCAGTTCGAGCCCGCCCGCCAGCGCATAGCCATCGACCGCGGCGATCAGCGGCTTCTTCGGCGGCGCTTCTGTCAGCCCGCCAAACCCGCGCCCGGGCACCATCGGGCTTTCGCCGCGCAGGAAGCCCTTGAGGTCCATCCCCGAACAGAAGGTGCCGCCCGCGCCGGTGATAATCCCCACGCGCAGGTCTTCCACCGCATCGAGCCGGTCGAGCGCCTCGGCGATCGCTTCGGCCGCCGCCTTGTTCATCGCGTTCTTCGCTTCGGGGCGGTTGATGGTGATGGTCAGGATGCCGCCTTCGGCCTCGACCAGGACTTCGTCGCTCATTGCCAGTTCCTCTGCTTGGGTAATCTATTGGCGCTGCGCTGCCACAGCCGCCGCCAGCACTTTTTGCGCGGCAACGAGATGCGGCCGGTCGACCATCTTGCCATCCAGCCCCACCGTCCCTGCACCAGGATTGGCGGCGAACGCGTCGACCACCCGGCGGGCATGCGCCACTTCCTCGTCGGCGGGGGTAAAGCCGTCATTGATCGGCCCGACCTGGGCGGGGTGGATCGCCAGCCGCCCGGAGAACCCTTCGGCGCGTGCCGCGCGGCTGCTCGCCAGCAGCCCGTCGAGATCGCGGAAATCGGCGTGCAGCGTGTCGATCGCCGGGACGCCGGCGGCATGGGCCGCCATCAGCGTGAGCGAGCGGACCAGCTGGTAGGTGAAGGCGAATTGCCCGTCCGGCCCGCGATTGGTGCTGGCGCCGAGCGCGGCGGAAAGGTCCTCTGCCCCCCAGGTCAGCCCGGCAAGGCGCGACAGACCCGCCCCCGCGTAATCGCCCAGCCGGAAGGGGGCGAGCGGGGTTTCGGTCGCCACCGGGATGATCGGGGTTGCTGTGTCGTGCAGGCCCAGCCGCCCCTCGAGCGCGTCGAGTTTCATCGACAATTCGCGCACGCAATCGGGCCCTTCCGCCTTGGGCTGCATGATCCCGCAGGGCCTGTGCGGCATGATCGCGGCCAGATCGGCATCGGTCAGGCCGCTGTCGAGCGGGTTGACCCGCACCCACAATTGCACGCCGCGCTGGCCCTGCGGGCGCGCGGCGAGGAAGGCTGCGGTGATCTCGCGCGCCGCCGGTTTGCGTTCGGGGGCGACCGAATCCTCCAGGTCGATGATCACCGCATCCGCGCCGCAACCATCGGCCTTGGCCAGCTTGGCTTCGCTGTCACCGGGGATGAACAGCAGCGAGCGGAGCGCGTTCATGCGGCGGGCCGCTTGTGCTGCAGCCCGCTGCGCTTGCAGCTGGCGACCAGCACCCCATCCTGGTTGTAGGCGCGGTGGATGAAGGTGACGATGCCGGCATTGGGACGCGACTTGCTCGGCCGCAGCTCCGCCACTTCGGTTTCAATCCGCAGCGTATCGCCGATGAACACCGGCGCGGGGAAGCGCACCTCGTCCCAGCCGAGATTGGCGACTGCCGTGCCCAGCGTGGTATCGCCGACCGATACGCCGACCATCAGCGACAGGGTAAAACAGCTGTTGACCAGCACCCGCCCGTAATCGGTGCCCTTCATATATTCCGCATCGAGATGCAGCTGCGCCGGATTGTGGCTGAGCGTCGTGAACAGCAGATTGTCCGTCTCGGTCACCGTGCGCCGGATCGCGTGATCGAATATCTGCCCGACTTCGAGCTCGTCGAACCACAGACCTGCCATTGCCATCACTCTCCTGCTTGCGCGGATCGCAGGTGGCGGCGGCGGGCCGGGCTTGTCAAGTTGCCGTTACGGAAGGTCGGGAGCGGGAGAGGGCCGGTACCGCTATCCGCCGTCAAGCGGACATCACACCGCGTTGATCGGGATCTTGATGTAGCTCACGCCATTGTCTTCCGGATCGGGCAGGCGCCCGCCGCGGATGTTGACCTGGACCGAGGGCATGATCAGCTTGGGCATCGCCAGCGTCGCGTCACGCGTGGTGCGCATGGCAACGAATTCGTCCTCGCTCACCCCGTCCTTCACATGGATATTGCCGTCGCGCTGCTGGCCCACGGTGGTTTCCCACGCATAGGTATCACGCCCCGGCGCCTTGTAATCGTGGCACAGGAACAGGCGCGTATCGCGCGGCAGCGCCAGCAGGCGGCGGATCGAACGGAACAGCTGGTGCGCGTCACCGCCCGGGAAATCCGCCCGCGCGGTGCCGAAATCGGGCATGAAGATCGTATCGCCGACAAAGGCCGCATCGCCGATGATGAAGGCCATGTCCGCCGGGGTGTGGCCGGGCACATGCAGCGCGATCCCGTCCAGCTCGCCCAGCTTGAAACGCTCGCCGTCGACGAACAGCCGGTCGAACTGCGATCCGTCGCGTTCGAATTCGGACCCGGCGTTGAACAGCTTGCCGAACACATCCTGCACGCGGATGATCTCGCGCCCGATGCCCAGCTCGCCGCCCAGCTTGCCCTGCAGATAGGGTGCGGCGGAAAGATGGTCGGCATGGGCGTGGGTTTCGATATGCAGCGTCACCTTGAGCTGCTTGCTCTCGACATATTCGGCCACCAGATCGGCCGAGGTGAAGCTCGTGCGGCCCGATGCGGCGTCGTAATCCAGCACCGAATCGATCACCGCCGCTTCGCAAGTGGCCGGATCGTGCACGACATAGGTGATCGTGTTGGTCGCCTCGTCGAAGAATCCCGCGATCGAAGGGCGTTTGGCCGGGTCGGCGATTGCCGCTGCGACCTGCGCCGTGGCGGTGGCGAGGGGAGTGTCGGTGGTGTCGGTCGTCATGTCAGTTTCCTTTGGCCCTAAGGGGCCGGTTCAGCCGAGCATCTGCAGCTTGTGGCGCAGCTCCGAAAGGTCGAAGCCGGCACGCGCGGCGGTGTCGAGCAACGTATCGGTGTCCTGTTCCTCCGCCTGCGACAGCGCCCACAGCGACGCGACACGCTTGCCGGTGCGGCAATAGCCGTACATCGGCAGCGGCAGCTCCTCCATCGCTTCGGAGAACGCCTCGACATCGGCCATGGTGATGTTCTTGGGGTCGACGGGGATGTTGAGGAAGGCGAGGCCGGCCGCCTGTGCAGCGGCTTGCATCTCCGCATTGCTCGGCTGTCCGGGCTCTTCGCCATCGGGGCGGGCGCACAGCACGCTGCGGTAGCCCTGCGCCGCGAGCTCGGCCATGTCGTCGGGCCGAATCTGGCAATCGATCGCCAGATCGTCGGAGAACTTCTTCGGTGCCATGGTCCAACCTCTCATCATCTGTGGGGCCTGCCAGCGCAGCGGGCAAATCCGGTCACCCAGCCCGAGTGACCGATTGCGTATATTAGCTAGTTACAATATACTGTTTTTCAAGCCGCTGCATGGTGAAAACGCGGGTATGGGAAGGGTTCCCGGAAGGAGCTGGGCAATGACACTGGACGATCATCTCGCCGCGCTGGCAGGTAATATGGACAGCATGTTCCGCGCCGCACTGGCGCGCGAGGATATCGCCCGGCTGGCGAAGCTGCGCGATCTGGCGGCCAGTGTCGCGGACCAGCCGACGCTGGCGCGCGAGGCGCTGTTCGTCGGCTGGACCGCGGGCGATTTGCGCAGCAAGGACCTCGCCCCCGCGATCGGGCCGCTGGCCGATGCACTGTGGGCCGAAGCGCATGGCGGGATCGCGGACGAGGCGCTGCTGGACGCCTGGCAGAGCTTCAATGCCGAGCGGATGCGCATCCTGATCCACTGCCTTTAGCCGCCGCCAGCCCTTCGCCGCCCAAAACGGGAAAAGGGCCGCAGCGCTTTGCGCCGCGGCCCCCTCGGTGGTTCGAATTGCTTGTGCCGGATCAGGCGGCTTCGCAGCCTGCGAAACCGTCGGCATCCATCTTGGCTTCATAGGGCGCTGCAACCGCACTGCCCGGGGTCAGCGTCGGCTTGACGCTCGCCCAGTCTTCGGGCTGCAGGATCACCAGCCAGCCGGCATCGTAGGGATCGGCATTGGCGGTCGACGGCTTGGCGGTCATCGCGTCGTTCACCTCGACCACTTCGCCGGCGGCAGCCGATTTGGCAGGGCCGACCCACTTGCCCGATTCGATCGTCGCGACCGACTTGCCCGCGCCGACCGAGCGGCCGACCTTCTTGGGCGTGAAGGCGACGATTTCGCCCGCCAGCGCGGTCGCCACGGTGGTCATCCCCAGCTTCACGCGCCCGTCGGGCATTTCCGAGAACCAGGTATGGTTCTCGACATCGTAAAGCAGGTCGTCGGGCAGGTTGCATCCACGCACTACGGTCATTGTGTACCCTCACCTTCCATCGCAGCTTCCGCCGCTTCGTTGCGTATCGGGCGGGAGGAGCAGCAGAATTCGCCCAGCTGGGCATTCCGCATTTTTCCGCCGATGAAGTAAGCCAGATGCTGCACCACACGGCGCAGCGTTGCAAGGTTTGCCTGCCATTCCTCGCGCGGTAAATCGGTTTGCGCAAGATTGTAGCGATAACAGGCCTCGCGGCAGGTTTCGCGGCAGGCGTTGAAGGCGGGATCGCCCTTGGCTGCCTGGCGATGCAGCGCCAGCAGGCGGAACCCTTCCTTCTTGTCGGCGGTCGGCTGCTGGCCATGGGCGAGCAGCCAATGTTCGAGGATTTCCTCGCCCGCCAGCAGGAACGCCATCGGGGCCGCGGCACCATCCGCCGCGCCTTCGCGCAGCGACCAGTCCTCGATCCAGCTTTCGATGGCTTCGATCGAACGCATGGCTCAGGCGATCTGCCGGGCCTTGAGCGCGGCGCGCCCGTCGGACGCGTTTTCGTGCACCCCGACCTTCTTCGGCGACAGGCCGAGCGCGACGCCCAGCAGCTGGGTGAAATACATCACCTTCACATTGGTCTTGATGCCGAAATTGGTTTCGGCGCGGACCTGGTGCATTTCGAGGCCGGTATGGCACGTCGGGCATTCGGTGGCGATCACCTCGGCCCCGGCTTCTTCCGCGGCGCGCAGGATATTGGCGACCAGCTTGGTCGATGTGTCCGCATCCGACAGCGTGTGCGCCCCGCCGCAGCAGGCGGTCTTGAGCGCGAAATCGACGTTTTCGGCACCGGCGGCGGCCAGCAGATCGTCCATGTAATGCGGCTTGCTGGTCGATTCCGACCCCGGGCCCTGGTCCTTCTCGGGGAAGATGTGCCGCGGGCGGGTGTACATGCAGCCATAATAATTGGCGATCTTCAGGCCCTTGAGCGAATTCTTGACCCGCTTGGCCAGCTCTTCCTCGCCGATCCCGTCCTTGATCCAGTCGAGCGCGTGGATCGTTTCGATCTGCCCGGCCTGGTAGGTTTCGTGGCCCGCCTTGGACGAAAGCCGGTCGACCACTTGGCGCGATCCTTCGTCATGCGCGAGATCGTATTCGGCCTTCTTGAGGTTGTGGTAGCAGCCATTGCACGGTGCCATCACGACATCGTGCTTCATCTCGTTGGCCGCGATGCTCATCACCCGGCTGGAGAGATAGGTCTGGATCTTCGGGTCGATGTTCTTGACTTCCATCGCGCCGCAGCAGTTCCAGTTGTCGACTTCTTCCAGCTCGAGACCCAGCGCCTTGCCGACCGCCTTGGTCGACTTGTTATAGGCATGGCCCGACCCTTCCAGCGCGCAACCGGGGTAATAGGCAACTTTCTGATACTTCTTTTCTGCCATGGTCTGTTCCTAGTCGGCGGTGTGGAAGGCGGCTTCGGGATGCGAACCGCGCACGGCGGCAATGTGCTTTTCTTCCTGTTCCTTGGCGTATTCGGCGATGGCGGCATGCGCTGGGCCCCAGCCCTTGGTGCGCGGGTGGATCACGGTGGCGAAGCCCATCTTCATCATCCAGCCGAGCGGCAGGCCGGCGAACATCTTCTTGACGAAGGCGATCAGCCAGGGCTGCATCAGCGGCTGGCCGGTGCGCTTGAAGAAGCCCATCATCACCCGCCCGTCTTCGATCTTGCCGGTGCGGATGACCTGGTTGGCGAATTCCTCGTCGAATTCGGTCGAAGGCGTACGGTCGAGATAGCCCTTGAGCTCGAGCCAGTGCGCAGTCGCCTTCATCACCCCTTCGGGCACCACGTCGCGCGGGCAGGCATAGGTGCATTTGTTGCAGCTCACGCACTTCCAGATCAGGTCCTTGTCGCGCACCAGCTCGCTTTCGAAGCCCATGCGGATGAGGTAGATCCAGTGGCGCGGGTTGAAGTCCGGCTCGATCGCGTTGACCGTGCAGCTGTTGGTGCACGAACCGCATTGCCAGCAGCGATGGATATACTCCGCGCCGGGCAGCGAGCCGATCTCTTCCTGCAGGTTCTCGTTGTAATCGGCGACCACACGGGTCTTGATGAAAGTACTCCAGTCGCCCGAGACGTCGACCCCGTCGATCACGAGATTATCGTGGGTCGAAAGGTTTTCCGGCCTGATCAGGTTCTTCTCGTGGATGGGCATTGGGGTCCTCTCTCTCCCGTCTTCCGTCCCGCGCCTTACAGGCCGGGCAGCGCCGCGCGGGCAGCCTGGGCCACGGCGCGGTCGTTATGCTTGATGCGGACGCCGTCGAGCCCGAGCAGCCTGCGCAGATAGGCCACGGCATCTTCGGCGGCGGTGAAATCGGCGCGGAGGTAGCTGCCCCCCTGCGCCGCGATATATTCGGAATAAACCTGCGCCATCAGCAGATCGACATAGAGCAGCGTATCGCGGAACACGCCGTTGCCGGCGAGGAATTGCGACAACTCCTCGCGCAGCATCACATGGGTGGCGTAGCCATCGCTCACCCTGATCGAAACGCGGTCGACATCGCCGTGCCAGATTTCGCGCAGCACGCCGGTGTTCGATCCGGTGTCCCACACCCAGCGGCACATCAGCGGGTAGCGTTCCGGATCGAGCGCGTGGAGCAGTTCGCCCGCCAGATCCTTGACCCAGCGATAACGCTTGCCCTGCGGGAACTGGACGCAGAATTCGGCGATCCGCTGGTCCACCAGCAGCTCGTCGTGCTTGGCGCCGACAAGCTCCATCACCGCCTTGCGCAAGGTGGCAAACTTGTCACCTTCCAGCCAGTCGCCGATCCGCCGCCGCACGGTGGGCATCAGCCCGGCGAGGACGGTGAACTCCTCGGCCGACGGGCCGCCCGGCCCGGCTTCGGCGAAGATCTTGCGGAACGCCTCGCCCTTCAGCCGCAGCGCCTCGACATAGGCTTCGACCCCGCCGGTTTCCTCGCACGCCGCAGCCAGCCGCTCGGTCGCCGCGGTCAGCGCGGGTCCCGAAAGGTCGAGCACCGGCCTTTCGAGCGCGGGCGCCTTGGAGGAAGAGGAGGAGAAGAAACCCATCGCTGGCTCAGGCGGGCGTGAGCGCCCGGAGCATGCCCAGCGCCGACATCGCCGCACCGGCACCCTGCGCGACCGAATCGTCGATCGTTTCCGGCCCGATTGCGGCACCGGCCACGAACACACCCTCGCGCGAGGTTGCGCCCATCACGCCATAGGTGTTCTCGCGCTTGACGTAGCCCCAATGGTGCAAATCGACGCCGAACACGCTGGAGATGGTCATGTTGTCGACATTCGGGTCCATCCCGATGGCGTGGACGACCATGTCGAAGGGGATCGTGATCGGGCGCTTGACCAGTGTGTCCTCGCCCTTGACGATGACCTTGTCGCCGTCGCTCGTCACCTCGGCGATGCGCGCCTTGATGTATTTGACCTTCTGCTGTTCCTGCGAGTTCCAGTAGATTTCCTCGTAGAGGCCGAAGGTGCGGATATCCATGTAGTAGATGTAGACGTGGCAATCCGGGATTTCCTCGCGAATTTCCATCGCCATCTTGGCCGAGACGGTACAGCAGATCTTCGAACACCATTCGCGCCCGATCTGCCGGTCGCGGCTGCCGACGCACAGCAGGATCGCCACGCGCTTCGGCTGTTCGCCGTTCGACGGGCGCTTGATGCCCGCCCCGCTCGAAATCATCTGTTCGACCTGGCTGGTGGTCACCACATCGGGGAAGCGGCCAAAACCCCATTCGGGCTTGTTGACGCTGTCGAAATGGGTGAAGCCGGTGCACAGGATCGCCGACGGCGTCTTGATCGTGCGCCCGCCCTTGAGCGTGGCGGTGAAATTGCCCGGCGCGCCTTCGAAGCTCTGCACCACCTCGCCGGTGATCACTTCGATATCGGGATTGCCGGTCACGCGGTCGATCATCGAACCGATCGCATCCTTGGCCCATTCGCCCGAGGGGACGAGCTTGGCATAGCCAGAATGGATCGGCGCGCCGCCGAGGATGTCGGTCTTCTCGACCAGCACTACCTTGTTGCCGGACGCAGCCAGTGCATGGGCCGCAGACAGGCCGGCGGGGCCGCCGCCTACCACCAGAAACGGATCGCTCATTCCTCTCTTACCCCTCGATTTGCGCGACCGGCTTGTAGCCCGGCCCGCCCGTTATCATGCGACGCGGATCGTAGAGCGTCTCGCGTTCGCCACCTGCTTCGATCTGCTTGAGATAGCCTTCGAATTCGGCCTTCTTGGCCTGCCAGTCGATCCCCAGCTTCTCGAACAGCTTTTCGGTCGCCGAAGCGTGCCAGTGCGACTGGACGATCTTGTAGGGATGCGCACCGCACAGCAGCGCGGCGAACTGGATGTCGGCCAGCACGGGCAGCTCGTAATCCTTGCCCTCGGCCTTGCCGATCCACTGGTTCTTGTCGAGCGTGGTGATGCAGCCGGTATCGTGGCCGATCATCACGTCGCTGCGCGCCTCTTCCACCGCGACCTTGATCTTGCGGTCGAGCGCGAAGCTGCGGGTGAACTCGCGTTCCGAAATGATGTGGCGGAAACCGAAGCCGCAGCAATCGTACCAGGTCGAATAATCGATCGCCTGCGCGCCCAGCGCCTCGACGATGCCGGTCGACACGGCGACACGGTCACCCTCGAGCACTTCCTCGTCGTAGATCACGTCCTGCGGGACCATCTTGTAGACGTGGCACGCGGGGTGGACGGTGGCGCGGATGTTCGACGCGTCGATCACCTGGCGTTCGGCGATGCGCTTGCGCATCACGTGGACCCATTCGGAATAATGGACCACTTCTTCGGGGATCAGCAGCTTGCCATCGACCAGGCGGCCGAGCTTGCCGAGGATCTTCTTCACCTTCTCGCGCAGCGTGGCCGAGCTGATCAGGTAGCCGCGCACTTCCTTGTAATTGCCGAAGGATGTGCCGCAGTGGACCAGCGGATAGTAATATCCTTCCGGCTTGCCTTCCGCCTTGGCCGAGACATAGGCCTGGTGGAAGTTGCGCAGGAACACCGCGGCCAGGCTTTCGATATTGCCGATGCCCGACCCGTGGTAGTTCCACGCGGTGCAGCTCGTCTGGTCGGTTTCGTCGAGATACTGGATGTCGAGCTGGTTCATCATCCACAGCAGCGACGCGGGGTAGCCGGGGATATTGCCGCACTGGCCACAGCTCTTGTGGTGCCACAGGCGGTTGGTCGGGATCTTCTTGTCCCAGCCATACAGCGTCTTGGCGATCACCGGCTCGTTGCCGTCGTTGATCCGGTGGACGAGGATCTCGCCCTCCTTCTCCAGCTGCCACATCTGGTCGCGGATATCGTCCACGCGGCTCTTGGTGGTGAGCATCGAGCGCTTGTTGATGCGCTGCTCCACCCAGGCGGTCGCGGTCTGCGCGTCGGCCGGGCTGAGGTTGCTGTCACGCCATTCGGCACCGTGGCCGGTAAAGCGTTCGCCGTTGCCAGTCGTCGTCATTGCACTGCTCCTTCCGTGCGGGTCCAGCCGCCCGCACTCATTCGTCCGCCGCTCAATCGTCGTCCTGCTCGTCGAGGAAATCTTCCCAGTCCTCGCGCTTCTCGTCCATGATGTCGGAAATCACGTCGAACAGGTTTTCGTCGATGGTTTCGAGCTGGTCGAGCACGCCGGTCTCTTCCCAGATCGTGTAGAGTTCGACCGAGGTCTTGAGGTTGGTTTCCCACGCCGTCTTGGTGGTGTGCAGCGTGGGCATCGGGATCGCCTGGCGCAGCACGGTGAGCGGCGCGTCGACCTTCGAGATGTTCGGGCCCCAGTCGGCAAAACCATCGGGGTTGATCATGTCGGGGGACAGCTGGTTGCCGGTCGAGATCAGCTTGAGCATCACGCGGCTGAACGGGCGCAGCACGTTCTTGGCGCTTTCCATGCCGTGCTTGATCGCGGTTTCGCGCATCAGCATGACAAGGCCGCCGGGCGAGTTTTCGAACGGGCAACGCGCCGCGCAGGTATAGCACTGGGCGCAGGCCCAGATCTTTTCCTGCATCGCGTCGTAAATGCCTTCGAGATTCTCGGTCCACAGCAGCTGGACGATCTCGCGCGGGCTGAAGTCGTAATAATGCGCCGCCGGGCAGGTGGCGGTGCAGATGCCGCAATTGAGGCAGCCGTTCAGCTCGTGGTCGTAGCGTTCGAACGACTGGATGTCGGCGAAGATCTCTTCGAGCTTCGCACGCGAAATCGGCGGCGCGTCGGTTACCGGATCGCCGATGTATTCCTGAACCCTGGTACCGACATGCATTGTTTTATCCTCTCCCCGGCGTCGATCAGTAGGTCATCACCTTGCAGTCGCCCTCCATGACCTCTTCGATCAGATAGGCGCCGCCGACGATCCCCTCGCATTCCGGGATCAGATCGTCCTCGGTCATGTCGAACAGGTCGAGATTGGGCGAGCAGCAGTAGAATTTGGCGCCCGCTTCATGCGCGTCCTTGATGAAGTCATAGACCGACTTAGGCGAACCCGGCTTGACCACCAGGCTTTCGGCCACACCCTTCTTCATCAGGCGGCCGGCAGTCGCCGTGCAGATCACGTCGACTTCATATTCCATCGCTGCAGCGACGGTGGCCTGGAAGATCGGCGCACCCAATTCCTCGCCATTACGCGGATCGGTATTCGCCATCACGATGATGAGTTTCTCTGCCACGTCTGTTCTCCTCTCGCCGCCCTGCCGACTCAATGGTCCGGCAATCACGACACAATTCTGCTTTATTAGCGATGCTACATATCAGTATTCGCTAATGCAAGGCCCGCGGCGCAAATTCAGCGCATCAGCCCCGTGGTAGCGACCAGCCCGGTCATGAACGGGACCAGCGCATCCTCGATCGGGCGTTGCATCGCGCGCAGGCGAGTGAGCGATTCCGCCACATCGGGGGCGCTTTCCTCGAATTCCATGATCAGGTCTTCGACCATCGCCACCTTCAGCCCGGGGTGGAAGGCGAAGCCGAAGGCGGTGTCGCCCATCTGGAAGGCGAGCGGGTTACCATCCTCGTCCACCGCCAGAATGCGCGCGTGGGCGGGCGGCACCGCGCGGTCGCGGCCATAGCTGGCATAGGGGAAGCTTTCGGGGAGGTAGCCGGCGAGGGCCGCATCGTCGGTGCGCCGCGCCTCCCCCAATCGGCATTCGAGCGGGGCGGCCTGCGAACTGCCGCCGCCCGCCAGCGCGACGATCTGTGCGCCCAGGCCGAAGCCGATCACCAGCTTGTTGGCCATCATGCAATTGCGCACCAGCGCCAGCTCGTCCGCCAGGCTCGGCAAATCGCGCGTGCCCGCGCTGCCCCATGGCCCGCCGCCGAGCAGCACCAGCCCATCGCCGACCAGGTCGTAAGGCGGGATCTCCACCGCACCGGTGAAGGGCCGGATATAGCGGAAACGGATGCGCCGCCCTTCGAGATGGTCCTCCATCAGCCCGAGATATTCGGCGCTGGTGTGCTGCAATATGGTGAGGTTCTTCATGCCGCGACCGGCTCCGCCGCCAGCGCGGCATCGAGCGCGGCAATGAAATCATCGGCCCCGATCGACAGCAGCCCGCCTGGCGGGAGCGCTGCGAAATAAGCGCGCACCGCCTCGCCCAGGGCGTCGGTGCGGACCTGCCGCAATACGGATTCGAGGTCGAACACGATGCGCGGCGGGGTGACGAAATAATCGCCGGTGAACAGCACCTCGCGCACGCGATCGCCGGCCGCACCTTCCAGCCGCAGATGCGCGCTGACCAGCCCGCCCGCACCGATATGGTGGCCCAGCCTTGTGCCCGCGATACGGCTGGCCCCGTCGATTTCCGCGACGAAGTCGTCGGTGCCGATCTCGTCTTCATATTCCGCGCGCGCAGCATCCTCTTCGGCGGCGGAGGTTTCGGCCTCGGTAAAGGCGATCCCCAGCCCTTCGGACAGGCCGCGCGCGATCGCTGCCTGCACCTGCGCCAGCGGCGGCGCTGCGCCGAGCAGCGCGGCGAGCGTCGTCACCCGCTGGGCGGCATCGTCGAGATCGCGCTTGGCGAGCTTGGCCTTGGGCACGTTGAGCACCTGGCCGATGGTCGCCGGGTCGAGATCGACCAGCACCGTGCCCTGGAACATCAGCACGTCGCCGTCGAAATAGCCGCCGGTGCCCGAGATCTTGCGCCCGCCGACCTCGATATCGTTGCGCGGGCGATAGCGGGCATCGATCCCGAGGGTCGAAAGCCCCGCCGCCGCCGCCTCGCAGATGCGGCGCGTGATGCTGCCCAGATCCTCGCCCGCGAACACCTTGCGCGAACAGACCAGCGCCCAGCCGAGCTGTGCCGGGTCGAGATAGATCGCCCCGCCCCCGGTGATCCGCCGCGCGGTGCCGATGCCCTGCGCGGCGCAATAATCGAGGTTGAGTTCCAGCCCCAGGTCCTGGTGCCGCCCGACCAGCGCGGTCGGTTCGAAATGGATGAAGCGCAGGCTGTCGCCGATCGTCCCGGCCTGGCGCAGCGCCACCATCGCCTGGTCGAAGGCGATATTGGCGCGGCCTTGCCTGAGGCCGGTGTCGATCAGCCGGAAGGAATGCGGCAACTCGCCCTCACTCGTAAGGCTGCACCACGTCCAGTTCCTCGTCCTCGACATAGGGATCGTCGGGCCGTTCCTTGCCCAGCTGCTTGCGGATCAGGCGCAGGTCGGCGGGTTGCGGCTGGAACGGATAGCTGGCGATGTTCGACGGCGGGCTGTCGCCATAGGGGCGGTCGCAGGCCGAGATATCCTCGGCGAACTTGCCCGGGCAGCCGCTGGTGCGGAAGGCGATGCCGGCGTCGATGATCGCGTCGGTCTCGCCGGTCGGCAGGCCGAAATCGGTGACGCGGCCTTCCTCGTCGAATTTCATCTGGTCGATCCGCACACCGCAATAATCGATCATGTAGCGGGCCAGCTGCACCCGGCGCCACTGGTCGCGCGGGGTTGCAGGCAGGTGGTCCATCAGGCTGCCCTTTTCCGGGAAGAAGCAGAACATGTGGCTGTGCCCGCCCATGTCGACCAGCTGCTGCACCAGGCTGAGCACCTCGTGTTCGGTCTCGCCCATGCCGACGATGATATGCGCACCGAATTTCTGCGCCCCGAAGATCTCGCGCGCATCCTCGAGGATTTCCCAGTATTTCGACCATTTGTGCGGGCTGTTGACGCCCTTGCCGCGGGTGCGGTCGAACAGTTCCGGCGTCGCCGCGTCGAGCGCGACGGTGAAGATGTCCGAACCCATGTCCTTCAGCGTGGCGACATCCTGCCGCGTCATGGTGGTGGGGTTCGACAGGATCGAGATCGGGATTGCCCCCGGATCGACATAATCGGTCCAGGTCTTGAGCACCGTCTTGGTATCGTCATCCGAATTGGGATGGGTGATCATCGAGATGCACATGCGGTGGAAGGGCGAATTTTCGGGGTCGCGCCCGACCGTTTCGGCAATCTGTTCCATCGGCACGGCGGGCCAGTCCACCCGGATGAAATTGCGGTCGGCATAGTCGCGCTCCGCCTCGCGATGGCGGGCCAGCCCGCAATAGGCGCAATTGGCGCGGCAGCCTTCGGGATAGGTCAGCAGGATGTTGAGGCAGCGCGTGCAGGAGCAGCGGTGCATCTTGCCCGGCATCAGCCCCAGCGTCATCGCCGCCGCCGTGCTCAGCTGGACATATTCCGGGCTGCGCATATGCGGGGTGAGGATGTTGTTGTTCGGCAGATAGGTGCCGGTCGGGCGAATGTCGGTCGCCTTCACCGCTGCGCCGTTGCGCTTGTCCAGCGGCGCCTCTGCCGGCTTGCGCGGCTGCATCGCGTCGAAGGGGTTGTAGTCCTTGCCTTCGGCGCCGGTCGCACCCGGCATCGCCCCTTCAGGCTTCAAGCAGCTCATTGCCATTCTCCCTTTGCGCCATCGGGGCGACTTGTTTCGTATCGGTCCAATATTGCGGATAGGCGATCCAGCCGCGCCGCAAATCGGCCGCCTCGGCCGTTCCGTCGCGCCACTGCGCCAGCAGCTCCCTGCGCCGCGCGACCGCCCGGCGCAGCGAGGCGCCGAACAGATCCTCGATATCGTCGTAATAATCGGCCAGCGCATCGCGGTCGCCCGCAACGATCCGCGCCGCCGCCTCGCCCGCCATCTTGCCGGAGATGCAGGCGGCGGGAATGCCCGCCCCGGTCACCGGATTGGCGAGGCCTGCGGCATCGCCCGCCAGCAGCACCTGCACCCCGCCGATCCGCCCGGCAACGCCAACCGGCCCACCGACCGGGATCGCCCCGCCGGTATGGCCGAGCCGCTTGTCCGCGATCTTGCCCTGTTCGACCAGCATGGCGAGCAATGCCTCGAGCTCGGGCTTGAGCAGTTCGCGCCATTCGCGGCCCACGCCGAGCCCGACATTGGCGACATCGCCCTTGGGAAACAGCCACGCATATCCGCCTGGAATGCGCGTGCTGAGATAGATGTCGGTCGAATCCTGCGGCGCGAGCAGCGGCACGGTGACCTGCCGCGTTTCCACCAGCTCGCGATTGACGCAGCCGATCGCCGCGCCGAGCGGCGAATTAGGGCCGTCCGCGCCGATCACCACATCGGCCACGAAGCGGGCGCCATCGGGGGCGACCAGCGCCCCGTCCCCGCGATCCACCGCGACCTGCATCCCGAACCGGCAATCCGCCCCGGCGGCCATCGCCTGTTCGACCAGTTGGCGGTCGAACGCACCGCGATCGATCATCTTGCCGCGAAAATCGGGCGTGTGCCGGTCGTGCGCATTTTCGACGAAGCTTTCCATCGCCAGGATCGGCTGGACCTGCGCGGAGGTGACCGGGCCGGCATCCATGCCCATCATTGCGGGCACGAATTCGGCGCATTGCACCGGGAAGCCGGCCTCGCGCCGCCGGTCGAGCGCGATCACCCGCGCCCCGCCCTGCGCTGCCGCAATCGCGGCGCTGGCGCCCGCAGGCCCCAATCCGACAATCGCGACGTCGCAGCGCTGGATCATGCGGCGCAGGCCTTCACGCGGGAATCGGCGCCGACGCCGCTGCCCGGTTCGCCCATGCCGGTCTTGATCGAGCAGCAACTGTGTTCCTGTGCGAAACTGCGGCCCGCCATCTCGGCCACCGCCACCGCGCCATCGGCAGCAAAGGCAATGCCGTCGAGCCCGGCCATCACCGCGTAGGCATCGGTGATCCGCTTGTGCATGCCCGCCGGGCGCGCGCAGCCGAGCAGCACCTTCTTGTCGCCCATACGCGCGCGCGATTCGAGGAACATGCGCCCCACATCATGCGCATCGGGCGTCGCGAAAGTGCCGGGCTTGGCATAGAACGGCATGATTACCACCAGCACCAGCGAATCGATATCGTGGCGCGCGCAGATGTCGAAGGCGTTCGCTTCGCCAAGCATCTGCCCATAGTGCAGGCCGAGCACGATATGCGGCACCACCGACATGGAGGTGGAACACAGCGCGGCCAGCGTGCTTTCGAAATCCTCCACCGGCCGGTCGAGCTTATAGACCTGTTCGATGGTTTCCTGCGCGCCGATCACATCCATCATCGCCGAATCGACCCCGGCGCTTTCCATCCGCTTCGCCGCCGCATCGTCGAGCAGCGCGGTGTGGATCGCGATCTGCAGGTGGGGGAAGTCGCGCTTCAGCCCTTCGATCACGGGATAGAAGCGGTCGTAATTGATCTCGTTCTTGCGGTTCGAACCGCCCGACAGCAGGAAGCCGCGCAGGCCCTGCAGCATAATCAGGTCGCGCACCTTCTGGTCGAGCATTTCCGGCTTTGTCGCCGGGATCATCGGTTCGAGGATCTTCTTCTGGCAGTGATCGCAATTGAGCGCACATTCGCCCGCAGTGATCGAGAAGGCGGGGAAGGAATTCTTGCCGCAGCCGGACAGCTCGCTGGTCTCATATTCCTTGAAGGTCGGGCTGGAGAAGCGCAGCGGGCGGGCCTGCGCACGCGCCGCGTGGCGCTCCATCTCCTGCACCAGGGCCGCATCGAAGGTAGCATCTTCCAGCGCTTCGATCTGTTCGAGCTTGCCGAGCCAATCCATCCCTACCTCAATATTCCCATGTTCTAATATAGAACCTTGCACCCTTGCGCCGTTTCGCCAAGCAGTTTGTGCACCGCCCGGCGCCAAAGGCGCCCCATTGGCCGCACTATCGGCGTTCCAGCGCCGCCTGCGCACAATGCATCACGTCGGCGCGGATCGGCCCGGGGCGCGGCGCATCGGCCACCGAATCGAGCCATTCGGGCTCGATCTCGTCCTCGTCGATCAGGTCGCTTTCGAACCCGGCGAGCAGCGCGCGCGCCGCTTCGTTCGGGACCTCGCCCGGATCGCGCCCCGACAACACTGCCCACATGCCCGCCCAGCCGCGCGTCACGGTCCACGGATTATAGCCTCCGCCGCCCAGCACCGCGATGTGCGGCGCCCAGCCCAGCGCGCATTCCACGGCCCGCCACAATGCGCGATTGCTCAGTTCCATGGCGGAGAGCGGATCGCCGTGGAGGCAATCGACCCCGGCGGTGACGACGATCGCCTGCGGGGCAAATCGCCCTGCGACCTCGGCCACCGGCCCCTGGATCAGCCAGTCGTATTCGGCATCGTTGATCGCGCGTGGCACCGCGAAATTGGTAGCGTTGGCGGGGCCGGGATTGTCGGGCGTGCCGCTGTGCGGCCAGCGCCCCGCTTCATGCAGCGAGAGCGTGTGCACCCGCGAGTCGCCCGCGAAGATCGCCTCCACCCCGTCGCCGTGATGCGCATCGAGATCGAGATAGAGCACCCGGTCGAGCGCCGCATCGAGGAAGGTGGCGATGGCGAAGGCCGGATCGTTGAAATAGCAGAAGCCGCTCGCCCGGTCGGGTTTGCCATGATGCGTGCCGCCTGCCGGGTGGAACGCGATATGACCCTGCAGCGCCACCCGGGCCGCCGCGATCGACCCGCCGACGGTCGCCGCGGCGCGCTCGAACAGCCCGGGAAAGATCGGGTTTTCCATTGTGCCGAAGCCATAGCGAGTGCGCTCTTCGGCGGTCACCTTGCCGCGCGCCACCGCCGCCTGCAGCGCGGCAATATAATCGGGCGCATGGAAGCGGGCGAGCGTTTCGGGCGTGGCAATGGGGCACTCGCGCAGCTCGGATTGTTCGATCCAGCCCATCGCCTCGACCATGTCGCGCACCGCCTGCTGGCGCGAGAAAGCCAGCGGGTGGAGCGCGTTCCATGCCGCCCGCCCGAACACCGGATTGTCGATGAAAATCGCCGCCCGGTGGGTCTCGCCGCGCCCGCTCATGTCAGGTCCTGCACCGCTCGATCACTTTCTTCGACTTTTCTAAATTAGGGCTTGCGAATGAACGCAGAAGCGCGTTTGATGCAACCCTATCAATCGGGTCCCGCGCCGAAAAAGGCAAACAAGTGTCTCGCCGGGTCCGCAATGGGGAGAATAGCGGTGGCCGAAGCTGATCTGCCGAATGGCAAGTCGATGACCATCATCGTTACGAAGGGTACGCTCGACTGGGCCTACCCCCCCTTCATCCTGGCAACCACCGCTGCGGCGATGGATGTCAACGTGACGATGTTCTTCACCTTCTACGGCCTCGGGCTGCTCAAGAAGGATCTCGATCTCACCGTCAACCCGCTCGGCAATACCGCGATGGAAATGCCGATGATGGGCGGGCACATGAAGATGCCGAACATCGTGGGCATGCTGCCGGGCATGACCGGGCTGGCCACCAGCATGATGAAGGACATGATCAAGAAGAAGGGCGTCGCCTCGATCGAGGATCTGCGCGAAGCGGCGCAGTTTTCGGACGTCCGCCTGATCGCGTGCCAGATGACGATGGACCTGTTCGAATACAAGAATGAAGATATGCTGGACGGCGTCGAGTATGCCGGCGCGGCGACCTATATGGAAAACGCGCTGACGTCCGACATCAACCTGTACATCTGACCAGCAGGCGGGCGTCCGCCCGCCCCAGAAAGGATCTGACATGGCCGACGAAACCCTCGACGCAAAGGGACTCAACTGCCCGCTTCCCATTCTCAAGGCCAAGAAGGCGCTGAGCCCGATGGAAAACGGCAAGACGCTGGAAATTCTCGCTACCGACCCGGGTTCGGTGAAGGACTTCGAAGCCTTCTGCCGCACCACCGGCAACAAGATGGTCGAACACGACGAAAGCGGCGGCATCTATCGCTTTGTGATCGAACGAGTCGCCTGACCGGCGGCTATCGGCAGCGCGGAATGAAGATTGGGATTGGTGCGGGCAGATCGAAATAATCGATCGCCCGCCCAAGGTGCTTGCCGGGTATTCCGGAGGCAATCATGCTGCACCTGTTCAGGATGAGGAGGAAAAATTATGCTTAGCAAGACTCGCTTGACCGCGTTGATCGGCACGGCCGTCGCGTCGGTGATCGTCCCGTCGGCCGCCCAGGCAACCGAAGGCTATTTCCTCAACGGCACCAGCGTACGCGACAAGGGCGTGGCCGGGGCCGGTATCGCCGACCCGCAAGACCCGCTGGTCCTCGCCAACAACCCCGCCGGCATCGCCGAAATCGACAGCCAGGTGGAAATCGGCGTGTCGGTGTTCATGCCGCGGCGCGACTACACCGGTTCGGGCGGCCCCGGCTTCACCGGCAGCGGAAGCGTGAACAGCGGTTCGAAATTCTTCGTCCTGCCGGCCATGGCCGTATCCTACAAGCTGGATGAAAATTCCGCTGTCGGGCTCGCGATCTACGGCAATGGCGGGCTCAACACGAACTATCCCGACATCAGCAATCCGGCCTGCGCCTCGCCGCCGTTCCCGGCGAGCAGCGGCACCTATTGCGCCGGTTCGGCAGGGGTCAATCTGATCCAGGGCTTCGTCTCGGCGGGCTATGCGCGCAAGCTGGGCGATCACGTGACGATCGGCGTGGCGCCGGTGTTCGCGATGCAGATTTTCCAGTCGCGCGGTATCGCGACCTTCTCGGCCTTCAGCGTCGATCCGACCCACTTCAGCAACAATGGCAACAGCACCTCGACCGGCATCGGCGTGCGTGGCGGCGTGCTGATCAAGGTCAACGATGGCTTCCGCCTCGCGGGATCTTACCAGTCCAAGATCAACATGAGCAAATTCGACAAATATTCGGGTCTGTTCGAGAATGGCGGCGATTTCGACATCCCGTCGAACTTCCAGATCGGCATGGCGATCGACGCGGGTGAGAATATCACGCTGATGGCCGATTACCGCCACATCGAATATTCGGATGTCCCCGCAGTATCCAATGCGTCGAACATCCAGCTGCCGTTCGGTGCCCCCGGTGGGCCGGGCTTCGGCTGGGACAATGTCGATGTGGTCAAGTTCGGGATCGAGTCGGAAGTATCCGACAAGCTCACCCTGCGTGCCGGTGCCGCCTTCAACAACAATCCGGTGCCGCGCGCCGACGCGACGCTCAACATTCTCGCGCCGGGCGTTTCGAAGCAGCACTTCACCGCCGGTGCCCGCCTGAAGATGGGCGAGACGAGCGCGCTGGACTTCTCGTTCCTCTATTCGCCCCCGGCGCATACGATCGGGATCGAAGTCACGCCGCAAGGGCCGAACCCCACCCACCAGATCGACCTGCAGATGCATCAGTTCGAAGTGGGCGTGGCCTGGTCGAAGAAGCTTTGATCCGCCCGCACTGAACCGACGGAGAAATCGACGCGATGAGTACTTCCCCGGCTGCAACGCCGCCTGAAACTTCGACCAAGGCGGCGGCCAGCAAAGGTGTGGTGGCCCATTACTACCCGGGGGTGCTCATCGCGGTCGTCGGCGGGATCTGCTCGGAGGCGATCAGCCAGCATTACGGCGCGCCGGCCATGCTGATCGCGCTGCTGATCGGTCTTGCGCTGCATTTCATCTACGACCTGCCCAAGATCCAGCCGGGCATCAATTACACGGCGCGCAGCGTGCTGCGCTATGGCGTGGCGCTGCTGGGCATCAAGATCGCGGTGGCCGACATGATCGCGGTCGGCATCGCGCCGCTCGCACTGGTGGCCGGCGCCATGGTGATGACGATGATCACCGCGGTGGTGGTCGGGCGCATGCTCGGCCTGTCGAAGGAATTCTGCGCGGTCAGCGGCGGCTCTGTCGCAGTGTGCGGCGCTTCTGCCGCCGCTGCGGTGGCCAGCGTATTGCCGCAGAACGAGGAAGCCGAGCGCGATCTGGCGGTGACCATCGCCGTGGTCACGCTGATGGCGACCATTGCGATGATTTTCTATCCCCTGATGGTCAAACCGCTGGGCCTGACCCCGCAGGATATGGGCGTTATCCTGGGCGGCACGATCCACGACGTCGCGCAGGTTGTCGCGGCGGGCAACGCGATCTCGCCCAAGGTCGGCGAGCTGGCGACATTCGTGAAGCTGGTGCGCGTCGCGCTGCTGTTGCCGATCGTGATGGGTGTGTTCATCTGGCTGGGCAAGGCCCATGCCGAGGCCAACCGCGCACAGGGCCAGAAGGTCAGCTACATTCCCGGCTTCCTGGTCGCCTTCTTCGTGCTGGCGGCGATCAACAGCTTCGTCTTCCCGCAGTTCCCCGGCGCCGCTTGGCCCAAGATGGTGAGCGACTGGGGCAGCACGATCTCGCATTATTTCCTGGTCATCGCGATCACTGCGATCGGGATCAAGACCAACCTCAAGAGCGTGCTCGACGTGGGCTGGCGCCCCTTCGCCCTGATCGTGATCGAGACGCTGGTGATGCTGGCCGTGGTGATGGGCGGCGTGCTGTTGATGAAATGAGCGTGCCGACTGCCACCAACCTGTCGGTCGGCGCCGCGACCGGGCTGTCAGCCGTGATGTTCCGTCGGGGCGAAAATGTCGCAGAGCGTCTTGAGCACGCGAACGGTGTTATCGTCCTCGATGCGGTAATAGATGCTCTGCGCGTCGCGCCGCGTGGTCAGCAGGCCGGATTCGCGCAGCTTGGCAAGATGTTGCGAGGTCGCCGACTGCGCCAGGCCGACATGGTCCGCGAGGTAAGACACCGAGCATTCCCCCTCCATCAGCTTGCACAGGATCAGCAGGCGCTGTTCGTTGGCAAGCTGGCGAAGCAGGCCCGAGGCCCGGTGCGCACTGTCGCGCAGGACCTGGATTTCGGCTTCGTCGATCGCGGCTTCCGCGAGGGTGCTCATTTGCGTCATCGTGCAACCGATATGACGGAATCGCGACGATTTGCCAAGCGCCTCGTACCGGGCGCCAATGGCCATTCCCTTTCACCCAATCGCAGCCAGCCACCCAAGGAGAATTGCGACCATGGAGAGAATTGACAGCCGTCTGGCCGCCGCGCTGACGCGCCGCCGCCTGCTGGCGAGCGCAGGCGCAAGCAGCGCCGCCATCGCCACCATGCCGCTGTGGGCGCAGTCGCTCTACGACCTCGGCCTGCCGGGCAAGCCGTCGACGCGCCCCCTCACCACCACTTTCCCCACCAAGGGCGAAATGATCCTCCACCGCACCCGGCCCCCGCTGCTGGAGACGCCGATGGAGGTGTTCAACGACGGGGTCTTCACCCCCAACGATCGCTTCTTCGTTCGCTGGCATTGGGCCTCGGTGCCCGATTCGGTGGACGCGGCGAGTTTCCGCCTGAAGATCCACGGCCATGTCGACAAGGAGATCGAGCTGACGCTCGACAATCTCCTCAACGATTACGAGCGGATCGAATATCCGGCGATCAACCAGTGTTCGGGCAATTCGCGCGGCCTGTTCGAACCATATGTGATCGGCGGCGAATGGGGCAATGGCGCCATGGGCAACGCCATGTGGACCGGCGTGCGCCTGAAGGACGTGCTCGAGAAAGCCGGGGTGAAGCAGGGCGCGGTGGACGTGCGCTTCGCCGGGCTGGACGAGGCGCTGATGCCCGATGCCCCGCAGTTCATGAAGTCGCTCAAGGCCGACCATGCGATGGATGGCGAGGTGATGATCGCCTTTGCGATGAACGGCGAACAACTGCCGCTGCTCAACGGCTTTCCGATCCGCCTGATCGTGCCGGGGTGGTATTCGACCTACTGGGTCAAGATGCTGGCCAGCATCGAAGTGCTGGACCACGAAGACGACCAGTTCTGGATGGCCAAGGCCTACAAGATCCCCGACACGCCCAACGCCAATGTCGCGCCGGGGACCAAGGATTTCCCCAAGGTCGCGATCAACAAGATGGTGCCGCGCAGCTTCGTCACCAACCTCAAGAATGGCGATGCGGTGGCCGGCGGCAAGCCGCTCGCGGTGTCGGGCATCGCGATGGGCGGCGACACCGGGGTCGCCAAGGTCGAAATCTCGACCGACGGCGGCAAGAGCTGGGCGGAAACCACGCTCGGCAAGGACGAGGGCAAATACGGCTTCCGCCGGTTCGATGCCTCGGTCGATGCGCCCGCTACCGGCTCGCTCGCTATCATGGTCCGCTGCACCAACAGCGACAATATCGCCCAGCCGATGGACATGGTGTGGAACCCCGGCGGCTACATGCAATGCGGGGTCGAAACGGTGACCGTGACGACGGGAGAAAAGGCATGAACGCGCGCACCACCCTGCTCGGCACCGCCGCTGCGGCCCTGCTGATCGCGGGCGGCCTCGCCGCCTGCTCGAAATCCGGCACGGGCGACGCGGGCAACAATCCGGCGATGGGCAAGGATTTCAAGCTCACCTCCGAAACCATAACCCTGCCGAGCGATGCCGACGAGGAGTTCCCCGCCGGTCCGGGGGCGGAGGCGATCAACAACAATTGCCGCGCCTGCCACAGCCCCTCGATGGTGCTGGTCCAGCCGCCGCTGACCCATGAAGAATGGGTCGCCGAAGTCGACAAGATGCGCAACACCTTCAAGGCGCCGATCGACGAGGCTGCGATCCCGGACATCATCGCCTATCTCGACGGCTACAGCGCCAAGCTGAAGCAGTCCGCAGGCGGCACGCCCGCCGCACCCTGATGCCGCATCTATCGGGCGCGGCGTTGGTCAGTTCCCTAGAGCAAGGGGCTGGCCAGCGCCGCGATCCGTTGCAGCATCCGGCGATGGAGCGGGCGGGCGCGCCATTGGTCCGTGCTTAATTGCCGCGAATGGCTGAGGTGCCAGTCGGCGACGGCGGAGAGCATCGCGGCGAGTGTGCGATCTTCGCTGACCAGGCTGATCTCCGCATTGATGCGCAGCGAACGGATGTCGGCATTGCTGGTGCCGAGCACCACACGCTCGCGATCCACGAGCACATATTTGGCGTGCAGCAGCCCCTGCTCGAACCGGCGGATCGTGACCCCGGCGGCCATCAGCGACCCATAACCCGCCTCCTGCGCAAGATTGACCAGCGGCTGGTCGACCACCGCCGAAACCAGCAGGGTCACCGCCACGCCGCGCATTGCCGCAGTTGCCACAGCAAGCTGCAGCCCTTCGTCGAGCACGGTATAAGGCGACACGATCAACACCTCGTGCCGGGCCTCCTGCAGCAAGCGGCTGAGCAGCAATGTATAGGCTTCATCGCGTTCGCCCGGCCCGCTGGGCAGCAGTTGCGCTGCCATCGTCCCGGCGACCGCGCCCGGAACTGTCGGCCAGCCGGGATCGCCGCCGCCGTCGCCGATCCAGTCCGCCGCAAATTGCGCGCCCAGTTGTGCGGCCAGCGGCCCTTCAATCCGCAGCACCAGCTCGTGATTGACCACCCCCGGCCGGAAATCACGCGCCACCAGATTTTGCGAGCCCATGAAGGCCACTTCGTCGTCGATCACCGTAATCTTGCGATGGTTGCGCCGGTCGAGCCGCCCGGTCCCGCCCGCCAGCGGATTGTAGAGATAGCAGGCGCGCGCATCGATCCCCGCGCTGCGTAGTGCGGCCAGCACGGGGCGTCGCCAGCGGCGCGAGCCGAAAGCATCGAACATCACCTGCACCGTAACGCCGCGCTTGCGGGCGGCGGCGAGCGCCGCGATCACCTGCCTGCCGACCGTATCGTCGGCAAAGATATAGACCAGTACGCGGACCTGCCGCCGCGCGCCTTCGATTGCGCGGACGAGGTCCTCCACCGCCTCGCCATAGTCGGTGAGCAGGCGGATCGCGTTGCCGCCCGATGGAGGATTGCCCCCGATCGCCTCGACAAAGCCGGTCCATGGCGTCGCCTGTGCGACCGGCCCAGCGGATTGCGCCAGCCAGGCAAGCCGTGCTGCGGCGGCATGGCGTTCGCGCCGGGCGCGGGTGGGCGGATTGCGCATCCGCCCGATCACGGCATAAACGATCGCCGCCGGAACCGGGGTCAGGAAACCGAACAGCAGCCAGATGCGCGCCGAAGCCGGCGGCCGCCCGGGCAGGACCACCGCGATCAGCACCAGCCGCAAGATCCATTCGAAGGTAAAATAGGCCAGCGCCCAATCCGAATGCGGCAGGTAGCGATCGATCATTTCGGCGCCCCTTGCGTCACCCCCGGTTGGCCTGCGGCGGCTACATCCCGCAACTTGCGAGAATGGAGCCGTCGCGCAGCGCCAGCGTAGCGCCGCGTGGCAGGTCATGCCACCCGCTGTCGTTCAGCGGGACACTGGCGAGCAGCACGGTGCCGGGATGCACCTCGGGTATATGCGCGCCGGTTGCATGCCACCCGTCGAGGCACTCGCCCTCGGTTTCGAACCGGCGGATCACCAGCCCGGGTTCGCGCGGTTCGGTCAGGCCGCGTTCGGTTTCATATTGGCGGCGGTCGGCATGGGCGAACAGCACATCGCCATCGTAGAACAGGAAATTGGCCGACCCCAGCGCCCGCATGTCGGCACAGAATGTGCTGAAGATGTCGAACCGTTTGTCGATGCCACCACCGCTCCGCCCCATGCGGGCCAGCAGCAGCAGGAACGCAAGTTCGGAATCGGTATCGCCCACCCGCTGGCGTGCCAACGCGACCGCTTCGGGCAGGGATTCGATCCCGTGCAACGTGCCGTTATGCGCAAAATGCTGGGCGCGCCCCTCGCGCACGCGGGTGAAAGGATGGGTATTCGCAATCAGCCGCGCCCCGCGCGATGCGCGGCGGACATGGGCCAGCACGGTGCGGCTGGGAATGGCCCGCGCCATCACCATCTTCGCCAGTTCGCTGTCGGCAGCCGGCTCGGCCTCGCGGAACAGGTGGCTGTCGCGCTCCTCGGCGAAGGCGATGCCCCACCCGTCGCGATTGCGATGCCGCTCCCCACCCTCGCGCGCGAAGCGGTTGAGTTCGTAATGCAGCACGCTCGGGCGCGCCGCCGAAACGGCAAACAGTTCACACATCAAGCGACCCCAAAATGACCTGTCCCTGTTCTCCGCGCGCCGGGGCAATTCCCTCCCCCGATGCGCGCCTCATTCACTCTTCTAACCTACCGGATGAAATTGTCGCGGAGCAGCGAGACGACCTCGCGTGCACGCCCGTCGAGCACTGCCTTCACCCCGAACAGCGCGGTCGAAGCGACCTGTCCCGCTTCCACCTTGGGCGGCATGACCAGTTCGAAGCGATTGACCTTGACCGAAAGCAGAGCGGGGCCGTCATGCGCCAGCCAGCGCTGCATCGCGGCTTCGAGATCGCCCGCCTGGCAAACCTGCTCGCCGAACAATCCGCAGCACCGCGCCAATGCCGCAAAATCCGGGTTCTCGAGGCTGGTATAGCTGTCCAGCAACCCCTCGACCCGCTGTTCCATTTCCACGAAGCCCAGCGAACCATTGTCGAACACCAGCAGCTTTACCGCGAAGCCTTCCTGCTTGAGCGTCAGCAAATCGCCCATCAACATGGTCATGCCGCCATCGCCGCACATGGCGATCACCTGCCGGTCGGGATAGGCCGCCGCGATGCCCATGGCGGAGGGATAGGCATTGGCCATCGTGCCATGCAGCAGGCTGATCAGGAAACGCCGCCCGCCGCCTGCCGCGACATGGCGCAGGCACCAGACCTGCGGGCTGCCGCCATCGGCGGTGAAGATCGCATCGGGCGCGGCCAGGCGGTCCAGTTTCTGCGCCACGAACTGCGGGTGGATCAGCTCCGGATCGCTTTCCTCGCCCGCCTTGGCATAGGCGGCGCGGTCCTTGTCCCATTGCTCCAGCGCAGCCGCCAGATGCACCTCGTCGCGTTCGCCTGCCAGGCGTGGTAGCAGCGCCGCGATGGTCGGCCCGACATCGCCGACCAGCCCGAGATCCACCGGGCTGCGGCGCCCGATATGCGCCGGGTCGATGTCCAGCTGCGCGATCTTGGCCTGTTGCGGGTAATATTGCGTCCAGGCGAAATCGGTGCCGAGACACAGCAGGAGGTCGCAACCCTCGATCGCGTCCATCCCCGCACGATTGCCGAGAATCCCCGTCATCCCGACGTTGAAGCGATTGTCCGGCTCGATGAATTCCTTGGCGCGGGTGGTGTGGACGACCGGCGCCTGCAACGCCTCGGCGAGGGCGACCACCTCGCCATGCGCGGCACGTGCGCCATATCCGGCGTAGAGCGTGATCCGGCGCGCACGCGCGATCAGCCCCGCCAGCGCATCGAGCTCGGCCTCGGTCGGGATCGTTACGCTGTTCGGCCGGTGGACCGACCACGGCAAATCGTCCGCGTCGCTTTCGAGGAACACGTCGCCATTGACCAGGATGACGGCCACGCCGTGCCGGGTCAACGCAGCCTGGGCCGCCAGGGCGGTGATGCGCCGCGCTTGCGATGGATGCGAGATCGCCTCGCAGAACACGCTCGCCTGTTCGTAGATCCGCCGCTGGTCGACCTCCTGCGGGAAATGCAGCCCGACTTGCGGCCGGTCGACATTGCTGGCGATCAGCACCACCGGCGCGCCGTTGCGGTGCGCCTCGAAAATACCGTTGGCGAAATGCAGGCTGCCCGGCCCGGTGGTTCCTGCGCAGACCGCCAGTTCGCCAGTCATATAGGCCTCGCCGCCCGCAGCCAGCGCGCCAGCCTCTTCGTGGCGGACATTGTGCCAGACAAGCGGGGAGCGGCGCACGGCGTCGGTGAAATGGTTGATCGTATCGCCCACGATACCCCAGCAGCGCTTCGCCCCCGCCGCGACCAGAGTGTCGACGACGATTTCGGCTACCGTGCTGGTCATAAGTGCGTTCCCGTTCGCGGCGGCCGACCTGATCACCGGGGTCGATTATCTCGCGCGCCTGCAGGGCAAACGGACTATCTCGCGCCGGGTTCCGTGAAAACGCGCCCCGGCGAACAATCCGACCCGGCGGCAGATATCGGGGGAATGGTGAGCCCGACAGGATTCGAACCTGTGACCCGCTGATTAAAAGTCCTAAAATGGAAGAACGGAGATGCACGACCAACGCCTCGCCCTGACCGAAAGGGTTATTTCGCACCTGCCTGCGGCCACGCAAGGACAGTACAAGGTCAGGGATTAGGAAGTTAAAGGCTTCTATCTCCTCGTTGGCAAGCGGCGGCGGACTTACAGGGTCCAGGGCGATCTACGCCGAAACGGCAAGCGCGTCTCTTCGGTGAAGGTCGCTGTCGGTGATGCCTCTGAAGTCGGTCTCCGGGAAGCCAAGCGGATAGCCAAGTCCTATCTGGTCGACATAGGCCGCGGAAAACACCTCAAGGAAAAGGAACAGCCCGAAAAAGCGGTCGGCAATGCTGTCACGCTGATCCAAGGCTGGCATCGCTACCGAGAGAACCACATGCGCCGTAAGGGCAGGTCCGAACAGACCGTTTGCGGATACGCGGACCATGTCGAACGACTATTGGCGGATTGGTGTAATGTTCCTCTCACGAGCCTAGCCGAAGATCCAGCGATGGTCGCCGACCGTCATGGCCGGATCAGCAAGGAAAACGGAGCGATGCAGGCAAACTCTGTCATGCGCACCCTTCGCGCAATATACAATCATGCTCGCAAGAGGGACCGCAGTCTTCCCGCCAACAACCCAACCGATGCAGTAGACTGGAACCCCGAGAAGCGCCGCAACACTGCCATGGGCCAGCCCGACCTTCCCGCCTGGTTCGCCCAGTTAGAAAAGCTCGACAACCCGGTCCGCCGGGAATTCCACCTGTTCAACCTGTTGTCGGGCAGTCGCCCGGCGGCACTGCGCAATTCACGCCTCGAGCATCTCGACCTGCGCCGCCGGGTGCTGCACCTGCGTAACCCCAAAGGTGGGGCCAAGCGCGCGTTCGACATCCCGCTGTCACGCCAGATGATCCTTTGCCTCATTCGGGCCATGCGCGCTGGACGGAAGATGTTCCCTGTTCAGTCACTCCAATGGATTTTTCCGGCGGACAGCAAGGCGGGCAATATGCATGAGCAGAAGGAGCCCCGCAAACGCCTGTCGAAATGGGGCAATGATCTGCGCCAGTCCTATCGTACCGTGGCAGTTACGGCAGGCGTATCGGAGATCGACTGCCGCCTGCTGATGAACCACGCGATCCAGGGCGTGAACGCAGGCTACATCACCCGGCACAAGCTGCTCGAAGACCACCTGCGGCAGCAGCAGCAAACGATCTCGGACACGATATTCGAGCACTGCAATGGTTAGGCGAATCAGCCCGAATGCCGCCCTCGACACTCCCTCTTTTGGATTGACGGATGGTAACGCATATGTTACCATTTGCGGTGTAACGTGATTATCAAGGAGTATGTGTGCGAGGATGGTTCCTGCCCGCTCCGAGCCTGGTTCGACAATCTCGACGCCCAGGCCGCGGCGAAGGTTGCGACCGCCATCGTCCGTATGGAACTGGGCAATCTGTCGAACTTCAAATGGATTGGCAGAGGACTTGGTGAATACCGGATCGACTGGGGGCCGGGATTTCGGCTCTACCTGACGCAGGACGGGGATCAGCTGATCATCCAATTCGTGGGCGGAACCAAGAAGCGGCAAAGGTCCGACATCAGGCAGGCGGGCGCACTGCTCGAGGAATACAAGGCCTGCAAAGCCAGGGCGAAGCAGACGGGGTATTAGGCACAATGGTACTGACACGTGATTTCAAGGAGACGGTGAAGGAGCGCGCAGCGCGCGATCCGGCCTTCGCAAAGGCGATGCTCGACGAAGCGACTACCGCCTTCCTCAACGGTGAACCACAAGTCGCCCGCCTGATCCTCCGTGACCTGGTCAACGCCTCAGTCGGATTCGAGGACCTGGCGACCCAGACCAAGAAGCCGAGCAAGAGTCTGCACCGGATGCTTTCGGAGAACGGCAACCCCAGTATGGACAACCTAGCGGCGATCTTCGGAGCCGTCCGGAAGCACCTGGGCGTGAGTTTCGAGGCACGCGCAGCCGGCCAGGTTTGAGCAAAACCTTGGTTCGAGTGTCCGTCCGCCTCCGCGCGACTGGCACTTCATCGCGTTCGATGAGATATCACCCATGTCCCGCGGCAACACTGGTTGGAGGAACTCGCCAATTGTCGCCCGCCAGACCTCCGGGCAGGGGACTTTCACACCCAGCTGGCCGCCGCTCGCGCTGGCTTGGGCGTCGCCTTGCTTCCGAGCATCATGGGTGACATCAGTCCTGACATCGAACGTGCCGCCGTCGAGTACCATGAGGCGCGGCCGGTATGGATGGTGATCCATACTCTGCGCCGCGCACCGCCTGTACGCGCCGTGACGGACGTGCTGGTGCATGCCTTCACGAAATTGTGCCGATTCCAGGCGGACCAGCCAGGGCCGTAGCGCAGTCATGTGCCGGATGCTGACAACGGCTGTTTGCTGCTGCTCAGTCACCAATAACAGACAGGTCGCTCACGGCGCATTCTCAGTCGGTCTGCAAAGCACCCCAACATCGGATGTTGAAGCCGAAGTGGCGTGATCCTGAAAGCGGTCGTTCGTTCATCCAACGTTGGAATAAGCCGGAATGGCTGACATTGGAGACGAAACCCGTCGTTCGCGGCAGTCCGGTCTCGCGGCAGTTTCCACCGCAGAAGCAGCCGTTCAGGCGCGCGCGGAAAATTGCGAAGCGTCATTCCCGATCGCTGAGGTGGTTCATCGTTGGGCGGCATATCCGCCCACACTGGCAATGCATTAGTCGCCGAAAGGCGCGGCGGCGATTTATTGGCAAACGTCGGAGTCATCAATGTGATCGCGCAGCCGCTCGACGATCTCTCGTCCCTACTGGCGAGCGCTGGCCACCGCGAGGATGTGGTCGAAATCTATCGCGTGGGCCGGGCCGTTCAATGGAATGCTCGCTCATTCTCGTGACGTTCGCATGGCCATGCCATGATGGATCGGATGGGCCGGCGCTGGGCGTCAGAAGCGCCCGACCCGCAGGCCGAACAT
>JACXVD010000106.1 GCA_014763545.1 Sphingomonadales bacterium
GGGCAGGGTGGGGAAACCGGCCACGGTAAAGCCCTTGTGCCCGTCTTCCTCGGCGGAAGAGGAGAGGATCACGGCGAGGTCGCGCCGCCCGGTCTGCTGCGCCAGTTCCAGCACCAGCACATGCTCGGCCTCGCTCGTCGCGCGGTCGGCGATGGTGTTGTAGAACTGGATCCCGGTGCGCCACGGCGCGGTGCGGGCCACTTCGCGCACGGCCAGCACCAGCGGGTCGCTGGCGAAGGCGGCGCGTTCGGCCTGCGTCGGCGCGGTATGCGGCTGGTCGTGCAGGTCGGGCATCGGCTGCCCCAGCGCCTTGAGCGCGAGCATGCCGTAGAACCGGTCGGGATAGGTCGCGGCCATCTGCCAGTACCGCGTCGCCCCGGCATTATCGCCGGCCATCCGTGCGGCCTTGCCCGCCCAGTAGAACCCCTTGGACCGCGTCTGCGGCGTGCGTGCGGCGGCGCCATAGCGGTAGAACAGCGGCGCGGCGGCGGCCCCGTCGCCCAGATCCCACAGCGCCTTGGTCCCGCCGAGCCACATCAGCGAGGTGTAATCGTCGCGCGTGCGATAGCTTTCGCCGCGAATATCGGTGCCGGGCGCAAACAGGTCGTCGACCGAGGCGGCGATCCGCGCGGCGCTGCGCGCATCGGCGCCCTTGGCGGTGCGCAGCATCTCGCCCACCATGTCTTCCGCGTCGAACGGCAGCGAGGTGTAGTCGGGCCGGGTGGCGAGCAGCTGGGTCGCCTGCGCATACTGGCCCGTCTTGCGATAGAATTTGACCAGGTTCCACACGAAGCCGGGATCGTGGATCGCATTGCCCGGAACCGTCAGCCCGGCGCTTTCCGGCACCGCGCCGCGCAGCAGCGACAGCCGCGCGAGATAGAGCGACTGCTTCGGCCCCGAGGTATAGATGATCTCGCGCGAGGCGCCGTCGGCATCGCCCTGCCACAGCAGCGCCTCCATCCGCGCGTCATGGTCGGCCGCGGTGAAGCGGCTGCCATAGGTGCCGAAGATATAGGCTTCCTGCGTCGCATCCATCTTGCCCCCGCGCCAGGCGGCGCGCGCGGCCTCGCCCGCGTCGCTGCGACCCAGCGTCGCCAGCGCCAGCGCATAACGCGCGCGGGCCGGATTGGTCAGCGGGGGAAATTTGTCGAAATAGGCCGCCAGCCGGTCGGGCGAGACAGTCTCGCGGTCGAGCGCGCCCTCGGCATAGCCGCGCAGTTTCGCTTCCTGCGGGAAACCGGGATAGCGGGTGAGGAAACCGGCGTAATCGTCGAAGCCCAATTTGTCGGTGCTGGTCAGCAATTCCCAGCGCTGCACCGCCTGCGCCATCTGCCCCGGCGCCTGCGCCACCAGACTGGCGCGGGCCTGGTCCCATTCGACCCCGTCGCGCGGGGATGGCTGCATCACCGGTGCTTCCTGCGCGGCCAGCGGCGCGGAGGACGACAGCGCGGGCAGCGCCAGCGCGGCGGTCAGGGCAAAGGGAATTCGGCCGGTCAGGGGGCGGAGGAAACGGTCCATGCTGGACATTTTGCGAAAAGGCTCCTTATCAGGCGCTGAATAAAGACCCCCCGGCGCGCCTCGATACCGGATCTTTGCGCAGTCTGGGCCAATTGCAGGGGTAAAATCAATGTTCTCGGGCTCGATTCCCGCTCTGGTGACTCCTTTCCGCGACGGAACGTTCGACGAGGCCGCTTTCCGCCGCCTGGTCGACTGGCAGATCGAACAGGGCAGCAGCGCGCTGGTCCCCTGCGGCACCACCGGCGAAGCCTCCACCCTGTCGAATGCCGAACACCACCGCGTGATCGAAGTGTGCATCGAACAGGCGGCGGGTCGTGTGCCGGTGATTCCCGGCTGCGGCAGCAACGACACGATGAATGCGCTGCTGCATATCCGCTTTTCGAAGAAGGCCGGGGCGGCCGCCGCGCTGTGCGTCGCGCCCTATTACAACCGCCCGGGGCAGGCCGGGCTGCTGGCCCATTTCAGCTATCTGGCCGAACATGGCGAGCTGCCGATCGTGCTCTACAACGTGCCCGGCCGCACGGTGACCGACCTGCTGCCCGAGACGGTGTGCGAACTGGCCAAGCGCTATCCCGACACGATCATCGGGATCAAGGATGCGAGCGGCGACCTCAGCCGCGTGACCGACCACCGCATGGGCATCGGCAAGCATTTCTGCCAGCTGTCGGGCGATGACGAACTGGCGCTGCCCGCCAATGCCGCCGGCTCGGTCGGCTGCATTTCGGTGACCGCCAATGTCGCGCCCGCGCTCTGCGCCGAATTCCAGGCCGCCTGCGCCGCCAACGACCTCGTCAAGGCGCGCGAGCTGAACGACAAGCTCTATCCGCTGCACTACGCCATGTTCGAAGACGCGAGCCCCGCGCCGGTGAAATATGCACTGAGCCGGGTGATGGACGGCTTCACCGACGAAGTCCGCCTCCCGCTCGTCCCCTGCAACCCCGAAGCGCGCAAGGCCGTGGACGAAGCGCTGGAGCATGCGGGGCTGGTGTGAGGGGGCACTCGCGCGGATTGCGGCGATAGCCGCCTTCCCGCGAACTCTGCCCGCCAGCATTTTCCTACACCGGGGCGCCTTGCTAGGCCCGTGCCCGGTTCTTTCCCATTGTTGTGCAGCCGCACCCGGCCAAGGGTGTAGCAGAGCGGATTCGCGAAGGTGACACTTGCGGTCGCGTTTTCGCGATATTTCCGTGGTATTCCATAAGTTTATCGGAACGACCGGGTTTTTCGTCCGATGCCGGTGTGCGTAACACTTTCGCCGCGATCCGACCGGTTCAGATCACCTCGTCCTCGTCCAGCATCGGCTGGGCGGGGCCGTCGGGTTCGCTGGCGAGGATCGCCTGGGTGATCGAACCG
>JACXVD010000107.1 GCA_014763545.1 Sphingomonadales bacterium
CCGCCTGGCCGCCCAAGAGTGCCCCGCGCCTGTTCGTCCCGCAGGCGCTCGCCCCGCAGGCGCAAATCGTGCTGGAGGGCAACCAGGCGCATTATCTCGCCCGCGTGATGCGGGTTGCGCCGGGCGACATCGTGATCCTGTGCGACGATACGACCGGCGAATGGGCCGCGAAGGTGATCGCCGCCGGCAAGCGCGACGTCACGCTCCAAACCGTGGAGCTGCTCCGCCCGCGCGAACAGGTGCCCGATTTCACCCTGTGTGCTGCGCTGCTGAAGAAAGACCGGTTCGACCTCGTGCTCGAAAAGGCCACCGAACTGGGCGTGGCCTGCATCCAGCCCGTGATCACCCGCCGCTGCGTGGCGGACAAGCTCAACCTCGAACGCGCGCGGCACATCGTCACCGAAGCCGCTGAACAATGCGCGCGCACCGCGCTGCCGCAAGTGCTGGCGCCGGTGAAGCTCGACACGCTGCTGGCGGGTTGGCCGGCGGAGCGCGCACTGTTCTTTGCGGACGAAAACGGCGGCGAACGGGCAGCCGTCGCCTTTGCCGCGCAGCGCGCCCCTGCCGCCTTGCTGACCGGGCCGGAGGGTGGGTTCGACGATGCCGAACGCCGCGCGATCCGCGAAATCGGCGCGGTGAAACCAATCACGCTCGGCCCGCGAATATTGCGGGGAGAGACCGCCGCGATCGCCGCGATCGCGGTGTGGATGGCCGTGGCCGGAGACTGGTAGCAATGCATACAAATATCGCTTTCCCTCCCCCAATCGGTTGCGTAATGCGACCGGCATGAGCACGCGCGAGGCTTCCGGGGCTGAGGATCCGATCATCGAACACCGCGACCAGTTGGTCGCGCCGATGCAGGCTGGCGAGAAGCCGGCGAGCCGCTGGCGCATCGGCACCGAACACGAGAAATTCGTCTACAAGGATTACGACAAGCACGCGCCCGCCTATGACGAGCCCTGCGGCATTCGCGACCTGCTGCTGGCGCTGCGCGAATTCGGCTGGGAACCGATCGAGGAAGGCGGCAACGTTATCGCGATGAAGGGCGCTGACGGCACGGTCAGCCTCGAACCGGCAGGCCAGCTGGAATTGTCGGGCGCGCCGCTCGAAAACCTGCACCAGACCTGCGCCGAAACCGACCGCCACCTGCAGCAGGTGAAGGCGGTGGGCGGCAAATGCGACGTCAAATTCCTCGGCATGGGCATGTGGCCCGACAAGACCCGCGAAGAACTGCCGATCATGCCCAAGGGGCGCTATGCGATCATGATGCGGCACATGCCGCGCGTGGGCAGCATGGGCCTCGACATGATGCTGCGCACCTGCACGATCCAGGTCAATCTCGACTATTCCTCGGAAGCCGACATGGCCAAGAAGTTCCGCGTCGGCCTGGCGCTGCAGCCGCTGGCCACCGCGCTGTTCGCCAATTCGCCCTTCACCGAAGGCAAGCCCAACGGCTATTTGTCGTATCGCAGCCATATCTGGAGCGACACCGACCCGGCGCGCACCGGCATGCTGCCCTTCGTGTTCGAGGATGGTTTCGGCTACGAACGCTATGTCGACTACATGCTCGACGTGCCGATGTATTTCGTCTTCCGCGACGGGAAGTACATCGACGCGGCAGGGCAGAGTTTCCGCGACTTCCTGAAGGGCGAACTGCCCGCCCTGCCCGGCGAAAAGCCTCGGGAAAGCGACTGGATCGACCATCTTTCCACCGCCTTCCCCGAAGTGCGGCTCAAGAGCTTCCTCGAAATGCGCGGTGCCGATGGCGGCCCATGGAACCGCATCTGCGCCCTGCCCGCGCTGTGGGTCGGCCTGCTCTACGACCAGACCGCGCTGGATGCCGCGTGGGACCTGGTGAAGGACTGGGACATGGAAGGGCGCGAGGCGCTGCGCAATGCGGTGCCCCGGCTCGCGCTCGATGCGCCGCTTCCGGGCGGTGGTAAGCTCAAGGACATCGCCCGCGAAGTGCTCGCCATCGCACGCAGCGGCCTCAATGCCCGCGCGCAGCTCAACGGTGCAGGCGACACCGAGGCAGGCTTCCTCAACCCGCTCGACGAGATAGTGGCAAACGGCAAGGTGCCCGCGCAGCAATTGCTCGATCTCTACAACGGCCCGTGGAACGGCGACCTGTCGCGGATCTACGAAACGAAGAGTTTCTGACGGGAAACCGGATTACTGACTACCTGGTTTAGGTCGCAGACCGGCTCGAACGTGCATCATTGGTCGGTCATTGGGTTATCATTCCGAGACGAGGCGAGCCGGAGCGACATCTTCCGCATTTGCGCGATCATCGGGAATCCGAGGCGGCGAAGCGCGCCACTCGGTCAGATTCTCGACCACCAGCTTGTAGAAGAAAGGCACCGCGGATTCGAGCTCCTGAATGAATGTGCGCGGCTGCCCCATGCGCGCGCCGAGATCGACGCAGCGGACAACCTCAAAACCAACGACCTTCATCGTTTCCTTGCCATCGGACAGAACATCGGGCTGGTCGCGCAACTCCTTCAAGGGCGCTTCCGATGTTGGGGAACGTCCTGGCCAATAGGCACGGACAATGAGCTTGTCGTCTGCTTCGGCGGGCAATTGGCGAAGCAGCCAGTTCAGCCTGGCCCTTTTGCTCTTCTTGTCGCCCGGAGCGCGAACATAGACCGACTGATTGATCGTTCCCGTATCCAGCTTGGCAGCGATTTGGAGCGGATAGCTGGCGTGCGGCAGCACCAGATCAATTTCGAGGCTACGGTTCGCCTTTAGGGTCCGGACCCATAAACGGGATTCACAGCAGCACCGAGATGTGATTCACCTGCCTCCAGCGAGGAGGTGTGGTGGATGGCGGATTTCTTCTGGTT
>JACXVD010000108.1 GCA_014763545.1 Sphingomonadales bacterium
GCGCGCAGCCAGTTCTGCCGCACGATGATCGGATCGGCGGGCACGGCGCGGACCTGCTCGATGAAGCGCGCAAGGTGGAAGGCGATCTGCGGGTCCGAAGGCGTGTAGCCTGCATCGGTGGGGGCAACCGCCTGCGCCTCGCCAAGCTTGTCTACCTGCACCACCCAGGGAACGATTGACCCCCGCGCGCCCTGCCAGACGATCCCGGCGGTCAGGCAGGTCGAAAGACCCAGCGCACCGAAGAAAGCAAGCCGCCAGCTGCGCGCCTGGACACGGGCCGAACCGATCCGATCGTCCCAGACCTGCGCGGCGCGCTGGTAGGGTGTCTCGGGCTCGGGGGTCTTGCCGTAGCGGATCGATGGGCGTCGGAACATGGATCAGTCCTTTTCGCTAACGTTGATGGAAGCGCCGCCGCCATGGCTGTCGCCGGCCTTCAAAGTGTGCGCGGCGATGGTCGCGCCATGCGTGATGGTCTGGCGGTCCTTCATCGCCTTGGCCCAGGCGGGTTGGCCCTGATCGGCATCAGCGGATGGCGGAGGCGTGTTGGGTCCGGGCATAATGGTGCCGCCGGTGTTGGTGATCGCGTCGCGGCTGCCATCGCGGAAGGATTGCTTCATGCTGCCCGCCGCCTTGCGCAGCGGCGAGGTGGCGGCACCGGCCCCGGCTTTGCCGACCGCTGCCATGCCTGAGCCGACGGCAGCCGGGCCGGACTTGCCGGCTGAGCCCAGCGCATAGGCCATGGTCGCGCCGCCCGCGGCGCGCGAGCTGCCATGGGCCACGTTGGAAGCGGCCGAGGCGACCGCGCCGCCCGCCAGCTTGGCACCAGCCACCGCTCCGGCAGCAGCGCCGCCTGCGAGCAGGGCTGTTCCCGCTGCCGCGCCTGCGCCGAGCTGCGGCCCGCCCGAGACGATGCCATTGGCTACGCCGGGCCCGAAAATGCCAAGGCCGAGCAGGGTCAGGCTGGCGAGCACGATCGAAAGCGCATCCTCGATCGTCGGTTCGCCCGAAATCGCACTGGTGAACTCGGTGAAGATGGTCGAGCCGATCCCGACGATCACCGCCAGCACCAGCACCTTGATCCCGGAGGAGACCACATTGCCGAGCACGCGTTCGGCCATGAAGGCGGTCTTGCCGAACAGGCCGAAGGGGATGAGCACGAAGCCGCAGAGCGTGGTCAGCTTGAATTCGATCAGGGTGATGAACAGCTGGATCGAGAGAATGAAGAAGGCGATGATGACGATCGCCCAGGCGACCAGCAGGATCACGATCTGGAGGAAATTCTCGAAGAAGCTGACGAAGCCCATCAGGTCGACGATCGCTTCGAGCATGGGCTGCGCGGCATCGAGGCCGACTTGTGCGACCCGGCCGGGCTGGAGCAGTTCGGCGGCAGAAAACCCGGTGCCGCTGGCCTTGAGGCCAAGCCCGGCAAAGCTCTCAAAGACGATGCGGGCGAGCGCGTTCCAGTTGCCGATGATATAGGCGAAGGCACCAACGAACAGCGTCTTCTTGACGAGGCGCGCGATGATGTCCTCGTTCTCGCCCCAGCTCCAGAACAGCGCGGCGAGCGTCACGTCGATCACGATCAGCGTGGTTGCGACAAAGGCGACCTCGCCCGAGAGCAGGCCGAAGCCGCTGTCGATGTAGCGCGAGAAGATGTCGAGGAAGCGGTCGACGACGCCGGTGCCACCCATGTCACTGGTCCTTTTCTGGCTGGGGTTCGGGGGAAGGAGCCGGAGCGGCGCTGGCGTCTGCGGTGGCGCTATCGGTCTTGCCTTCCAGCCCGAGGAACCGCCGCCGCTTCTCGGCCCAGGCCGCGCGGCAATCGGGCGAGGACAGCGCGAGTTCGCCCATCTGCGCGCAGGCCCGAAGCCGCAAAGGCAGCGGGTCACCATCCGGCTCCCAAACGGTGGCTTCCCGGATTGGTGCAGGCTTTGGCTCCTCGCGCAGTTGGAGCGCGGTCATGGTCAGCGCGATGGCGACAAACCCGATCGCTCCGATCCGCGCGAAGAGCCTCATGTCCATCGCCTCAGTTCCGGAACATCTGGGCGTTGGCAGGAACATAGCCACGGCCCGGCGACAGGAACCGGCGCAGTTGCTCGCGGGCCTGGGCCTTGGCCGCTGCCGCATTGGCGGCATCAAGCGACTGGGCGCGGGCGAAGGCGGCGAGCGTGGCGGTGAGGTCGGCGAGCTGCTGCGACTGAAGCGCGAGCAGCTGATTGCCGACCTGGGCCGCCTGCAGCGCGCCGGTGGCCGACTGGCTGGCGGTCACCAGCGTCTGCACCGAACTGCGCGCGCCTTCGATATTGCTGACCGCGCCCGCCTGGACCTTGAGCGCATCCTCGAAAGCGGCCACGCTGTTCTTCCAGCGCTCCTCGGCGGCCTGCACCATATCGCGCTGGCTGCCGGTCAAATTGCGCCCGGAATACTGGCGCTCGAACTCGCGTTCGATTTGCTGGACATCGTAGGAGATGCGCTGGGCTTCGCTCAGCAACTGCTGGGTCTGACGGATCTGCTGCTGCAGCGGTTCGAGCACGCTGGTCGGCAGGCTGGTGAGATTGCGCGCCTCATTGATCAGCGAGGTCGCCTGGTTCTGTAATGAACGGATCTGGTTGTTGATCTGCTCGAGCGTGCGCGCAGCGGTGAGCACGTTCTGCGCGTAGTTCGAGGGATCGTAGACGATGCCGCCGAACTGGGCATAGGCGGGCGCAGGGGCCAGCGCGGTGGCGGTCATAGACAGCACGGCGACACCGGCGGCGAGCGCATGGGCAAGACGGGGGGACTTCATGGGGCATACTCCTTGGGTTGGCCCGAAGGGGGGTCGGGGTTTCGGGCCA
>JACXVD010000055.1 GCA_014763545.1 Sphingomonadales bacterium
GCGCTGTTCTGGCCGGTCAAGCCGCGCCCGGCGCCGGTGGAGTCCTGACGCGACCCGGTCTAACGCGACCCGGTCTAACGAGACCCGGTCAGAACGTGACCGTGGCGGTGATGACGTCACGGTACGTGCCCGGACGCGGCGTTGCCTGCGCGGGCACGCGGCCGTACACCGTGAAGGTCTGGTTGGCGCCCGTGCCGACGCCCGCCCGCGGCGCCCCGCCCGAGGCGTCGCCCCACACCGTTGCGTAGGCCGCGTCCTGGTAAAGCTGGTAGTTGACGGTGTCGGCAGCGCTTGTGTGCTTCATCTTGCGGGCCAGCACGTTGCCGGCGACGGAGCCGCCGTTCAAGGCCACGGAGAACGCGTTGGCGTTGGTGCACCGGACGGTGATCTGGCTGTTGGCCGTGACCGCCGCATTCAGGACACCGCGCGCGGGGAACGCCATGTCCGTCGCGTTGATCGTGCAGTTCTTCTGCACGGTCGACCGGACCACCAGCGGAATCGTGATGCGCTGGGTGGGCGCCGCCAGCGGGCAGTTCGACAGGCCGGAAAGCAGGCCGGTTATCGCCCCGAGCGCGACGATGACCAGTCCGTTGACCGACAGATTCGCGATGGGGAGATAGACGTCCATTGCCTGCCCGGACTAGCCCAGCGCCGCGTCACTTGGAAGGCGAGCCGGGGCGCAATGGCGACGAAAATCAAAAACCGGTCGAAAGCGTAACCGCAACGCCACTCCCCGGGCTGGCATCGCCTGCCACCCGCACCCGGTAATCCACCGAAATGCGTGCGGGAGCGTCGCCCAGTTTCAGTTCGACACTGGCCGCCGGGCCGATATCGACCCTTGCAGCCCCCTTCTGCGCCCCGCCCCAGCTTCCGACCCCGGCGCGCACTTCACCCAGGTCGAATCGGGCCAGTTGGCGGTCGACGCGCAACTGCCCGTCGGCAAAGGCGGTGGCACCGGCACCGCCGACATAACCGGCCTGACCATAGGCTTCCGCCCGAACCCCCAGCGGCAATCGCGCCGGTGCCAATTCGCTATTCACGAAAGCGGCGGGCCGCAGGCGGGTGCCTGTCGGGGTATCGGTCGCTCGTACCTCTCCATTGGCGACAACAGGGACTGCAGGCACCGGGCGCGCGGCGAACCCGGCTGCCAGCTCTGCCTCGCCCCCATCGCGAAGCGCCTTGTAGCCACGCATATAGAGCGCGGGCCGGTGTCCGCTGTCCGGCACAAGGCGATAACGGATCACTGCCCCGGCCTGGCCTGCCCCGTAGGATGGGACGAAGGCACCGGCACTGGCACTCCCTCCGCCTTGCCGCAGGAACAGCCAGCCATCCACCGACCAGCGCCGTTCGCCCTGCGCCCTGCGCGCAGCCAGAGCCGCCGGAACCGCAGGCCCCTGCCCCGTCGGTGCGGCGAAGAAGCCGACGACATCATTGGGCACGGGAAGCTGAGCGAGGCCGGCCATCCACAACAGCTGGTGTCCACCGGCAACCAGCGGATCGCCCATCACTTGTGATGGCAGCGCCGGAGCCGGCAGGGGTTCCGCAAACAGATGCGGCGCAACGGACAGCGGCGTACGCGGGTAGGTTACCGGCGACGCGAAGTCCGGAGCCGCAAGCGTGGCGGACCTGTCGCCGCCAGGCGCAGCATCCGCCAGTGCATGAGGCATGGAGACTACCCGCGGGATGTCCTGCGCGGTGAAGGCCAGCGGCGTCCAGGAAATCACCCTGAACAGCGCCCACACCGCCACCAGCGTGGCCAGCATGGCCAGCGGTTCGCCGCGGCGACGGCTCCGCGACCTGCCACCCGGCCCGCTCACACGCGCGCACCCTGTTCGCGCATCAGCACCGGATGCGCGGCGTGGTCCGTCTTGTCCCAGACCACCCGCTCGCCCGCGAGCGATCGGGCATAAGCGAACAAGGCCCGGCGCCCGGCCATGATCGCGATGAGATTGCTCACCGGGATGCGCATCACGGCACGTAGGCCTTCCTGCACCCCATATTGCCGTGCGGCAAAGGCAAAGCGCCAAATTCCCCGCCAAACGAAACCGGCAAAATTGATCGCCAGCAGCAATTGCAGCGTGGGATCGTAGGCTGCCGGATAGGCAAATCCGGCGCCGCGCGCGGCCCATGAAATGCCCATCACCAGCAACAGGCCATAGGCGACCGCGAGCACGAGCGCGGTCAGCGGCCCGCGTCGGTCGCGCATCCGCATCCAGATTTCGGCAGGGTTGCGGCCCCAGCCCAGCCGGTCCCACCCCTGCAAGGCGATCCCGTGAACCCAGCGCGTCTTCTGGCGCACCGAACTGTCCAGCCGCGCCGGGAAGCAGGCGCGCGTCGCGACCAGCCTGCCTTCGGCGGTGCGCACCCGCAGGAAACGCGTCCGCCCGCCCATCTCGCTCACGCCCAGCCCGAGCTCGTAATCCTCGGTCAGGCTGTCTTCGGCAAAGGGGCGTCCGTCACCATGCGCCTCGGCCATCCGTACCAGCACGCCCCGCGCCACCGCGCAGCCGACGCCGGCCGAGGGGACCCCGGCACCGAGCAGGTCGCGCACCACCAGCCCCTTGCCATGCGCTTCGGCGAATTCCTCCCCATAATGCCCGGCGATCCACGGTGAGGCAGGTTGCGGGATCGGCACGACCGGCAATTGCACGAAATCGGCCTCACCGATCGCGCGGTCGAGCAGCCCGAGCGCGGCGGGGTCGACCATGTCTTCGGCATCGTGAAGCACCACCATTCGCGCCGCCTCGCCCATCCGCTGCTCGTCTTCGGCAAGCGCGCGATGCAGCCGGTTGAGGCAATCCGCCTTGGTGCTGGGCCCGTCGCTGTCGAGGATGACGAGCCTAAGGCGCGCATCGCCCCGCGCCGCCGCCATCGCCGCCACGAGCGTATCGGGATCGTTGCGATAGCAGCCGACATAGAGGCGCAGTTCGGCTTGCGGCCAGGCCTCCAGCGCGTGGCGGATCGTCGCGCCGATCACGCCCGCCTCGCGCCAGGCGGGAATGAATACGGCGGCGATTCCGGATAGCGGTGACTGGAGCCGTTCGCCATCGCGCAGCCGCGGCGTGCGGATGCGCCCGGTGATTCGGCCCCACAGCCAGATCAGGTCGACCAGGAATTCGTCGAGCGCACCGATCAGGAAGAATGCCCCGGCAAACAACAGCAACTCATGCTCGACGAGCGCAAGCCATTGCAAAGGCGTAAACCCTGCTGTCGTCATCCCTGCCCCCTGCTGCCTTACGGAGCCTAACCGACCCGCCAAGACCTTGCAACTTATCGTGAATCGGGGAATGGTCCCGGGCAATGTCTGCGCCAAACTCCCTGCTTCGCACCGTCACCAAACCCATGCGGGCGCTGTTCGTCAGCGACGCAAAGGAAGGCCTGCTTCTGATCGCAGTGGCGGTCGCAGCGATGATGGTCGCCAATTCGGCGCTCGCGGAGGGGTATCACCACCTGTTCCACGCCGAATTATGGCCCGTGGCGACCTTCAAGCTCAACAGTTTCCACCTGTGGATCAACGATGCGCTGATGGCGATTTTCTTCTTCGTCGTCGGGCTGGAGGTGAAGCGCGAACTGGTCGAAGGCGATTTGGCCGATCCGCAGGCCCGCCGCCTGCCGGTCCTCGCCGCCGCGGCGGGCATGGCGATACCCGCCGCGATCTTCGTCCTGATGGTGTCCGACGATCCCTCGCTGGATCGTGGCTGGGCCATTCCCGCAGCGACCGACATCGCCTTCGCCATGGGCATCGTCGGCCTGCTGGGCAACCGTGTGCCGCAGCAATTGCGCCTGTTCCTGCTGACGGTGGCGATCGTCGACGATATCGGCGCGGTGGCGATCATTGCCGCCTTCTATACCGTGCAGATCAAGGCGATCTGGATGATCGCCTCGGCCGTGGTGGCGGGGGCACTGGTGCTGATGAACCTCAAGCAGGTCGATCGTGCATGGCCCTATGCGCTGGGCGCCGTTGTGCTGTGGTTCTGCGTGCTCAATTCGGGCATCCATGCGACGGTCGCGGGCGTGGTCGCGGCGCTGATCGTCCCGATGCGGCGGCGCGACGGCAAGCCTTTGCTGGAAGAGGTCGAACACGGACTGGCACCGTGGAACGCCTATATGGTCGTGCCCTTGTTCGGCTTTGCCAATGCCGGGGTCGACCTGCGCGGGATCGGCATCGACGGTTTCCTTGCCCCGCTGCCGCTGGCGATTGCCGCCGGGCTCGTCCTCGGCAAGCAGTTCGGCATTCTCGGCGCGATTGCCGGCGCACGCTGGCTGGGCATCGCCAAGCCGCCGGAGGGCGCCAGCTGGATGCAATTGTGGGGCGTGGCGATCCTGTGCGGTATCGGCTTCACGATGAGCCTGTTCATCGCCACCATGGCGTTTGCCGACGATCCGGTGCTGTTCGAACAGACCAAGATCGGCGTGCTGTCCGGCACGCTGGTGTCGGTCGTGCTCGGTTACATCGTGCTGTTCATGGCGGGTCGGCGCAGCGCCGCCTGAGCGCCAGGCGGGTTCAGACCCACACCTCGTTCTGCAGGATATAGGCGGCGGCCCCGGCCAGGTAACCGACCAGCGCGAGCAGGCTGAAGCGCCGCAGGTACCAGAGGAAATCGATCTTCTCGATCCCCATCGCGGCCACACCCGCCGCCGAACCGATGATCAGGATCGACCCGCCAGTGCCTGCGCAATAGGCAAGGAATTCCCACAGGAAGCTGTCGGGCGGATGGGTGCCCATGTCGTACATGCCCATCGCCGCGGCGACCATCGGCACATTGTCGACCACCGCACTGACCAGCCCGATGATTGCCACGATCACATCGAGCCGCCCGATCGTGGCATCCAGCCACTGGGCGAGCGCGGCGAGCACACCGGCATGTTGCAGCGTGGCGACCGCCAGCAGGATGCCGATGAAGAAGACGATCGCCGCCATGTCGATCCGCGCCAATGCCTCGGCAATGGTCACCCGGCGGCTCGCCGGTTCGTCGCTGTGGCGATGAACCAGATCGCCCACCGTCCACAACACACCCAGGCCGAACAGCATGCCCATGAACGGCGGCAGGTGGGTGATACTCTTGAAGATCGGCACCGACAGCAGCGCCGCAAGGCCCAGCGTGAACATCAGGTTCCGCTCGAACAGGGTCGTCACGCTTTGCTCCGCCTGTGCGCTGGCGACGGGTGCGGTCGCGAGCTTGCCGCGCATCATCCACATCACCGCAGCCAGGGGGACGAGCAGGTTGACCAGCGAGGGCACGATCAGGCGACTGGTGATCGCCCCGGTGGTGACATTGCCCTTGATCCACAACATCGTCGTCGTCACGTCGCCGATCGGTGACCAGGCGCCGCCGGCGTTGGCGGCGATAATCACGATCCCCGCGATCATCAGCCGGTCTTCGCGGGCATCGATCAGCCGCCGGATGAGCGAAACCATCACAATCGTGGTGGTCAGATTGTCCAGGATCGCGCTGAGCAAGAAGGTTACCAGCGCAATCATCAGTGCCAGGCGCGGCAGGCTCGGCGCCTTGAGCCGCGAGGTGATGACTTCGAAACCGTCATGCGTGTCGACGACTTCGACGATCGTCATCGCCCCGATCAGGAAGAAGGCAATCTGCGCCGTTTCGACCAGCGATTCCGCCAATTGTTCGTCGACCAGCTCGTGGTTGGCCGAAAACAGCGCGAAAATCGTCCACAACACCCCCGCCCCGACCAGCGCCGAAGCGGACTTGTTGATATGAAGCGGTTCCTCGAGCGCGATCGCGAAATAGGCGAGCACGAAGATGGTCACGAGCAGGGCAGTCATGCCGCGCCCCTTGGCAGGAAATCACCGGCTTGGCGAGGCTGACGAATGTCGTATCCGCACCGCGCGGGCGCGCAGCATCACCAGCTGCCGGTATTCTCCATGCTTGCCCAGGGTTCGCGCGGTTCGAGATGGCCGTCCTGCAGCAACTCGACCGAGATTCCGTCGGGCGATTTGACGAAGGCCATATGCCCATCGCGCGGCGGGCGGTGGATGATATGCCCTGCATCGGCCAGGCGCTGGCAGGTTTCATAGATGTCGTCGACCCGGTAGGCGAGATGGCCGAAGTTCCGGCCGCCCGAATATTCTTCCGGCGCGCTGCCGTCTTCCGGTGGCCAATTATAGGTCAGCTCGACCTCGGCCACGCCTTCCTCCCCCGGTGCGGCGAGGAAAATCAGGGTAAATCGCCCCTGCGCGCTTTCCATCCGGCGGACCTCCTCCAGCCCGATCAGCCCGAAGAAGGCGATGGTGGCATCGGGATCGGAAACGCGGATCATGCTGTGGAGGAATTTGGTCAAGGAAAACTCCATTCATCGCTATTCAAGCACAGTTCATCGTTCAAGGGCCACATCGCATGGCGGATGACAACCGCCCATGGGGAGACCTTGCATGACCGACCATACCGAAGAAAGCCCTGACCGTTCCACCCTTTCGTGGCGTGAAACTTCCGGCAGCCAATGGCTCGCCGGGGCAGCGATCCTGGCGCTGGGCCTCGCGGTCGGCGGATGGCTGACGGGCGATGGGCTGGTGCGGATGCGCGAGGCGGAACGTTCGGTCACCGTGCGCGGCCTGGCCGAGCGCGAAGTCACCGCCGACCTCGCCACCTGGACCCTGTCCTACTCCGCCACCGCGACCGACCTGCAATCCGCGCAGGCCAGCGTCGACCGCGACAGCGCCTCGATCACCGCCTTCTTCAAGCAACTCGGCTTCCCCGACGACGCCTTGCAACCCACCGGGGTCAACGTCTCGCAATACAAGGATCAGGGTGTCCCGCAATTCACGGTGCGGCAACGCATGACTTTGCGCACGCGCGACATCGAGCGCGCGCAGAAGGCAGCCAAGCGGCAGGTCGAGCTGGTGCGCAAGGGCGTGGTGCTGGAGGATGGTTCGACCATTGCCTACACGTTCACCAAGCTCGACGCGATCAAGCCCGACATGGTGGCCGCCGCGACCAAGGATGCGCGTGCTGCGGCCGAACAATTCGCCAAGGACAGCGGCGCCTCGGTCGGCAGCATCCGCAGCGCAACGCAGGGCTATTTCAGCATCGAGGCGCGCGATGGAGACAGCGGCGGCTGGGGGGTGAACGACACGCCTTACAAGAAGGTGCGCGTGGTCACCTCGATCGATTTCGCGCTCGACTGAGCGGGCGCGGCCGAGACATGTGAAAAGGCCCGCCCCGGCAATGCCGGGACGGGCCAGTGCACACTCCGTCCGGAGATCAGAATTCGGCGCTGAGCGTCGCGACCACCGTATCGTCGGTGAAGCCGTCGATCGAAGGACCATCGACGCCGATGTAGGACACGCTCAGCGAGAGCGGGCCGAACACGGTCATCGAAGCGCCGATCGAATAGTCGAAGCCGGTCATGTCGCTCGTCCCGGCGAGGAACGGCGGGGCCAGCACGCCATCGGTGTAGCCCAGGTGCGCGCTGAGCGACAGCGGCGTCCCCGGAACCGAGGTGCTCAGGTCGGTGTAGACATAGATGTTGTCGTCATTGCCGAGCGAATCCTGCTTCCACGCATAGGCGAGGCCGACCTTGGCTTCGACCGGGCCGATCGTGCCGGTGATCGAGGCATAGGGTTCCCAATAGTCGAGATCGACGCCCGAAACGCCATTGGGATAGACATAGTACAGCAGGCCGGCATCGAAGCTGACGCCTTCGGCCAGGTCGGTGCCCCAACCGGCGTAAAGATCGAGTTCCTGCGAGCCGTACACGCCGCCGTCGATCGACGACGACCAGGTGCCGACATAGAAACCGGCCGGCAGCGCGACGTCGAGGCCGCCCTGGATGGCCGGATCGCCGCCCGACAGCGAAACGCCGCGGAAGCGATAGTCGGTGGTCAGCGCGACATTGCCCGAAATCGAAATCGGGCTTTCTTCGCCGGCATAGCTCGCCGTGTCTTCAGCCACCGGCTGAGCGACGCGCGTAATTTCGATCTTGCCGGTATCCAGCGCGGTTTGCTGGCTGTCGGCCGTATCGATCGCGGAAATATCGACGTTCACCACATTGGTGTCGAGCGAATCGCCAGCGGCCTCATCGGCAGCCAGCGCCGGGGTCGCCACGAAAGCGGCGCCGGCAAGAAGTGTCGCAGCGGAAATGCTGCGGATGGACGTGAGCATGACAAACTTCCTTGGTTTGGTTGTGCTTATCGTCCCACCTGCGCACCCGTCGGCTGCTGTTTTGATGTGCAGTCTCGACCGGATACGCAACAATCTTGCCCGTCCTTGCTGCACCGCACAAGAGAAATTCGCCAATCGCTGCATTGCGCAGCAATAGTGTTGATTTTATGCATCACGTCGGCGTTCAGCGCCCGGCAAGCGATTGCCCCTATGCGCGGTTGGGACTATGCGGCCAATCCCCGGGATGCAGCACAAGCAGACCATGTTCAAACCGTTTCGCCAACTATTCCGCAAGAGCCCGCCGGGGCCGAACGCCAGCATCCCGCCTGGCGAACGTTATTACGTGATCGGCGACATTCACGGGCGGCTCGACCTGTTCGACGAACTGATCCACGCCATCGAGGAAGACGACCTCGAGGCGCCCGACGCGCAGACCACCGTGGTGCTGCTGGGCGATCTGGTCGATCGCGGACCCGACAGCCGCGGGGTTATCGCCCGCGCCCGCGAATGGCAGGCGCAGCGCAAGGTGCGCGTGCTGGCCGGCAATCACGAGGACATGTTCCTCCTCTCCTTCGACGATACCGAGGTGCTGCGCCATTTCCTCAAGCATGGCGGGCGCGAAACGATCCTCAGCTATGGGCTCGACCGCGAGACTTACAACCGCGCCACGCTGGAGGAAGTGCAGCAAATGATGGCCGAAGTGGTGCCCACATCGGATCAGGACTTCATCCGCAGCTTCGAGGAATGCGTGGTCGCGGGCGACTATCTCTTCGTCCACGCCGGGATCGATCCCGAGGCGCCGCTCGAACAGCAGAAGCGGCACGACATGCTGTGGATTCGCGAACCCTTCCTGCGTCACGCCGATCCCTTGTCGCATGTCGTGGTGCACGGCCACACGATCGTGGACGAGGTGGACGAACGCCCCAACCGCATCGGGATCGACACCGGCGCCTTCCGCAGCGACCGGCTGACCGCGCTGGTGCTGGAAGGTACCCGGCGTCGCTATATCCAGACCGCGGCCTGTGATGGGCAGATCACGGTGGAGCGGCGCGAAAAATTGGCCTAAGGGCCGCGGCGAGCGGCATCGCGCCGCATAGTCTGCGCCACAAGCAACAGGAACAGGGACGCTTATGAAGATCGCGATGGTGGGGTCCGGCTACGTCGGCCTGGTCTCGGGGGCCTGTTTCGCGGATTTCGGGCACGATGTTGTCTGCATCGACAAGGACCAGTCGAAGATCGACCGCCTGCATGAAGGCGTGATGCCGATCTACGAACCCGGCCTTGCCGAGCTGGTCGGCGCCAATGTGAAGGCGGGCCGCCTGTCCTTCACCACCGATCTGGCGGAGGGCATTCGCGGCGCTTCGGCGATCTTCATCGCCGTCGGCACACCCAGCCGCCGGGGCGACGGACACGCGGATCTTTCCTTCGTCTATGCCGTGGCGAAGGAAGTTGGCGAAGCACTGGAAAACGACGCCGTGGTTGTCACCAAGTCGACTGTCCCGGTCGGCACGGGCGACGAAGTGGAGCGCATCCTGGCTGCCAGCGGCACCAGCCATCGTGTCTCTGTCGTGTCCAACCCCGAATTCCTGCGCGAAGGTGCGGCGATCGGGGATTTCAAGCGGCCCGACCGGATCGTGATCGGTGCGGAAGACGATTTCGGACGCGAAATCATGCGCGAGGTCTACCGCCCGCTGTTCCTCAACGAATCGCCGATCCTGTTCACCAGCCGCCGTTCGAGCGAGCTGATCAAATATGCCGCCAACGCCTTCCTCGCGACCAAGATCACCTTCATCAACGAGATGGCCGATCTGTGCGAGAAGGTCGGCGCGAACGTGCAGGATGTCAGCCGCGGCATCGGGATGGACAACCGCATCGGTTCGAAATTCCTCCATGCCGGGCCGGGCTATGGCGGCAGCTGCTTCCCCAAGGACACGCTCGCCCTGCTCAAGACCGCCGAGGATTATGAAAGCCCGGTGCGCATCGTCGAGGCGGTGGTGAAGACCAACGACAGCCGCAAGCGTGCGATGGGCCGCAAGGTGATCGATGCGCTGGGCGGGATGGACGCAGCGCGCGGCAAGAAGGTCGCGCTGCTCGGCCTGACCTTCAAACCCAACACCGACGACATGCGCGACAGCCCGGCCATCGCCATCGCCCAGACACTGGTCGATGCAGGCGTCAAGGTTGCCGCCTATGATCCCGAAGGGATGGAGCAGGCGCGCCCGCTGATGCCCGAAGTGGCGATGACCGAAAGCCCCTACGAAGCGATCGAGGGCGCCGACGCCATCGCCATCGTCACCGAATGGGACGCGTTCCGCGCGCTCGACCTCGCCCGGGTCAAGGAACTGGCCAAGGCGCCGGTGCTGGTCGACCTGCGCAACATCTACCAGCCGGACGATGTGCGCGCGCTGGGCTTCACCTACGCCAGCATCGGGCGCGGCTGAGCACTTCAGCCACGCCCGCGCGTTTTCAGGTCAGGCTTCGGCAGCCTTGTCGACATACTGGTCGTAGGCTTCCAGCGCCTGCGCTGCGTACATCGCGCTGGGCCCGGCGCCCATATAGACCGCAAGGCCCATGGTCTCGGCGATTTCCTCGCGGCTGGCGCCCTTCTTGCGCGCGCCTTCCACGTGGTAGGTGATGCACGGGTCGCAGCGCAGCGCCACCGAGATGGCGATTGCCAGCAGTTCCTTGGTCTTTGCATCCAGCGCACCGCCTTCATGCGCGGCGGCGCCCATTTCGCGGAACGCCTTCATCACGCCCGGCGAACCCTTGTGCAATTCGCGGATCGCGGGGATGAGGTTTTCGCCCAGTGCGGGCCAGTCCTTGAATTCGGTATGTGCCATGGGGAAGCTCCTGCCCTTGAAAGACAGGCGGGGCCATGCGCCTTGCGCGGCCCCGCCTGCATTGTTCCAGATCAAGCGGCGGGCGCTTACTTGCCCGCCAGTTCCTTGACCAGCGCCGGAGCGGGATAGATCGTCTCCAGCGCTTCCTGCACCGCCGCGGTCGAGACGACGACGGTGCGGTTGACCGACCCGTCATAGCCGTAGTTGCCGCCCAGCGAGTTGATGTTGCCGTCGAACGCGGCGCCGATCACCGTGCCCGCCTTGTCGATCACCGGGCTGCCCGAATTGCCGCCGATGATGTCGTTGGTGGTCACGAAATCGTAGGTTACCGCCGGGTCGATCTTGTCCTTGTTGGCGGCGAAAGCCGGGGCGACATCGAACGGCGGATTGCCGGTCGCGCGGTCGAACGTACCGCCCAGCGTCGTCGCGATCGGCACCTGCTGGCCGCGTTCGACCCAGCCTTCGACCTTGCCATAGCTGATGCGCAGGGTGAAGGTCGCATCGGGGTAGAGCGTATCGCCATAGGCGGCGAAGCGCGCATCCGCGAGCTTGCCGCCGGCCACCGCGAGCGGCCCCGAATAGACCTCGTCGACCTGCTTCTGCAACTCGCGCTGGCGCGGCGCGAGCTTGAGCGCATACTGGATCATTGGATCGTCCGATGCCTCGATCGCCGCAAGCCCGCCGTCCCACAATTGCTGGCGATAGGCCGGATCGGCCAGCTTGCTGCCTTCGACCAGCCGCTTGGCCAGCTGTTCCGGGCTTTCCTTGCCCAGCAGCAGCTTGCTGTCGGCATCGTCGACGCCGAGATATTCGCGCGCCTTGCTCAGGCTCCATTCGAGGCGCAGCTCGTCGAGCCAGTTGTACACCGGTGCTTCGTCCAGCAGGCGCTTCTTCGTCAGCGGCAGCGCACTGTCGGTGTAGCCGGGCAGGCGTTCGGCATTGGGCTTGGCACGCTCCTGCGCGGCATAGACGAGCGTCTCAGCGTAGGAAAACAGGTCGCTGCTCGGGCTGAGGAAGCGATAGGGCAGGTAGAGCGCGCGATAGGCAGTCGTCGCCTCGTCCACGCTGGCCCAGGGATCGCCGATCGCGGCATTGCCCGCGCTCTTGGCCTTGAGCTCGTCTTCCTTGGCCACCAGCGCGGCGGTGAAGCCCGGATCGTTGAGCGCCTTCTGGCGGCCGAGATAGACCTTCAGGCTGTTTTCGATGCCGTTGAGCAGGTCCAGCCCTTCGCGTGCATGTTCTGGGCTTTCCTCCATCGCGCGGATCACGCGGCCACGCAGCTCGCTCATCGTCGCGATGGTGATGGGCAGGCGCACTTCGCGTTCGAAGGCGATCTGGCTGGAGGTGTAAAGGCGGCTGGTCGAACCGGGGTTGCCGACGACGAAGGTCACTTCGCCTTCCTTGGGCGCGCGCGGGTTCCACTTGAGGTGGTTGGGGGTCTTGACCGGCTTGCCGTTCTCATATGCGCGCAGGAAGCTGGCATCGAGCGAATAGCGCGGGAAGTTGAAATTGTCTGGATCTCCGCCGAAGGTCGCCGCCCGATCTTCCGGGGCCCAGACCAGGCGGACATCCGAATATTTGCGGTAGGTGTAGAGCTTGTACTGACCGCCACCGAACAGGGTCACAACCTGGCAGCGGGTGGTCGCAGTGTCGGTGCAGCCCGCGCTTTCGATGTCGGCAATCTTTGCATCGCGCGCCTTGGTCAGTGCCTCGCCGGTGAGGGTGCCCATCGCGGCCTTCACATCGCCGGTCACGTCGGTAATCTTGGTCACGACTTCGGCCTGCTGGCCGGGGCACTTCAGTTCGAGGTCGCGCTTGTCGGCGATATAGCCGTCGTTGAGGTAATCCTGGCCATCCTTCGAATTGTCGAACAGGCAGCTGGCGACGCAGTGATGGTTGGTCAGGATCAGCCCCGCATCCGAAACGAAGCTGGCCGAGCAACCCCCGGTCAGCCGCACGGCGGAGGCCTGCACGCGGTCGAGCCACGCCTGGTCCGGCGCCCAGCCGTATTCCTTTTCCATCAATTCTTCGGGGAAGTTGTCGAAGGTCCACATGCCTTCGTCGGCGCGGGCCTGCGAGGCAGGCAGCACCGCGGCGAGCGCAAGTGCGGAAACGGCGGACAGGGACAGAAAGCGTGTCATCGGTTACCTCTCAAAGCTGTTCTGCGCGCCTCTCTCGACGGCAGGGATGGCCGTGTAAAGCAGTTTCCGACGAAACAATTTGCCAGGGAGCCTGTAAGCCGGGTTCTGTCCCGCCGACGGTATCCGGCCCCAGGTTTCCCTGGCCCAGACCGTATCGGCGGGGGCAGCCATTCATCTGGGCGACGGATTGCTCCGCCGCTCAAGCGACCAACCCGGGCGGTCGGGGCGAAACACCCCTGCCCCCGCTTGCGCGAGGACGCGCCGCCCCTATTCGGCCTTGCTCCGGGTGGGGTTTGCCGTGCGAAGACCGTTGCCGGCCCCCCGGTGCGCTCTTACCGCACCCTTTCACCCTTGCCTGTGAGGTTGCCCTCCATCGGCGGAATGCTCTCTGTGGCACTTTCCCTACGGTTGCCCGCGGCGGGCGTTACCCGCCACCCTTGCTTCGTGGAGCCCGGACTTTCCTCGCACCTTGCGGCACGCGGCTGCCCGGCCCCCTGGCGGATCGCTACTTAATATCCGCGATCCGGTTTGGAAAGCCGGGAGCGACAGCGATGTGTCAATCGCCTTCGCCGCCGAGGCCGCGCAGCGATTCCTCGGGTGCGAGGAGATAGCGCCACAGCGCCGCGCCGATCGCGCCGCCCACCAGCGGCGCCAGCCAGAACAGCCACAATTGCCCGACCGCACCGGTCTGCGCGTAGAACGCCACCCCGGTCGAACGCGCCGGATTGACCGACGTATTGGTTACGGGAATCGAGATCAGGTGGATCAGCGTCAGCGCGAGGCCGATGGCAATTGGTGCGAAGCCGGCCGGTACCTTGGCCGAAGTCGAACCGAGGATGACCACCAGGAAGCCGGCGGTCAGGACAATCTCGATCAGCAGCGCGGCCTGCATCGAATAGCCGCCCGGCGACAGGTCGCCGAAGCCGTTCGAGGCGAACCCGCCCGGCGCCCAGCCGGCCTTGCCCGAGGCGATCACGAACAGCACGCCCGCTGCGGTGAACGATCCCAGTACCTGGGCCACCCAATAGGGCAGCAGCTCTTTCCACTCGAAGCGCCCGGCCACCGCGAGCCCGAGCGAGACTGCCGGGTTGAAATG